>CAYSLU010000006.1:17490-81876 GCA_964431965.1 uncultured Verrucomicrobiota bacterium
CCGCGGAAGCAGGGGATGCCCTTGGCGAACAGGCCGTGGTCGCCGCAGTAGTCGCCATGGTCGGAACAGTAGAGGACCAGCGTGTTGTCCGCCTGGCCGCTCCGGGCGAGCGCGCCGAGGACGCGGGCGAAGAGCTCGTCGAGATAGGAGCAGTAGGCCCAGAAGTGGCGGACGCCCTCCCGGTACTCGCGCTCCGAAAGCTGGCCGAAGATCTGATCGCGCATGCGCCGGTAGATGCCGGGCTTGTCGTCGAGCCGATCGGCGTGGCTGGCGGGCAGCGGAATGTCGGCGAGCCGGTAGCGGTCCAGATGCCGCGCGGGCGCGAAGTAGGGGTCGTGCGGGCCGATCAGCCCGACATACAGGCACCAGGGATCGCCGCCCGCCTTCCGAGCGTCGATCGCCTCGATGGCTCGCGCGACCGTCTGCTCGTCATGGTCTTCGGGGCGCTCGGCCGCCCGCGTGCCGTACAGCACGGTGCGGCCGTAGCCGGGCCGCAGGATTCCGCCCTCGCCGCGCTCGACCGGCTCCGGCTGGGCGGCGAGCTTCCGGTAGTAGTCCCAGCTCGGGCCGTGTACCGCGCCGGCCGCGGCGCTGACGAATCGCTCGGTCCAGCCGCGCGCCGCCGGAGACTCATCCACGCTGACATGCCATTTTCCCGAGAAATCGAGCGCGTAGCCGGCCGCGGCCAGGTCCTCGCTCCAGAGGCGCACGCCGGGCTTGGGGCCCCGGCTCAGAGCCTGGTCGTTGCAGATATTGTTCCATACGCCGTGGCGGGACGGGTACAAGCCGGTGAAGAACGTGGCCCGCGCGGGACAGCAGTGGGGGGAGGGACAGAAGGCGTTGGTGAAGGTCACGCCCTCCGCCGCGAAGCGCGTGAGGGCGGGAGTGATCGCCGGGTGCTCGGGCAAAACCGTGTCGCCCCGCTGGTGATCGGTCATGAAGACGAGGATGTTGGGTTTGCTCATGGCGGGGGGATCTCTCAGTGCGGCAGGCCGAACACGTAGTAGACGAGACAGAGCAGCCCCAGCACGATCGAGCCGGCGTTCAGCTCGCGCCAGCGGCCGGATGCCAGCTTCAGGACGGGGTAGATCGCGAGTCCGGCCGTGAGGCCATTTGCGATGTTGTACGTGAACAGCATGAGCGCGATCGTGACGAACGCGGGAACGAGCTCGGTCAGATCCTCGAAGTCGATGCGCCGGACGGAGCCGAGCATCAGGACGCCGACCGCGACCAGCGCGGGGCCGTATGCGTAGCGCAGGTGCTGGAGCGGCTCGGCCAGGGGGATGAAGAAGAGCGAGAGCGCGAAGAGCCCCGCCGTGACGACGGCCGCGAGGCCCGTGCGTGCGCCCTCGCGGATGCCCGTGGCCGACTCGATGTACGCGCCGCTGGTGGACGTGCCCACGAGGCCGCTGAACATGCAGGTGACCGCGTCCACGAGCATGGGCTTCTCGATGTCGGGGAAGTTGCCCTTGTCGTCCAGCATGTTGCCGGCCGCGCCGACGCCCACCAGCGTTCCGAGCGTGTCGAGGAAGCTCATCAGGAACAGGGTCAGCAGGACCGGGAGGAAGCTCAGGCGAAGGACGCCGGCGATGTCGAGCTGGAGCGCGATCGGGGCGAGCGAGTAGTCGCCCGTGAACGGAAGGGCGGCCACGGCGCGCGGCGCCTGCCCGAAGCCCATGAGGCATCCGAGCGCGGCTGTCGCGGCGATGCCGAGCAGCAGGGCGCCGGGCACGCGCCGGCAGAGCAGGATCATGATGAGAAGGAAGCCGAGCACGGCCAGCAGCACCTGGGGGTCATGCAGGCTGCCGATCTTCACCGGCACGTCGGGAGCCCGCAGCAGCCCCCCCGGCGCCGCGGCGAGCGCCTGCGCGGGCATGCCGGCGACGAAGCTCGTCACGATCCCCGTCTCGTAGAGCCCGATGAACGCGAGGAACAGGCCGATGCCCGCCGCGAAGCTGTGCTTCATGCTCGTCGAGATCGAGAGGGCCAGCCAGGCGCGGATGCGGAACAGGGTGATCAGCAGGAAGAGCAGGCCGCTGACGAACACCGCTCCGAGGCGCAGCTGCCAGCCGATGCCCATCGCCGCGAGGCCAAACGCGATGAAGGCGTTCTCTCCCATGTAGGGCGCCACCGCGATCGGGCGGTTGGCCAGCACCCCCATCAGCAGGCACCCGAACACGGCCGTCAGGATGGTGGCGACCGTGCTGGGGCCAGCCGGTATGCCCGCGAAGGCCAGGATCGCCGGGTTCACGACGATGATGTACGCCATGGTGACGAACGTCGTCGCCCCGCCCAGGATTTCCGTGCGAATGCAGGACCCGCGCTCGCGTATTCGAAACACCCGCTCGATCATGATGTCCCTCCGCAGGTTCCGATCGGTGCCGCCGGTGGCGTTCAGCTGACGCGAAACGTCCAGAGCCGATGGCTCAGGAAGATGCAGGTGCCGGCGACGGCTTCGGCCGCGACCTTGGCGACCATGGGAGAGAAGCCGCCGCCGCGGGTGAACAGGGCGACCAGCCCCTCGGACAGGGCGTAGGCGCCGATCCAGACGCAGAGGAAGCGAAGCCCCTGCCGCCCGGTGCCGCGCATCTCCCGCCGGCCGAAGGTCCACGTCTTGTTCATCACGAAGCTGAACAGGCCTCCGCACGGGCGGCTGACCAGGTTGGCCAGAAGGGGGTCCCACCCGGCGATCCGGATCAGGGCGGCGTAGATGGACAGGTCGGTAACCGCGCTTCCGGCGCCGACCAGGAGGTAGCGCCTCGCGGACCGGAGCAGAGCTGGCCGGCCGGGCGCTTCGGCTGTCGCATCTGATGCATGCATGCTGCGCGGAATGCTACTACAGCGAGGGGGACCCGGTCAGTTCGAAACGCGGACCGAGCGGAGCTTCGCCTCGCAGCCGAAGAAGTAGCGGCCGTTGACCAGGGCGCCGCCGGCGGTCGGGCCGTTCGCTCGGGTCGTGCGCCAGAGCACCTCGATGCGCGTGGTTCCAAGCGGCACGCGGTACACGCCCTCGCGCGTGGCCCCGTAGAGATATCGATCGTCCCGCTGGAAGGATACCTCGAGCGGCCAGCCGGCGACGCTGGCGAGCGGAGCGCGGTCAACGATCCGGCGGTTCGCGAAGTCGATGAGCATGAGATCCGCCTGCAGGACTGTCTCCGGGGCCGGGTGCACGATGGCGTAGGCTAGCCCGTTGCCCGCATCCTCGAGGTCCATGACGCCGATGACGTCCATGCCGAGGTCGCCCTGCCAGACCTCGCGGTCGGCCCGCGGGTCCCACAGCGCGAACCCGGCCCGCCGGGCCTTGGGGTTCGTCCCGCTCCCGCCGTAGATGCAGAAACCGACCACGAGCTGGTCCGGGCCGGACAGGTGGGCGATCGAGACGGGGCTGCAGTCGCGGATGATATGGCGGTGGGCGCCGCCGAACCGGTCCGCCTTCGGGTCGTACCAAGACAGCGTGCCGCCCCACATCCCGTAGTCCGGCATCGACGCGACCCACACCTTGCCCGCCGGCCCGGCGACCATGTCGCGCGGGCGGTAGGCGATGGCGTCCATGCGTCCGAGCTGGCGCGGGTTGTCGTCTGGTCCGAACCGGAACCGGAGCGATCCGGACGGATCCCACTCGCCGTGCAGGAGCACGGCTTCGCCGTTTCGCTCGCGGAGCGATGAGAACGAGTAGGGCCGCTTCGGGTCGTACTCGCAGAGGAGGGCGTGCGTGTAGACGCACAGGTAGAGCTTCCCGTCGAGCCAGTCCATGGAGTACGCCTCGCCGGAGGCGGTGCTGCAGGCGCCGTGGTCGGACAGCTCCCCCGTGGCCGGGTCTGCCGTGAAGAAGTGCATGGGCAGCACGCTCGTGCCATAGACGCGGCCGTCGGGCCCGGCCCGGACGATGTAGATGCCCGCGCCGTCCGCCTGGTAGTCGAGGTGCAGGACGCGCTGGCGTCCGGACGGGCTTCGGACTTCGATGATCCGCCATGCGTGAGCCTTCTCGCCGTGGCCGTCGAGAAACCGGAAGCGCGACCCGTCCGGGAGTGTGGCTGGAGCGGCGGGGGCGGGGCGTGCCGCCACCGGAACGGCCCCGAGGCCGCGGACGCCGAACACGCCTTCGTGACTGTCGATGTAGAGCAGGCCGTCCGCGCCCGTGATCAGTTCCACGCGGCCGGTTCCAGCGTCCGTGTCGGCGATCGGGCCGATGGCTCGGCGCTCGCCGGTGGCGGGATCGAACGCGATGACGTGGGGGCGGGTCATCTTGGCGAGCCCGGCGACGGTTCCGTCCGCGCCGCACGCGACGTAGAAGTAGTGCTCCGTGTCGTCCATGCGCCCCCAGTCGCGCACCGCGCCTGTGGCCGGATCGAACGAGAAGAGCGAGTCGTCCGGGTGGCAGCCGACGTAGATGGTGCCGTCCGGCGCTTCGGCGATGCTGCACGGCGCCATGCTGGCGCCCGGCCGCAGCGGGCCCGAGGACGCGAGGATCCCCGACCGCGGGTCGAGGTGCAGGACCCATCCGGAGTCGTGTGTCGCCGCGTGTTCCTGCCCGGAGCCGGCGATGAACAGCCGCTGCCATCGCTCGCTCCACAGGACGGGCCTGGCGCCGGACACGCCCGACGGCGGGTCGAAGCGGCGGCAGGCGCCGGTCTCCGCATCGATCTGCAGCACGAACATGTCGGCCCGCGACGATTCCTGTCCCATGACGGCGTACAGGCAGGGCGCTCCGGTTGCGTCCCGTCCGGCATACGGGCCTCCGCCGACCGGCGCCCGAACCGGTATGCCCCATTCCCGCATCGATCCGCTCGCATCGCCGTTCGTTCGCATGGCGGTTTCCTTTCGAGAGTCTCCGCTTCGCGTGCGGAGGGGAGGGCAGTATGCCACATGCCCATCCGCGCACCAACCGGGCGTAATGAGACAGATTCGCCGGACCGTCAGGTTTTTGTCGCTTTTGGGCTTGCGTTCGGAGTTGACCGGGCATAAGAATCGGCCTCACGGGGCGGGCGTTGCGGTGCGCCGGTTGGCGCGTAGCGCAAAGCCCTTTCATCGACGAGTGGGTCCGGCATGCGATCGGAGGCGAGCGATCATGGGTCAGCCGACCACGCTGCTGCAGTTCGGCGCGGGGGGGCAGCAACACGCGCTGCCGCTCGACGCCGTCGAGCACGTATCGTGGGCCGTGGAGATCACGCCGATACCCGAGGCCCCGCCGGCCGTGGTCGGCGCGGTCAATATGGCGGGTGTCGTCGTGCCCGTCATCAGCCTGCGCCGTCTGGTCCATCTTCCCGACCGGGAGGTCGAGCCGTCCGATCGGTTGGTCGTGATTCGTCTGGCCTGCGGCCTCGTCGCCCTCGTGGTCGACGAGGTCGTCGGGGTCGTGGTTGTCCCGGACTGCGGCATCGCGCCGGCCGGGGCGATGGGATCCGGCGGGTCCGTCCAGGGGCTCCTGTCACAGGCGGACGGATTGGTTCTGGTTCACGACATCGAGCGGCTGCTGAGGCCGGCCGACATGGAGTCGCTGGCGCGCGTCGTGGGCGCGGGCGCCGAGGAGCCTGTGGGAGCGGAGGCCCTGTGACAACGGCTGGACAGGCGATGGATCTGGCTCGCCTCAGCGAGGTCATTCACGACCGGCTGGGGCTGTACTTCCCCGAGGAGCGGTGGGGCGACCTCGCGCGCGGCTTGGCCGGCGCGGCGGCGGACTTGGGGTTCGCGGACTCGGCCGCCTGTGCCGAGTGGCTGGCGTCCGAGTCGCTGTCGCGGCTGCAGATCGAGGTGCTCGCCTCGCATCTGACGGTGGGAGAAACCACGTTCTTCCGCGATGCCCGCTCGCTGGAGGCGCTGGAGCAGTCGGTTCTGCCGGGGCTGATCCGGGCGCGGCTTGGCGGAGCCCGGCGGCTCCGGCTCTGGAGCGCGGGCTGCGCGACGGGCGAGGAGGCCTACTCGCTGGCCATCATCGTGAGCCGTCTGCTGGACGACCTGAAGGCGTGGGATGTGACGATCCTGGCAACGGACATCAACCCGCACGCCTTGCGCAAGGGACGGCAGGCGATCTACCGGCCGTGGTCCTTCCGGAATGCGCCGCTGGCGATCCGCGACACGTGCTTCACGGAGGTGGGACCGGAGTCCTACGCCCTGCTTCCCCGCTACCGGTCGATGGTGACATTCGAATATCTGAACCTGGCGGAGGACGTCTACCCGGCGCTCCTGAACAATACGAACGCCATGGATGTGATTCTGTGCCGCAACGTCCTGATGTACTTTTCCGACTCCGTCCGCCAGCAGGTGATCCGGCGGCTTCACTGCTGCCTCACGGATGGCGGCTGGCTGCTGACCAGCGCGTGCGAAGCCTCGCTGGCGCTATTCCCGCTGTTTGCGCCGACTCCGTTCCCGGGGACCACGCTCTTCCGGAAGGATGGTGCGGGGGCGGCGACGTGTGTCGAGCCTCGTGAAGCGCCCTGCGGGTCCTTCCTCCCGCGGCCGGCCGCGAAGCCGGTGTGTCCGGCGACCGCGTCGGCGCGCGAGCCGGCGCAGCCTCCGCGATCCGACGGGGTGCTGTCGGAGGCCGGTCGGCTGCTGGCCGTCGGCAGCTCGGCGGAGGCGATGATGCTGGCGGCCTCGGCTCTGGAGCTTGAGCCGGACTGCGCGCAGGCCATGGATCTGATGGCGCGAGCGTGCGCCAACCTGGGCCGGCTCACCGAGGCGCTGGAGTGGTGCGACCGGGCGGTGTCCGCGAACAAGATGAACCCGGGGGCTCAGTTCATGCGCGCCGTCGTTCTTCAGGAGCTGGGCCGGCTTGACGAGGCGCGCACGGTGCTTCGGCGCGTCCTCTATCTGGATCCCGACTACGCGCTGGGCTACTACGCCCTCGGAGCCCTGTCCCGGCAACAAGGCCGCAGCGGCGATGCGAACCGGTGCTTTGCTCATGCGCGCGCGATTCTCGAGAAGCAGCCGGCGGATGCGGTGATGCCCGAAACCGATGGGATTACGGCCGGGCGCCTGGCGGAGACGGTGCGGGCGATGATGGATCGGGAGGGTGAGACATGACGGCTTCCGGGTCGCCACATGAAGCGGTCGGCGGCATCGACTGGCCCGACGTTCACCGCCGCCTCGATGCCGTGAGGCAGATCCTCGATGCGGGATCCTCTCGGACCCGCCAGCAGATGTCGGCCGTGCTGCGGCGCCGCGCGGTGGCGCTGGCGCGGAAGGTGGATCCGTCCGGTCCGGAGGACGACGGCCTCACCATCAGCGTCGTCGAGTTTCGGGTGTCCCGGGAGCGCCATGCCGTGGAGTGTGCATGGGTCGGCGAGGTGCTGCCGCTGAAGCATCTCGCCGAGCTACCCTGTGCGCCGCCGTTCGTGGCGGGCATCATCAGCGTCCGCGGGCACATCATCTCGGTCATCGATGTCAGACGGCTGTTTGACCTGCCGCGCGCCGACGCGGGGCCTTCATCGCGGGTCATCGTGCTGCGGGCAGACTCGGCGGAAGTGGGGATCCTGGCGGACGCCGTCGTGGGCTCGCGGGTGGTCGCCGTGCGGGACATCCAGCCGGAGCTGCCGACGCTGACGGGCGTCCGCGAGGAGTTCCTGCGCGGCGTGGCCGACGGGGACCTGGTGATCCTCGACGCCGAGCGGCTGCTGGCTGCCGAGAAGCTGATCGTCAATGAGGAGGTCCCCTGACATGAGCGCGATCCGTTCCGGCTTGGCCGCCGCCGCCATCCTGTGCGCGACGTGCGGCTGCGGACGCGCGCCCGACATCGCGCCCATCAAGGTGGGCGTGCTCCACTCACTGACGGGAACGATGGCGATCAGCGAGCAGGCGGTCGTCGACGCGACCCTGCTGGCCATCGGCGAGATCAACGACCGTGGCGGGGTGCTGGGGCGGCGGCTCGAAGTGGTGGTTGCGGATGGCCGGTCGGATTCAGCGACGTTTGCGCGGGAGGCCGAGCGGTTGATCGCCGCAGAGCGAGTCAGCGTGGTGTTCGGGTGCTGGACGTCAGCGAGCCGCAAGACGGTGAAGCCGGTCTTCGAGCGGCACGATCACCTGCTGTTCTACCCGGTGCAGTACGAGGGGGTGGAGCAGTCCAGCAACATCGTCTACACCGGCGCGGCGCCAAACCAGCAGCTGCTGCCGGCGGTGGACTGGTGCTTCCGTGAGCTCAAGGCCCGCCGGTTCTTTCTCGTCGGCTCGGACTACGTGTTTCCTCGAACGGCCCACGCGATCATCACGGCGGAGGTGGCCCGACTGGGCGGCGAGGTCGTCGGCGACGAGTGCCTGCCTCTGGGCCGGTCGGACTTTACGGCGGTGGTGGCCAAGATCGCCGAGGCAAAGCCGGACGTGGTCTTCAACTGCATCAACGGCGACGGGAACATCGGGTTCTTCGAGGATCTGCGCGCGATGGGATTGACGCCCGATCGCCTGCCCACGGTGTCATTCAGCATTGCCGAGGACGAACTGCGAAGCATGCGTGGGATGCAGATGGTCGGCGACTACTGCGCCTGGAGCTACTTCCAGAGCGTCGACACGCCTGAGAACCGGGCGTTTGTCGAACGGTTCAGGGAGACGTATGGCCGCAATCGCGTGATCGACGATCCGATGGAAGCGGCCTACTTCGGCGTCCACCTGTGGGCGCAGGCGGTTCGCGCGGCCGGCTCGGCGGATCCCGTGGCGGTTCGCGCGGCGCTGGGCGGGCAGACATTCGCCGCGCCGGAAGGGCGGGTGACGATCGATCTGGCCACGCGGCACACCAGCAAGATGGCGCGGATCGGCCGGATCCGTGCCGACGGCCAGTTTGATGTGGTGTGGGCGTCCTCCCGGCCGCTTGCGCCGAACCCGTTTCCGCCGTCGCGGTCGCGAGTCGAGTGGGAGCAGTTCCTAGCCGATCTGTACGCCGGGTGGGGCCAGCAGTGGGCAAGCCCGGACAAGTGAGCGTTGGCCGACGGAGGATCGCGATCATGAGACAGACCATCGGAACCAAGATCGGGATCGTGCTGGGGCTGTCGCTGGCCGCCCTGGTGATCGTAGGCGGGCAGTCCCATCGGGCCACGAGCCGGCTGATCGTCGATGCGGAGGGGGTCGAGCAATCGCAGCGCGTTCAGGGCAAGATCGCGAGCCTGCTCGCGGAGCTGTACCAGGCGGAGACGCTGCAGCGGGGATATCTGCTGACGGGCGCCTCCCGCTACCTGGAGAGCTACGCGGCGGCGGTGAAAGCGGCAGAGGACAACCTGTCCTACCTGCTCCAGCTCACGGCCGGCCAAGCGAACCAGCAGCGGCGGCTCACCTCTCTCTCGCCCATCGTTCGCGAGCGGTTTGCACGGCTGGCGGAGGGCGTGAAGGCTCGCACGGAGGGGGGGCTGGATGGGGCGGCACGGTTCGCTTCCGAGGGCGTGGGCAGCCGGTTGATGAACCAGATCCGTGCCATCACGAGCGATATGAGCGAGGAGGAGCAAGCGGTCCTGGCGAAGCGGACCCGGGAGTCGCACGCCAGCTCGCGCGCGGCCCTGGCGGCAATCCGGTACGGAATCCCCCTGGCGATCGCCGTCGTGTGTGTCATCGGGTTGGCGCTGGCCCGCAACATTACCCGCCCGCTCAACGCCACGACCGCCATAGCCGAGAGCTTGGCCACGGGGGACGTCTCGGTCGAGATTCCGAGCGAGATGCGCCGGGACGAGGCGGGGGTGTTGCTGCAGGCGTTCAGGCGGATGGCCGGGTTCCAGCGGGAGATGGCCCGCGTCGCCGGCCGGATTGCCGAGGGTGATCTGAGCGTTCCGATCAAGCCGCAGTCTTCGCGTGACCAGCTGGGCCATGCGTTTGCGGCCATGCTCGACAACCTTCGGCGGCTGACAGGCATGATCTCCGAGTCTGCCAACGTGCTGGCGGCGGCGGCGAGTGAGATCTCTACGTCCGTCTCCCAGGTTGCCGCCAGTTCGACCGAGACGGCCGCCGCGGTCAGCGAGACCACGGTCACCGTTGAGGAGGTCCGGCAGACATCCAAGGTTGCCAGCGAGCGGGCCAGGATGGTGGCGGACAACTCCCAGCAGGCGGCGACGGTTTCACTGGCCGGCCGTCAGGCCACGGATTTGACCGTAGCGAAGATAAACGACATCCGCCAGCAGATGGAGGCGATCGCGGAGAGCATCGTGCGGCTGAGCGAGCAGAGCCAGGCGATCGGGACCATCATCGAGACGGTGGACGACATTGCCGAGCAGTCCAACCTGCTGGCCGTGAATGCAGCGATCGAAGCGGCCAAGGCGGGCGAGCATGGCAGGGGGTTTGAGGTGGTCGCCCGGGAGATCAAGAACCTCGCCGCCGAGTCGAAGCAGGCGACCGGACAGGTTCGGGGCATCCTTTCCGACATCCAGAGGGCGACGAGCGCGGCGGTGATGGCCACCGAGCAGGGGAGCAAGGCCGTCGAATCCGGACTGGCCCAGTCGCGACAGACGGGCGAGTCGATACAAGCCCTCGCCGGGAGCATTCAGGAGGCGGCGAACGCCGCGCTGCAGATTGCGGCGTCCAGTCAGCAGCAGGTGGCCGGCATGACGCAGGTGGCGCAGGCCATGGGGAGCATCAAGCAGGCCAGCAACCAGAACGTGGACAGCATGGCCCAGCTCAAGTCGGCCGCCGACAACCTGCGCGAGCTGAGCGCGAAGCTTCAGGAACTGGTGGCGTTCCACCGGGTGTGACCGCGAGCACGAACAGCAGGAGGACGATGATGAACAGCCATCACGGCAGCGGGGAGCGGCAGTTGGGGAACACGCGGATCCTTGGGGCCGGACGTCTGGCGGCGCTGGACGGCCTGTGCGCCGTGCTCCTGGCGGCAGGGGTCACGGTCGGCCAGGCAGAGGAACCGACGCACCGTGAAACGAGGGCCGCGGCGGCGCCGCAGGACTCGAAAGCCACGGAACTGAAGAAGCTGAGCATCGCCGAGCTCATGAAGATCGACGTCCTATCGTCCGCCAGCTTCTTTGAGATCGAAACCGAGAAGAACCCCGGCTTCTCCCAAACATTCGATGCAGCGGACATTGAGACCGCGCCCATTCGAACGCTTGGCGACCTTGTCGAGTTGAAGTGCCCCACCTTCGCGCTGGGAGGAAGCCCACGTGAGGGGCTTCAGATAGGGGGGCGCGGCATCACAAGCGAGAACACGTGGCGAACCCTGCTCCTGATTGACGGACACAACGTCAACCATCGAGTGCATTTCGGCATGCTGGAGAGCGTCGCCACGCCCGTGCTGGGGGACATCAAGCGCCTGGAAGTCATAGCGGGCCCCGGCGCGATCGTGCACGGCAGCGGCGCCTTCGATGGGGTCATCAACGTGACCCCTCGCAACGGGACTGACGATGCGGGGGTGATGACAAGCGCCGAATACGGGTTCATGGATGACCTGAGGAAAGTCGAAGGAGGATACGGATTCGCCTACGGACGCGGCAAGGATCTGTATATACACGCCGCCTACTTCACAGCCTCTGGGTTCGAGGCCGACGATGAGTGGGATTACGAGAGCTCCCAGGCCAACCAAGCATGGGCGTCGCAACTCGGCAACTTCGACACGAAGGCGATGATCCGAACGGCCAGGCCATTTCGATTCGTCGGCGATAACTACCGAATTGCGACTTACTTGAATCATGGAAACTTGAAGGCCCACGTGATCTTTGGTCAGACACAGCAGGACATGTTCTCATTCAACGAACAGGGATACGTTCACAGCCAGTATATGCTCTGGCAGGGCAAGTATCTGCAGGAACTGGACGGCGCCAACTCTCTGGAATACATCCTGGCGGGAGAGCTGTTCGACGAATACTACCTGTGGTCAGCCAACACGCTACCGGCCTTTACGCTGGGCGACAAGAGCGGGGGAGACGAACTGGGCGTCGAAGGGAAAGTGATCTATCGAACGGAAGCGATCGAGAGGAACCGCATCGCATTGGGGACTGCGGTGGGCCGCCGCGACATGAACAGCATGGAACAGATATTCCGCCCCGACGATCTGATCGGCCCAGGCAATGACGCGACCGGAGAGTACATCTCCATGGGAGTGTTTGCTGAGGACGTCATTGTGCTGACCGAGAAACTGACGGCCTATACCGGACTCCGCTACGACAAGATATTCCAAGGGACCTATCAAACGTTCAACTCTGCTGCCGGCGTGACGCCGCCGCCCTTTACGCCCGACGATCTTGATCATTGGTCGCCTCGCGCAGGGCTCGTGTATGAGTTGGGGAGGAACGATACAGTAAAGTTGTCCTATCAGAAGGGCTTTCGCTTTCCGGAGCCAGCCATGTACAACTGGCGAGACCTGTTTGACAACGTGCTCGCCGATGGCGGGTTTGAGCGACTGCCCGAGTTCAAGCCCGAGACCCTGGAGAGCATCGAACTGAACTACATCAAGAAGTTCCCCGAACAGCGCGTGGACCTATTCCTCAACTTCTTCCACAACACGTACAGGGATCGTCTCTCCTGGATATGGTTCAAGCGTGACGACGGCTACGTGCAACCGGAGGGCTGGGACCACGTTGTCGAGACCGTTGGCTGGGTCGGAAGCTATGTCAATATAGACGGCCCCGAATATGTCGATGGAGGCGAAGCCGTTGTGTCGTACGCGGTGACCGATGATCTGTATCTGAACACAGGCTACGAGTTGGTGGATATCGACAATCGTGATGTTGTCCGTTACCCAAATCAGCAGGTGAAGGTGAATCTGAAATCGGAATTCCTCTCGGATCGGTTGATCTGCGACTTGTACTACATCGCAAACCCCGGAGGGATCGACAATTCAGCAGGCATCCAGCACCCGATCTACGACCACTCGCGTGCGCTGGTGGACGCGGCTCTGAGCTACAAGTTCACACAAGACGTTATGGTCAAACTTGTCGCCAAGAATCTTCTGGACGACGATGTTCCTCCGCCGACATTCAACATGGACAGTCCGCAGTCCGGGCACATTGGGAGGGATGCTCGCCGGGTCTACCTGAGTATGATCACCCACTTCTGAAAGGCAGCAGCGGCAATGAAGACGGCAGAGAGCAGGATGTCCGTATTCGGCGCGTTAGTGCTGGGTGCGCGGAATGGCTGCACCACCAGCAGGGCCGCGCCGGGCAATGGGGGGCGGATCAGTCCGTCCGGCGGCGAAAACATGCGGCTGCGTCGTGAGTTCAATGCTTGCATCACCTTCTCGCCATGAAATCCATGACACATATTCTGCTGTGCGCCGGGCGCGGCGCTGTGAATAGCCGGCGCTGGCGGGTGCTGCTGATCGCGCTCCTTCTGGCGGTGGCCGGCTCTGGCAGTCTCGGCGGGACTGCCGCGCGGGCCGAATCCGGAGTGAGCAAAGAAGGCCAGGTGAAGGCGGCCTTTCTGTTCAACTTCGTGCAGTTCGTAGACTGGCCAGCCGCGGCGTTTCCGGGGCCTGCGACGCCGATCAGCATCGGTATTCTGGGCGACGATCCTTTCGGTTCCTACCTGGAGGAGATCGTGCGCGGCGAGACCGTCAAGAACCGCGCCTTGGTCATCCGCCGGTCGCGCGAACTCGACGAGTTGAAGACGTGTCATGTGCTGTTCATCGGCAAATCGGAGTCCGCCCGGGTCGCGGCGGCGCTGGCCGCCCTTGGGGAGGCCAGCGTGCTGACGGTGGGTGACGCGGACGGGTTCTGCGCTGCGGGCGGCGTCATCAGCTTCTTCCTTCAGGGGAACAATGTTCGGTTTGAAGTCAACATGGCCGCCGCCCAGCGCAAGGGGCTGAAGATGAGTGCGCAGTTGCTGCGAGTGAGCAAGATCGTCCCGACCGACACGCACTGAACGGGGGTGATGGTATGATCCGATTTCGCGATATTCGCATCCAGCGCAAGCTGATGCTGGTGATCCTGCTGGGCAGCACCGCGGTGCTGGTTCTGGCTTGCTCGGCGTTTGTGGGGTACGACGCGGTGGTCTTCCGCCGGACCATGGTGCGGGACTTGACGGTCCTGGCTGACGTGATTGGGGAGAATAGCACGGCGGCGGTGCAGTTCTCGGCCCCGAGTGACGCCGAGAAGACCCTGAAGGCGCTGCAGTTCAAGCCGAGCGTCATGGCGGCGTGCATCTACGTGAAGGATGGCAGCCGGTTCGCCGCCTATGTCCGTGAGGGATCTCAAGCGGCGATCCCTCCGGAACCGGGGCCGGTCGGGCACCGGTTCGCGCCCAGCAGCCTGGTGCTGGTCCGCCCGATCATGCTGGAGCGGATGCCGGTCGGAACGATCTGGGTTCAGGCCGACCTGCAGGAGCTTGGGGCCCGCCTGCGCACGTATGCGGGGATTGCCGGCGGCGTGTTTGTGGGCGCCGCGATGCTGGCGGTGCTGGTGGCCTACCGCGGGCAGCGCGCCATTTCGCGCCCCATCATGACGCTGGCCGAAACGGCCCGCGCCGTGAAGGAGCAGCGGAACTACGCGCTGCGTGCGCCCCCCGTGGGCCGGGATGAGATCGGGCTGCTGACCGAAGCGTTCAACCAGATGCTCTGCGATATCGAGCGCAGCCAGGGCGCGCTGCAGGAGGCCAACCGCTCCCTGCAGGCGCACGCGGCCCAGATCACGGAAAGCGTCGGGGTGCTGAGCGCGGCCGTCCGGCACATTCTGGACTTGAGCGCACAGGTCGCCGCCAATGCGACCGAAACGGCGGTGGCGGTCAGCGAGACTACGGCGACGGTCGAGGAGGCCCGGCAGACGTCCAATGTGGCCAGCGAACGGGCCCGAACGGTTGCGGACAACTCCCAGGAGGCGGCTACAGTCTCGCTGGCCGGGCGGCATGCCACCGATCTGACCATCGAGCGAATGAACCAGATCCGGCAGCAGATGGAGTCGATCGCGGAAGGCATCGTCCGGCTCAGCGAGCAGAGCCAGGCGATCGGCGGCATCATCGCGACGGTCGACGATATCGCCGAGCAGTCGAATCTGCTGGCGGTGAACGCCGCCATCGAGGCGGCGAAGGCCGGCGAGCAGGGCAGGGGCTTCGCCGTGGTGGCTCAGGAGATCAAGAACCTGGCGGCGCAGTCCAAGCAGGCGACCGGCCAGGTGCGCGGAATACTGTCCGACATCCAGAAGGCCACGAGCGCGGCGGTCATGGCCACCGAGCAGGGGGGCAAGGCGGTCGAGGCCGGCGTGGTCCAGTCGAAGCAGACCGGAGCCGCGATCGACAACCTCGCGGGGAGCATCCAGGAAGCCGCCCAGGCATCGCTTCAGATCGCGGCGTCCAGCCGGCAGCAGGTGGCCGGGATGTCTCAGGTGGCCCAGGCCATGGAGAGTATCAAGCATGCGAGTGCCCAGAATGTCGATAGCATGACCCAGCTGAAGACGGCCGCGCAGAGCCTGCTCGAGCTGGGCGTGAAGCTGGAGGAGATGGTGTCGCGGTACCGGAGCTGACGCCCTGGACCGGGATCGGCGCGGGGATGAATGACCATGAATGCGCGTGACGACGAGTTCATGCGGGAGCTGATGGCGGCGTTCACCGCCGAAGCCGCGGAGCATCTGGCCGCGCTCTCCCATGGCCTGATCGAGCTGGAGAAGAGCCCCCCCGCGGATCGCTCCCGCGAGATCATCGAGCGCATCTATCGCGAGGCCCACAGCCTGAAGGGGGCGGCCCGGGCCGTGTCGATGCCCTCCATCGAGATGCTGTGCCAGGCTTTGGAGAGCGTGCTGTCCGCGTGGAAGCGCGGCGCGGGCACCGTCTCCGCAGAGCAGTTCGACGCGCTGCACCGGGCCGTCGATGCGGTAGAAAGCCTGGTGTCGGGCGCGAAGCTGGATGCCGCCGCAGTGGCCGAGCTGGTTCGGCCGCTCGCCTCGCTGGCGGCGGTTTGCCCTCCCGACGCCGCGTCTCCGCCCGCCGGCGAACCCGTCCGTCCGCCTCCGCCCGCGGCGCCGCCGGCCCCGGCGCGTGCGACCGAACCCGCCGAGACGGTTCGCGTCTCGACGGCCAAGCTCGACGCGCTTCTGTTCCAGGTGGAGGAGCTTCTGTCGGTCAAGCAGGCGGCCAGCCAGCGGGTCAGCGACCTGCGGGAGATACTCGAGCTCTTCGGACCCTGGCAGCGGCGGTGGAGTAAGCTGCGCGTCGACCTGCGGGGAGCGGGCGGGCGGCCGGACCGCGGCGGCGAACCCGAAGCGCTCGACCTTCTGGACTGGGGCATGGGGCAGGCGCGCGACATCCACGCCCGCCTGAACCTTCTGGCCGTTCGGCTGAACGAGGACGAGCGGACGGGCGGCCGGATGGTCGACAGCCTGCTTGAGACCGCCAGGCGGGCGCTGATGCTTCCGGCATCCACGATCCTGGGCGGTTTCCCGCGCATGGTCCGCGACCTGTGCCGAAGCCAGGGCAAGGAGGCTGAGCTTCTCGTTCAGGGCGACGACATCGCGATCGACAAGCGGATACTCGAGGAGATGAAGGACCCTCTGACGCACCTCCTGCGAAACAGCGTCGACCACGGAATCGAGGCGCCGTCCGAGCGCGCGCGCGCGAGGAAGCCGGCGTGCGGGCGAATCGTGGTGACCTTTTCGCAGACGGACAGCCGGAACGTCCAGCTGCAGATTCGCGACGATGGCGCCGGCATCGATGTGGAGCGCGTCACGGCGTCCGCCATCCGCGAAGGCATACTGTCGGGCGAGGATGCGGAGCGGCTCGCGCGGCCCGAGGCGCTGATGCTCATCTTCCGATCCGCCGTATCGACCACCGCGACGGTGTCGGAGGTCTCGGGTCGGGGGCTGGGGCTGGCCATCGTTCGCGAGAAGGTGGACCGGGTCGGGGGCCGGGTTGCCGTGGAGTCGACCCCGGGCGAGGGCAGCGTCTTCACGATCGTGATCCCGCTGACGCTGGCGACGTTTCGGGGGATCCTGGCCGAGGTGGCCGGCCGGGTGTTCGTGGTGCCGACCGCCGCGGTGGAGCGGGTGTCCCGCATCCGTGCGAGCGACGTTCGCAGCATCGAGGGGCGCCCGGCCGTTGAGGCGGGTGGCCAGACCGTGGCGTTGGCGCGACTGGCCGACGTGCTGGAACTGACCGTAGCGGACAATGACGCGCGCGAGTCGTTCCCCGCCATCATCGTGTGCGACGGCGCGCAGCGCCTCGCGTTCCGGGTGGATCGCGTGCTCGGCGAGCAGGAGGTGCTGGTGAAGCCGCTGGGACGGCACCTCGCGCGCGTCCGGAATGTCTCCGGCGCCACGGTCCTGGGGACCGGGGAACTCGTGGTCGTGCTGAACGTGTCCGACCTCGTGCGATCGGCGGCGTCGGGCGCGGCGGGTCGCCCGGCCGCCGGCGCCCCGGCGCCTGAGTCCCGGCCGGCCAGCCGGGCCGCCCGGTCGATCCTGATCGCGGAGGACTCGTTCACGTCGCGGATGCTGCTGAAGAACGTCCTCGAATCGGCCGGCTACGCGGTGACGACCAGCGTGGACGGGCTGGCCGCCTGGTCCCTGCTGAGGACCGAGGTGTTCGACGCCCTGGTGTCCGATGTGGAGATGCCGGGCATGGACGGGTTCGAGCTGACGGCGCGGATCCGGGCGGACCACGCGCTATCGGAGCTGCCCGTGGTCCTGGTGACGGCCCGCGAAACGCGGGCGGACCGCGAGCGCGGAGTGGATGCGGGCGCGAATGCCTACCTGGCCAAGAGCAGCTTCGACCAAGGCCAGCTGCTGGGCGTGCTCGAGCGGCTGATCTAGGGCGGGGCTCGCGGGATCGCGGAGCGGGGCATGCACCATGATTGACGTGCTGATAGTCGACGACTCGGCGGTTTCGCGCCAGCTGCTGACGCACATCATCGGCGGCGATCGCAATCTCCGTGTGGCGGGTGCCGTCGGGACCGGCGATGAGGCGCTGGCGTTCCTGCGCCTGCACAAGCCGAGCGTTATCACCATGGACATCCACATGCCCGGCATGGACGGCTTCGAGGCGACACGGCGGATCATGGAAACCGACCCCGTTCCGATCGTCATGGTCACCTCCAGCTACGAGCCGGCTGAGGTCGGAAAGGCGTTCCGCGCGATAGACGAAGGTGCGCTGGCGATCCTGCCCAAGCCGTACGGGCTCGCCGATTCGCGATACGAGGCAGAGGCCGAGGCGATCCGGCAGACGGTCCGGCTGATGGCCGAGGTCCGCGTGGTCCGCCGCCGCCCTCGGGCTCCCCGTGAGCGTGCGGCTCTGCCCCCGCCCGGGGTGAGCGCGGCGAGCGACCCGATCCGGCTCGTGGCGATCGGGGCGTCGACCGGGGGGCCGCCGGCGCTGCAGACCATTCTGGCCGGCCTCCCCAAGAACTTCGGCGCGCCGGTTGTCGTTGTGCAGCATATGGCCGGCGGGTTCGTCTGCGGGATGGTGGACTGGCTGAACGGCACATCGGGTCCGCGGGTCAGCGTGGCGGCTGACGGAACCGCGGTCCTGCCGGGGTGCGCCTATGTGGCGCCGGACGGGCTGCAGATGGGCGTGGACGGGTCCGGGCGGGTGTTCCTGCGCCCGGCGCCGCCGGAGCACGGGCTCTGCCCGTCTGTTTCCTATCTCTTCCGGTCGGTGGCCGCCGGCCACGGCGCACGGGCTGCCGGCGTGCTGCTCTCGGGAATGGGCCAGGACGGCGCCGTGGAGCTGCGGTCGCTGCGCGACCTCGGCGCCACCACCATCGCCCAGACCCGCGACACGTGCGTGGTGTACGGCATGCCCGGCCAGGCGGTGGCCCTAGGCGGGGCGACCTATCAGCTTCCGCCGGAGCAGATCGCGACCGTTCTGATCGGCCTCACCGCGCGAAGGCGGGATGCGCCGTGACGCCGCCGGCCGGGGACGAATCGGATCGGCCCGAGATCCTGGTCGTCGAGGACAGCGCGACCCAGGCGCTCAAGCTGGCGCACGTTCTCCGCGACGGCGGGTACGCCGTGTCGGTCGCCGCCGACGGCCAGGAGGCGCTGGGCGTCCTCGCCACGCGCCGCCCCGCGCTGATCGTCAGCGACATCGTCATGCCCAACATGGACGGCTACGAGCTGTGCCGCCGGATCAAGGCGGACCCGGGCGCCTGCGACATTCCGGTGCTGCTCCTGACGTCGCTGTCGGATCCGCACGACGTGCTGCGCGGCCTGGAAGCGGGCGCCGACTCGTTCGCCACCAAGCCGTATGGCGAGGCGCGGCTCCTGGCGCGCATCCGGAACATCCTGCTCAACCGGGAGCGGTGGCGCGCGGGGGCGACGGGTGCCGAGTCGGGCGTGTACTTCGCGGGCCAGGAGCACCGGGTCGCGGCCGGCGCGCACGAGATTCTGGAGTTCCTGCTCTACACGTACGAGGATGCCGTGGAGAAGAACCTTGACCTGATCGGCGCCCGCGACGAACTGGCGCGGTCGAATCTGGCGCTCGAGCGGAAGGCGGCCGAGCTGTCGGCGATCAACGGGGAACTGGAGTCGTTCGCCTACTCCGTGTCGCACGATCTGCGGGCTCCCCTCCGGCGGATCGACGGGTTTGGCCGGATGCTGGCGGAGGAGTGCGCGGGCCAGCTTGGCGCCACCGGACTGGCCTACCTGGATCGCCTCCGCGCATCCTGCGTTCGCATGGGGCAGCTGATCGAGGATCTGCTGACGCTCTCAAGGGCGTCGCGCGGCGAGCTCAACCGGACGGTCGTCGACGCGAGCGAGATGGCCCGGTCGGTGGCCGCCGATCTGCAGCGGGACGAGCCCGGCCGCGCCGTCACCGTGGTGATCGAGCCCGGCGTCCGGGCGGAATGCGACGAGCGCCTGCTGCGGATCCTGCTCGTCAATCTCCTGGGCAACGCATGGAAATTCACCGGCCGCACGGCCGAAGCGCGGATCGAGTTCGGCCGCACCCGGGCGGGCGGGCGCGAGGTCCTCTTCGTCCGGGACAACGGGGTGGGATTCGACATGGGCTCCGCGGCGCGGCTGTTCGGGGCGTTCCAGCGATTGCACAGCGAGTCCGAGTTTCCGGGCACGGGCATCGGCCTGGCCACCGTGCAGCGGATTGTCCGCCGGCACGGCGGCGATATCCGGGCGGAGTCCGCCGTCGGGCAGGGGGCGGCGTTCTACTTCACGTTCGGCTGAGCGCCCGCTGCGCCCGTCTTCTCATTGCGTCGCCATCTGGTAGAATCCTCGCCGCTTGCGATGGAACCAGCGAAAGGGATCTCGGTGACGCCTCAACTGCTCGTGTCGGACGTGGACGGCTGCATCACGGATGGCAAGGGAAAGCCGGTCGATGCCGGCCTGCTGGCGGAGCTGCGCCGCCTGATCCGCGACCGGCAGATCCGGTTGATCCTGTGCAGCGGGCGCGTGCACCCGTACCTTGAGGCCGTGGCGCAGCAGATCGGTCTGGAGGCGACGGACGATCCGCTGATCGTGCAGAGCGGCGCCGCGCTGTACCACCAGCGTCAGGATACGCTCGAGCCGCTGCTGAGCGCCGAGCAGCGCCAGGCGGTGGAGGAGGCGGCCCGCCGGCTGGGGCTCCGGCGCCAGCAGGATCCCGGGTGGCACCTGGAAGCGGGTCGCGACCTGACGGTCTGCGCCGTGCCGGACCCGGGCGGCGTGTCGGTCGCGGATCTCGCGCAGATCATCGGCGAGGAACTGGGCGACATCGGCGTCGACATCCACCCGTCGAACGGCGGCGTGGACGTCATCGCGGCCGGCGTGGACAAGGCGTTCGCGCTCCGCATGGTCCTCGGCCGCCTCGGGATTGACCCGGCGGCCGTGCTGGGGGTTGGCGACTCCGGCGGCGACCTGGGCTTCCTCTCGGTCGTGGGCATGGCCGGCTGTCCCGCGAACGCCACCAAGCCGGTTCGCCGGCTGGTGCAGTCGCGGCAGGGCTACTGCTCGTCCTTCGAGACCACGGAGGGCGTGATCGACATCCTCCGGCACTACTACGCCGGCGGGGATTCGCGGGGCCGCGGCGGGATCTTCGGCGTGAGCCTGCGCCACCCGAAGACGGTGAGCGACGAGCGGGGCCGGCTGACCCTGTGGCTCGACGGCACCGAGGCCGCGACGTACGTCAGCTTCTACGAGATCGAGACGGAGCCCGGCTATCTGCGCGGGAACCACTATCACCCGGCGGGGACCAAGGACGAGCTGATCCGCGTGACGCGCGGCCAGTACACCGTGTACCTGGAGGACCTGCGCGACGACTCTCCGACCCAGGGGCTGCGGCAGGAGATCCTGCTGCGCGCGAGCGAGCCGCACATGCTCCGCGTTCCGTCCGGGGTCGCGCATGCGCTGGTGAACACGGGCCGCGAGGTGGCCAACGCCTCCATCCACTCCACCGAGTACTACCAGCCGGGCCACGACGTGGACCGGGCCGTCGTCCCCGCCTCCGGGTATCGCCCGGCTCGCTGACGGGCGCTGATCCTCGCGTCACGGCGGGCATGGCCGGGCCGGGGACAAACGTCTGGCGCCGACGGGCGGGGGTGTGGTCTAATCGCGGTTCGCCATGACTGACGTGCCGTCCAGTGCCCCGCTTACCCCCGAGCAGCAGCGCCGCGGCATGCGCTACGCGTATCTCTCGCAGGTCGTGGGCGTCCACCTGCAGCAGACCGTGGCCTTCTCGGCCATTACGCCGCTCTTCATCAAGCGGCTGGGCGGGTCGGATCTGCAGGCGATGCTGCCGGCCACGCTGATGGGGCTTACGTACGCCGTGCAGATTCCGTTCTCGCTGATGGTTCCGCCCGCGGGCCGCAAGCGGTTCCTCGTTCGGTGCTGGTTCGCCTCGTCCTTTCCGATGCTCATCGCGTCGCTCCTCGCGCTTTGGCTCGGCCCAGGGATGCCAGCGGTCTGGACGGTGCTCGGCGGGCTGCTGCTGTGCATGATCCTGACCTATGCGGGATCCGCGTTCTGGTTCCCGCTGCTCTACGACGTGGTGCCGGAGGACCAGCGCGGCCGCTTTTTCGGCCGTCTGCGCGCCCAGTGGGGTGTCGCCTACCTGGCCGTGAGCATGACGGCCGGCCTGTTCCTGGGACGCGACCCGGCGGTGTGGCGGTTCTGCGCGGTCTTCATGTTCGTCACCCTGCTGCAGTTCCTGCGCGAACCGCTGGCCGCGCGCATTCCGGAGCGCGCCACCCCCCCGGCATCCGGGATGGGCTGGCGCGGCGACGTCCGGCATGTCCTGGGCCGGCGCGAGGTGCGCACATACTGCGCCTACTACTCGCTGCTGATGTTTCTGGCGGGATTCCTGGGGCAGCCGCTGGTGCTCTACATGCGGCAGCTCGGGTTCTCAGCCCGGGACAATACGCTGATCTTCGCCACGATGACGATCGGCAGCATTCTGTCGCAGATGGTGGCCGGGGTTCTCGCGGACCGATTCGGATCCAAGCGCGTCTTCATGGGGGTTCACGTCGCGCTGTGCGCGCTGGCATTGGTCATCGCCGCGGTAGGTGAGTTCCCGATCGCCGTCGCGGCTCCCGTGCTCACCTTTCTGATGATCGCGGCAGGGGCGACCAACGCCGCCTCCACACTCGCCAATACGGCCCAGATTTTCCACATGGCGCCGCAGCAGGGAAAGCCGTTCTTCATGAGCCTGCTCAGCTCCGTGTTCTACATCGGCGGGTCGCTCGCGCCGCTCGCCATGGGCGCGATCCTCGATTCGCGGCTGCGCGAGTTCCACGTCGCGGCGGGCCCCGTCGATCTCGATATTTTCCAGCTCTGCTTCGTCGCAGCCGGGGTCGGCCTGCTGGCCGCCATGTCGCTGCTCCGGATGATCCCCGACGTCAAGGCGCAGAAGGCGATCCGGGACGAAGAGGCGGAGCTGGGCGAGTAGCCGCGCGGCGCGCGGCATGGAGCCCGAGGAGCGAGACGACGATGGCCGCCAGCGAGCCGGGCAGGATCAGCCACAGCGCGCCGGGCAGCTCCCGCGTCAGGACGGCCTGAGTCGGGTCCCGCGGGTTCACGAGGCACCACTGCACGCTGCCCGGCGGGTAGGCGGCCACGATGTCCTCCTGGTCGTGCCGGCTGCCGCTTGAGATCGACAGGAACTGGTAGCGCTCGGAGCGGTACGACCGCCCCGCGAACGCGTACGTGTAGGCGATCGCGACGCCGTACGTCGTGCCCTCATTCCCGTTGTGGCTCTTGATCTCGCTCGATTCGATCCGGCAGCGAACCTCCGACCAATCGCGCGCCGCTCGGGACAGGAGCAGCGGGCGTACGCCCAGAAAGCCGAACATGGCCACGCCGGCGGCGAAGACCGCCCCGTAGAAGAGGATGCGGCCGGCCTGACTCCGGGCTGCGGAACGTGCCGGATGCGGGTTGGACGTCATAGGCGTGGTGGGGATACGGCTGCCTCGACGCGGCGGACCAGAAGCGCGCCCGAACCCGGCGCCGCCGATGCGCGCAGCCGGAGATAGCAGGGGCCGGGGCTCTGGCGGGCCAGCATGCCGCGCGCCACGGGGCGACCGTTCAGAGTCGCGCGAAACCGCAGGGACGCGACATTCCACACGATGCGCAGCGAGTGCCATGCGTCTGCCCGCAGGCGGATGGCGTCGCCGCTCCGTGCCGCCGCGGGCGCCAGGCCGAGCGTGCAGAGATTGTGGAGGTGGTCTTCGAGGTCGAACGGGGGCGAGAAATGGTCGGTCAACCCCACCTGCGCGCCGCCGAAGTCGCTCGCGGCGCGCACGTGCAGGGTGACGGCGCCGCGAGCGCCGCACGGGAAGTTCCAGACGACCGCGGCCGGCCAGTCGGCGTCCGTCCGCCGGATCGAGAGGACGCGGGCGCCTCGCGCGTCGGGAGCAGGGGCGAGCGCGACTCCGCGGGTTCCGAAGATCGACCAGGCGTCGAGCCCCGCGGTGAAGTCGTCATACTGCCGGGTTTCCAGCAGCCAGTCCGGGTCCAGTCTCACCACGATGATGCGTTCGCGCTCGACGCCCTGGCCGGTCGAGATGATGACGTGCCCGCCGCGCGTCACGGCGGGGAAGGGGTAGGCCGTTCCGTGGTCGCCGTTGGGCGGCGGAGGCTGGCCGCACAGGGGGTCGCGCGCAACCTCGCGATATCCGCGCCACGTCCGGCCGTCGTCCTCGGAAATGGCCGCGTGCAGCACGTGCCGGCCACCGTAGGCATAGGGGAAGCGCTGGCAGTTGTTCCACACCAGTACCAGGCGGCCGTCGGGCAGGGCGACGAGCCCAGCCGGCGAATCGGAGGAGGTGATGCGGCTAGGCACCGGCGGCGACCAGCGGGCGCCGTCCGCGGACTCGGACTCATAGAAGCGGCCCATCTGGGTGCGGATCAGCATCCATGCGCGCCCGTCACGGCGTTCGACGGCGACCGGTTCGACGGCTCCGTAGGCCGATACGATGTCCGGGACCGGCACGTGCAGGGCGTCGGGCGTCTGCCTCCAGGTTGCGCCGCGATTGTCGCTGTACAGGACGGTGGAGTCGAACGGCCCGATGAACGTGAACTCGTTCAGCCCGCCTCCGCGCTGCCGCCACGTGCGGCCGGTCAGGCGGGAGAAGGGGAGGATGATCCGGCCGGATCGAAGTTGGACGACCGAGTTGAGTGCGCCCGTATAGCCGCGCCACACGCAGCGCAGGGGGCCCCACGTGGAGCGGTGGCGCGTCGTGCGCGCATGCCAGATGTTGAGCGCGCGAGGCGACGCATCGTCGGTGCGGGGGCGATTGGCCTCGCCGCCATCGGGCGCGCCGGCTGTGTCGTTCAGAACAAAGACGTGCAGTTCGCCAGTGTCGTCCACGAGCGCGTCCGGACCGTACCAGAGCTTTCCGGCGGACGGCAGGTCGACCAGCGTCGCCTCCGGGCCCCATGAATCCCCTTCATCGGTTGATCGTCGGGCCGTGACCCGCCCGCTGGCGCGAGGCGCGTCCGGTGCCGTGCTTCCCGGCGTGGTGTGAAGGAAGACCGCGAGGAGCGAGCCGTCCGGCAGCCCCACGATCCGCGGCCGTGCATCGAAGCAGACGATCGGGATCGGGCCCGCCACGGTGCGCCTCATACGTTCGACCCGCGCCAGTGCAGTTTCTGGCGGAGCAGCGAGAAGTAGCTGTAGCCCGGCAGGTGGATGAAGCGGGCCGTCCGCTCACCGCGGCGGACCTCGACCGGCTCGCCGGGCTCGAGCACCTTTCCGACCTGCCCGTCGGCGGTGACGCGGGCGGCGGAAGCGCCTGCGGCCGGGCGGATGACGATGACGCTGTCGTCCGGTACCACCAGCGGCCGGTTGGTGAGCGTGTGGGCGCAGATCATGCTCAGGACGAACACCCGCGAGGCGGGCGATACGATGGGGCCTCCCGCCGATAGGCCGTGCCCGGTGCTTCCGGTCGGGGTGGATACGATGAGCCCGTCGCACGTAAAGGGGGACACGCGCTCACCGTCGATTTCGACTTCGAGGGTCACGACCTTGGCGGGCAGGACATTCGTGATCACCACGTCGTTCAGGGCCGGATAGCACTCGCGGCGGGAGCCTGACCGGACCATGCAGTCGGCGATCGTCCGGACGCTTGTGGTGAATGTCCCGGCGGCCAGGCATTCGACCGCGCGGTCGATGTCATCCTCGGCCACGCTCGTGAGGAAGCCGAGGCTGCCGAGGTTGACACCGATGACCGGCATGTCGCGGCCGTTCAGCTCGCGGACGGCCCGGAGCATGGTTCCGTCGCCGCCGAGCACGACGAGCGCATCGATCAGGCCGAGCATCTCGCCGGGTGCGAACGGGCGGGCCGACGCGAGTCGCGCGGCGGCTTCGCCTTCGGCGCACAAGGCGAGCCCGGCCGCCGCCGCCTTCCGCTCGAGGCGGGATAGCGCCTCGGCGGCGCGCGGCTTGCCGCAGTTCGCGATGACTCCCAGCGTCTTCATGGCTTCTCCCAGCATGCGAGGAATTCGACGTTGCCCGCGGGCCCCCGGATCGGCGATTCGGTTACCCCTCGCCATGCCAGACCCAGCGTGCCGGTCCCGAACCTCCGCACCTTCTCGATCACCGCGTCATGCACGGCCGGATCGCGCACGACTCCGCCTTTGCCGACCTGCCCGCGGCCGGCCTCGAACTGCGGCTTGATCAGGGTGGCCATCAGCGCGCCCGGCTTGAGGATGGTGATAACAGCGGGCAGCACCAGGGTCAAGGAAATGAACGAGACGTCCGCCGTGGCGAAGTCCATTGCCTCCGGGAACAGGCCGGGGGCGAGGTGTCTCGCGTTGACGTCCTCCATGACCACGACGCGCGGGTCGGTGCGCAGCCGCCAGTGGAGCTGGCCCTTGCCCACGTCCACCGCGTACACCTTCGCGGCGCCGCGTTGCAGGAGGCAGTCGGTGAAGCCACCGGTCGAGGAGCCGATGTCGACGCAGACGCGGTCGCGGACGTCGAGGTGGAAGTGGTCGAGCGCGTGCTCGATCTTGAAGCCGCCGCGGCTAACGAAGCGCTCGGGCTGGGCAACGGCCACGGCGGCGTCGGCGGGGCAGGGCCGGCCCGCCTTGTCCGCGACGGCGCCGTCCACGGTCACCTGGCCGGCGAGGATCAGGCGCTGGGCCTTTTCGCGGCTCTCCGCCAGCCCGCGCTCAACCAACACTTGGTCCAGACGCTGCCGAGTCATGTCGCGATTCTGCACCGTCGCCCACTTTGACGCAATGCGGTCTTGCGGGTGGGCTGTGAGTGGACGGGCGGCTCGATGAAGAGAAGCTCCGCGGCTTGGGCCGGACGGCGGCACGGCATCTCGCCCCGGCTGCGGCGTTGCCGTGGACGGCGCGTACAGGAGTACAGCGCCGCCCCCGGCGCCTTGCATCCGGAGCAATCTGCCGCACCGTCGTCCGGGGGCTCGCAGACTCGCCCGACCCAAGCCGCGTCGCGGTTCGCCCCGTTCCGTCGCGGACTTGGAACGGTGGAGTACCTTCGAGATTCGGAGTTCCTTGTTCGGTATTCTCGCGATTACCAGTCGATCACTCAGATCGCGCGACGAGGCGGACGCGGACGGTCAGGGATCCCGAGCGGCCTTCGCGGCGGATGGCGACGCGGCGTTGCGTGCCGTCGCCCAGCGGGAGTTCGTCCACGCGGATCGTGGTGTCGTCCGGCGCGGTCAGGATGACGGTTCCGTGCGCGCCGGCGAGGGTGACCTCGCGCCCCCGCACGCTCACCTCGCGGCGGGTCTGCCAGCAGAACTCCACGGCGTCGCCGTCGGCCAACTCGTATTCGTCCGTGATGGTCAGCTGGCCCGGCGTCGGCGAGTCCCACGTCCGGACCCAGCGTCGATAGTACGGCTCCCAGCCGGGCGTGGCATCGATGCGGGCGCTGAAGCGAGTGGCATCGCCCGTTCCCTCGGGCTTCACATCGACCGGAAGCGGGCATGCGGGCTGAGGGCGGACGGGCGTGCCGCAGGGGATCAGCATGTTGTGGCGCTCGGCGTTCTTCAGGATGCCGGCGAACGGGCTGCTGTAGTTGCACGTGCCGGGGTCCATGGCGAACGTCTCGCCCGCGAACTCGAGGACGAAGCTGCCCTTGTCTTCGTGCGTATGGCCCGCGCCGGCCTTGTTTCCCATGAGCAGGATCTTCACCAGGTGCGGCCCGAGGCGGCGGGCGGACGCGATCAGCCCCATGTCCGGCATGGCCGTGAGCGGCGGGGGCGGCGGGGCCTCCGCCGGCACGAGGGAGTCGAGGTTCCAGGCGAAGAGCGAATCGGGCGCGCCGGAGCGGGCGATGGCCTTGCGGTACATGCCCGCCCACGCGCTGCGCGGGAGGACCGCGCCCAGCACGGACAGCATCTCGTGGTCGAGCGTGGCGCCCGCGTCGCAGATCGGGATCGCGTCGGCGGAGTCGTCGGTCGATGCGATGGCGTCGCCGAACGCGGCGGACCGCCGCATGGCGTCCGGGATGACCTGCTCGAACGGCAGACCGCGCGCCCGGGCGTAGTAGTAGAGCGCCAGCCCGGCGTCCCGGCCCACGCATCGGAAGTAGGACGGCCCTTCGACGTAGCCGCCGTCCGGCAGCACGGTGTCCTGCACGCTCTCGACGAGGTCGCGGTACGCGAGTTCGGTGTAGTCGCGGGCGCGGGGCATGCTGCGCTCCAGGAGCGCGCAGCCGAGCATGCGGCCCGGGGAGAACCACGCGAGCTGGTTGCAGTGGAAGATGTACTCGTGCTGCCACACGTTGAAGTGAATGGTGCCCAGCCCCTCCTCCGCGATGCGGCGGAGCAGGAACCGGCGGCCGAGGTCGGTGAACATCTCGCCGGCCATGTCGAGCACGAGCGCGATCTCGTGGACGCAGAGCGACTGGACGAAGCAGCGGTGCTCGAAGGTGCCGCCGGGGAAGCGGCAGATCATGCCGTCGTCCCAGTTGTCGCACATGCCGATCGACATCGCGTAGCGCGCGGCCAGCCGGAGCAGGCCACGGTCCCGGAGGAGCAGCGCGGCGGCCGCTGCGGCGGCGCCGGTGCCTTTCGGGTTGAGCAACTCGTTGCCGTGGTCGCGCTCCCGGCAGTAGCGGGTGTCGCCCCAGAAGTTCACGAAGTCCCGGATCCGGGGCTCGGGCGCAATCGCGCGCAGCGCCTCGGCCCGGCGGGTGAACGGCGTGGCGCCCTCCCGGCGCAGGATGTCCGCGTGCCGGGCGCGCAGCCCGGGCAGCTCCTCGCGGCTGACGAGGAATCCGTGCGACGGCTCGAACCGGGGCTCGTACGACTCGGGCTGCAGGTAGCCCTCCCATGCGGCGTCGAAGCGGGAGTGCCCATCGAGCAGGTGCGGCACCAGGGAGGAGCACTGCAGCCCCAGCCAGTTGAACCAGCCGGCGGCGATGTCGTCCGCGCCGGCGTCGAGCTCGAGCGTGATTCGCCGGATCCGTGACGCGCCGCCCAGCGGGAGGGCGTGCTCCTTCTTGAGCGTGGTCGCGGGCGGGGCGCTCATCGCCACCGTGCCGCGGTCCGTCCGAGCCGTCATTCGGAATGCTGCTCCCGGCGGCGCCATGACCGAGCAGAGGAGCGTGTCGTACCCGGTGCAGTCGAGATCCAGCTCGCGCGACATTCGCAGCGCCGGCCCGGCGTCCGGGCGTCGCGCCCACTCGAAATGGACCCAGCACCAGTTCTGCCGTACCTGAAGACCGTGAGCGGCGCCCGGCTCGACCACCCAGTGCCGCAACCCGCTCAGGGCCGGATCCCAGAACGGCTCGAAGACCGACTCGGCCATGTTGATCGGGGTGGGCTTCAATGCGAAGCTCCCGCCTTGGTTCCGCCGAGCGCTGCGAGCACCTCGACGTTTACGGCCTCGTAGGCGACGACCTGCATGATGCCGCTTGGCGGGCACATGGGCAGGGGGTAGCCGGGGATCGGCACGCAGGCGTCGCCGAAGGCGGCTCCGATGTCGATCGTGCTTCGCGCGTCGGCCGGCGGCTGGCACGTCGGATCCGGGTTCTCCGCGCCGATCCACGTGGCCAGGCGAAATCGCTTCTTCGCGAACAGCTCCTTCCCGACGGGCGCTTCGCCGAAGTATCCGAGCCGGACGACGACCGAGCGGTCGGGAACCTTGCCCTGCACGCTGGCAACCTGGGACGAGACGGTGGAATGGAATTCGACGCTCTGCACCCAGCGGGCATCCTCGAACTTCCCGACGTACGTCCACGGCATGTGGCCGGCTGAGAGCACGACGGCATTCGTCTTCGCGATGGCGGGGACGAGTTCGGCCGCGGCCCGGTGTACGGCTCCGAGCTCCGCGCGCTGGAAGCGGATCATGTGGGCGCGGATCTGGTCGACGAAGCGGGTGCCGAACTCGCCCGGCGCGACGGGTGCGATGGTGTAGTCGTCGTGAAAGCGAGCGCTCTGGCCGTTTCCGTAGCGCTCGCCCCACGCCCGGCCATCCGGGCAGAAGTACGACTTCCAGATGATGGGCATGCGGCCCTGACGCGTGAGCGCGGCGACCAGCTCCGCATGGAAGACCCATGCGTTGATGGCATTGACGAGGTGGTTCGCCCGGCCTGCCCGCGAGCCGTCGGGCAGCGCCACGACGCGGTCGTCCGCGAGACCCGAGTCGAAGAAGATGTCGCACAGCGCGGCTTGCTCCGCGAGCTCGGGCATGGCCTTCGGGCCGAATCCGATCAGGAAGGCGCCCTGTTTCCTCGCGGCGCGCAGCCGCGCGATCTCGTTGCTGGCCGGCGCGCGCTCCCAGCCGATGATCGCCACGTCATTCGAGCGCTCGATCGCCGGGCGCTTGCGGTCGACCTTGCCCAGGCACATCATGCCGCCCGCGCGGCCGGAGAGTTCCTGCTGGAGGGACTGCCCGTTCCACGGGAAGTCGACCGCGCCGCCGTCCAGGATGCGTCGCGCGACCGTCTCGGCTGCGGCGGTGAAGGCGGCCATGTTGGATTGAGTGACATCGCACTGGCGGATCGCGAAGTCCACATAGCGCGCAGCCGGCGTGGCGACCGCCTCCGGAGTCTTGAAGGCGTCGATGCGCAGGAGGGTGAAGGGGTAGAGAATGGTGGCGTAGAGCGTGCCGTCCGAACCGGCGGTGAGCGCCATGTGAGAGTGGAGGGGGGTGAGCGTGCCGTCGGGGAGCGTGTGATAGCCGTGCATGAACGGCTTCGCCTTGCCGTCGGGGCCGGGCGACCAGTCGACGAAATCGGGGTTTCGCACGGCGAGCACGCCCAGATCCTCGTGACGGCCGATCGCCGGGTCGTAGCGGACGAGGTGGTGCAGGTAGCCCTTGCCGAAGCCTGTGTCGTTGTTGATGCGGATCAGGGCATAGACACGGCCGTCGGGGCCCATCGTAAGGCTGCAGCGTGAGTCGGGGCCTTTTCCGGCGAGCATGGCGCCGAGGCTCTCCATGCGCGCGTGCCGGCCGAGCTTGCCGAGGTCGATCCGGAGCAGCGTGGGGTCGGTCATCATGAGCAGGTAGGCCGTGCGGCCGTCCGGCGCCAGTATCCAGGTCGGAATGCCCGGGCGGTTGGTGGCCGGCGCCCATGCCCGGCCGTCCAGTTCCAGCGGGCGGATGGTCACCTTGTCCCTTGACGGATCGTAGGTCGCGAGCTTGAAGTCCTTCGTCACGACGTGCGCCAGCCCGTCGCGCGTGATGAGCGTGGTGGCATAGGGGGCCAGCATCGGCCCCAGTTCGCGGTATGAGCTCTCGCCCTTCGCGCGCACCATCCAGTGCTGGCTCTCGCATGTGACCACGTAGAGCAGCCCGCGCGCTTCGTCGGCGACGACGTCGATGACTCCTTCGCTCGGGTACGGCATCCCGAGATTGGTGGCCGTGCCGTTGCGCGGGTCGTAGCTCATGACGTAGCCGCCCGGGTAGTCGGCCAGGTCGTTCGTGCCGCGGCGGTAGCCCTGCTTGGAGCCGACGTAGACGACGCCGGACGGGCCGACGAAATTGCGCGTGTGAAGCTTGGCCTGAGCGGCGTATCCCGTCGCCGTCAGCCCGCACAGCGCGTGCGTGTCGATCGCGATCCGCTGCCGCTCCGTCACGGGGTCGAACTCCACGAGGTAGGAGTTCCGCCCGTACGCCGCGGTGCCCACGTAGACCCGTCCGTCGCGTCCCTCGCAGAGCGAGAAGTAGCCGGACTCGTCCGTGTGCGTGCCGGGCAGCACGTGGTAGGCCGTGCCCCAGACGTACGGGAACGGCGGCTGGTTCGTGGCGGGGCCGGATGTCGCCGGCGCCGCCGCGGCTGAAGCGGCGACGAGTGCGACGGCAAGGGCGAGGGCGGAGCGGGCGATCTTCACTGAGTGTGTCCTCCGATGGTTCCGATACGGGGCGGCAACGTCACGCAAATTCCTGGCAGCGCTTCCGGTAGTGGAGGTAGTTCGAGTAGCTGACCTCCTCCGGGACGCCGTGGTCGCAGGTCGGGATGTAGCCGCCGCGCGCCCGCATGGCGGGCAGGATGCGGTCCACCATGCGGTCGATCTCCGCGGGCGTGGTGGCGAGTACGCGCTTGTCGATCCCGCCGAACAGGGCGAGGTCGGGGTACTCGCGTCCGATTTCGACGACGTCGCAGTTCGAGGCGACCTCGAAGGGGCTCATGATGTCCATGCCCAGCTCGCGATAGATGGGAATCGTGGGGTTCGCGAAGCCGTCCGTATCGATCTGCACGTACAGATGACGGGACCGGTCGATCTGGCGCGCGCGGATGCCGGCGATGAGCGTCTGGTAGTAGGGGAGCAGGAACTCGCGCATCATGGCCGGGGAGATCAGCGGGCCGTGGTTGAAGCAGATATCCTCGGCGAGGAACACCTCGTCGAGCGTCACGTGCGCCTGGTGCTTCGCGATCACGGCCTCCGCGAGCTGGAGCCACGTCTCCATGCACGCATGGATCAGCTTCGGCTGATCGCAGAATGCGTACAGCAGGTCCGCCGGGCCGATCAGGCTGCGCAGGTACATGTACCCGCCGATGAGGCACTGGGTGATGATCATCCCTTCGGCCGCCGCGGCCTGCGCCTTCGCCATGGCCTCGTCGAGGCCGGCGAAGCGCCCCGGCGCGTCCGGGTCGAGCCGCCACCGACAGTTCTTCTCCCATGTGGCCATGTCTTTCACGGGATGGTCGAGGTACTCGGGCATGAACCCGCTGCGGCGGCCGCGGAAGAAGAGCACGTGGCGGCCCGCGTAATCCTGGACGACCTCGCAGTCGCCGCGGTCCTCGATCACCTTGTCCTCGAAGACGGGGATGAATGCGGCTTCGCACCAGCCGAGCCCGCCCAGGCGGTGCTGGCCGGGCGGATCGTACTGGAAGAGCTGCGCCAGCGGCACGTCCGCCGGCATGCCGTCGCGCTTCCAGCGGTCGATGCAGTAGTAGCCGAACTCGCGCTGGTAGAGCGGCGCACCGGGCGTTCGGGCATAGGCGTCGCGCAGCTTGCGGGCGCCCGGGACCATTCGTTCGCGCGGAACCAAGGCATGGACTCCGTCGGCGGGTGTGGCAGCGGTCATCGATTCCTCCGGATGAAGCGACTGCGCCGGACTGTAGCAGATCGGTCGGCTCGGGGGAATCGAGAGTGGCACCGGACGGAACGAGCGGGTATGGTGCGGCTGTCTGGGGTGGAGCCGGCTGACGCGCCGCGGAGCCAGAACACATCGAGGACGGATATGGCCATCAAAGTTGTGATCGTCGGAGCGGGGAGTCTGTTCGGGAGCCGGCTGTCGATCGACATCCTGTCCAGCCGGTCGCTGCAGGACGTAACCATCGGGCTGTGCGACATGAACGCCACGCGGCTCGAGCAGGTGCGGCGGTACATTCAGCGCGGCATGGACCACTACAAGCTGCCGGGCCGTCTGATCGCTTCGACCGACCGGAAGGATCTTCTGCCCGGGGCGGACTTTGTGGTGACGTCGATCTCGGCCAACGGAGGGGCGTACTGGGGATTTCCGTACAGCGCCGAGATCGAGATTCCGCGCCGGTATGGGATCGACCAGTGCGTGGGCGATACGACCAGCGTGGGCGCGGTGTTCCGCTTCCTGCGCACCGGGCCGGTGCAGCAGCAGATCTTCCGCGACGTGGAATCCCTGTGTCCGGGCGCGCTGGTGCTCAATCACACGAACCCGATGGCCATGCTGACGTGGCTGCACGCGCTGGCGTCCCCGGTGCGCAGCGTCGGCTTGTGCCACGGCGTGCAGTACACGACGCAGAAGCTGGCCAAGTGGGTGGGGGTCCCGTACGGCGAGGTCTCGTACAAGGCGGCGGGAATCAACCACCTGGCTTGGATCCTGGAGTTCCGTCGGGGGCAGGAGGATCTCTACCCGCGAATCCGGCAGGCGGCGGAGGACCCTGAGAACCGGAAGGGCGAGGAGGTCCGGTGCGAGATCCTCAAGCAGTTCGGTTGCTTCTGCACGGAGAGCAGCGGCCATGACTCGGAGTACCTGCCGTACTTCCGGCGCACGGCGGAGCTCCGGGCTGAGTACGATCTGAAGCCGACCGAGGTGCCGGCGGCGGCCCAGGAGCGGGTGTGGATGAAGGACCCCGGAGCCGGGGGGGACGCGCCTCCGGTGCCGAAGCTCTGGCGCTCGGACGAGTATACGGCGAGCATCATCGAGGCGATCGTGGGCAACGCGCCCTGCCGGTTCAACGGGAACGTGATGAACACGGGCCTCATCACCAACCTGCCGTTGGGCTGCTGCGTAGAGGTGCCGTGCCTCGTGGACGCCAGCGGGATCCATCCCTGCCACGTGGGCGACCTGCCGCCGCACCTCGCCGCGCTCAACCGCTCGAACATCGCGGTCCATGAGCTGGCCGTGCAGGCGGTGCTGAACCGCGACCGCGATGCGGCCTTCCTGGCGTGCGCCCTCGATCCTAACGCTGCGGCGATCCTCTCGTTGCCCAAGCTTCGCGCGATGTTCGACGAGCTGTGGGAGGCGGAGAAGGACCTGCTCGCATGGTTCGATCCGAAGCGCTCCGGCCCCGTGCACGAGGGCTTCGCGCCGTAGCCCTCAACAGATGCGCGCGCGAGTGCACGGCGTGCATGCGGGAGCGTGTAGCGGCTCGCCCCGTTCCGTTGCGTATGCGACGCGAGGAAGGCGCCGTTCCGGTCCCTTTAGACTTGTTTCACGGGGGGTGTTTGCGGAGACTAGCCTTGTCCGGCCATATCCGGGAGGTGTTCCATGCGTCGCTGGCTCTATTGCGGGTCGCTTGCGTTGCTGTTGGCGCCGCTCGCCGCCTCGGCTTATGTGCTGTTCGAGGGCGACGGATCGGACGAGCCGGGGTTCGTGTCGCCCCAGATCGGGAAGCCGCCGCCCCCGCCGCCGGCGCACATGTCGTCCGGGGAATCCACCATTCCGTATCCCGGACCGCCGACCGTCCCTCAGTCGCGTTCGGAGAAGAAGAAACCGCCGTCGCCGCCCGTGATGTTCACGAAGCTGACCTCGCAGTACGGGACGGTGGACTGGGCGACCCGGCCGAACGACCTGAACAACCTCCTGAAGAGCATGAAGGACATGATCGACGTCCACTTCATGTCCGAGGTCAAGGCGTTCAACGAAATCGATGCCGATCCGGACCGCAACCCGATCCTTTACCGGAGCGGGCATTTCCACTTCGAGTTCAGCCCGGCCGAGCGCGAGAAACTGCGGCGCTACCTGCTCGGCGGCGGCATGATCATCTTCAACACCGGCATGGGATCCAAGCCGTTCTACGACTCGGCGCGCGCCATGCTCCAGGCGACGTTTCCCGAGGCGCCGATCCAGCGGCTCGGGCCGGATCACCCCATCTTCCACTCCTATTACGATCTGGACCGCGTGCAGTACCGGGCGGGGGTGGCCAAGGCCGGCTATGCCGGAACGGAGCCCTGGCTCGAGGGGATCACCATCAACTGTCGAACGGTCGCGGTGATTTCCCGCTGGTGCATGGCGATCGGCTGGGACGCGATGGACGACGAGTCGCTGATGGGGTATTCGGTCGAGTCGGCCCAGAAGCTCGGCATCAACATCATGTCCTACGCGACGGCGCAGCGGGCGTGGGCCAAGGCGGCGGCGAACGCGATGGAGTTTGTGGATCAGTCGGGCTCATCCGCGGGCAAGATGCAGATCGCCCAGGTGGTCTACGACGGCGAGTGGAAGACGCGGCACGCGGGCATCTCCGTGCTGCTCCAGCAGTTCAACCAGAAGACCGAGATCCCCGTGAAGTTCGCGCGGAGCGAGATGCGGCTCTCCGATCCGAAGCTGTTCGACTCCCCGCTGATCTACATGACCGGCCACGAGGATTTCCGCCTGAAGACCGAGGAGGTCAACGCCCTGCGGGAATACCTCAAGAACGGCGGGCTGCTCTTTGCCGAGGCGTGCTGCGGCCGCAAGGCGTTCGACTACGCATTCCGGCGCGAGATCGGCAAGGTGTTCCCCGGCCAGTCGCTGACCGCGGTCCCGGCGCAGAGCACCATCTTCGCGATGCCGAACAAGCTCGCGGGCCTCGGCGTTACGCCCGCGCTCGCGGCCCAGCTCGGCAATAAGTCCACGGCCGAGGCGCGCCTGGTCGGGCTCGATCTCGACGGGCACCTGGCGGTGATCTACAGCCCCTTCGGAATGGCCGGCGGCTGGGAGCTGTCGCAGAATCCCTACGCGCTCGGCTACGACGAGTCCGGTTCGCTGGCGCTGGGACAGAACATCCTGATGTATGCCATCACCCAGTAAGAACCGCCTCGCCGCCGGCGCCCTGCTGCTCGCCTGCGCCGCCCGCCTGGTGGCCGGCGAGGCCGACGAGCGCGCGGTCGCGAGACTCTGGACGCAGCACCTCGCCGCTTCGAATCGCCATGCGGAGGCGGCCGCCGCCTGCCGCGCCGCGGAGCCAGCTCTCGCGGCGAGCCCGCTTCTGCCGGTGTGCCGAGGCATCCAGGCCTGGCATCTGCTGAAAGCCGGGGCCACGCAGGATGCGGTGGCCGTGCTGGGCCGGTTGACCGAGGGCGCCTCGCCGTCCGTCGCGCCGGCGGCCGAATTGATGGCGAACCGGTGGCTGACGCGCCTCGATCGCGAGCGCGTGCGGGTCGCGCTTCGGGGCGCGTACCGGAAGGACGTGCAGTACCCCGTGACGCTCGAGCGGCTGCGGAAGCTGCCCGGCGGCGAGGCGCTGCCGCTTGCGGACAGATGGGGCCAGCCGTGGAAATACGCGCCGGTGGCGTTCGCCGGCCTGGCCGCCCAGCGATTTGCGCTCGAAAGCGTGCGGATGGGCGGCGCGTCGGACTTGGACGGCGCGCTCGCGCAGCCACACGCGGTGCCGGCGGATATCGCCCCGGTGCGGCTGATGGGCGACTCGGGGGCCAGGCTGGTGGAGTTCACGACCGGTGACGCCGCCGCACCGCGCAAGGCCGTGGTGGGCGAGGGCGGCGACGTGGGGCGTTACACGCTGGCCTATGTGGGTGATCGGATTCTGGTCCTGTCGGACTCGGACCGGTGGACGGTGCTCGCGATGCCCCCGTGAGGCAGCCGGGCCGGGAGGATGAACCGTGGCGGGCGGCATAACCAGTTTTCTGAAGCCCCAGGAGATGCAGCACCTGGCCCGGCTCACCGTGCAGTCCCGCTACGTCGTCGAGGGCTCCCTCGCCGGCCGGCATCGCAGCCCGATGCGCGGGGCCAGCTCCGAGTTTGCGGACCACCGGGCGTACATTTCCGGCGACGATCCGAAGCACATCGACTGGCGCGTGTTCGGCCGGACCGAGCGCTACTACGTCCGGCGCTACGAGGACGAGACCAACCTACGCGTCTACCTCGTGATCGATCGCAGCAACTCGATGCTGTACGGCTCGGGCGACGTCACGAAGTACGCCTACGCCTGCCACCTGGCGGCGGCGATCGGCTATGTCGTCGTCAAGGCGCGCGACTCGGTCGGGCTGTACCTGTACTCGGACCGGATCGATGCCGTGATGGGCGCGCGCAACTCGTTCAACCACCTGAACGACCTGCTGCGCACCCTGGCCGGCCGCGAGCCCGCGTCGTTGACCGACACGGCGAAGACGCTGCACCAGATCGCGGAGTCCGTGCGCCGCCGCGCGCTGATCGTGCTCTTCTCGGACCTGCTGGACGACCCGCCCGAAGTGGTCAAGGCGCTGGCTCACTTCCGGAAGAGCCACCACGACGTGATCGTGTTTCACACGCTCGACCCCGCGGAGCTGGACTTCCCGTTCAAGAAGGGCGCGGAGTTCGAGGATCTCGAGACCGGGGAAAAGGTCATCGCCGACCCGCGGTCGCTGGCCGCCGGCTACCGGCAGGCCTTCGCCGAGTTCCTGGAGCAGTACCGTCAGCCGTGCGCGGAGATGAATATCGACTACCGGCTGGTGAACACCAGCCGGAGCGCCGACACGTTCGTCCGCGCGTATCTGGAGGAGCGCCGCCGCCTCTCCAGGTGAGCGTCCTGCCATGTGGTCTTTCCTCAATCCGATCTTCCTCTGGGCCGGGATGGCGGCGATGCTGCCGCTGGTCCTGCACCTCATGCAGCGGCGCCGCACGGTGCGGATCCGCTTCAGCACGGTGCGGTTCCTCAAGCTCGCCCAGAAGCGGTCCTCAAGCCGCGTGCGCATGGAGAACTTCCTGCTGTGGCTGATGCGGACGTTGCTGGTCCTGCTGCTGGTGCTGGCGTTTGCCGGCCCCGTGCTGCGGCTCGAGGAGTTCGGCCCGTTCATGGGCGCCTCGCGCCGCGACGTGGCGATCGTGTGGGACGCCTCCTTCAGCATGAGCTACGACTCCGGCTCCGCCCGGGCCTGGGACGAAGCCCGCGACGTGGCGGCCGGGATCGTGCGCGGCCTCAAGAAGGGCGACCGCGTCTGCATGTTACTGGCGGATGACGGCGTCACGCCGCTCATCGAGCAGCCGAGCAGCGACCTCGAGCTGGCGCTGGCCACGGCGCGCGCGCAGGAGTGGCGGCCGACGTCGTCGCAGCTGCTTCCCGCCGTGCTCGCGGCCTGCGACGCGCTCAAGGAGTCCGGTAATCGCGAGCGGGAGGTCTACATCATTACCGACGGGCAGTCGCTCCCGTGGAGCGACTTCCGCGTGCGGCGGGACGTCGGGCCGGGCGCGCGGGCGTCCGGGGCCACGAACGGGCCGGCCGCCGCGGGCGGCGCGACCACGTGGGACGGGCGCAAGGGCGAGTTCACGCATGCGTTCTTCGTCGCGCTCGTCGGCGCGGCCCAGCCCGAGAACCTCTCGCCCATCCGCGTGGAGGTGGAGCCTAAGCTGATCATGGCCGGCCGGCCCGGCCGGGTGACCGCCGGGCTCAGCGCGACCGGCCCGGCTCGCAACTCGGCGGTCTCGCTGTTCGTGGACGAGCGGGAGTCGGACCGCCGGAACGTGACCGTGGGCGCGGGCGGGGACGAGGAGGTCGTGTTCAACCTTCCGCTGCTCGAGCCCGGCGTGCATGCCGCCCGCGTAGAGACGCCCTCCGATCCGGTGTCGGCGGACGACGCGCTGCACTTCCTGGTCCGCGTGCGGGACCAGCTCCCGGTGCTGTGCGTGGGGTCGGAGGCGGACACCTTCTTCCTGTCGCGCGCGCTGAACCCGGGCGAGCGCTCCTCGGTGCGCTCCAGGCGCATCGCGCCGGACGCCGTGGCGGGCGAGCGGCTGTCGGACTACACGTGCGTCTTCCTGTGCAACGCGCTGCCGCTGCCGGCCCAGGCGATCCTGGACCTCGAGCGGTTCGTCCGCGGCGGCGGAACCGTGGTGCTGTTTCCGGGGGAGCGGGCGAACCTGTCCGACTATGAGCCGTGGTCGTGCCTGCCGGCCCGGCCGAAGCAGCTTCGCGACGTGCCCGGCGGGGAGAGCTGGGCGCTACGCCTGGTGAAGTCAGGAGACCCGCTGTTCTCATCGATGAAGCTTCCCCCCGGCAGCGTGCCGTCCGTCGCCGTTCGACGCTATCTGGAGTGGGGGCCGCTCGAGCGCGATGCGGAGGCGGTTCTGTCGGCCGGCGACAGCGAGCCGTTCCTGCTGCGGCGCCGCCTGGGGCGGGGGCACGTGCTGTTCTTCGCGGTGACGGCGGATCGCCGGTGGAGCGACCTGCCGCTTTCGCCGTTCTTCCTTCCGATCGCCCACCAGGTGGTGCTCTTCAGCAGCGGCGAGGCCGAGCAGCGGCTGTTCCTCTGGGCCGGCCGCACGCTGAACCTCACGGACATCCTGCCGGACGCCCCCGAGAATGCATCGTTGCTCAGCCCCAAGGACGCCGCGCTGCCGATCCAGCGCATGCGGCGGGAGGAGCTGACCGAGCTGCTCGTGGAGAACGCGATCGAGCCCGGCATCTACCGCCTGTCCGGCGGCACCAACGGGCCCGCGCCTGCCCTGGCCGTGAACCTGGGGCGGCGGGAGTCCGACCTGACGCCGGTTTCCGCGCGCGAGATCCCCGGGATCCTGGGCGTGCGGGACGTGAGCGTGGCGCGCGGTCGGGCGGATCTCGAGCGGCTGATCCAGGAGAAGCGCATCGGCCGGCCGATGGCCGAGCTGCTCCTGTGGCTGGCTCTGCTCGTGTCCGCCTTGGAGCTGTTCATGGCCAACCGTGCGAGCGCGCGGCGGCCGGGCCTGACCGACCGGCTCGTGATCGAGGAGTCGGGGCGGGTGCGGAGCAAGTCCTCATGAACGAGCTGATCTACGAGCACACCGTGGCGAGCGGGGCCATCGCGGCCGGGCTGGCGATCGCCGTCCTGTTCGGCCTCTTCACGTTCCGCCGCCACCTGGCGACGGAGTGGGCCACGCTGGCGCTGGCGCTTCTGCGCCTGGCCTTTCTGGCTGTGCTCGGCTGGTGCCTCTTCATGCCGCTGGTGAAGCGGACGCACGTCAGCATGGTCAAGCCGCGCTTTGTCGTCGCGCTCGACACGTCGGCCAGCATGGCCCTGTCGCCGGCCGCGGACATCTCCAACCGGTGGACGGTGGCGCGGGCGCTGCTGTCGCAGCCGTGGGCGGCGGCCGTCTCCGCCGAGTGCGGGGTGGACCTCTATCCGTTCGCCTCGGACCTCGGCGCGAAGACCACGCTCGAGGGCGCGGCCGCGCTCGCGCCCGACGGCTCGACCACGCAGCTGCGCGACTGCCTGGCCCGGATCACGGACCGCTACAAGGGGCAGAAGCTCGCGGGCCTGCTGCTCCTGTCGGACGGCGTGGACATGCGCGAGGGGCTCGGGGCGTGGGTGAAGCAGAAGTGGCCGTGCCCGATCTACACCGTGCGGCTGGAGCCGGCCGTTTCGTGGGCGGTGCAGCCGGACGTGCGGGTCGACACGATCGCGGCTTCGCGCCGGGTGACGATCGGCTGGAGCAGCGAGCTTAAGGCGATGATTTCGGGCGAGGGCACCGGCGGGCGCGTGCTGAACGTGCGCCTGCTGGAGAACGGGCGGCAGATCCAGGAGCTGCCGACGCAGCTGCCGGCCGAAGGCGGCAGCCGGGAGGTCGTGTTCCAGCTCGCGCACGACGAGGTCGGCGCGTACACCTACGAAGTCCGGGTTCCGCCGTTCGAGGGCGAGCTGAACACGAACGACAACGCCTTTGCGGTCACCATCCAGGTGCTCGACGCGAAGAACCGGCTGCTCTACGTGGAGAGCATTCCGCGCTGGGAGTCGAAGTACCTGGTCCGCACGCTCAACGGGATCCAGAACATCACGCCGCTGGCGTTCGTGCGCGGCGCGGAAAACCGGTTCATCGCGCTGGGCGGGCGCGCGGGGGCGTCGCTCGACCTCACCGAGGACGAGCTGGGCAAGCAGAAGATCGTGATCCTGGGCGACCTCGACGCCGAGGCCCTGGGGGACGCGCGCGCCGCGGCGCTCGCCAAGTTCGTGGAGAACGGCGGCAGCCTGGTGCTGCTCGGGGGCCCCGCCGCGTGGGGCCGAAAGGGGTTCGAGGCGTCGGGCCTTCGCCCGGTGCTGCCGGTTCGGCGCCCGGCCATGCAGCCGGCCGCCGAGGGGCGCTTCCAGATGCGGCTGACGGCCGCGGGGCGCACGCACCCGGCGTTTTCGGCCGACGCGAAGTCATGGGAAACGCTGCCGCCCGTGCTGTCGATTTTCACCGGCGGCGACGCCGCGCCCGGTGCGATGGCGCTCGTTGCGGCGGCCTCCGACCAGGGCGACGTGCCGATCGTTTTCGCCCAGCGCTACGGGCAGGGAAAGGTCGTGGCGATCCTCACCGACTCGCTGTGGAAGTGGCAGCTCAACCCCGGCAAGGAGAAGGCGCACTTCCGGTTCTGGAATCAGGTGCTGCAGTGGCTGATCCCGGCCGAGTCCGAGCTGGCGGCCGGGCAGCTCGACCTGTTCGCCGACCGCGACCAGGTGCTGATGGGCGAGGCGATCACCCTGAACGCGCGGCTGTCCGGCGTGGAGCGCCCGCCGGCGGACGGACTGAAGTGCGAGATCCGCGCGCCGGACGGGCGCAAGCTGCCGTTCGCCATGGCCAAGCAGAACGTGGTGTCGACGACCGGAAAGAGCTTCTCGGGCTACTCGGTGCAGTTCATGCCCGAAGCGCCGGGCCTGTACCGCGCCGTGGCGGTTGCCGGCGCCGGCGCCGAGGGCCGTCCGATCGAGTCATCGCCCTACTCGTTTTTCGTGAAGCCCTACACGCCCGAGTCCGCGCCGCGCCCGCTGAACGCCGACCTGCTCAAGGCGCTCGCCGTGGAGAGCGGCGGCCGGTTCTGCGAGCCGGAGGAGCTTAGCGCGGCTCTCTCCGCCCTCGAGTTCCGGGGCACGGAGGAAGAGAGCGTGAGCTACTCGTCGCCGTGGAACAACGTGCCCGTCCTCGCTTGTTTGCTTGCCCTGCTGGCCATAGAATGGGTCTTCAGGAAGGCTCGCCATATGGCGTAGCGGCGCGGGCGTGGAGGAGTACCGTGATGACGATTCGCATGGCGGTGGCGGGCGCGGCTCTGGCGGGCGCGCTATGGGGGAGCGCGGCCTGGGCGGCCGAGAACCTCGTGGTCAACGGCAGCTTCGATCATCCGGACGACCCCCTGTACGGGTGGAAGTATCGATACGATCTGCCGGGCGAGAGCTGGTACTTCAAGAATCACGAGCATGTGAAGGTCGAGCCGGTCGAGACCGGCCGGCGCCGCGTGCTCGCGCTCTGGGGCAACGAGGCGATCCTGCAGGTGCCGGGGCAGGGGACCCAGGTGGACAGCAAGCCGGCGGCGGTGAAGCCCGGGGGGCGGTACAAGCTGACCGTCTCGGCGCGCACGTCGGGGCCGGACTGCCGGATCCTGGTCGAAGGCTACAAGTGGGCGCCGGGCGTGAAGCCGCATCCCGACCCCGAACTGCACGAGCTGCGCAAGTGCTACAAGGCCCGCGAGGTGTATTTCGGGGCCGTCAAGGCGGGAACGAGCGGCGGCGTGGGGAAGAACTGGCAGACCGAGTCGCAGACCTTCCCCAAGGAAGGCGGATCGGACCTGGCGCTGGACAGCTGGAAGAAGGCCGAGTTCCTCGTGGTCCATATCGTGGCCATCAAGGGCAGCGAGGGCACGCTGTACGTGGATGACGTGCGGCTGGAGCGGATCGACTGACCACCCCCGGTGAAGCCCGGGCGGTGCGGCACCATGACGAACTTGCATCACGAGCTGGAGCGGATCGGGACGACGCTGAACCGCTGGAAGGCCGAGCAGTGGGCGGCGACCTCCGCGGCCGTGCTCTGCGCGGCGCTCGGGGTGGCCGGCCTGGCCGACTTCCTGTTCCGGTTCGGCTTTGCCGGCCGGTTCATCCTCTGGGCGGTGCTCGTGGTTCTGGCCGGGGCGGCCGTCTGGCGGATCGGCCGCGAGGTCCGGCGCCGATGGACGGCCGAGGGCGTGGCCGCTGCGATCGAGCGCGCGTTTCCGCGCCTCGACAACCGGCTGATCAACACCGTCCAGTTCTCGGGCCTGCCGAAGCCGGACGCGCTCGAGGCTGCCTGCGTCGCGCAGGGCGTGCCCGGCTGGTCCGAAGTGGATGTGCGCCAGATGAAGGACCGCCGGGGCCGGCGGCGGGCGGGGCTGGGGCTGGCGGCGGGCGTGCTCTTCCTCGCCGCGCCGGGGTTCTGGTCCGGCCCCTCCTGGGGCAATGCGCTGCTGCGCGTGCTGAATCCCTTCTCGGCGCGGCCGCCGGCCACGCTGGCCGTGATCCTGCGCGTGGATCCGGGCGACCGCGTCGTGGTGCAGGGCGCCCCGCTCGTTCTGTCCTGCTCCGCGCAGGGGAAGCGGCACCAGCCGGCGTTCGTCGATCTGATGCCCGCTGACGACCGGAAGGTGTCGGTTCGGCTCGGCGCGCTGGCGGGCTCCGGGAGCGAGTCATTCGCCCACCGGCTGCCGCAGGTCAAGACCGAGATCCGCTACCGGTTTCGGGTCGGCGACGCCGTGTCGCCGCCGTATCGGATCCGCGTCCGGCCGCCGCTCGCGCTTGCCGCCGTGGAGCTCGTGGTCCAGCCGCCGGCCTACACCCGGCTTCCGCCGAGGGCGTTTGACGGCCTGGCCGGAGAGGCCCTGATCCCGCAGGGCGCGAGCGTACGGGCGACCGTTCGCGGAACGTGCCCGATGAAGGCGCTGACGGCCGATGCAGGCGCCGGTGCGGCGCCGTTCGCCCCCACCGACGATCCCGCCGTCTGGACGGGCTTGGTGCACACGGCTGACGCCAGGGAAGTGCGGCTCCGCGCGACGGACGAGGACGGCTTTGCCACCGAGTCCACGCTGAAGATCCAGGTGATTCCGGACCGGCCGCCGGCCATCCAGGTCGCGGCCCCGACCGGCCGTACCGCGATCGGCGCGGGTGCGTCGCCGCAGATCCAGTGGACCGTATCGGATGACTACGGCCTGTCCGCCGTGGTGCTCGAGCGCGTGACGCCGAGCCCGTCCGGAGTGGTGGCGGCCGTGCCCGTGCAGGAATGGCCGGTCGCCGCGCAGCGGGACTTCTCGGCGCTGTGGACCGGCTCGGTGATCCGGGCCGGGACCAAGGACGCGCAGGTGTTCCGGATTGCGGCGATCGACAACGCCCCCGGCCGCGCGGCGCACCGCAGCGAGTCGCCGCTGATCGTGTTCGAGCCGGTCACGGCGGGGGACGCCGCCGACGCCGATCGGCGGTCGGACGCCGACACGGATGCGTCGCTCGATCGGCTGCTGGCCATGCAGACCGAGAACCTGGACCGAACCCGGAAGCTGGACGGGACGCTGGACACGGCGAAGGCCGAGCAGTGGGCGGAGGCGTCGGGCGTCCAGAAGGATGTCCGACGGATCGCGGGGCGGCTGCTGGGCGACCCGCGCAAGCCGCTGGGCGCCCTGGCCCGCGTGATGGACCGGCTGTTCCGCGACGAGATGGTCGAGGTGATCGACGCCCTTCGCCAGGTTCCGGCCGCGCCGGCCGCCGAGAAAGGCGCCTTTGCCCGGCGCAGCGTGTTCCTGCAGCAGCGCATCCTGGACACGCTGACCCGCGTCGAGCAGGGGGCGGACCGTGCGCAGCGGCACGGGCAGATCACCGGCCTGCTGGCCCTGCTCGACGCGCTCGTGCGCGGCCAGGATCAGGCGCTGGGCACGACGCGGGCCACCGTCAAGAGCTCCGCCGCGCTGCCGGCGGGGCTGGTGGACAAGCAGGACGCGCTCGCCGGGGACGTCGGCGAGTTCGTGGGCGTGTGCCGCAAGGAGGCGCGCGGCCTGGAGCGGGCGGACAAGGAGTTCGCGGCGCTGGTCGTCCAGGTGGCGGACGCGTGCGAACAGCGCGCCGTGGCGGCGGACATGACGCGTGCGGCCGAGCGGCTCGAGAGCCAGGCCGGTGCGGAGGCGGTCCCGTTCCAGGAGCGCGCGCTGGCCGCGCTCAAGGAGTGCCAGGACCTGATGACCCAGTGGCGCGCGGCGGAGGCGACCGAGAAGATGGACGAGCTGCGCGAGGCCGTGGCCGATGGCAAGGAGCGGCTGCAGCGGATGCAGAACCTGCAGAAGAAGGTCCTGGACAGCATCCGCGCCGTCGAGCAGCAGAAGGACATGTCGAAAAAGGAAATGGACGAGCTGCAGGAAGAGATCGCGGAGCTGAAGGCCAACCTGGGCGACGCCGCGCTGCAGCTGGCGAAGGACCTGAACGTGCTGCCCGAGCTGCCCGTGGGCAACGAGCTCGTGGAGGACGTCTACCAGGTCTACGAGGAATGCGAGCAGATCCCGGGCTCCGACAAGACGAAGGCCACGGAGACGGGCGTGCAGAAGGAGGACTTCATCCTCGACCTGCTCGAGAAGACCACCAAGCGGGCCGACGACATGGAAATGTGGCTCACCGACAAGCCGGACGCCACGAAGCGCAACGTGGAGAACTTCGACAAGACCGAGATGCCCCAGATTCCGGTGATTCCGCTGCCGACCAAGATGGAGGACATCATCGGCGAGCTTCTGAAGCAGGAGGAGGAGGAGCGCGACAAGGCGGACGACTCGGCGCAAAACCAGGGCGTCCCGGACATGGCCATGGGCTGGGACGTCGTGGAGGGGGAGTGGACAACCTACAGCGGCAAGGGCAAGTCCGGAAACGAGCGCCCGGACCACAAGGAGCAGGATGGCCGCTCCGGGATCGGGCGGCAGGGCCAGTCCGATGGCGAGTCGGTGGCGGGCTCCGGGAAGGTCAACGAGGGCGACGAGAAGATCGAGGCGCGGCGCACGCAGGACTCGGCCCAGAGCGGTCAGGTTCAGGAGGAGGGGCACCAGGACGCCAAGGCCACGGGCGGGGGCAAGAACTCGGGCTACGCCTCCGACTTCGGCATGCCGGGCTCCGGCCCGCGGCGCGACGCGAATACGCCCCCTTCCGAGCTGGGCATGCAGGCGATGCTGCGCCGGCACGCTGAGGCGCTGTATGCGAAGGCGTCGCTGATGCACGTGCGAACGGGCGACCTCGACGAAGCGATCGTCAGCATGCGGAAGGCGGAGGATGCGATGGCCGCGGGCCGCATCCAGCAGGTGCGCGAGTTCCAGAAGCGCGCGGTGATCGCGCTCAAGAAGACGAAGGTCGAGCTGGAGTCCGGCTCCACGGCGGCCACGATCGGGCTGGCGGAGGGGCCGGCGCCGGCGGAGGAGCAGGCGACCGGCGTCGTCGACGAGGCGCCGGCGAACTACCGGGATCTGGTGTCCGAATACTTCAAGTCCCTGGGCCAGGGCGAGTGAGGCGGGTGCGCATGACGGGATGGGATGGATGGAGGGGGATTGGCGCCGTGCGTGCGGCCGGGCTTGCCGTGGCGGCGCTGGCGGCCGGCGCGCCGCACTCCGCGCATGCGGCGGACTGGGCTGTTGAGCCGTCGGCGCTTCGGTTCGAGGTGCGGGTAGCGGAGGCTCCGACGGAGCCCGTGGCGGGCGTCTACGTGGCGCTTCCGGACGGCGGGCTGCTGCCGCGGCCGACACCCGGTGCGGTTGTGCTGGACTCGGCGGGCCGCGAGCTGGCCAGCGAATGCGTTTGGTTCAACCCGGGCGAGGGGCTGGGGCTTGTCTTCGAGCCGCCGTCGGACGGCCGCGCGGTGATCTACGCGATACCGGCCCTACAGCCAGCCCGACAGCCGGGCCGGTTCAAGCCCGGCCTGCTCCTCTACACGCGCGCCGGGCCGGCCAGCCTCGAGTCAGCCGTCCAGATGGGCCACGATTCGCCGCCCGGCCGCGAGACCATGGCCGGGCTGGTGCCCGCCATCGGGCACATGGAGAACCCGTTCGGCGGAGACGAGTCGTACATCTCCTACTACACGGGCTGGATCCGGAGCGCGGCTCCGGGGAAGACCTACCTGTGCACGATTTCGGACGACGGGTCCATCCTGCGCATCGACGGCCGCGAGGTGGCGTCGTGGCCGGGCACGCACGCCAGCCGCGCGGCCGGAAACAAAGGGCAGTATGGCGGATCCGTTGATCTTTCGGGCGGCTGGCACCGGATCGAGTATTTCCACTTCCGCTCGGACGGCCAGCCCGAGATGAGCGCCTGCTGGCGGCTGCCGACCGCGAAGCCGGGCGACCTGCCGGTCCACATTCCCGCCTCGGGCTTCCTGCACTCGGGCCGCGCCGAGATCGTGGCCCTGGCCTCCCGAACCGGTGCGCCCGTGGCCGCCATGGTGGCGCGCTGCTCGAGCTACCTCTGGCTTGGAGAGCGCGCGCTCAATCTCTACCGGTTCGAGCTCGCCTGTGGCGCATCGCAGCCGACGAACGCCGCGTGCGCGTGGCGGATGCCCGAGGGGATCACGGTCCGCGAGCGGGCGTTCGACTGGGTGATCGAGGGGAGCGACCGGAAGACGGTCTCGCTCGCCGTGAGCAACCGGAGCGGGGCCTCGTCCAGCACGCGCGGCATCGAGCTGGCCACCACGCCGAAGAAGGCGTCGATCAACAGCGGATACGACCGGCTGCAGTATCGGAACGCCCTGCTGACGCGCTGTCGCGCCGTGCCGGACGGGCAGCGCCCGTGCGCGGGCTGGAGCCCCGACCTGTGGCTGCTCGCGATGAGCGTGCTGGAGCCCTACAAGGGGCGGGCGCTGCTCGAGGAGCTCTTCACGCGATCGCGCGAGGACGTGCTGGCCCGGCCGCCCGAGGAGCGCCGCCAGCTGGAGAACCTCTTCTTCGAGGTGTCGCGGTACACCGACAAGGACGCGACGGCCAAGTGGCTGGACCGCCTCGAGCAGGACGAGAAGTCCGAATCCGGCAGGTTCTACTGGCAGCTGGCGCGAATCGATTTCACCCTGTACGACCGGTCGGACTCGAACACGGCGCGCCGGCTGATCCTGGGGCTGCAGGCGAGGATGAGGGACCCGGAGCCGATGGCGCGGCTGCTCATCCGGCTGGGCGACATCGAGCGGCTGTCGGGCAACTATGCCGAAGCCACCCGCCTGTACTCCAAGGCGCAGGACATGCCCGTCGCCATCGTGCCGGGCGCCAGCGCGGCGGCCTCCGGGATTTCGTCCGTCATGGTGCAGCGTGCCCGTTTCTCGGACGCCTGGCTGAAGGGCGTCAAGGTCGGCGGCGGCTCGCGCTCGAGCGCCGCGCGGCGTGATGCCGAGCGGGACGCGAAGGTTCCGTCGACCGCTGCCCCGGCACGCGTCGATCCGCCGTCGGCGCTCTGGAAGGTGGAGGCGGTGCGCGGGTCGGCTTACTACGAGACGGTGCACGAGCTGATCCGCGACGGTTTCCTGTTCGAGGCGCGGGACGCGATGGCGAGCTGGGAGCTGGAGCTGCCTACCGCCAAGCTGGCCGGGGACTTCCCGATCGCCGAGTCGGAGTACTTCATCGCGATCCGCGACTACCGGCGGGCGCTGCGCGTCCTGCAGGCATACCGGCGGGGCGTGGACATGTCGCCGTTCCTGCCGGCGGCGATGGCGCTGGAGTTCGATTGCCTGGTCAACCTGTCGCGCGTCGAGGAACTGCGCGAGCTGGCGAAGCTGATCGTCAAGCGCATGCCCGGCCATCCGGTGGCGCAGAAGGCGCAGGACCTGCTTCGGGTCGAAGCGATTGCGGACGCCGAGTCGCAGGTCATGCGCTGGCGTCGGGCGGAGGAGAAGGAATGAGCGCTGGGTCCGGCCTCCGGCGGGCTGTGCGGGCGGCGGCCGCGGCGATCGCGGCGGCCACCGTCGCCGCTTCGGCGGGGACGGCGACCAAGACCGTCCAGTCGACGCGGCTCTACACGGCGCCTGACGCGTCCGCCTTGGGCGGGATCCAGGGGCGCATCCGGTCGTCTTCGGCGCCGGACGGCGTGTACGCCATGCCGCAGCTCGACCAGACGCGGGTGTACCGCGCCGAGCTGGGCCCGGACGGCCGCGCGTTCGCCTTCAGCGGGCTGCCGGTCGGCAAGTATGACCTGGTGGTGGTGTGCCGTGGCTCGTTCCGGGAGGGGCTGACGCTGAGCCGGGGCGACAGCACGCTGACGCCGCAGGATCTCAAGCTGATCGAGAAGACGATCATGGAGTCGGGTCCGTTCTTTGACCGGAAGGAGATCCATCGCGCTTCCGGCGCGACCGGCCGCGAGGGCCGGGCGCAGTGCGTGCTGCAGGAAGTGCGGACGCGGCCCGTAACGCTGCAGAGCGCCGAGGTGCGGTCGGATATCCAGGTGCGCAGCCTCAAGCTGGCCTCGCTCGAGGATGTCGGCGCGGTGGGCTGGCACCTGGTGCGGACGCGCGAAATCGCACGGATTGAGGTCGGGCCCGGAGATCCGAAGGGCGTCATCCGGCATGCGTTTTCGGAGAAGCTGACCGGCATCCGCGTGGCGGATGCGGTGAAGGACATCGGGGAACTGAATCTGGACTAGCACGCGGCCGGAGCCGGCCGCGCGAAGCGGAGAGGAATCAGACTATGGCACGACTGGTGTGTACGGCTGGCGCGAGCGCCGGGGACGAGCTTGAGCTGGGCGGCGACGGGATCCTGATCGGGCGGAATGCGGAGTGCCAGCTGGTCATCAAGGACAGCTTGGTGTCGAGCCGGCACGCGGAGCTGCGACCGCGGTCGGACGGGCGGTGGGGCCTCACCGACTTGGACAGCTCCAACGGGACGCTGGTGAACGGACAGCTCATCCGCTCGGTCGTGCTGGTCGAGGGCGACACCGTTCAGCTGGGCGCCGAGACCTTCCTGTTCAAGGCAGACGTCGCCGCGCCGGCCCCGTCCGAGCCCGAGCCGGGGCCCCCGCCGGCGACCGCCGAAGTGAAGCGGAAGCGGCTGGAGGCTGACGCGGCGGCGAGCCGGGACGACCTGGCCCTCGTCGAGCAGATGCGCCAGCGCGCCGACGCGATCCGCCGCGAAGTGGGCAAGACGATCGTGGGGCAGCAGGACGTGCTGGACCAGATCCTGATGGTGTTGATTGCGGGCGGGCACGGCCTGCTCGTCGGGATGCCGGGCATGGCCAAGACGCTCATGGTTCGGACGATCGCGCGGGCGCTCGACATGGACTTCAAGCGCATCCAGTTCACGCCCGACCTGATGCCGACCGACATTACGGGCACGGAGGTGCTGGAGACGAACCGGACGACGATGGAGAAGGAGTTCCGGTTCATGCGTGGGCCGATCTTCACGAACCTGCTCCTGGCGGACGAGATCAACCGCACGCCGCCCAAGACGCAGGCCGCGCTGCTCGAGGCCATGCAGGAGCACTGCGTGACGGTCGGCGGCGAGAACTATCGCCTGCCCGAGCCGTTCTTCGTGCTCGCCACGCAGAACCCGATCGAGCAGGAGGGCACCTACCCGCTGCCCGAGGCCCAGATGGACCGCTTTATGTTCTTTATCTGGGTCGACTATCCCCTCGAGCACGAGGAGGAGATCATCATCAGCACGACCACGGCGGGCCGCCAGGCGGAGCCGTCGCGGGTGCTCAGTCGCGACGAAGTGCTGAAGCTCCAGGAAGTGGTGCGGAAGATCCCGGTCTCCGAGCACGTGGTGAAGTACGCGACCCGCCTGGTTCGCGCCACGCGGCCGAAGGAGGAGAAGGCTCCGGACTTCATCAAGCAGTACGTCCACGTCGGATCCGGGCCGCGCGCGGGGCAGTTCCTCGTGCTCGCCGCCAAGGCTCGGGCCGTGCTGGAAGGGCGGATCCACGTGAGCTGCGCGGATGTGAAGCGGGCGGCGCTGCCGGTGCTCCGGCACCGCATCTACACGAATTTCGCGGCGGACTCGGAGGGCGTCAGCGCGGTCAACCTGGTCGAGCGCCTGCTCGAGTCCGTCGAGGAGCCGGGCGAGGCTGACTATCCCGCGTGACGGTCGGGGCAGAGCCCGCTCCTCCGGAATGCTGTGAGCACGACCCGCTCTTGAGGGCGGAGCGGCGGCTTCCGCGCCGTCCGTCCACCCCGTTCCGGCCTGTCACTCGTCGCCGAAGCTCGTGCCGACGGAGCGCGCCGCCCGGATCATGGCGTGGTCGGGCGGGACCGTCTTCAGCCTCGCCGTGGCTTCGTCGAGCGGAACGGAGACCACGTCGCTGCCGCGCAGGGCGACCATCCGGCCAAATGAGCCCTCGGCCGCCAGCCGGCAGGCTTCGGCGCCGAACTTGGTGGCCAGGATGCGGTCGAACGGAGTGGGCGATCCGCCGCGCTGCAGGTGCCCGAGCACCGTGACGCGGGTTTCGACTTCCGTGCCCTCGGTGATGCGCTTCGCCACGTGCTCCGCGATGCCCCCGAGCTGCTTGGCGTCGGTGCGCTTGATGTCGTACTCCTTGACGACTTCGCCGATATCCGGGCAGCGCGCGCCCTCGGCAACGCACACGATGCTGAACCGCTTGCCCCGGGTGCTGCGCTCGATGACCTTGCGGAAGACCGGTTCCCACCGGAAGGGGATCTCCGGAATGAGAATGATGTCTGCGCCGCCCGCCAGCCCGGAGCCGAGCGCGATCCAGCCGGCGTATCGGCCCATGACCTCGAGGACCATGACGCGGTGGTGTGACGAGGCGGTCGTATGGAGGCGGTCGAGCGCCTCGGTCGCCACATAGACGGCGGTGTCGTGGCCGAACGTGAGATCCGTGCCCCACAGGTCGTTGTCGATCGTCTTCGGCACGCCGACGATAGACAGGCCGAGGTCGACGAACTTGCGGCAGATGCTCATCGTCCCTTCGCCGCCGAGCGCGACGAGGCCGTCCAAGCCCCAGCGTTTGTAGTTCCGGGCGGCCTTGCGGGAGGTGTCCGCGATGGCGATCTTGCCGTCGGCGCCCTCCTCCGGGTAGTGCCAGGGATCGCCCTTGTTCGACGTGCCCAGGATCGTGCCCCCCAGGTTGATGATGCCGGACACGTCGGTGTTGTGCAGCTCGCGCATGCGCCCTTCGACCAGTCCCTCGAACCCGTCCTCGATGCCCACGACGGTCGCGCCGTAGTCGTTCATGGCCGACTTGGCCACTGCGCGGATGACCGCATTCAGGCCGGGGCAGTCGCCCCCGCCGGTCAGGATGCCCAGCCGCTTGATCTTCGTGCTTCCCATGGTTGCCTCCCTCCGCTGTTGCCCGTGCGCTCCGTCAAGCCTCCGCGCCGCCCCAGAAGCGGCGTCCTTCAACTCTCGTATCGCCCAGCTCCGTGCGCCAGCGCTCCACCTCGCGCCGCATGCGGGCTTCGACTTCCGCGCAGTCGGCCCGTCCGGCGAGGTTCGTCTGTTCGAGCGGATCTTCGGCAAGGTCGAAGAGCTGCCGCGTGCGGCGGCCTTCGACGCAGTATTCAATGTACTTGTGCCGGCGATCGCGGACCGCACGCTGCACGTCGCGGTAGGCGAAATGCAGGGCATCGCGGACGGCGGGTGCGCGGCCGCTGACGACCGGCGCGAGGCTCCGGCCCTCCACGCTGGGTGGGGTTTCGATTCCGCACATGTCGCAGAGCGAGGGAAACAGGTCGAGCAGGTAGCATAGCGCATCCCGTCGCTCTCCGCGCGGGACGCCGGGGCCGGACAGGATCAGCGGCACGCCCACGCTGTGCTGGTAGACGCTCTGCTTGCCCATCAGGCCGTGCTGGCCGAGGGCGAGGCCGTTGTCGCCCGTGAACACGATGATGGTGTTGTCATACTCGCCGGACGCGCGCAGCGCGGCGAGCACGCGGCCGATCTGGGCGTCGACGTGGGTGATCATGGCGTAGTAGTCCGCGAGGTGTCGCCGGATGGCTGTGCGCCGGCGCGGCCAGGCCTCGAGGCGCTCGTCGCGGATCAGCATCTCCCCGTTGTCGAACGGGTGGCGCGGAAGGAAGTTGGCGGGCGTGGAGAGGGCGCGCGGGTCGTAGAGCGCCTCGTATTCCTCGGGGGTGTGACGCGGGTCATGCGGCGCGGTGAAGGCGAGGTAAAGGAAGAAGGGGCGCTTCGCCGCGTCGGCCGCGCCCGGCCGGCCGCGCAAGTAGTCGATGGCTGCGTCCGCGAATACCTGGCTGGAATGCGTGCCGCCGACGCCGGCGCGCGCGGGCAGATGGGTTCGGCCATCCTCCGCGAGGATGTAGCTGTTCGCGGCCGGATAGGCGCCGGTGGGGTCGTAGTCGTGGAGCGGGCAGTTCCAGTGTCCGCCGTATTCCAGGTACCAGGGGCCGGCGAAGGAGAAGATGCGGCTGGCACGCTCGAAGCTGCGGTTGAAGGACTCGCGGTCCTGATGCCACTTTCCGATGTGCATCGTCTCGTACCCGGCGCGGCGGAAGCACTCGGGCATCGTGGTGTGCTCAGGCGGGATGCGCTGCGCGCCCAGCTCGCTGAGGTCGTCCTCGTTGCCGCAGTGCAGGCGGAAGAGGGTGCGGCCGGTCATGATCATGGCGCGGCTGGGCATGCAGACGGCCGGGTGCGAGCCGCCCATGATGCAGGCGTTGGAGAAGGCGGTTCCCTCGGCGACCAGCCGATCCATGGCCGGCGTCTGGATCTCGCGGTTGCCCAGCGCGCGAATGGTGTCGTGGCGCTGGTCGTCGGTGAGGATGAACAGGACGTTGGGCTGTCGGGCGGCTGTGGTCATTGCTGTGTCTGCGCATCTTCGCGACCGTCCCGGCGGCGGTCAGCCTGATCCATGATGGGAGGATGGTAGGCGCTCGCGCCCCAGACTCAAGCGAATCCTGCTGGCTCTGTTGCGGGCGCGGGAGGGACGCGTGCGCGCCGCGCCCGTGCATGGCACGATCGTGCGCGTCCTCGTCCTCGATCGGTCGGGCGGTTCGCCCGTTCCATCGCGCTTGCCCTGCGTGGCGTCTGCGCGAAGCAGGGAGCTCGGAGTGGTGGGGCAGGGATGAGCCCGGGCAGGCGCCATGGCTTCGGGCCGGAGGCGACCTCCTGTCGCCCCTTGCCCGCCTGGGATTGACGGGGCGACGAGGCCGCCGCCGGTCCCGCGGCCCGACATACCGCTCTGCGTGCGATCCCGTCCATCAACGGGACGGCCCGCGGCCTCGCGGGCCGGAGGCTGACCGGACAGAGCCGCACTAAGGCCCAACGCGGCTGACGCACCGCCGGTCGTGGGCCGACGAATCAGCCGAATCGCAGGGCGAACAGATCGGCGTCTTTCAGGACGATCCGCAATCGGATTGGGCGGCCCGACAGCTGCGACAGGTCGCCCTGCTTCCATGCGACTGGCGCATCCAGCTCGTCCCCGAACCAGGGCGCCATGTCGGCCAGTTTGAAGCCCTCGACGGGTTTGCCGCCGGGCTCCTGGATTTCGACCTGGACGCACCCGACGGCAGAGGTGCTGGCGTTGAGGTGCAGCGCGGCGCCGGAAAACCGTAGTGGGTGCGTCAGAAGTTCCCCCCCGCCGAAGCCGGCGTGGATGCTGGCAAAGCCCCAGGGGCGGACGGCGAGGCGACGCAGGCGGTTCGTGGTCCAGCCGTAGTGCTCGCTGACATACATCGACCACTCCGCCCTCGAGGTGCGGGCTATGCCCCACGCGACCATGTTGTTGCGGTGTGTCCAGTTCCCGCTGTCCAAGCCGGGCCGCAGCCAAGCCTCGCGGAACCGGTGCCAGTGGACACCGTCGCGGCTCGACATGAAGACCGCATCGGACACGCCGGCTCCCTGATACTCATATCCCGAGTTCGGCGGGGGTGTGACTTTGGTGCGCTCCGGGACGAATCGCTTCGGGAAAGACAGCAGGACATGCTCCGCGCCCGGACAGGGGATCGTGGCGTTGGTGTAATAGTGTTCAGGTGTGGAGTCCGGCCCGTAGTCGTGGGGGATGGGCGTCGACCAATGGATGAAATCCTCCGACGTGCAGCTCTGGATGGCGCGCACGTTCTGATCGAAGTGTCGCGAAAAAAGGCGGTAGAGCCCGAGCCGCGAGTCCCAGAACGCCACGTTGAGCGAGTCGAAGGTGCCCTTCACGTCAAGGGGTTCCTCGCGGAGCTTGCGCCACCGGATCCCGTCTGGTGAGGCAAAGCCCTGTAGCTTTTCCCATTCGCCGCCCACGGCCTTGTACCGTTCTCCTGGCATGCAGGCCGGACTGCCGTCGCGGAAGACGTGGAGATTGTGCCCCGCGACACCCTCGTAGACGATGTGGTTCCGCGTGGAGCCATGGAACGGGATCTGGTTCAGCTCCGGGCGGGTGAAGTGGATGCCGTCCGTGCTTTCGGCGTAGTCGACGGTTTGCAGCGGGCTGGCGTCCCCGGGCGAATTCCCCCGGTAGTAGAGGCGGATCCGGCCCTCATCCTCGAACAGGTTGAAGTAGCAGGAGGTGGGGCCTTCGGCTGGCGCGGTCAATTCCAGCACCACCTCGCGCCGTTCCGGCGGGTTGATGCGCAGGCATGCGCCATGGATCCGGTCAATCAGCCACTGGTCAACGAACGGTTCCACCCGACTGCCGATGTCATGCATGGCGACCTCACACCGGGCGTTGTTCGGGCCACTCCAGCTCGACGCCCTGATCGAGTAGGAGCTTCTGGAAATCCGCCAGCTTCGCGGGAGTCTCGTGCACGGCGTGCGGCTCGGTTCCGTGTCGAAGGCAGAACGCCGCCAGCAGGCCAGCCGATTCGCCGATGTTCCACTCGACCGGGTGCAGGCGATAGCAGCCGTTCGTGATGTGCGTGGTGCCGATGTTCTTGGCCGCGGCGATCAGGTTGCGCACGCGCCGGGGAATCAGCGCACCCAAGGGGATCTGGAACGGCAGAGAAGAGATGTCGATGTAGTTGTCCCCCCCGGTGCTCATGTGCAGGTCGATGCGATAGGATCCTACGCCGACCGAGTCCGCGAATGCTTCAGCGCGCGGCGCCGGGTTGTACGAGGCGGGGCGCGGCTTGCCCGAGTGGACGTCGTACCCGCCGCGGGCCTCGGTGCCGACGTGGTTCTCGGTGACCGTGAACAGCGCGCGGATGCGGCGCGACTCCCGGATATAGGGCATCTTGGCGAGCCCGTCGGCCGTGCCCACCATGTCCGGGCGGAGGTACAGCCCCGGATAGCCGGCCCGGCCGTCGGGACGCGGCATCCGCGTCTGGAGCCAGTACAGCAGGCAGAGCGAGAGCTGCTTGGCTCCGTCGAGGTGTCGGGCGACGACTTCGGGAGGCTGATCGATGATCGAGCCCAGGAAGTAGTCGTTGCGCGGCCAGTTGACGAGCGTCACCTCATGGTGCAAGCCGGGGACGGGCGACATGGGGCCGACCGGTGCATCGACGAAGTGATCGCGGCAGACCATCTTGCGGTAACGCCACCAGTACCAGCTGGCCGACAGTCCGACCGCCTCGGCCTCTTCGGCGAAGAGCGCCAGCGTGCGGGGGAGCAGCGTGATGGGATGCGCGTCCACCATGTCGAGCAGCGGGCCGGTCCAGGCGGGCCTGAGGTCGGGGACGTGCTGACGCCAGAACTCCCACTGGGCCGGCCGGTCGATCGTGTGATCGGCTCCAGGCGCGGGGTCGTACGCCATCGGGAAGCACCAGGTGATGGCCTGCATGTTCTGGGGTTGCGGCGGGCCGTCGACGGCGTGCGGCTCGCCGGTCTCGGCGCGCGACTCCGCGCCCGTGACGTACTCGACCTGCGCCAGCGGAAGGAGGTCGCCCAGCTCCGTGGCGTCGAGGATGAACGGCGCGGCTATGGTGCGTGTCGCTCCGGTGCGCCGGTCGCGCACCGTGACGCTTCGCACGTGGTCGCCCTGGATGTCGGCGGCGACCGGCTCGTGCTCGAGGAGCACGGTGAGGAGGCCGCGCGTGCGCGCGGCGGCCAGCATGGCCTCGATGACGGCCAGCCCGGCGCGCGGCTCGTGGCAGATGCGCGACACGCCGCCTCCGCCCGGGTTGAGGTTGGGCGTGGCACGGGCCGCGGCGGTGAGGGGATAGTGATCGCGGTAGTACTGGCGGATGCCGTTCCGGTAGGCGCGGTAGCGACCGGTGCAACCGTGCGACTCGATCCACGGGTGCTCGTCGGACGGGACAGCCTGCGAGGTCAGCTGCCCTCCGAGCCAGTCGGTGGGTTCGGTAAGGATCACGCGGCAGCCCATCGCCGCCGCCGCCATGGCGGCCGCGCAGCCGCCGGTGCCGCCGCCCACGATGAGGATGTCGGGATCGCTCGTGTGCATGGGCGCATGGTACTCCATCAGGCGCTTGCGTTGGGAGGATTATGGCGATGGTGGGGAATGGACGGCAAGGCAGGTGGCGCCCGGGCCTTGTCGCGAGTCTCGGTTCCCTGGCTTCCCTTCTGTACGCTCCTCCTTGCATCCGGGGCAATCTGCCGCGCCGTCGTTCGGGGTCTCGCGGACTCACCCGACCCAAGCCGCATCGCGGTTCACCCCGTTCCGTCGCAGACTCCGGAACGGAATGTCAGGGGGATGCCGCGCCGAAGTGATGCGGTTCGCATCTGCCTTGGTAGAAGGGGCCCCTCGCCGAGGCGGCCGCGAACGGCCAGCACTCAAGTGGACGATGGTCCGCGGCGCCCGGTTCTTTCATCAGGCCATCACCGCCGATGGGCCCGACACGGCGTCAGAACCCCCAAGTGGCGCCACACCGCATGCAGTGCCCGAACTGAAGGCGGCTGCGGCCGCCTTGCGGGCGGCGGCCAGGGGCCAGTCGCTCGCGTAGGAAGGCTCGAGGAGGCGCGGCTGCGATGCGAGCCGCCTACGCCCGGATCATGATCAGCAGCATCTTGAACTTCTTCGTGGCCTTGACCGAGTGGGGCACTTTGGCGGGCATGATGACAAAGTCGCCGGCCTTGGGCTTCACGCTCTCGCCGCCGATGACCAGCTCGGCTTCGCCTTCCACGATGAAGACCGATGCGTCATAGGGGGCGGTGTGCTCGCTGAGGCCCTGGCCCTTGTCGAACGCGAAGAGGGTAATCGTTCCCACTGTCTTGTGGAGGAAGGTCTTGCTGACGACCGAGTCCTTCGAATACGCCACGCTCTTCGCCAGTGTGAGGATCTTGCCCCGGTGGTCCGTCTTCGCTGCCATGTCGCGCTCCTTTCGACTGTGCTAACCGATCGTACGCCGGCCGCGGATGTCGCCGTTCAGGCCGACCGTGACTTCCTCCGCCTGCAGATCCTTCCGGCCGCTCAGCTGGAGCGCCTTCTGAACGATGGCGGTCAGGCCCCCGCAGCATGGCACTTCCATGCGCACGACCGTGACTTTGGGGATCGTCGGCTCGGACAGGATCTCGCCCAGCTTCTCGGCATAGCCTTCCGTGTCGTCCAGCTTCGGGCAGCCGATGGCGACCGCCCGCCCGCGGATGAACCGCCAGTGGATGTCGGCCGATGCGACCGGCGAGCACGTGCTGAGCACGGCCAGCTCGCGGCCTTTGAAGCAGGGCGCCTCGGGCGAGATCAAGTGGATCTGCACGGGCCACTGCTGCAGCTCCGAGCGGATCGCCTGGCCGTCGCCGCCGGGCGCTGCGGGCGCGCTTGCGGCCGGGCCGCCCGCCGGGGCGAAGCGCATGCGCGAGCCGGGGCATCCGCCTCCGCCGTGGGAGTGGGCATGGGCGGCCGCGGGAGGCGTGGGCTTCTGCTCATGCTTCTGCTGGGCCTCCACCATCCGCCGGACCGCTGTTTCGCCCTGCTCGCGCAGCAGGTGCTTCTTCGTGGCCTCGACGTCGAACTCGGGCGCGTCGCGGTACTCGATCTTCAGGGCGCCGGTGGGGCAGCCCTTGATGCAGTCGCCGAAGCCGTCACAGAACTGCTCTTTGACCAGCTTGGCCTTGCCGTTGACGATCTTGAGAGCCCCCTCGGCGCACGCCGTGGTGCAGTCGCCGCACCCGGTGCAAGTGTCCTCGTCGATCGTGATGATGGCCCGTCGTGTCATGGATGTCTCCCGGACGCGCCGCCGGCCGCGGCGGCGCGTCCTGTATGCGGACTAGCCGAGTATGGCCTTCAAATCCTGCTCCGGCGTGGTGATGGGCGTGAGCTTGAACTTGTCGACCAGCACCTGGACGGCGGCTGGGCTGATGAACGCGGGCAGGCTCGGTCCGATCCGGATGTTCTGCACGCCGAGGTGGAGGAGGGTGAGCAGGATGCAGACCGCCTTCTGCTCGTACCACGACAGGATCATCGAGAGCGGGAGGTCGTTGACGCCGCAGTTGAACGCCTGGGCCAGCGCCACAGCAACCTTGATCGCCGAGAAGCTGTCGTTGCACTGCCCCATGTCGAGCAGGCGGGGAATCCCGCCGATCGTGCCGAAGTCCAGCTTGTTGAAGCGGAACTTGCCGCAGGCGAGCGTGAGGATCACGCAGTCCTTCGGGACCGCCTCGGCAAACTGGGTGTAGTAGTTTCGTCCGCTCTTGGCGCCGTCGCAGCCGCCGATCAGGAAGAACCGCTTGATCTGGCCGGCCTTGACGGCGGCGATGACCTTGTCGGCGACTCCCAGGACGGCGCCATGGCCGAAGCCCGTGAGGATCGTCTTGGCGGGTCCATCCGCGGTGAAGCCCGGCGCGGCGAGGGCCGCGTTGATGACGGGGGTGAAGTCGCCATCGGCGATGTGCGTCACGCCCGGCCACGCCACGAGACCGCTCGTGAAGAGGCGGCCCGAGTATGTCTCCTTGGGTTTCTGGATGCAGTTGGTGGTCATGAGGATCGCGCCGGGGAAGCTGTCGAACTCCTTGCGCTGGTCCTGCCACGCGCCGCCGTAGTTGCCGGCGAGGTGTGCGAACTTCTTGAGGGCCGGGTAGCCATGGGCGGGCAGCATCTCCCCGTGCGTGTAGACGTTGATGCCCTTGCCCTGGGTCTGCTTGAGCAGCGCCTCGAGGTCCTTCAGGTCGTGACCGGAGACCAGGATGGCCTTGCCGGCAAGCGGCTCGATGCGGACGGGCGTCGGAACCGGGGTGCCGTAGGCGCCGGTGTTGGCTTCGTCGAGGAGGGCCATGACCTTCAGGTTGAACTCGCCGGCCTTCAGGGCCATGCCGAGCAGTTCGTCGACGGACGGGTTGGGCTTGGTCAGGAAGTCGAGTCCCTCGTGCAGGAAGGCGTAGAGCTCGGGGCTTTCCTTGCCGAGCACGAGGGCATGGTCCAGATACGCTGCCGAGCCCTTGAGCCCGTAGAGAATCAGCTCCTGCAGGCCGGTGACGGTGTCGCCGGCCTGGAGGAGGCGCTTCTCGATTGAGAGCTCGCCGCCCTGGCGGATCAGCCCGGGCAGGTCAGCCGCGGGTGCCCACGTGGCAGGGGCGGGCAGCTTTTCGGGCGCCTGTCCGCGGCTGCGGCAGGCATCCTCGTAGAGCGACCGGGCCTTGTCGCGCATCCGGGCGGCCGTTGAGAGAATGTCCTTCAGGCGAATGGGGTCGAAGTTGACGTTCGTGATGGTGGTGAACAGGGCCTCCACCACGCAGACGTCCACATCTCGGCTGCGGGCGCCCAGGCGGGCAGCCCGCGTCGCATACATGCTGATGCCCTTCGCCGCGTCGATCAGCAGGTCCTGAAGCGACGCGGTTTCCGGATCCTTGCCGCACACGCCGAACGTCGTGCAGCCGGTTCCCTTTGTGGTTTGCTCGCACTGGTAGCAGAACATGGTGCTCATTCCGGGGCTTCCTTCTTTGTTAGGTTTGTCTTCTCGGCCGGCCCCCCGCCGGCCACATCGGACAGCTTCGTATCTCGGAGATAGGCGTAGACGCGCTCGTTGATGGCACCCATCATGCCGCCGAGCACGCAGGAATGGCCGTCGCACACGGGTTCGCCGAGCAGGCAGGCCGCGCAGACGAACTTTCCCTCGATGGTCTCGTACACTTCGAGCAGGGGGATCTCGCTGGCGGGGCGGGCGAGGCGAAAGCCGCCCTTGGGGCCGCGCGTGGGGCGGACGAGGCCGGCGCGCGCGAGCCGCTGCATGACCTTGGCGAGGTGCGCTTCGGAGGCTCGGAGTCCGCCTGCGATGTCCCGGGTGGTCATCGCCACGCCCGGATTCGCGGTCAACCGCATCGCGGCGTGCAGGGCCAGCGAGGCCGCTTCGGATATCCTGATTACGCTCGACATGGATTATTGCCTCAAACTGGTACGACAATACCAGAATACGTGAGCCATGCAACAATTTTCAGTTATTTGTGTCATGCGGCTTCCGTGTGGCTCAGGCAATCGCCTTGCCGATAAACACGAGCACGAAGATGGCGACGGTCTCGATGATGCCGAGGGCCATCAGGTAGTTTGCCGCGCCCTGGCCGGTCTCGGCCAGCGCGTCGGAGGCCGCCGCCCCTGCGACGCCCTGCAGCCAGGCCGAGGCGCCCATTGCAAGCCCGCCGAAGAGGCCGGCCCCCAGATAGGCGGCCCAGTTTGCCGGCGTTGCACCGGCGGCGGCCACGATCTTGTTCATGATGATCATGCCGTAGATCGTCTGGGATAGCGGGGCGCCGATGAACGCCAGGAGCATGAACGGCGCGGTCTTGTTCTGCGCGTAGCATTTCTTCCAAGCGCCAATGGCGGCGGGCGCCGCCGCGCCGGCGCCGAGCGCCGAGCCGAGGGCCGAAAGCCCGAGCATCACCGCGCCGCCCATCTTGCCGAGAGCCATCATCACTGCGTCTGTCATGGTCGTCTCCCTGTCTTCTGTTCCGCTCGCCGGCCGCTCCGGCGGCTGGTTCGATTACGCGCCGTCCCGCCGGGCGAACGGTTTGTAGGCCGTGCCCGTCCACTGCATTCCCAGGTGCCCCGAAAACTCCAGCGTGTTCAGCCGCACGCCGTGCACGATCACGCCCAGCGCCGACAGCAGGATGTTCAGCGTGTGGGCGAGGAACAGCACCGCGGCCGCTCCCAGCCCGGCCCAGAAGCTGCGGATGCCGTCGCCGACCGCCATATCGTTGAACGCCAGGCTGATCGCGGCGCCCGCGCTGCCGACGGCGAAGAGGCGCACGTACGAGACGAGGTCGCCGAAGCAGCCGATGATCGAGAGGGGCAGCATGATGTGGTTGGACCACTCGGCTTTCATCGCCTTCAGGGGCGTCATGAAGAGGACGATGGCCGTCAGCCCCGCGATGAAGAGCGGCAGGACGAATCCTGGCAGCGGATGGTCGAGAATCATGTTTCGCGCCAGGAAGTACATGGTCCACGTGATGGCGATCCAGCCGGCCTGGGCGATGGCGATGAGGCTGTTGATCGCGCGGACGGCGTTCCAGGCGTGCGCGAGCGTGAGGTGGATCGCGCCGATCAGGAAGCAGAGGGACATCAGGTTCGACTCATGGGTGAGCCAGTCGATCCGGAACTGCAGCAGCGCCGGCAGCGCCTCGAAGCGGATGCCGAAGTAGGATCCGGTGAGCGCGCCCCAGATGATCGTGCAGACGCTGAGCAACCCGAGCAGCCGGGGCAGCTCGGGCGGGGCGCTGCGGACCGCGGCTTTGATGACGAACGTGAGCCCGAGGAAGAGGGCGCCGTATCCGGCGTCTCCGACGAGCATGGCGAAGAACACGCTGTAGAACAGCAGGAAGGCCGCGCTGATATCCACTTCCCGATAGCCGGGAACAACACCGATCATGCTGAGCAGGAACTGGATCGGCCGGACCCACGCGGGATTCCGCACGAGGGTTGGAACGACGTCCGTGTCGGCTGGCTGCTCGACCGTCAGCCCCCAGCCGTGGCGCGCCGCCGCCTCGCGCAGGCGGGGGGCGGCATCGACGGGGCAGAAGCCCCGGACATAGGCGATATTCCGCTCGCCGCCCATGCCGTCGCGCGTCTCGACGAATGCGATGCGCTCGCGGATCTGTGCTTCTGCTCGACGGAGCGTCGGCATGAGGGGGATGAACGCATCGAGCGCGCGACGGGCCGCTTCGGCCTCTTGCGCGAGCCGGCCTTGTGCGGAGCGTACGGCTTGAAGCGACCGGGCGGGGACCGGCTGTTCCTGAGCGCCCTCGCACGAGGCTCCCGGGACGCCGGCCAGGACGAAGTAGACCCCGCCGCGGCCCTCGTGCCGGGTCAGGATCCGGGCGCCCGCCGCGGGCCGGACGGACTTCATGGACCGGGCGTGGTAGAAGCGGATCTCGATGCCCGCCGCCCGCAGCGCCGCCACCCGGGCGGGGTCGAAGTCGCCGAACGGCTCGATCGGTGCGGCCTCGGCCGCCAGTTCGGCGGCCGCCCGGGCGAGCTCGCGGGTGCGGTCGGCGGCCTGGACCACGCGCACGGCCAGGTCGGGACCGGGCTCGGGCTCCGGGTCGGGGCCCCCCGCCAGAGGGCGCTCCTTCGCGCGAGCCGCCAGGATGTCCGCCGCGCGGAGTGTGCGCGTCAGCGCCTCGCGGCTGGCGGTCAGGTCCGGGCCCTCCGGGATCCGGACGGGCGCGACGTGCAGGACGCCGATGTCGCGCAGGGTTTCGAGCATGGCCGGCTGATCGCCCTTCATGCAGAGGATCGTGACCTTGTTCATCGGGACGATCATCGCATCAGGCTCCTGTCGGAGGCGGCTCCGCCATCGCGTCGCCCTCCGGCGCGCCGGCTGGCAGCGTCGGCCCGAACTCTGCAAAGGCGGCCGTCCGGCTCTTGGCGGTCTTGGCCCGGGCGACCCCGGCGGTCTGCTGATCCCCGAGGAAGATGCGGATGACGCGGATGTTCTCGCGGCATTCGGGGATTTTGATCTTCTCGAAGAGGTTGACGCGCTGGCTCGTGACGCGCAGCTCCTCGCCGATCCGGCGGCGCTGCTCGGCGAGGATGGTGCCCTCGACCTCCAGGCGCGCCAGATGCTCGAGTGCGTCGAGCGCCTCGTCGTGCCAGCTCGGGGTGGCGAACAGGTCGGCCGGCGCCCGCTCGAAGGACATGGCTTCAAACGTCGGGACCGGTACGCCGGCCACGTTGGCTTCGCCCCGCGAGAGGGCGGAGACGCGGACGCGGGCGCTCCAGTCCTCCGGCTCGGCGAAGAGGCGAACCCAGCCCTCGAGATCGTCCCGGCGCCGGCGCTCGTCCGCGGCCAGCTCCTCGCGTCGGGCGTCGACCGCCGCCAGCTCCGCCTGGAGCTGCTGCTTCTTGAGCAGCAGCATGGGCAGGTAGCGCTCGTAGCGGCGCAGCGCATCGCGCTGGGCCTTCATCTCGTTCTTCGTATGCTTGATCTTCGCCATGGGATCGCCGGATCAGGCGCCGGCCGCCGCCGCCCCGGGCCAGAACCGCTCCGCGAGCTTCGACGAGATGCCCGTCTCGACCGGCTCGAAGCAGTCCGCGAGGATCGTCCACCCGAGATCGAGCGCGCGCTCGAGCGGCAGGTTCACCGCGAGGTTCATCATCTCGCCCTCGAACCGGCCGCCGTACTTCAGCAGCTTGTGGTCCCACGCGCTCATGCGGAACCCCATGGACTGCTTCTCCTGCGTCTCGCGGAAGGCGGAGTAGAGCTGGATCATGGTGTTCATGATCGTGCGGTGGTCCTCGCGGGTCCGGCCGTTCACCTGCTGCTTGAGCCGGCTGAGCGAGCCGAACGGCTCGAT
>CAYSLU010000007.1:0-81641 GCA_964431965.1 uncultured Verrucomicrobiota bacterium
AGCCGTAGACGGAGTGCTCAGGATGGTTCAGATTAGTTCACGGGGCAGCGCAGCTCAACGTCGAAACGGAAAGTCGTCATAGCAGCAGGGAGATGGCGCGGATGCGGGGCGGGCGGGTGGTGACATCCGTGGGGTGCAGTTCCGTTCCAGACCGGATCGCCCATCCGCCACGCGCTCACGCGCGCGGCTACGGCTGACGTTGCGCCTGGCCGTCGCATGGAACTCGCGGGCGACGAGGCTTCCGCCCCTCCCGCGCCGCGGCCCACCACGACCGCGCGAAGCCACCCCCTGCCCCACCGTTCCGAGTCCGCGACGGAACGGGGCGAACCGCGACGCGGCTTGGGTCGCCCCGAGTCTGCGAGGGGTCCAAAGGCGGACGCGTCAGCTTGGCCCAGGTGCAAGGCGTCGCGGGCGGCGCTGTACTCCTGTACGCGCCGACCGCGACAACGCAGCAAGTGGGCCAAGATCACGCGCCTGCCTTTGGCCCAAGCCGTGGCGCTTCGTCAACGCCAACCGCCCGACCGCATCGAAGACGAGACCGATGAGCACGGATGCGCCGGGGCGTCAGGAAGAGACGCTCAGGAGCCACCAGCGGCCTTCCGCGCGGCGGCCGGAGCGGGGGGTCCGGTCGAAGTAAATCCGCATCCGGCGGGCGGTGTCCGTCTCGACCTCATACCAGTGCTTGCGGGCATAGGACTCGCCGCTGCCGTTGCGGCACGGACCCGTATCGCGCCACGCCCGGATGACGCGCGCAATCCGGATCGTCTCCCCCCGCCACACGAACTCCCGGGGAAGCCCCGGCTCGCCCACCGCCATGCGCGACGCGTCAAACGTGGCGCCCACCGGCTCCAGCCGCTCGCTCACAAACTGGTCGGGCATACCCACCCTCCGCTCAATCACCACCCCGGCTCGAAGCGGACCGTGTCGATCCAAACGGTGGCGGGCGTCTTCCTGGGCGGGGCGATCTGCAGCGAATACCCCTCCGCCTGTCCGTCGTACGGGCACTCCACCACGAATTCCTTCCAGTCCGGTCCGACGGGCGCATCGACGCGAAAACGAACAGGGGCGTTCGTCGCGGTCTGCGCCGTCTCCTCGAATGTGCGGCGGAGCGCATCCACCAGGGGGCGGTCCCCGTTCTGCGGTGGCGTGCCCGACACTGCGACAGTCACATTCGTGGGCGCCGAGGCCTTGAGCCAGACCGACAGGCGGTGCGACTGACCCGGCACGTGCCACAGCCAGCGCGCGTACGGCTTCCCCCCCTCCAGCCGCAGGCTCTGCGCCCCCGTATGCCGCTCGTCGGGATCCGCCAGCATGTGGCCGTCCCCCATTCGCTCCAGCAACGCGATGTCCGCGGGCTCGAAATCGCCGACCGCAAAGCAGTTGATCGCCGGGGCCTTCCGCGTCTTCTTCGCCCTAAGCGCAGACGGCCGGATCGCCTTCGGCACGGTCGACATGACCACTCCGCGTTCGTCGGTGATATTGCCGTAGGCATACAGCTCCATGTCCGGATCCGGTACGGGTATCGTCGCCTCGGCCGTGGAGCCCGAGATCGCCGCCGCGATCGGATGGTGATAGCGCTGCACCCACCCGCGCCACGGCTGCGCAGGGCCATAGCAGACGACGAGCGCCGCCGACGTGACCGCGTTCCCGCCGGTCCAGTCCCAGCGCCCAGCCAGCGCGCCATTCCGCACCTCGAACTCCAGCTTCCCGGGCCGGTTGTAAGGGGGCCGCGTGTGCGTCAGGCACGTGTCCAGCCAGTCGGCGAGTTGCCGGTCCACGTTCTCCGGAAACCCGTGCTGCCAACCCGGAATGATCGCGAGCCGCTTGTCGCCGGCGGACTCCTCGAACGTGGCCACGACGGACGGCAGGTGAAACCAGTTGTCGTTGCCGGAGGCGCACCACATGAACGGAACGGCGCGCGCCTTCAGGCGCCAGGCCGGGTCGATCGTCCGGGCCCAGACCTCCGCCGCGGAGCGGTCAGGCAGGCCCACGAACTGAGGCAGGTGCGTCCCCATATCCTGGCGGCCCGCGCCGAAGTAGCTGAACCCGGCCTTGATGCGCGGATCCGCGCCGGCCATCAGCGTGGCGAAGAAGCCGCCGTACGACGAGCCTCCGATCCCCATGCGCTCGCGGTCCACCTCCGGACGCTGCGTCATGTATGTGATCGCACGGAGCTGATCCACGGCGAGCCGCGTCAGATTCGCCTCCTTCGGGTTCCGAACGTCGAACGGCGCGAACGCGTTGCGACGGCCGGTGGGCAGCGTGATGTTCAGGCAGAAGTAGCCCTTCCGCGCGAACACCTTCGGGAAGTACTCGTTCGCCTGGTACATCCCGCTCTGGCTCCAGAAGACAGCCGGGAGATTCGTGCCGCCTCTCGGATAGGCAAGAATCCCGAAGATCCGTTCCACGGCTCCGCTGACGACTTGGCTTGCGTAGTCGAACTCCTCGATCACGATGCCGTCCGACTCGGTCGTCTTCAGCACCCTCGCGTCGAGCGGCTCGGTCATGATAGCCGGCCAGTCGAAGAGCGGATCGGCCGGCCAGTTGGTCTCGGCGGCCCGCACGAAGCCCGCTGCCACGGCCACCATCGTCGCCACCACCGGCCAGACTTTTCGCACCCGCATGTCGCACCTCCATAGCCGAACTGCCCGGCACCGTAGTCCCGCGCGTCCGGACGTGTCAACACTTGCAGGCAGGCTGCAGGCAGGCTTTCCACCGCCCCCTGTTTCTGGCACCTTTAGCCGTCAGCACAACGCAGGGGGGGATCCGCATGAGCCGCATGACCGATCGCGAGCGTTTTCTGTCCGTCGCCCGGTTCGAGCAGCCCGACTACATGCCGATCTTCGGCTTCTTCGGCGCGCCGGGCATGAGCCGCGGCTGCATGCTGCACACACACCGCCAGCTCGTCGGCCAGGGCATGCCGGCGTGGGTCGGGGGCTGCTACGAGGACTGGGTGTGCAAGGACGTCGAGTCCTGGTACCGCTACTGGGGCACCACGGGCCCGATCGCCATCGATTTCGGGCTGGCCCGCGGAGCCCCGGGACTCAAGTCCACCTCCCGTATCGAGGACGGATTCGAGGTGGTGGAGTCCGAGTCGGGCGAACTCACCCGCCAGGTGATCGACAATGCGAACACGTATTCCATGCCGGAGTTCGTGCGGTACGCCGTGCGCGACCGCGCGTCCTGGACGTTCTGGCGCGACCGGATGACGCCCGCCTCCCGGATGCCGGCCGACGAGATGGAGGCCAACTGCCGGCGCTACGACAACCGCACCGGGGCGCTGGCCATCGGCGTGTCCGGGGCATACGGGTTCCTGCGCGGACTCATGGGCCCCGAGTCGGCAAGCATGGCGTTCTACGACCACCCCGAACTGGTCCACGACATGATGCAGTGGCACGCCGAGATGACCCGCCTGTACGTGCTTCCGCTTGTCGAGCGGCTGAAGCCGGAGTCGATCTACATGGGCGAGGACCTCTGCTACAACCACGGGATGCTCCTCTCGCCACGGCACTTCGACGAGTATTGCGGCCGGTACTATCAGATGGTGTGCGACTGCGCCCGCTCCGCCGGCGTGCCCGCGATCTCGGTCGACTCGGACGGCAACATCATGGAGTTCGTGGACGTCGCGAGCCGCTACGGAATGAACGCGATCTTCCCGTGCGAGGTGAAGGCCGGGAACGACCTGTTCGCGCTCCGGAAGAAGCACCCGCGCATGCTCCTGTTCGGCGGTCTGGAAAAGGAAGTGGTGAACGAGGGGAATGAGCACATGATCGAGCCGGAGATCATGGGCAAGGTGCCCCCGCTCATGGCCCGGCGCGGCTACTTCCCGAACGGCGACCACGGCATTCAGCCGCTGGTCAGCTTCAAGGGGCTCTGCCGCTTCATGACCGTCCTGCACGAGGTCTGCGGCAATCCCGAGGGCGAGTTCCCGCGCAGCCGGGTGGTTGGCGGGTAGCGGGCAGCAGGCGGTTACGGTCCACGGTGTATGGTTCAACGCGGAGGCCCTTCATGAGTCCGCTTCCCGTCCGTTTCGCAGGCATCTGCCTGCTGTTGGTCTCGCTGTCTCCCTCGCCTGCTCGCCCCGGCGAATACTCGGCCTGGCTGCGCCGGGCGCGCGTTGCCTTCCCGATGCCGGTCTCCGGCGCCGTCACGAGCTTCCCGGCACTGGTCACGCTCGACCCGTCCGCCATCCCCGGCTTCCAGTACTCCGACTTCTCGTCGCCGACCGGGCTGGACCTGCGGTTTGCGGATGCGTCCGAGGCCGTCCGGCTCAACTACGACATCGAGAAGTGGAACACGAACGGCCAGTCCCTGGTGTGGGTCCAGGTCCCGACGCTGGCGGGCACCAACGAGTTCATCCACGCATACTGGGGCGGACCGACGAATCCGGCGGCCGCAGGCGCGTTTGGCGGAACGTGGTCAAACGGCTACGCCGCCGTCTGGCACCTGAGCGAGACCGGAGGGAGCGCCGTAGCGGACGCGACGGCCAGCCGAATCGACGGAGCGGCGCTCTCGGGCGTGACCGGGATGGCCACCGGCCAGGTCGGCGCGGCCTACAGCCTGAGCAACGCCAACATCAGTTGCGGCACCCATACGGGCCTGAACGTCGGCTTCGGCACATGGGAGGCGTGGGTCCGCCCCTCATCGCTCGCCGGCTACCAGACGATCATCGCCAAGGGATACTCCAGCGCCTGGTGGTTCGGGCTCTATCAGAATACGGGCCGGATCCAAGTCTGGGCGGGCGGCGGCCAGAGGCAGTCAGCCGGTGCCATCACCGCGGGCCGCTGGTCCCACATCGCAGCCACGTGGGATGGGGCGAACATCCTCTACTACATCAACGGCCGCTACGACAGTTACAGCGCGCAGCCGGGCCCGGCGCGCACCAACTCAGCCGTGTGCCACATCGGAACGGAGTTTTCCACCGGTACCGGCGGACCGCTCGACTACTATTTCGGTGGACAGCTCGACGAGCTCCGGATCTCCGCCGTGCCCCGCGCCTCCAACTGGGTCTACGCCTGCTGGCTGAACGCGGCGTCGAACGCCGCCTTCACATCCTGGAGTCCCGCCGAGACGCTTCCGTCCGACCTCCTGGTCCGCGCCACTCCGGCGTCCGCAATCCGTCCGACCTCCGCCGCGCTGAACGGCGAGGTCCAGCAGACCGGCGGGGCGGAGAACCCGCGCGTGACGGTCTGCTGGGGACCGACGGACGGCGGCACGAACGCGACGTCCGAATGGGCGCATGCCGAGAGTCTGGGCGATGCCTGGGGCCGCGGCGACCGGTTCAGCCTGGCGCTCACCAACCTGGCGGCCGGCGGGAGCTATGCGTACCGGTGCTACGCCACGAATTCGACCGGCGAATCGTGGTCCGACGCACAGGCGTTCCGCACCATCGGCCTGCCGGTGGTGACCAATCCCGGCGCCACCGAAGTTCGCGGCACCGCCGCCCTCCTGCGCGGCGAGATCACGGATCCCGTCGGCGATGTGCCCGCTGTTCAGATGAGCTACTGGGCCGACGGCGGCGCCGTCACCACGAGCGTGGACCTCGGCCGGCAAGCGGGCGGGTTCTCGCTCCGCGCGGCCGGCCTCGAACTCGCCACAGGCTACCGCTACCGCTTCTCGGCTTCCAACCTGGCCGGCTTCGTCCGGTCGGACGAGAGCGCGTTCACGACGGCGCCGGCGTTCTTCGTCGCAACGAACGGCACCCATTCCGGCGGGACAAACTGGACCACGGCCTTCACCAGCATCCAGCCGGCGCTGGACGCGGCGCGCGAAGGCGACATCATCCGGCTCGCGGGCCATCGGTTCGTCGTCGGGACGAACCTCCTGTGCACGAACTCCGGAGTCACGGTCTACGGCAGCTATGAAGGCACCGGCGCGCCGGGAGCCCGCGACATCGACCAGTGGCCGACCGTCCTGACGGACTCCGGAAACACCGCGCGCCTGCTGCTCATCCAGCGCGTCCGGGACGTCCGGCTGGAGGATATCGTGCTGGACAGCGGCTATGTGCCCGGCGGCCAGAGCGGCGCCAACCTGCTTGTGAATGCATGCACAAACGTCGTAATCGACCGCTTCGTCTCCCGGAACGCCTACGGGTACGCATCCGCTGCCGGAACTATCTACGGCGGAGGCGCCTCAATCCTCGCCTCGACCAATGTCCTCCTGCTCAACGGCCGGATCACAGGCAACCTGCTCACCGTCAACGCGGTGGACACCGGCGGAGCCGGGCTCTACTCGTCCGCCAGCTTCCTCACCGTGTCGAACTGCCTGCTGGCCGGCAACCGCATCACGCCGGCCGGGTTCCTCACCCCGTCCGCGGCCGGAGCCTACGTGATCGGCGGGTCGGCGCGGTTCATTGAGACCGCCTTCGTCAGCAACACGTCGGCCAACACCTCCGGCGGCAACGGGAACTACGGCGGCGGAATGCGGCTCTCCTCGGGCTCCCACACGCTGCAGAACGTCCTGCTCGCCCTCAACGATGCCGTGGGCGCAGCGACCGTTGGCGACGGCCTCTACATCGACGCTGCATTCGTGGCCATCCGCCACGCGACGATCGTCTCCAACGGCGGCGAGGGCATCCGCCTGACCGGCGGGAGCGTGACGGTCAGCAACTCCATCCTCTGGGCCAACGGCGACGACCTCCGGGACGTCTCGCCGGCCGTGCTGTACTCCACCGACGTCGAGGACGGAGACAACTTCGGCAGCAACGGGTGCGTTTCGCTCGATCCCCTGTTCGCGCCGGCGCCCCACTTCCACCTGCAGTCTCGTGCCGGATCCTATTCGGGCGCGTACTTCGGTGGCGGAGCCTGGACTCAGTCCGCCGCGGACAGCCCGGCGATCGATGCGGCGAACCCGGCCGCGCCGTACGGGCGAGAGCCTCAGCCCAACGGCCGGCGCGCCAACCTCGGCGCCTACGGCAACACGCCGGTCGCCAGCCGGACCTTCCTCGAGGAGCCCGGCGTCTTCACCGCGCTCACCGTCCACGCCTATCCGGCGGCGGACATCGGCCCCACCTATGCCACGCTGAGCGGCGAGGTGCTGCACGCGGGCGGAGCCGAGGATCCGAGCGTGCTCGTCTGCTGGGGCCCCGCCGACGGCGGAACGTCCGGCACGGGCGGCTGGGCGAAGGTGACGGACCTGGGCACCCGGGCGCCGTGGAGCCTCTTCTCCGTCCTGGCCGCCGGCCTGTCCGGGCCGGTCTACTTCCGCTGCTACGCCACCAACTCGGCCGGTCAGGATTGGTCCGACCTCCAGTCGTTCGGCATCGCCGTGCCGCCCACCGTGGACAACACGGGGGCTGTGTCGGTCCGGCGGCGGACCGCGTCGCTCACCGGGGTGGTCCTGGACACCGGCAACAATGCGCCGTGGATCTGGTTCCGCTACTGGCCGGCGAGCGGCGCAACCTCGGTGGTCGCGGTCGGGCGTCAGTCCGCCGGGTTCACCAACGGGGTCGGAGGCCTGATCCCGAACACCACCTACGGCTATCGGATTGTCGCCTCGAACACGGCCGGCACGGTCACGTCTGCGGACCGCAGTTTCGTTACGGTCGGGCCCGGCGTCGCCTGGCACGTGGCGACCAACGGGGACGGCTCGGTCGGAACCGGCTGGCCCACGGCGTTCCGGGCCATCCAGCCGGCCCTCGACGTGGCCGAGTCGGGCGACACCGTGCGCGTCGCGGGTCACACCTTCCTGGTTTCCACGGCGGTGGAGTGGTCCGTGTCCGGCGTGACGCTGACCGGCGGCTACGAGGGCACCGGCAGCCCGGGCAGCAACGATCCGGCGCGGTGGCCGACCGTGCTCGGACGCCAGCCGACCTACACCACCCGCCTGCTCCGCCTGCAGCGGGTGCGGGACCCCGTGGTCGAGCGCATCACGCTCGCCGGCGGCTATCTCTACAAGGACAGCGGCGCCAACCTCCTGCTGTCGGCCTGCACCAACGTGACGATCTCCGAGGTCACGTCCCGCGACGGCGAGGGCTACAGCGACAGCGGCGGCTCGCTCCTCGGCGCGGGCGCCTATGCGCTGAACTGCACAAACTTCGCGATGCTCTCGTGCATCCTCACCAACAACCGGCACACGGTGAACGCCGCCGATGCGCGCGGCACGGCGCTCTGCCTGTCCGGCACGTGGGGCGTGGTCTCCAACTGCCTCGTGGCGAGGAACACGATCGCGCCGCTCGGATTCCTTTCGCCGCTCTGCCCCGGGATCTACATCAGCGGCGGGAGCCTCCGCGTGGTCCGCACGATCATCATGACCAACACGGCGGTCAACAACTCCGGTGCGGCGAACTACGGCGGCGGCCTCCACGTGGCCAGCGGCTCGCATGTACTCCAGAACTGCCTGATCGCGCGAAATGACGTGCGAGGATCCGGGCCTGCCGGCGACGCCGTGTACGTGGCCACCGGCACGCTGGCGATCATCAACTGCACGATCGCCGACAACGGCGGCCAGGGCATTTGCCGGGCCGCCGGCACCGTGGCCGTCACGAACTCGATTCTCTGGGCCAACGGTGACGACGTGACCGGCTCGGTCGGCCTCGCGTACTCATGCGTCGAGGACGGAGACGGCGGCGGCACGAACGGATGCGTGGCCTCCGATCCGGGGTTCGCGGACACGATCTACTACCACCTCGATTCCCGATCGGGCCACTACTCGGGCGGGTGGTTCTCGGCCGGCGCCTGGGCGGCCGGGATCGCCTACAGCCCGCTCATCGACGCCGGCGCCCCGGACGGGGACTGCTCGCAGGAACCGCAGCCGAACGGCCGGCGCGTGAACATGGGATACGACGGCAACACGCCGGTCGCCTCGCGTTCGCCGACGCCGGCGCTGCTGCTCATCGTGCGATAGCGGGATCAGGCCAGCAGCGACTGCACGTCGACCGATCGGCCGGTCGCCATCGAGACATTCGCCGCCGCGCCGATGAGGACCGCCTGGATGCCGTCCTCGATCGTGGCTCGGGCTCCCCCGGGGGCGCCGCCGCCGAACAGCTCCTTCATGATGAGCGTGTCGGCGCCGCCATGGCCGCCATCCACGATATCGATGGGCACGGCCTCGGTCGGCTTCTCGAACCGGTACAGGCGAAGGGACTCGCCCGTGGTCTCTTCCGTCCCGTGCTCGGCGGTCTTGGCGAGCGCGCCGGTGTTCATGCGGTGGATGTACTCGATGCGGCCCTGCGTTCCCTCGATGGAGATCAGGATCCCCTCGTAGGCCGAGTACGCGCACAGGTCGAAGGTCACTTCCACGCCGTTCTCGTAGACATAGCCCACGGCCGCGTGGTCCTCGATGTCGATCTCCGGCGAGAACACGCAGAGGTCCGGCGTGTAGCTGCCGGGCTCGCGGGCCTTGAAGTAAAGCTCGCCGCGGAAGCCGTCCGAAAGATCAACGTACTGGGGGCACTTCGCCGCATGCGGGCAGTCGCAGCAGCGCTCGCCGTGGAACGGGGACGCCTTGGGGCCGTAGGCCGTAAGCGAGCCCCGGGCGGTCAGAGAGGCCGGGCGCGAGCCCACCCACCAGTTCATCAGGTCGAAGCAGTGGCTCGCCTTGTGGATCAGCAGCCCGCCGGACACGCGCTTCTGGCGGTTCCAGCGCCGGAAATAGCTCGAGCCGTGCCGCTGGTCGAGCAGCTCCTGGTAGGTCAGCGCCCGGACCGTCCCGATCGCGCCCGAGTCGAGCAGGCGCTTCACGGTCACGCATGCCGGGGCGTACCGGAAGTTGTGCGCCGTGAGGGCCATCACGCGGGGGTATGCCGCCTGCGCGCGGCGCACGCGCCGGCACTGCTCGGCGTCGATGCACAGCGGCTTCTCGCAGATGCAGTTCACGCCGTGCGCCAGTGAGCGCTCGAGGTAGTCGACGTGCGTCGCGTCGATCGTCGTGATGATCGCCAGGTCCGGCTTGGTCTCGGCGAACATGCGATCCACGTCCTCGTAGGCCGGAATGCTCTGCTCGACGGACTCATTGAAGACGCGCATGCGCCGGGCGGACACGTCATACATGCCGACCAGCTCGTGCCGATCGCGATACGTCTTCAGAATCGCCGGCGCGAAGGAGTATATCGCCCGACAGCTCGCACCGATCAGCGCCACGCGCGTCTTGCCGTTCTTCGTCATTCTGATGCCTGCTCCCATGTTGAACGGGCGCCTTACTACGCTTCCCGCCCGCGGGATTCCAGCACGAAATGCAATTCGCGCCCAAAGACCGTTGAACCCGCGCCCCCCGTCCGGCTATCGTGCGTGTCGGCATCTGTGGCCGGGCGGATGCCATACGGTCGGCCACCGGCCAACGAGAGGCACGACCGCCATGAGCACGCCCAGTCCCGTCCGCGACGCCCGCATCCTGCGCAATGTGTCTGTCTCCATGCGCGACGGAGTGAAGCTGGCCACGACCGTCTGCCTCCCGCCAGCCGAGGGGCGCTATCCCGCTGTTCTGGTGCGGTCCGCCTACGGCCGCGTCTGGGGCCCCGGCGCCCTGCCGCAGAAGGGCATCGCGCTCGTGACCCAGGACTGCCGCGGGCGCTATGGCTCGGAAGGTGACTTCTACCCGTTCCGGAGCGAGCCGAACGACGGTTATGACACGCTCGAATGGCTGGTGGCCCAGCCGTGGTGCGACGGCCGCGTGGCCATGTTCGGCGACTCCTATCTCGCCGCCACCCAGTTCGCCGTGGCGCCCCTGCGGCACCCCGCCCTGCGCGCGCTCAATCCCCGCTTCATGGCCGGCGACACCTGGCGGACCGGATACTACTGCGGCGGCGCCTTCAGCCTCGCGCTGTCATTCAGCTGGCTCGCCCTGGAGGTCGCATCCCGCACGAGCGAAGCCGGCCTCCTCCCCTTCTTCAACGTCGCCGCACTGGTCCGGCACCTGCCGCTGCGCACGATCGACGAGGCGTGCGGCGGACCGGCGCCCGCCTACCGCGACTGCGTGGATCACTGGACGTACGACGATTACTGGAAGGCGATCAACTACCGCGACGAGCTGCCCAAGGCGAACGTGCCGATGCTCCTGACCGGCGGATGGTACGACTACTACGCGGGCGAGACGTTCCGGAACTACGCCGCGCTCCTGACGGGGCCGGATTCGGAACTGCGCCGGAAGCATCGCGTTCTGATGGGCCCATGGACGCACGGCATCAATCCCCGGCCGCAGCTCGGGCAGATCGACTTCGGACCCGAGGCGATCCGCGAGAACGACTCGACCGACCGCTGGCTCGAAGCCATGCTGACGCACGGCGATCCGGCCCGCTTCCAGCCGGCGCCGATCCGCCTGTTCGTCATGGGAATCAACCAATGGCGGGACGAGCAGGAGTGGCCGCTGGCGCGGACGCGGTTCGTCCGCTATCACCTCCACTCAGGCGGCGCGGCCAACAGCCTGATCGGTGACGGCCGGCTCTCTGCCGACCCGCCGGGCGACGAAGCGCCCGACCGCTACACGTACGACCCGGGGAACCCGGTGCCGACCCTGGGCGGCAACCACTCGGTCGGCCCCTACAACCCGGGCCTGTACGAGCTGGCCCTTCCCGGGCCATACGACCAGCGCCCGATCGAGCGGCGCGACGACGTGCTGGTCTACACATCCGACGAGCTTCCGGAAGACTTGGAGGTGACCGGTCCGATCGAGGTCCGGCTTTTCGCCTCCTCGTCGGCCGTGGATACCGACTTCACCGCCCGCCTGTCCGACGTGTTTCCCGACGGCCGGGCGGTCAATCTCACCGAGGGCGTCGTCCGGGCGCGGTTCCGAGCGCGCCAGTGGGACCGCCCGAGCCTGCTGGAGCCCGGGAAGGTCGAGGAATATGTCATCGAACTGCAGCCGACGAGCAACGTGTTCCGCCAGGGGCACCGCATCCGGCTCGACATCTCCAGCAGCAACTTCCCGCTCTGGGACCGGAACCTGAACACGGGGGAGCAACCGGGGCGCGGGACGTCTTGGGTGCGGGCGGAACAGACGGTGCACCATGACCGGCGAGGGGCGTCGTGCGTCGTCCTGCCGGTCATTCCCCGGGGCTGACGCCCGAAAGCGGCAAGGCCCGGAAGGTTCGGAACCAACCGGGCCCAGCTTTGCTGACCTATTGCCCGATCAGCAGGGCGCCCCAGTTGGCCAGTCCGCTCGGCGACTCAACTATGCACTTATTGTGCGTGTGTCGCTGATTTTGTCGGACCAGCCGCAGGTCACCTGTCTTATAGAGCACTGCGCGTGCCGCCGGGGGACGGCGGGGCGGTCTTCGCAGGATCTTTGCACCCTTTCACACGCCCTTGACAACTTATCCGCGGTTCGAGCCCGAACCGGCCGGTTCCGACTCGGCGAGCGCATCGACGTCAGCGTCCCGGTGTCACTCCTGCGTCTCGTGTCTCAGAGACAGGAACGCCGATTCTGAAACATGCGAACGAAGAGCATCCCCGTTGATGTCCGCCGGTTGCGCGGCAGGCGGGGTTTCGGTACCATGTCGCCTCGCTGGCGTAGCCGCGCCGCGCAGACGGACACGGGCGGGGGACGGAGGTGGCGAGTGGGCAGGCAAAACGTGGTGTGCGTCGTGGGCACCCGCCCGGAGGCCGTGAAGATGGCCCCGGTGATCCTGGAGCTCAAGCGCCGGCCGGATCGTTTCGAGACGGTGGTCCTGGCGACGGCCCAGCACCGGCAGATGCTCGACCAGGTACTCGAGCGGTTCCAGATTCGGCCCGACATCGACCTCAACGTCATGTCCGAGAACCAGACCCTGACGGGCGTGGCATGCCGGGTGATGTCCGGGCTCGAGGACCGGTTCCGGTCCGAGCGGCCGTCGCTCGTGCTGGCGCAAGGCGACACGACCACGGTCATGGCCTCGGCCCTCGCCTGCTTCCACGAGCGGATCCCGTTCGGGCACATCGAGGCGGGGCTGCGGACCGGCAACCTCATCGCTCCGTACCCGGAGGAGTTCAACCGCCGGGTGGCCGCACTGGTCAGCGACTACCAGTTCGCCCCCACGCGGAAGGCCGCGGACAACCTGCTGAGGGAAGGCATCCCGGCGAGCCGCGTGTTCGTCACCGGCAACACGGTGATCGACGCGCTCATGCAGACGCTCCGCACGACCCAGCCTCCGCCCTCGCCCGTTCCGGCGGGCCGGCCGTACGTGCTGATGACCTGCCATCGCCGGGAGATTTTCGGCGAGAAGATCCGCGAGGTCTTCCGCGCGGTCAGCGACTTCGCCGCGCGGCACCGGGAGCTCTCCGTCTGGTATCCGGTCCACCCGAACCCCAACGTCCGGGCGGCTGTGGACGAACTGCTGCACGGCCATCCCAACATCATCCTGACCCCGCCGCTCGACTACGTCGCGTTCGTGCACGCCATGAACGGGGCGCGGCTGATGCTCTCCGACTCCGGCGGCGTTCAGGAGGAGGCGCCCGCGCTCGGCAAGCCCGTCCTGGTTCTGCGTGATGTCACCGAGCGACCCGAGGGCGTGGAAGCCGGAACCTGTGTGCTGGTGGGGCCGCACTACGACCGCATCCTCACCTGGCTGGAGCGGCTGGTCGGCGACGAAGCCGAATACAGCCGGATCGCGCGCGCCCGCAATCCGTTCGGCGACGGCCGGGCGGCAGGCCGCATCGTTTCGATCCTCATGGGGGAGCCTGCCGAGCCATGGCCAATCTGACCCGACCGCTCGTCCTGGTCCTGGACTCCGTGCCCGCCGACCTGCAGCCGGCCCGCCAGGTCCTGCTCGATCTCGGATGCCGCACCGAGTACGCGGGATCCCCCGGCGAAGGGCTGACCCGCCTGCTCAACGAGGACTTCGACCTCGTGCTTCTGGGCGCGGCGGTGCCTCAGGGCTCCGCCCTCCGATTCGTGCAGGATGCGCTCCGCATCCGGCCATGGGTTCAGTTCCTGACGCTGGACAGCCGGCTGAAGATGTGCCTGGCGGACTCGATCCCGACCGGAAGCGTGGACTACCTGCCCTCGCCCCCGGCCCCCAAGGAGCTTCAGGAGCGCGTCGATGCCGCCGTCGAACGCCGCCGCCGCGTGGTCGAGTCCGTCGATTCGGTCTCCCTCAACCGCATCCTCGGCCAGCTGGCGGCGATCTGCCTGCGCACCCAGAACCTGTTCGCGGAGGAGGTGTACGCCAGCCTCCTGCAGGGCATGTGCGAGGGCATCAGCGACGCAACCAACAGCGCCGCCTCGGGCGTGATGGAGATCAGCGACGACGGGGAGCCCTCGGTCGTCATCCGCTCGCGCCGCCAGGTGTCCCCCTGGTTCCTTCAGCGGCTCGGCGAGGATATGCTGGCCTGCCATGAGTCCATCACCGGGAAGCGCCTGTCGCGCGACGCCATCCCGGTCCGGCACGAGGCCGGCCCCGTGGACGAGAAGGCCATCGACATCGTCGGCAGCATCGTGTCCATCCCCATCGTGCACGACAAGGAGCTGCGCGGCGTCCTGACGTTCGCCAGCGAAACGCGCGACGCCTACGCGACGCCCGACATCTCGTTCCTCTACCACGTCGCCAACCGCCTGTCCGTCATCTTCCCGACCCTCCAGAAGATCCGCCGGCTCGCGGTCCACGACAGCCTGACCGGCCTCTACAACCGGCGCTACTTCGAGGGCGAGATGCGCAAGACGTGGCTGCTCACCCAGCGCTACGCAAACCCCATGGGCCTGCTCGTGATCGACGTGGACGGCCTCAAGGCGCTGAACGACTCCTACGGACACCTCACGGGGGACGCCATCCTCGAGGAGCTCTCTCAGGTGGTCGTGCGCACCGCCCGGGCGACCGACACCGTGGCGCGATACGGGGGCGACGAGATGGTGGTCATCCTGCCGAACGCCGATGCGCGGCAGGCCGAGAGCTGCGCCCACCGCGTCCTGTCGGCCGTGTCGGAGCACGTGTTCTGCCGGGAAAAGCACCCGCTTCACGTGAGCGTGTCCATCGGCGTCAGCACGAGCGTCGATCCCGGCGTCGAGAAGGAGTCCGACCTCTTCACGCTGGCCGACCGCGCAGTCTTCCTCGCCAAGGAGAACGGCCGCGGGCAAGTCTGCACGACCCAGCAGCTCCTGGCCCAGAAGACACCGCGGGAGCGCTCGGCCCGGGACATCGCTCTGATGGCGCCAGCCGAGGAGGTCAGCCCTGAGCAGCGGGGCCTCGTCCTCATCGTGGACGACGAGCCGGCGATCTGCCAGACGTTCGAGGCCATGCTGTCGGACAAGTTTGCGGTCATGACCACAACGAGCGCGCACGAGGCCATCCGCATGGTTCAGGAGCAGGCCGGGGACATCGACCTGATCATGACCGACCTGCGCATGCCCGAAATGGACGGGATCGAGCTGCTCGAGGCCGTCCGCAAGCTCTCCCCCGACATCGTCACGATCGTCGTCACCGGCTTCTCGTCCACCGAGAACGCGATCGCGGCCATGCGCGTCGGCGCCTACGACTTCGTGCGCAAGCCGGTCGATTTCGGCGAGCTCGAGTTCGTGATCAAGCGCGGCGTCGAGCGCCGCCGGCTGCAGCGGCAGGTCGAGGACTACCGGCAGCACCTCGAGAGCATGCTCGACCAGCGCACCAAGTCGCTCCGGGAGGCCTTCAGCGCCCTGGAGGGCTCCTACATGGCCACCATGGAGGTGCTCTCCAAGATCCTCGCGGTCCGCGAGTCGACCACCGCCCAACACGACAACCGCGTCGGCGAGTACTCCGTGTTCCTGGCGCGCCGCTTGAACGTGTCGGACGACGAGATTCTCACAATCCGCCGCGGCGCGCTCCTCCACGACATCGGCAAGATCGGAATCCCCGACGCCGTGCTGCTGAAGCCCGGCCCGCTCACGCCGCAGGAGTGGGTGCTGATGAAGCAGCATCCCGTGACGGGCTACCAGATCCTGAGCAGCATCCCGTTCCTCAAGAAGGAAGCCGAGATGGTGTATTCCCACCACGAGCGCTACGACGGGAAGGGGTATCCGCGGGGGCTGGCCCAGAGCGCGATCTGCCTCGGCGCCCGCATCTTCGCCGTGGCCGACTCGTTCGATGCCATGCGCTCGGACCGGGTATACCGCAAGGCCCTGTCGCTCGATCAGACGGTCGAAGAGATCCGCAAGGCTTCGGGCACCCAGTTCGACCCTGCGGTCGTGGATCTCTTCCTCAAGCACGGCCGGGAGCTCGACGCCCTCTTCTCTTGAGCCTGGGCCCCGCGCGGCCGGGTCAGTCCGCCGCCCCGCGCTCCAGCTGCTCCAGAGCCTCGGGCGACAGCCGGATATCGGCCGCCCCGCACGAGTCCCGAACATACTCCGGCGTGCCGGCTCCAACGATGGCAAAGCCGGGGAACGTCTGGTTGAGCAGGCACGCCAGCGCCAGCCGGTTCGGCGTGCAGCCCATCCGGTCCGCCCGCTTCCGGACCGCCGCCAGCCGGGCATGGTTCTCCGGCGTCGCGTAGTAGCGCAGGATGGCCTCGTTCGGCTGGCCCGTGCGGGCCGACTCGTCCGGATCGTACTTGCCCGCGAAGAACCCGCCGGCCTGCGACGAGTAGCCGACCAGCGGCATGCCGGTGACCCGATGGTACGCCATCGTCTCGTCGTCCATGAACACTTGCGATCCGGTGGCGGCGACCTCCGGCCGCACGCGCGCCAGGCTCCATCCGATCTGGCTGGCCGCGAACCCGCGAATGCCCTGGGTTCGGGCGTACTCCGCGGCCGCCCGCATCCGATCCGGCTTCCAGTTGGAGCATCCGAACGCCCGGATGCGCCCCTCGCCCGCCAGGCGGTTAAGCCACTCCAGAATCTCGCCGGCCGGAACCGCCGGGTTGTCGGCATGCAGCCAGTAGAAATCCACGTAGTCCGTCTGCAGGCGGCCCATGCTCTCGTCGAGCTGCTCGCGAATCGTCTTCTCGGCCATCCCCCGGTCGGCGCCCTTGGTGCCGAGCACGATGTCGGACCGCCGGGCCGTCCGAAGCCACTTCCCGATCGTCGACTCGCTCTGCCCGGCCCCGCCCTTGACCCAGGAGGCATACATATGCGCCGTGTCGAGGAAGTTCCCCCCCTGCCCGACGAAGACGTCCAGCAGCTCGAACGCGCGCTCCGCGGGAATCGCCGTTCCGAACCAGGCGCACCCGAGCGCAATCAGCGACGCATCCCGATCTGTCCCCGGCAGACGTGCATAGCGCATGGCCATCTCCCCTCCAAGAACAACCCACGCCCATCGCTCCCCGAGGCCCCCGGCCCCCGCTCCCGCGGATGGGATGGATATATGTATACGGACCGCGATCAGGTGTCGAGCCGACAGCCGGCTGTCCGCCCCCGCCGCCGGCAATCGTCAAAAGTTTGGTATTGTCGATACCCTCCACGCTCGCTATTTTGGAGCCCGCAAACATCGAGCGCCTCAGACGGCAAGCGTACGGCGGGGTGATGTATGGACGAGTCCGGCTTCTTCTTCGCGCTCTGGTTTTCGTTCCGGGCGCTGTTTATCACGCTCATCATCCTGTTCCTGCTGAACGGGCTGGACGACCTGTTTGTCGACTTCCTCTTCTACGGGCGCAAGCTCTACCGTCTGGTGTTCCGCCGCCGGGTCGTCGTGCCCGTCACGGTCGAACGCCTGAACGCCGTCCCCGAGCAGCCGGCCGCCATCATGATCCCGGCTTGGGACGAGTCGGCCGTCATCCGCCGGATGCTGCTCAACACCATCGGCACGCTCCACTACCGCAACTACCGCATCTTCGTCGGAACATACCCGAACGACGAGGCGACCCGGATGGAGGTCGAGAAGGTCCGCGAGATCTACGCGAACGTGGAAGCCATCGTGACCCCCGCGGACGGCCCGACGAACAAGGCGGACTGCCTGAACTGGGTCTACCAGGGAATCCGCACCTACGAGAAGGATCACGGCATCCGGTTCGCCTACGTCGTCATGCACGACGCCGAGGACGTCGTCCACCCGCTCTCGCTCAAGTACTACAACTACCTGATCCCGCGCGTGCACTTCATCCAGCTCCCCGTCTTCCCGCTGGAGGTTAAGTGGACCAACCTGATAGTCGGCGTCTACATGGACGAGTTCGCGGAGAACCACACCAAGGACCTGAGGGCGCGCGAGATCCTGACGTCCTCGCTGCCGTGCGCGGGCGTCGGAGCGGCAGCCAGCCACGAGGCCATGGACTACCTCGCGATCGAGCACCAGAACCAGGTGTTCGACATCGGCTCGCTCACCGAGGACTACCTGATGGGGATCAAGCTGCGGGGGTATCCCGGGCGCAAGATATTCCTCCAACAGGAATCGGTGCGGGTCGAGGTCGTCCGGTCCGCGGGAACGGGCTCCTCGCGCGAGAAACGCGTGGTCGAGCCCATCGCCACGAGGGAGTACTTCCCCTCCACCTTTGCGGCGTCGGTGCGCCAGAAGTCACGGTGGATCCTCGGTATCGGCCTCCAGGGCTGGAAGTTCGGCTGGACCGGATCGCTCCGGGACGACTACTTCCTGTTCCGGGACCGGAAGAGCCTGGCCACCAATCTCCTCGTGGTGCTGGGATACGTGGTCGCCGCCTACTGGTTCATCTGCCGCGGCGTGGAAGTGGCTCGCCCCGGCTTGGTCATTCCGCCGCTCATCGAACCCCACGAGGTCTACTACACGATGCTGCTCGGCGTGCTCGGCCTCTTCGGATGGCGCATCGTCAATCGGATCGCGCTGACGTGGCACATCTACGGATGGGTGCACGGCCTGCTGGCGATCCCGCGCCTGGTCGTCGGCAACATCATCAACTTCTGGGCGACCTGCCTGGCCATCCAGCGCTACGTCGCCTCCGTCCGGCGGGGCAAGGTTCCCGAGTGGGGCAAGACCAGCCACGCCTTCCCGTCCGAGGACCAGCTCCGGGCCTACCACCGCAAGCTCGGCGACCTGCTGCTCGAACACCGCCTGATCACAACCGTTCAGCTCGACGAAGCGCTTGCGGCGCAGCGGGCCACCGGAAAGCGGCTGGGAAGCGTGCTCGTCGAGATGGGCGTGCTCTGGGATGAGGATCTCGTCTTCGCGCTCGCTCGCCAGGAAGACACGGAGGCGGTGGAAATCGATCCGTACCTGACGCCGATGGCCCTTCTGGAACTCGTCCCGAAGGATCTGGCTGACGCCCAGCGGGTCTTTCCGCTTGGCTTCGAAGGGGAAGCCGTTATATTGGCCACCGATCAGCCGGATCTGGAGCTTGCGCGCGAGGCCGCGGGGCGACGACTGGGTCGGGCGGTCACCATGCGGCGCGTGTGCGCGGCTGACTTGGATTTCGCGATCGCGCGCGCCTACGCGCCGGGCTTCGCGCCCGTGCCGGCGCCGCTGCGCTTGGGACAGCGGCTGGTGCGCAAGGGCCGCCTGTCGGATTCCGATCTGCAACAAGCGCTGCGGCGGCAGAAGCGGACGCGTCAGCGGCTTGGCGACATCCTGGTCGAGATGAATCTGATCGGCCGCGAGGAGTTGGAGCGCGAGGAGTCCGGCGCGTAGCCGGTCGGAGGCGACAGGGGTGAATCGAACGGCGTGTCTGATCGTGTTCGGGGGCCTGACCGCGGGAGCCGTCTTCGCGGGCGGACCCGAGCCGGCTGCGACCTCCATCCCGGAGCGGTCGCGGTCGTACTCCTGGCTCGAGGGCCAGCGCGTACGGTTCCGCAATGCCTCCGTCGTTCGGCGCGCCAATGCGGCCGTCGAAGCGCACGACCTGGCGCTCGCCGAGCGGAGCTTCGTCGAAGCGCTCGGCAACGACCCCGCCAACAACGAGCTCAAGCTGTCGCTCATCCGCGTTTACGATCAGGAAGGCAAGACCGAAGCCGGCATCGCCCTCTGCGACGAACTGCTCCGCGAGTACCCGCGGTTCCTCGACGCCCACCTGTACAAAGGGTACATGGCGCTGCGCGCCGCCAACTACCCGGTCGCCGCGCAGGCGCTTGAGCGCGCGCTGCAGATCGCCCCGCCGGAGTTCGGCCGGATGAGCGAGATCAGCCGGGACCTGGTGGAGACCTACACGCGCGCGGGCGAACTCGCCCGAGCCGAGGATTTCGGCCGGCGGATGCTCGCCCGTCAGGACAGCCTGCGCGTTCGAGTCCTGCTCGCCGAGTCCGCCATGCGGAGAGGAGAGTGGGCGGACGCCATCACGCACCTCGACCGCGCTGCGGCCCTGGCCCGCGAGACGGGCGATGCCGCACTCATCGCCGTACGCCGGGGCTATGTCCTGACGAACCTCGGACGCCTCCAGGACGCGAACGCGGCGCTGACCGGCGTGCTGGCGAAAGGCGGGCTGACGCCCGAGCTCGAAATCGAGGCGACGTACGAGCTGGCACAGGTCGCGCGGAACCAGAACAACGACGCCCGCTATTTCGCGCTCATGGACCGCGTCCTCGGCAAGCGCGCCAAGCCGGAGTTCTTCTGGGAGTACGCCAATCGCCTGTACTTGGCCAGACGCTACGAGGCGGCGGCCAAGATGTTCGAGCGGAGCCTCGACGGCGAGAAGGACGAGGCCCGCGCACGCCAGACCTGCCAGACGATCGCCGACCTGTGCCTGCTGACCGAACGCCCCGACGACGCCCGGATCTGGCTGAGGAAGGCGCTGCAGCACGGCCCGGCGGACGATGCATGGTCGATGGGCATGGCGCGCGTCGACTACCAGACGGCGAACTACACGTCTTGCGTGGACCGCCTGCTCGCGGTCGGCGCGTCGAACGACGTGACGCGGCTCTACCTCGGGTTCTCGTTCTACCAGATGGGCATGCCCGGCCTCGCGCTGCACCACATGAACCAGGTCCGCGCGCCAGAGGCGCTGGCGGAGCCCGAGCAGCTCACGTTCTTCGCCAACCGCGCCTTCCTGCACTTCGATCAGGACTTGTACGCGGAGGCACTGTCCGACGTGGATCGGGCCCTGGCCATCAGGCGAAGCAGCGACCTCGAGCTGGTCCGCGTGAAGACGATGATGCGCCTCCAGCGCTATCGCGAAGCTCGCGAGGCCGGCCTTCAGGTGGAGCGGCGGCTGGCGGAGGCACGGGCCGCCAGCACGGAGACGGCGGCCGCCCCGGCCGAGACAAACGCGCCGGCGCTGCAGCCGAGCGACCTCGACACAACCTTTGACGCTCGCATCGCGGAGTTGATCGGCACCTGCTCGCTGCGGATGAACGAGCACGACGAGGCCATCCGCCAGCTCTCGGATGCCATCCGGCGCGACCCGGCATCGGCCGACCCCTACTTTCTGCGCGGGCTGGCCTACATGAAGGCGGGCAAGTTCAAGGAGGCGCGCGTCGATTTCGACGACTACCAGACCCGGATATCCTCGGTTCCCGGGATCTTCTGGGGCGACTACGCAAACGTCGCCGGCCGGCTGGGTGAATATGATCGGGGCATTGCGGCCCTGACCAACTCGCTCCGCCTCTACCCGGTCGATGTGGACGCACTGGAGGAGTCCGGGTACCAGAACATGAAGGCGCCGAATCGGAAGGAGGCGCGCCGCGCCTTCCGGGGAGCCGTCGAAACGTACTCCAAGGTGATTCCCTATCTGAGCGGGCCGGAAGCTCAGGAGTACACGGAAAGCCGGCTGGCCGCCAAGAGGGAGTACTCGAAGCTGGACAAGACCTGGAGCGTCCAAGGCTACTTCACGAAGACAGAGCTGAACGACCACCAGAAAGCGCCGCTCGCGACCCTCGAAGGCGCGCTGCCGTCGCAGGCCGGCGCCTACGCCGGCTACCGGCCGCCCGTCCTCGGATTCCGAAACGAGCGCACGCTCGATGTGTTCGCGCGCATCATGGCGAACTTCGAGCGCCGCTCCTGGCGCCTCGATCCGGACTCGTACCAGGGAGGGGTCGGTGCGGTTTACAAGCCGATCCGGATCGCGAACTACGCGACCTCGTTCGAGCGCCTGTTCAAGATCGGCGACAACGCCGAGAACAACTGGCTCTGGCGCAACATGGCCACGTGGGAGCACGGCGAGAAGCCCCTGCGCGAGCGGAACTGGTGGCCCGCCGGCCGGTTGTACGGCGAAGTCAGCTACTTCCTGGACGACGAGCGCCGGTGGATCTACTACCTGGACGGCCGCGCCGGCCTCTCGCTCAATGTGGCCCGCAAGGCGGTCCTGACCGCACCGCAGGGCATCGCCGTCGCCCGCTACCAATCGAACGACGAGACGGGCAGCGGCACCTACACCATGGCCGGAGTCGGCGCCAATCTGCGATTCCACGAGCGCGAAAAGGAACTGGTCACCGAGCGCTGGTATGTGGACGTGTTCGGGCACTACGTCTGGGGGCATTTCCGGGAAATCCCGGACGGTCTCGAGAAGCGCTCGTTCGACGGCCTGATGTTCGGCGTGAACGTGGTGAAGTGAGGCATCCCGTGCGGTCTATTCTTTCCATCGGCATTTCGACGGCAGCCCTAGCGATCCTGCTGGCGGCGCAACCCGCACCGGCTCCAGCCGGAGACCTCTCCGGCACCTTCATCCAGCTCAACCGCGCCGCGGCGGCCCGAACCGTCGCCCAGTGGCAGGAAGACCTGGACCAGATGTCTCGCGTCGGAATCCGCACGCTCATCGTGCAATGGTCGGCCGAGGATGGAATCGCCTACTTCCGGGGCGATCTGCCGGATCCCGAGAAGCATGACGCCCTTGAGCGCCTCTTCGAAGCCGCCCGCGGGCGGGATATGGCCATCCATCTCGGCCTGCGGTCGCGCCGGGACTACTGGACCCAGCTGAGCGCACGCGACATCGTCCTTCGGGACTATCTTCTGGTGCGCATCGGCGAGAACGAGCAGGTCCAGAAGGCACTGCTGAAGCAGTTCGGCAAGCGGCCCGAGTTGGCCGGGTACTACATCCCCGACGAGATCGACGACCTCAACTGGCGCACCCCGGGCCGCATCGCGATTGTCCGCGGCTACCTCGACCTCATGTGCCGCCGGATCCGGGCGAACGACCCCAAGCGGGAGATCAGCGTGAGCGCCTTCTGCCGCAGCCGCACGGATCCGCACGTGTTCGCGAAGAACCTGCTCGCCATCGCCGGAACAAACGCCTTGGACCACGTCATCATCCAGGACGGCACCGGCGTAGGGGATCCCTCGCCGCGCTATGCTCCGATCTACTTCCAAGCGCTCGCCGACACGTGGACCGTGGAGCGGCCGAACCTCTGGTGCGCAGTGGAGGCGTTCCAGCAGAAATCGACCAGCGCCGAGGATTTCCGGGCCGCTCCCGCTCCCTTCGTTCGCCTCGATCAGCAGGTGCGCAGCGCGGCCCCGCACTTCCAGCAGCTCGTGCTGTTCTCGTTCCTCGACTACATGGACCCGGATCTGAGCGAGGAATCCGCCGCGCTCTACAACGGCTTCGTCAACCGGAAGCCCTCGCCGCCCGCGAACCGGTAGCGGCGCCCGCTCCCCTCGCCGCTTCACGGTGCCGCCCCCAACGCTGCAGCTCCGGCAAGCCCCTCCCCGGCTCTTGCGCGGTGGATCCGGCTGCCTCGGCCCGACCAAGCGGTGCCGCACGCTCCCGTCGCCGGCCCTTCCGCGCGCCCATTGCTCTGTCGCACATTGCTCTTGCGCGTGTCCCCATCGGGATGTAGTTTTCGACCGGGAGGGAGCGAAATGCGTCACGCTGCAACCGGGAGGAGGTGCACGATGAAAGCATGCCTGCTGTCCGCCTGTGTGTTGATCGCCGCGGCATATGCTCCTGGCGCATCGGCTGACTGGGAACCGGGGCAGACAAACAAGATGCACTACCCTCAGCTGCCCGACTTGGGGTCGACCGGCATCGACATCGAGGCCACGACCAATTTCGTGCTGGCCGACGACTTCCGGTGCACGGAAAGCGGGCCGATCACAAACATCCACATCTGGGGCTCGTGGCTCGGCGACCTCGCGGATCCGACGCCGGTGTTCACGTTGAGCCTCCATGCGGACGTCCCGCCCGGCGACGGCTATCCGTATAGCAGGCCGGGAGAGACGCTGTGGGTGCGGACGTTCACGCCGGGGCTCTATGCGGACCGGATATACGCGAGCCAGATCGAGGAGGGATGGATGACCCCTCCATCTGCCTACGTGTTCCCGGGCGACACCGTATGCCATCAGTACAGCTTCCCGGTGCCCGCCGGCGCGGCTTTCACGCAGGAGGTCGGAACCATCTACTGGCTGGACGTTCAGGTCTCGACGAGCAACCGATTCGGCTGGAAGACCGCTGTGTTCCCTCCGCACTTCAACGATGACGCCGTGTGGGCGCTCGGGCGCGAACCGGGGCCGTTCGCCTGGCAGCCGCTCGTCTACCCGCCGCAACACTCCCAGCACGGACAGAGCATCGACCTCGCCTTCGTTATCGATGGCGGCACCAATGATGCCTCGGAGGAGCGGCCGGCGCCCTCGCTCTGCCTCGTGTGGAGCCAGCCGATCGACACGGAGGCCGGACTTGACGTCGAGTCCGCCCGCTTCAAGGGAGCGCCGCCGACGTCCGGGCTGCGCGTAGCGGACGACTGGATGGGGGACGGACGGCCGATCGTGGCGGCACGATGGTGGGGCTCGTACCTCCACTGGCAGGAGGGCACGCCTGGCGCCGTCAGTCCGCCACTGAGCCCGCGCCCGTTGGGCTTCGAGCTCACATGGTGGACGGACGTGCCCGCCACCGGGAGCTTGTTCTCGACGCCGGGCCTGCCCCTTGAGACCAACTACGTCGCGCTGCTACCGTTCGGCACAAGCTCGGTCGGCATGGTCACGGAGACCTACGCCTGCGATACGGATCTCGCGGAGTTCGGAACGAACGGCTTCGAACACGAGTTCGAATACCGCGTCGATCTGACGAACAGTTCGTGGCGGGGGATTGGAAAAGAAGGGGCTGTCTGCTGGTTCAGCGTCGAAGCCATCTATCCCCCGCCCCAGGCAGCCCCCTCCAACACGTGGGGCTGGACGACCACGCATCCGCTCCAGAACTGGAACGATGACGCCGCCCGCTGGCAAGGCACGGCTTGGACCGAGTTGCGGCATCCCCTCCCCGAATGGCAGAGCCTGCCGCACCAGCCCTACGCCGGCGAGTCGGCCAACATGGCCTTCGAGCTGCTCACGGACATCTGCCCCAGGCGGGACGCCAAGTGGCATCAGCCTCCCGACATGGAGTTCGGCGTGAACATGGAGTCGTACAAGGTGGCCAGCGATCCGGCCGGCGCAGCGCGGCCGCTCCGGGCCGATGACTTCGTGTCCGACGGGCGCCGGATCACCGACGTCCACTGGTGGGGCTCGTACATCGGGTATATGGAGACGGTCTCGAACGCCGTTCCTCCGCCTTCTCTGCCCTCGGAGCAGCCGCTCGGGTTCCTCCTGAGCTGGCACACCGACATCCCCGCCGGCAACCCGATCCCCTACAGCCGACCGGGCCCCGCGATCACCAACCTGTTCGTGCCGATCGCGCGGTGCCACGAGGTCTACTACGGACCGGTCCGCCAGGACTGGAGCGGCGTGCCCGTCGAGACGTGGGAACACGAGTACCAGTACTACGCCGACCTGCTCGACCCCGACCTCGGAGGGCCGTGGTACGAGTCGAACGGCGTCATCTACTGGCTTAACGTGCAGGCGGTCTTCCCGGCGGGGTGGTACCCGGGCGACGGATCGCACCGCGGATGGGGGTGGAAGACCACGCCCCCCGCCAACCAGTGGAACGACCGCTCGGTGGTCTCGACCAACTGGGACCAGGGACAGCCCGCGTGGAAGCCGGCGCACTACCCGCTCGGTCACCCGTTCCACCCGCTCGATCTGCCGCTTGATCTCGCGTTTGAACTGACGACGGACCAGATCCGGACCAACTGGCCCGGCGGTTCTCCCCTGAGCATCCGCGCGATCCGGATTCCGGGGCAGGCAAGTGTGGGCTCGGTGGGTGACGCCGGCGCCGGAGTGCAGGTGCTGCAGGGGGCAACCAACCTCGCGGGCTCGCCCGCCTGGGTCAACCTGAGCACGAACCCTGTCCCACGGCCGTCGCCGTACACGAACTGGTGGACGGACCGGCCGGCGACAAACGTGCATTTCTACCGCGTGCGGCAGCAGTAGCGGGTCATGCCTCGACGCTAATCCGGGCGTCGACCGCCACGGCAAAGCTGCCGGTTCCGGCGGGGCCGACCACGAAGGGATTGATGTCCAACTCCTTGATCTGCGGGAAGTCCGTCACGAGCTGCGAGAGCCGCAGCAGCGCCTGCACGATGGCGTCGATGTCCGACCCGGCCTGCCCGCGGACGCCCTTCAGGATCTGGTACGTGCGCGTGCGGGTCAGCATCTCGCGGGCGTCCGACTCGGTCAGCGGAGCCAGCGAGAACGTCACATCCTTGAGCACCTCGACAAGGATGCCGCCAAGGCCGAACATCATCATGGCCCCGAACTGGCGATCCCGGTTCACCCCGAGGATCACCTCCTGCCCCTTGCGGCACATCTCCTGCACCGACACGCCGACAATCTTGGCCTGAGGCATCTTCTTCGGAATGCGGTACATCATCAGGTCGTATGCATCCGTCACCTGCCGTGCGTCAGCCAGCCCCAGCCGGACGCCTCCGACATCGGACTTGTGCAGGATGTCGGGTGACCAGATCTTCATGACGACCGGGTAGCCAATCTCCTCGGCGGCCCGAACCGCTTCATCGGCGGTTGCGGCCACGACGCCCTTCGGCGTCACGAATCCGTATGCGGCCAGGACGGACTTGGCATCCATCTCGCCGATCTCACGGAGCCCCTGGCGCAGGTGTTCGTCGACGATCCGGGCGGCGGCGGCGCGGTCGGCCGGAACCCGCTGGATGACGCGCTCGGGCCGGGCTCGCCAGTTGGCGTAATCCGACATGACCTTGATCGTCCGGGCCGCGCTCTCCGGCGAATCGAACTGAGGAATGCGGCCATCGCGGAAGACCTTCATCGCATCGGCCGTCTTCAGGGCGCCCATGAAGCATGCCAGGACGGGCTTCTCGGGCCGCGCCCGGCTGACCCGCACCAGCGCCTGGGCCGTCTCCGTGCACTGGGTCATCACCTGCGGCGTAAGCAGCACGATCATGGCATCCGTGTTCGGATCGTCGAGCACGGTCTTCATGGCGAACTCGTACCGGTCGGCAAGCGCGTCGCCGAGCACATCCACCGGATTGGTTACGTTCGCCGCGTGCGGCAGCGAACCGGCCAGGCACTTCATGGTCTCGTCCGACAGTTTCGCGAAGGTCATCCCCTCGCGCTCGATGGCATCGGCCGCCATGATGCCGGGCCCGCCCGCATTCGTGACCACGACCACGCGCGAGCCCCTGGGCAGCGGCTGGTAGGCGAACGCCTGGGCATAGTCGAACTGAGCCTTGATGGATGGGCAGCGCACAATACCCGTTCGGTCGAACAGGCAGTTGTAGACGGTGTCCCCTCCGGCCAGGCTCCCGGTGTGCGAGGAGGCGGCCTTTGCTCCGGCCGCCGTGCCGCCCGCCTTCATCAGCAGAATCGGCTTGCGGCGGCTGATCTTCTCCGCCTCGGTGATGAACCTCTGCCCGTCCAGGATGTTCTCGAGGTATCCGGTGATCACCTTCGTATCGGGGTCGTCGCCGAGCGCCTGAATCAGGTCCAACTCGTTCAGATCCGCCTTGTTTCCGATACTCATCAGCTTGCTGAAGCCGATGCCGCCGGCATTGGCCATGTCCAGGATGGCGGACATCAGCGCACCGGACTGCGACAGGTAGGCGATCCCGCCCTCGGACGGCAGGTCGCCCCCGAAGCTGGCGTTCAGGCGGCTTTTCGGAACCATCACGCCCAGGCAGTTCGGGCCGATCATCCGGACCCCGGCCGCCCGCGCGATCTCAAGCACCTCGCGCTCCAGCTTGGCGCCTTCCGCCCCGACTTCCTTGAAGCCGGCCGTGATGAGAATCACGGCCTTCACTCCGACGGCCGCGCACTGCTTCATGACCGGCACGACAGCCTTGGACGGCACGACGATGATCACCAGGTCCGGCACGGAGGGGGTCGCGGTCAAGTCGCGATAGCACGGCCGCCCCTCGACCTCGTCCGCCTTTGGGTTGATGGGATAGATCGGCCCCGCGAACCCGCCTTGGATCAGGCTCACGAGGAGCTCGTGCCCGACCTTCCCGGCCTCGCGAGAGGCTCCAACGACGGCGACCGATCGGGGGGTGAAGAAGCTGTCGAGGCTCATGGTAGCAGGCTGCCTTTCTCTCGCGACCCTTGGCCGCGCGCACATCCAATCCGGCGCGGCGCACGCGACGGATCGATCATCGAACCCGCGATCCGGACACTCCCGGCGGACACGCCGGAACCCCAGAATCGCATGAGACAAAAATCGGTTTACAATACGCTGGTGGTCATCGGGGTTCAAGAGCGATCGACCGCGTCCCGCGGTCAATCGTCAAAAATCAAACGGAATGGTATCGGGGTCCCGGGGATCGTACGGCACATCCGAGTAGGCCAGCAGCATCGCCGGGGTCGGGCCGGCGTTGGAGAACGCATGCGCGCGGCCCGGCGGAACCACCACCACGGCCGGGCGGAGCGCATCCAGATCGACCGCCCGGCGCTCGCCCGTCGCCGTGTCGCACAGGGACAGGGTCGCCGTCCCGCCGATCAGGCAGAACCACTCGGTCGTGCGCTGGTGATAGTGGGCGCCGCGGGCCTGCCCCGCCTCGGCCACGGAGAGGTAAATCTCCCCGAACGTCCGGTCTCCATCGAGCTGCTGCCGCATCAGCACCTTCAGGAACCAGCCGCGGGCGTCGGCGCGACGCTCCAGCGGAATGATGCGCACGTCCATGGTCTCACCCGATCCCGTGCTCGCGCCGATACCAGTCGATCGTGCGCTTCAGGCCGTCGTCAAGCTCCACGCGGGGGACCCACCCCAGCAGGCGGCGCGCCTTGCTGTTGTCGCAGTAGAAGTGCCACGTTTCGCCCGGGCGGTACGGCAGAACCCCGAACTTGGCCTTGAGCGGCTTTCCGGCGATGGCTGAAATGCGCTCCACGACGTGGCGCAGGGGATACTCATGCCCGTTGCCCACGTTGATGATCTCGCCCAGCGCGGCCGGCGTGACCGCCGCCCGGACAAACCCGTCCACCGTGTCGGTGACGAAGTTGAACTCCCGCGTCTGCTCTCCGCCCGTCATCGGGTACTCCTCCTCGCGCAGCGCCGCCAGTATGGCGCTGGGGAGGAACATGCGGGTGTTCTGGCCGGGGCCGTATGACAGCAGCGGGCGGATCACCACGACCGGAAGGCCCATCGTCTTGTGCAACATCCGGCCGTAGAGAACCGCGGCCGACTTGGAGGCCGAGTAGGGCGATACCGGGTTGAACGGCTGATCCTCCCGAAACGGAGCCGGGTTGTCGCCGTACTCCTCGCATGTGCCGGTCAGCACAAAGCAGTCGCAAGCCGACTCCGGAAGCACCCGAAGCAGGTTGAGCGTGGTCTTCAGATCCTCGAGGGAGTCATCGATCATGGCCAGCGAGCGCGCGACGTTCGAATGGGCCGCCAGATGGAAGACCTTCACCGGCCGGACGCGCGCCATGAGATCACGCGCGGAGGCTGGATCGGACAGATCCCCGAGCTCCAGCCTGGCTTGCTTTGGGAGCCGGCTGGTGTTCGCGCCGGGCAGGTCGGCCGCGTATACCTCAGCGCCCAGTTCCACCAGGCGCCCGACCAAGTGCGGCCCGATGAATCCGGCCGCTCCCGTCACCAGAACCCTCACGCCCTCAAGTCGCTCAATCATGCGCTGCTCCAGATGCGGTTCTCCGAAGGCGTGTCGCTCCGAGGCCACACCTCGCGCCCGCGTTCACACAGCCGCCGCAGCCAGCCCCCCCCCGGAACGTTCCGTCAGGATGCGCGGCCGAATCGGCCTCTCCTCAGCTTGCAGAGAAAGATATTGCGCAGGAACTCGATAACCGTGCCCCAGTTGACATTCGATTCGCCATGCCCCCGGGCATGGAACACAACGGGCACTTCCCCGATCTTCAGGCCGGAGCCGGCTGCCTTGATGACAATCTCGGCATCGATGAACCAGTCGCGCGACTGAATGGCCAGCCCCTCAAACGCCTCGCGGCGGAAGATCTTGGGGAACCCGTTGATGTCGCGAACCGGGCAGCCTCGGAACAGGAGCGGAAACAGGACGTTGTAGACGCGCGTGATCAACAGCCGCTTGAACCCGTCGTGCCGCTCGACGCGCGACGCCTTGCAGATATCCAAGGATTCGTCGCGGAGCTTCTGGAACACGCGCACGTGGTCCTCTGCATGGACCTGTCCGTCACCGGCCGTGAACCCGATGTACCGGCCGGTACACCGGGCCAGCCCCTCGAGAATCCCGCCTCCGTATCCCTGATTCTCCTTGAGGTGGACCGGCTTGATGCCGGGGTGGCTGGCCGCCAGCTGGTCTATCAGCTCGCCCGTCCGGTCAGCCGATCCGTTGTTGACAAGAACGAGCTCGAACGGAACGCCCGCCTTCTTGAAGCCGGCCAGCAGGTCATCGAAGACGGTTCGAACATTCCGCTCCTCGTTGTACAGAGGAATCGCGATCGACAGTTCCGCTACACGCTCCATGATGCCCCCTGCTCGCACGGCCCGCAGTCAACCGCCCCCGAAAATCTGCGTGATTATAGCACGCCCCATGGGAGGCGCATGCCTCTTTCTCGTTCCGCTATGACGGTCAGCCGCATTCCCGGAGACAACGCAGATAGTGCTCAAACGCAGAAAGCGGAACATTCGGGGGGACGGTATGGTCGAGGGTGGGAATGAAGCCGCCGCGGTCCCGGAAGTGCGGGAGAACCCGATCCACCTCTCGGCTGATGGCGTCGGGCCCCTCGGCGAGGGCGCGCTTGTCGATGCCGCCCATGATCCCAAGTGACGGATGGCGGTCCGCGACGGCGCGGACATCCATCCCGGCCTGCACCTCAAAGGGCATCAGGGCATCCGCCCCGCACTCGAGGAAGAGCGGGATCAGCTTCCAGCAGTCGCCGTCCGTATCCACCAGCACCGCCTGCACGCCGGCCGACCGGGCGGCCTCGACTACCGCGCAGTAGCGCGGCAACAGGAAGCGCCGGAAATGGTCCGGCCCGATCAGCGGGCCGTTCCGGTAGCACATGTCCTCCCACACCAGCAGGACGTCCACACGGACTCGTTCCGCCAGCCGGCGGATGAGCTCTACGTACAGGTCCCGCCAGTTGTCGAGCACCTCCGACAAGAGGGCCGGATCGTCGTACAGGACGTACGCCAGCCCCTCCTCGCCAAAGAGGTTGCGCGGGTGGCCGTAGGCGCCGCAGATCGGAAGCATCGTGGGCGTCTCCGGCTCACGGGCACACCGCGTCGCCAGAGCGCTTACGTCGCCAATCCGGGCCGGGACGTCGGACGGATCGAGACGGCGACGGACCTCCCGCCAGTCGCCGCGGGACGTCACCGGAAACCGCAGGAACTGGGGCATGGACGTGTCGCTCCGCTCGCCCAGCTCGCGGCGCACAATGCCATCCCGTCCGACAAACACGCGACACCCGGCCTCATGCCCGATCGTAGCCTCGGCGAAGGCCGGGTGGTACGGGGAATCGGTATAGCCGGAGTTGATGCCAATCCGGATCAGCGGATCCAAGCCGAAATGCTCGGCGAAGTCCGCCCCCGCCGGATACCCCTCCCCCACCCACCGCTCGCGCGTACTCGGCCAGGGACCATGCTCATACCGAAAAAACCGATCGGGCCGGCCGCCCCGCAGGGATGCCAGCAGGCGCTCCCGACTGTTCATCGCCCTGCTCCCCGGATCCGCGGCACGCTCCCGGTCCCCCTTCCGCCCAGCCCGTCAGACGCGGAGGCAAAGCCCCCGGACCCCACCACGGCAAAGACCGCCAGGATCAGGATGTACGGCAAAACCGGCACCGAATACCGGGCGCTGGACGTAGAGGCCATGTGCAGCAGGGGGAAATAGGCCAGGATCGGCAGCAGGCCCAGAAGCGCAGATCGCCGACGCCACGCCAGCCACACGCCGAACGCCGCCGGCAGAACCAGAACCGCCTGCATCACCGCCACGACAACATGCAGCGCGCGAGACTCCCCGATGTAGCAGAACCAGAATCGGAACAGCTTGCGAACCGACAGCCCGGCCGTTGCCAGCGGGCGCGCCAGGACATTTCGCATCCCTTCGGCATACAGCAACGAACTGCTCCGGGCGCTGCTCCACGCGGAGTTGGCCAGCGTCAGACCCGGGCCGTACTCCACGCCCAGAACACGGGCTACGTCCCTCTTGATCTCGTCGCGCTGGGCGGGCGTCAGCGGGTCGTCGTCGTTTCCATCCGTCGCCAGCCGGTTGCCGATCCAGAAGGTGTATCCACCGGACGTATCGATCAGAATGAAGTCGCCGGACACCCGATGGTTGCGGATCGTCCACGGCGCGATCACGGCCAGCGCCAGCACCGTGGCCAGGGCAAAGCCCGCCAGGGACCGAGCGGGCCGCACGCGACGTCGCTCGAACGCGATCCACCACCCCGCCAGGAACAGCGGCAGAAACTGGATGGAGGCCTTTGTCAGCGCCGAGAGCCCGACGAGCAGGCCCAGAGCGGCCACGCGGCCAACCGTGAACGTCTCGCGCAGCCGGATAATCAGCCAGGCGGAAACGGCCAGCGCGAAGCTGAAGAGCGTCTCCGGCATCAGCCGGGTGGCATTGATCACGAACACGGGGTAGACGGACAGAAGGGCGGCAGCCACGAATCCGACCGGTCTCCCGGCCAACCGCTCGCCGATCCGGAACGCCATCCACGCCGTGGCCGCGTTGATCAGGACTTGGAGCGCGATCATGACCGTCGGCGCCGACGCGCCGAAGCAGCGATAGGCGCCCGCCAGCAGGTAGATGTACAGCGGGGGCCGCCACAGAATCGTCTCGGCTCCGGCCGTCAGGACAAATCCGTTTCCGCCCGCGATGTTCCGGGCAATCCGATCATACTCGTAGGTGCCGACGCTCAGTCCGCCGGTCAGCGACAGGATCACGGCCAGACCGCCGCCCGCCACAGCGGACAGCAGGAGCAGAAAGCCGAACAGTCGGCCGTCGCTGGCCGAGGCCGCCCGCCGGGCATGCGCCCACCAGCGCATGCCCTCCCCGCCCGCCGCGCTTCCGTCACGCATGCGCGCCCCCCGCCGCTCCGCGCCTGCGGCGCCAGACGCCCCAGGTCTCGGCCAGCAGATAGCCCGCCAGGATCAGGACGAACGGCATGACCGGAACGCAGTAGCGAAACGTCGAGACGATCGCCGCGTGGATGCCGTTGAAGTAGAGAATGGTGACCGCCAGCACCCACGGGGCCCGGCGGCGGGCGCAGGCCAGGGCGAAGCCGGCGAGCGCGAGCGCCAGCACCGCGGCCTGGACGGGGACCAGGACCACGGAGAACCACCGGTTGCCCGGCAGAAAGATGTCGAACCAGAAGCGGAACGCCTTGCGGACAACCAACCCGACGGTCTGCGCCGGATGCTCGCGGAACTCCGCAACGGCCGCCGCCGCGAAGCGGGGGTCGTTTTCGACCGTAAACGCGTCGCCTTCGCCGCGCGTGATGGCCGCGATGTCCTGCTTGAGGACGCCGAGCTGGTCGCCGTTCAACTCATCGTTGTCGCGCCCGTCCGTCTCCGCGTGGTTGCCCAGCCACAGGTTGTAGCCGCTCCCGGTCCCCAGCAGAATCGTCCGTCCGCTCACGAGATGATTCCGGGCCGTCCACGGCGCGATCGCCAGCAAGGCCACGCCGAGCATGATCGCCGCCCCCCCCCATGCACGGCGTGTCCCCCCGGAGAGAGCCGGCACAAGGGCGGCGAGCAGAAAGATGCCGTAGAAGACGGAGAACCGGCTGAGCGTCGCAAGGCCCAACGCGGCGCCCGCGAGTCCCAGCCATCGCCATGAGCCGGATCGAATCCCGCGCGTCGCCGCATAGACGCCGGCCAGCAGCAGCATGGTGAACAGGCTTTCCGTCAACAGCCGCACGGCGTAGTAGGCCGGGAATGGATACAGCCCGTATAGCGCGGTGGCGACAACGGCCGCGGGCCGTCCCAGCAGGTCGCGCGCCAGCAGAAACACCAGCAGGACCGAGATCAGATCGAACCCCATCTGCAGAGCGAACACCGGCAGCTGGGCCTCCGCCCCGCACACGCGGAACACCCCTGCCAGCAGCAGGGGATAAAGCGGCGGGCGGTAGAGGCTCGGCGCGGCTTCCTCGTGGATCACGTAGCCGTGCCCCGCGAGGAGATGCCGCGCGAGATCGTCGTAGAACTCCTCCGCCGGATCGTAGTCCAGAAAGGCCGATACGCCGACGGCGCACGCCAGGCGCACGGCCAAGGCGCCGAGCAGCAGCCAGCGCAGACGGACCCGCCCGCTGTCCCATCCCGCGTTCATGTGCCTACGCCCGGCAGGTTGCCCGACGGCCCCTGCGCAGAGGGCCTCATTCCTTCCTGGTGAGGATATAGCGGACCAGCGCCACGGCGGCCCGCGCGTATACGCTCAAGTCGCTCAGCGACCGGGCCCTCTTGAGATATCCGAGGATGACCCTCGGCCTCATGTAAAACGACCGATAGCAGGCCTTCGTGTGCCGGATCAGGTCCTCCGCCGTCAGCCCGTTCGGGATGAACACCGGGCGGTAGTACGTCATGTCGGCCCAGTCGCCAGTCACCGACCCGTACTTCGGCGACTGGTCGAACGCCTCGCTGCCCGGGAACGGGCAGTAGTAGTGGTTGCTGATGTCATCGAGCTTGCAGCGCCGGATGAACGCGGCGGACTCGCGAAGCGTCTCCTGCGTCTCGCCCAGGAAACCGGTGATGAAGAAGCCCTTGCACTGGATGCCGGCCTGGTGCGTCAGTTCGATCGCTCGCTCGATCTTCCCGATGGTGATGCCTTTCGCCATGATGTCCAGGATCTTCTGGCTGCCGCTCTCGACGCCGTAGAGGATCATCCAGCAGCCGGCCTGCTTCATTCGCTGCAGCGTCTCCGGCATCACCATGTCCACGCGGGCCTGACACGACCAGCTGACGCCGATCTTTCGCTGCTCGAACGCGTCGCACAGCTCGAACAGCCGCTTGCGGAACACCATCAGGTTGTCATCCTCGAACTGGATGTCGCGGATCCCGAAGCGATCGCGCAGCTCCACGATCATCCGGATCACGTATTCGGCGCTGTGGGCGCGCAGGTTGCGCCCGAAGATGCGCCGGTCGCAGAACGTGCACCGGCCCGTGCATCCGCGCGAGGTGCAGATGGACGTAGACGGCGAGTGGGCCACGCTCTGGGCTTGCACGTTGTAGGCCGCCGGGAATCGCGGAAGCAGGTCCCACGCGGGAAACGGAAGCGCGTCCAGGTCGTGGATCAGCGGGCGGGCCTCGGTGATTGCCACGGCGCCGCCGCTGCGGATCGCCAGGCCCCGCACGCGGTCCAGCGGCTCCTTCCGCTCGAGCGCCGCCAGGAGCTCGGCAATTGTCTCCTCGCCTTCGCCGATGACCGCCACGTCGATCCCGGGGTTCTGCAGGAGGCTCTCCTCCGGCAGCGCCGAGACATGCACGCCGCCCGCGATGACCGTTGTCTCCGGGCTCGCCTCCTTGACCAGGCTGGCCAGCTTGGCGGCGCTCCGGAAGGTCGATGTGACCGACGTGATGCCTACCGCGCCGGCCTTCAGCGCCCCGATGCGCCGGACCGTGTCCGCGTGGTTGAGCCCCTCGACCGGCGCGTCGATGATCGACGTGTCGTGCCCCAGCTGGCGCGTCACGGCCGCAAGCGCGCACAGCGCCAGAGGCGGCGAGTACGAGCCGGCCGCGGCCAAGCTCCCGTACCGTTCCTCTTTCGTGATCGGCGGGTTGACGAACACCACTCTCATGTCAGGTGGCCTTCCGGGTTCGATTCCCCGCGGCGGCGTAGCGCTTGAACAGCACCTCGCGCCACATTCTCGGGTTAAGCGCGTTGTTCAGCATCACGTTGCGCTCCATGTAGCACACGAGCGAGCAGCCGGAGCATCGCTGCTCCGCGGCTTTCCGAAGCGTCGCCTGGGACTCGGCGGACCGGAGCCGGGCCGCCCAGTCCGGATCCAGAAGCGAGGCCAGCGGCTCCATCAGCACCGAGCAGGGGTACAGCGTGCCCCGAGGGTCCACATAGGCAAACGCCCGGCCGGCATAGCAGGACATGCTCCGCGCGCCCTTTCCGCCCGTGTAGAAGTCGACAATGAGGTCGATGAACCCCTCCAGGTTCCCCCCGGGCAACCGGGCGAGCGCGGCCTGCACGCGCTCCAGCAGCTCCCGATCCTCCCGGCTGAACCCCATCCGCTGGCGAGCGCCCGAATCCTCCAGGTGGCTGGTCACGATCGGCTGGAAGTTGTGCCGGTCGGCACCCAGACGCCGGCCGAGCTGCGCCACGGCCTCCAGCTCATCGACGTTGCCGCGGTGCACCACCGTATTCGTGCTGATCTGGGTCGAGTGCCGCCCGCCGTCCCGCACGCGCACGGCGGTTTCGATGGACCGGGTCACGCGCTCGAACGGGCAGTGCTTCCGGAATCGCTCATGCGTCTCCGGGCTCGCGCCGTCGATCGAAAAGCACATCGTGTCGAGGCCGTGCGCCATCAGCGAGCGATACAGCTCCTCCTTGCCGATCATGCCGTTCGTGTTGAGCCCGACGTACATCCCGCACTGCTTGGCGAACGCGACGAGCTCGGAAATGTCCTTCCGCAGGAGCGGCTCGCCCCCGCTGATGCCCAGGTACGCCGTCCCCAGACTCCGGAGGTTGCGGATGACGGTGAGCATCTCGTCGGTCGACAGGTCGTCATGACCCTCGCGCCAGTAGTTGCAGTACTCGCAGCGGCAGTTGCAGTTCCACGTGACGTCCAGCGTGACCCACAGCGGGCGCGTCCGGAATCCGCGGTACGCCAGCAGGCGAGCCGGCAACCCGGCCATCGTCGCCACTTTCCGCGGTGTCAGCTTCATTTCGCCCTCGTGTCGTTCTCAGCCTGCTGCGCGCCCGGGGGCCCGATGAGGCCCCTCGCTCACGCAGCACCGCGAGGATGCCTTCAGCGGCAAGCCGGCCGCCCTCATCGGGCGCCTCCTGCCGGGTCCAACCGCCGCGCGAGGCATGACTCGGCCACCTCCCGGTACAGGCGCTCGGTTCGCGCCACCATGGCGCCCACGGAGTAGGTGGACTCGACAAAGCGTCGACCCGCCGCGCCCATGGCCTGCAGGCGTTCGGGATGGTCCAACATCTCGATCATCGCGCGGGCCAGACCGGCGCTATCCGCCGGTTCCACCAGCACGCCGGTCTCCCCGTCCCGAAACGCCTCGGGTATGCCGCCGACCCGGGTGCCGACGACCGGCTTGCCGCACGCTTGGGCCTCGATCAAGACGATCCCGAACGGCTCGCGCAGCGACGGGAAGACGAACAGGTCCAGCGCCTGCATGACGCGGGGCATGTCGCTCCGCGTGCCCGCCCACGTCACCCGGCCTTCAATCCCCAGGCGCCGGGCCAGATCCCGGAGCTCCTGCCGGAACGCCGACTGCTCGGAGAACGCCGAATCGCCCACAAACAGGAAGTGCGCCTTCGGATGCCGCCGCACAACGTCCGGCGCGGCCTCGAGCAGGTATCGGTGTCCTTTCCACGGGTGCAGGCGCCCCGCCGTTCCGATCAGCACGGCATCGGGGGGAATCCCCAGCTCGAGTCGGAACGAGGGATCGGCCGGCGCGACGTGGAACCGGCGCGTGTCGATCCCGTAGGGAATCAGCGCAATGCGGCCGGCCGGGAGCCCGCGGCCGAGCAGCTCCCGGCGCATGCTCTCCGAGGCGACGATGATATGGTGGGCGCGCGTAACGGCAAAGAACTCCAGCGCCGCGTAGAGGCGCTCTTTGGAAAAGGCCCGGGCCCAGTTCAGCCAGCCGTGCGCAAAGCATACCCGCGGCACGCCCATGCCCGCGCCCGCCAGCCACCCGATGAAGTCGGACCGCGAATCGTGCGTGTGCAGGATGTCGACCTTCCGGGCACGCTGCAGTTCGCGGACCAGGCGGAGGTCGCCACTGGAGTAGCGGGTCGGCAGCCCGATCTGCCGGCAGGCAATCCGCCGCTCTGCCAGGGCGTCCAGGAACACCTGGGCCGGACGGGCCGGGTTGACGACGCAGCCCAGCGTAACGTCAAACCGCCCCGGGTCTATTCCGGAAAGCAGGTCCAGCAGGTAGGTCTCGGGCCCGGTCAGTGTCGTGATGCCCCGGCAGTTCCGGAGATGAAGCACGCGGATGGTCTGCGTCATACCCTTATCTCTCACCCTGCGACGGCCCTGGCCGCTTCGCCCGTGTCGTCGCCGGGCACCGGACGGAACCAGAGGCGCTCGATCAGGCACGGCATGACCATGAGGATCCAGTAGAACTTCGTGAACCAGACCGTATTCGCCAACGAAACCACCAGGAAGCCGACAAAGACGGCCAGCAACCCCTGGCAAAGGAACGCCATCGGGGAATCCCCGGCTCGGTGGAACGTTCGCTGAAGACGGAACAGATCGCGAAGGGTCAGAATGATGAGGCCCACCATCATCGCGGCGCCCGGGATGCCCATCTCGACCAGAAACACGATGAACGAGTTTGCATTGCCCGAGCACTGGATGGCGATCTGCGACGTGAGATACGGCTGCACGAGCGGAGAGAACCCGTTGATCCCCGCCCCGAGCAGCATGTGTCGGGCGCTTTCCTGAAACACGCTCAGGCCGGCCTGGAGCGTCTCGAGCCGCGGCGTGAAGGTGTCCTGGGACAACTGCGGGATCGCGATCTGAGCCCCGGTCAGGCTGACCCAGATCGACAGCATCTGAGCCTTGAGCGAGTCAAACAGCAAGGTCTGGCTGATGATGGCAAATGCCCCCGCCACGAGCGCCAGGACGAGGAATCCCGTCCGGCGATGGAACACCATCATCACGGCGGTGAACGTCAAAACGCCCAGGATGGCCGACCGGTTCAGGCTGGCGATCAGGGCGGCCGCCAGCAGGACCAGCGCGAGCAGCAAGCCCGCTTTCCTCGGCCCGGGCGGCTCGCCCGCATGCATGGCGAAGCAGAGGCCGAGCAGGAACATCGTCTGGGTTCCATAGGCGACCGGATCGCCCGTGGATCCGCCCGCCCGGATCACGCTGCCGGGGTCCACGATGATGCTGCCGAAGAACGGAATCTGAAAGAACATCTGAGCGAGGCCGATCACCGCCAGGCCGGCGCCGATCGCCGCCAGCACGCCGAGGAACCGGCGAAAGTGCACGCGCGTCCGGATAACGGTCAGGATCACAAAGTACAGCCCGACGGGAACGAAGACCTTGGACATGTCCTGGGTGACCAGTTGCTTGAACCCGGCGTGAAGCGGATCGAGTATGCCGGTCGTGAGCACCATCCACAGGAGAATCCCGATCATCAGCCGGTTCTGGGGAAACGCCGGGAGCTCGATCCGCCGAAGCAGAAGGAACGGGACCCACGACACCATCAGGATCATGAAGGCCGGGCTGGCGACGGGAATGACGACCAGCTCCGTGACGATCAGGAACAGGTAGAGTCCGAGCTCAACGTGAAGCAGGATCAGCACCGCGAGGATCATCCCCGCGACGAGCGGAACCGAGAGGCCGCCGAAGAGGATGACGATCAACCCCAGCAGGCCGCCAACGGCCAACGACAGCCCCGCGCGGTCAAGCGCCAGCCGGCCTCCCGCGGCGCCGGCCAGGGATCGCCAGAGATCCGAGGCTGCCATCCTATTCTCCCCGCAGGTTCGTCTCGCGCGCGCCGCCGCGCCGGACGTTCTTCTCGATCTCCGTAATCTTGCCGTCCTGATCCCTGACGTAGATCAGCGCACGCGCGGTGCCGCCATCCAGCACGCGCACTTCCCACACCTTGAACTGGCTGACGTATGTCGCATCCAGCGTGTAGCCGGGATAGCGGGCGAGCAGCCCCTGCTTGATGTCCGCGTCATTCTCGATCGTCGTGACCACGTCGGCGGACTTCATCTGGGCCTGGGCGCCCGCGCCGCCCGCCCCCGCCGTCACCTCCGGGGACTCGCCGCCCTCCCGCCCCCCTCGCCGGCCGCCCTCGCCGCCTCGCCGGCCGCGCCCCTCCATCCCGCCGCCTTCACGGCCCACCCCGGAGCCGGACTCCCCGCCGCCCTCACCACCTGTAGGCGACGAGGATTGGACGGCCGCCGGAATCGTCGCCGGTCCGCCCGACAGAACCCGGTTGGTCACGATCGGCTCCAGTTCGCGGAACCAGCGGCTCGTATCGGGCGTGACCTGCGCGTACCCGCCCGCGCCCTGCCATGCGTTCGCGCCCTTCTTCTCTTTGAAGTAGAAGAACCCCGTTGCACCGTGCTTCACGAACAGATCGAGAAAGTCCTGCATCTGCTGCTTCGATGTGAACGCCGGCCACTGGATCTTGGGCTCCTGGCCGCTCTGCCGGCTGAACTCGGTCACCCAGAACAGCTTGGACTTGGACGCCTTCGACAGCTCGGACAGCGGCTTCGCCATCTGCGCCATCAGCCGCTGGTCGGGCTGGTCGGAGAAGAAATCGCCCCCAAGCCCGTCGATGTAGTCGCCTCGGATCGCCGCCATGGTCGGCGCGATGTTCCAGTCACCGGCGATCTTCAGCACGACCGGCACGTCCGCGACGATCTGCTTCATGCTGCGCGCGTAGTCGTTCAGCATCCTGGCGTAGTCCGCGTCCGTCATGCTCTTCGGCGCAGCCAGGACGTTGATCTCGTTGAAGAACGTCATGCCGCGCAGCCCGGCCTTGGTCACGGCGGGCCCAAACCGCTTCCACTCGGCCTCGAACTGCGAGCGCACGGCCGCGCTCTTGAGATCCACGAGGGACTTGACCGGAGGGTGCGTGACGAACAGCACGAAGTAGGTCTCGCCGTTCTGCGTCAACCGGTCGGTCAGGTCGTTGACGGACTTGACGTGATCGCTGGACTGCCCCTTCGTGAATTTGTCGTTGTCGATCCAGATCTGGTTGACCGTCATGGGAATGCAGGGCTTGCCGTCCCACCAGAGCACGCGCTTCTCGTCGATGCGCCAGTGCACCTGGTTGTACTGCCCCTCGCTGAACGCGGCGGGCTTGGCCGGGGCGGGCGCCGCCCGCACTCCCTGCCCCATCGCCCCGAGAAGCCCCGTGACCCCTGCCAACAGAATGAGTCGTCGCACGACAACCTCCCCGTCCGGATGGACGTTACTTGTCGATCTTGTCGCCGTCGTAGTAGTGCTGGGCGTAGTACTCGTAGCCGTACCGGCTCTCGACGTCGACGTTGTTCATCACGATTCCCAGCAGGCGGGCGTTCACCTTCTGAAGCAGGGCCTTGGCCCGCTGGCACAGCCGACGGCTGGTCTGGCGGGCGTGAACGACCATGAACACGCCGTGAACGAAACTGCTGAGGATGGCGGCATCCGTGACCGCGATCACCGGGGGCGAATCGACAACGATGACATCGTACGAAGCCTTTGCCTGCTGCAGCAGCTCCGGGACCCGCCCGGCGCTGATCAGCTCGGACGGGTTGGGCGGGATGGCGCCGCCGCAGATGAGGTCGAGTCCGGGAATGCCCGACGGCTGGATCACGTCGCTCAGCTCCGCCCCGGCGCCGAGGTAGTTCGACAGACCGGGCTCGCGGCGCTTGCCGAAGACCAGCCCGAGCATGGGGCTGCGCATATCGGCGTCGATCAGCAGGACACGGCTGCCGAGCTGCGCCATGGTGATGGAGAGGTTGGCGGCCGTCGTGGACTTTCCCTCTCCCTTGACCGAGCTTGTGACCAGGAACACCCGGCTCTTCTCCTGAATGCCGGCGAACTGGATGTTCGTCCGAAGCGAGCGGTACGCCTCAGCCACAACCGACCGGGGCTCGAAGTGCGTCAGCAGACGCTTCTCCATCATGCCCGCCGTGGCGGCGTCATCGCGCTCTCCGGATCGGCCGCGCCGCTCGCGCTTGCGATCGCCGGGGCGGATCGTCGGGATCACGGCGTACACCGGCAGCTGCAGCACGCTCTCCACCATCTCCACGGTCTTCAGCGTGTCGTCGATGTGCTCGATGAAGAACGCCACGCCGATCGCCCCCATCAACCCGACGATGAGGCCCAGCAACGGATACACCGACTTCGGTATGCCCGACGGAAAGGGCGACGCAACCGCGGGATCGACGATGCTCGTCTCGCTCAGCTTCTGGGCCTCGGTGATCCGGGCTCCCTCCAGCTGCGTCTTCAGCGAGTCCAGGTTCGACTGGGCGAATTTCACCGCGTTCTGCAGCGTCTCCCACTCGACCTGCTTCTCCGCCGAGAACATGAGGTCCGGCGGGTAGCTGGTCAGAATCGCCTCCAGCGCCTTCTTCTTCTCGATCGCCACGTTCAGAGCCGTCTCCTTGGCGAGCAGCTCGGTCACGAGCTCGTCGTAATGCGGGCTGACGTTGGACATCTCCGCGCCGGCCAGCTTCTTGACCTGGCGATCGAGTTCAGCCCGCGTCGTCACCAGTTTCCGCTCCATCGCGACCATGCGCGGGTGCAGCGGGCCGAAGTCCGGGGCCAGCGACGCCTTCTCGATCTCGAGCGAAAGGACCTGCTTGCGGAGATCCTGCACCACGGGATCGCTGAAGGTGACCTCGGCCGTGGCCAGCTGGCCGCTGTACTGCGCCAGCTTCTGGCGAAGGCCGGCCACGTGTACGCGGAGCTGATCGATCTCGGACGACGTGTTCTTGGTGGCGCTGTCGAACTTCACGAGCTCCGCCATCACCAGCTCGACCTTGCGCTCCGGGTAGATGCTCCCCTGCTTGACGATGAACGTCTTCAGCTCGTCCTGCGCCTGCTTCAGGAGCCCCTCCGCCACCTTCACGCGCTCCTGGATGAACTCCTTCGCGACCCGCGCCTCGGCGGAGTTCATGTCCTTCATATGCTCGACGAAGTTCCGGGCCGCGCTGTTGGCCACCTTGGCCGCCGTGTCGGCGTCCTCGTAGACGGCCTTGATCTCGATCAGGCCGGTCTTGGGCAGAAGCGATGTGGTGATCGCGTCCTGAATGCCCTGGATCAGCTGGTCGTGGGGAGGCAGAGTCTTGAACGTACCGTACCGGAGGAACTTGATGGTCTTGCGCTTGATCATCCCCACCGTCTTCCCGATCCCGCGCCGGGATGTCCGGCCGGCCGCAGCGGCGTCGTCGAGGTGGAGCTCGGCCACGATTTTTTCGGCAATCGTTCGGCTGCGGAGGATCTCCCGGTAGGTTTCCCCCATGAGCTGGATGCCGTTCTGGCTGTCGCCCACCGACCCCGAGCCGGAGGACAGCGTGATCCGCGGCTGGTTCAGCGCGGACTTGATCACCACCGTCGTCTTGGCGCTGTACTGCGGGTCGATCAGCAGCGATCCGGCCAGCGCGACCAGAAAGGCGACGCCGGTCACGTAGGCGATGAGCTTCCGATTGACCAGCGCGATCCTCAAATATTCGCGGAAATCCATGAACTCTCCTTTGGCGGGCGGCCTACTCGACCTGGATGCCCGTCGTCTTCCCCTGCAGCGAATCCTTCACGCGGGGATACAGAATGATCCCCTCCATGATGTCCGAGCGGATGGGCATCAGGATCGTGTGCAGATGCATGAAGAAGCGGTCCACGTTCGCAATGGCGCTCGGCGGCACGTACACCACATCCCCGCGGCCGAGAACCGGGTTCTGCCCCATGTCTCCCGCCTTGAGAAACCCATACAGGTCGTACACCGTGAGATCGGATCCGCCGCCGGCCTTGGGGTGGATCAGCAGCACGGCCTTCGGGTTCGCGTCGCGCGTAAAGCCGCCCGCCTCGGCGATGGCAGACGACAGATCCGTCTGATCCTTGGCGTAGACGATTCGCGGCTGGTTCACCTCGCCCAGCACGTGGATCTTCAGCCCGGCGATGTCCTCCACATTCACCGAAACCCGCGGATTCGGGATGTAGCCGTTGCCGAGCTTGGACTCAAGCGCCTGGCGCAACTCGCCCAACGTGCAGCCCGCGGCTTTCACCTCGCCCACGAAGGGGAACGAGATCTCGCCGGAGGGCGGCACCAGGACCTTCTGCGAGAGATCGGCGTGATTGAAGACCAGAATCGTCAGCGTGTCCCCGGCGCCGACAACATAGCCGCCGGCCGGCGGCACGGCCGGCTTGGCGGGGGCGGGCGTCGCATTCTCCGCGACAGCCGGCCGGCCAGGCGCCTCGGTCCGGCAACCCGCCGCCGCCACCAGCGCGCCAATCAGGACCAAACCGACCATGAACCTGCGGTAATCCACCATGACGGACCTCTTCATCTTCGCCGATCAGCCCGGAATGAACGGCACCGCCTCAGCCGGCAGCGCGCCGCCCTGCCTAAACAAACCGTAATTATTTCACACTGCAACTCAGCGGAACAAGGACAATTGCGGCCTCCGCGGCAAGGCGTTCCGTGAAGGGTGGCTCGGAACGGCGGAGACCGCCGTCTCCACGGGACGAAGCGAAGCGGGTTCCTTGGAGCCAGCCGTCCCCGGCCGGTTCGGGCTCCGTCCCCCTCCCGTCACGCCCATTGCCCTCCGCGGCCTCATGACGCGCCGGCCGCCATTCTCCGCCGGGCGCGAATCCAGCGCCAACACCCGCACACCGCACAGGCAGCGAACACGGCCAGGTAGGCGTCCAGCGGCTTCCGGTGGCGCGACACGGTGATGAACAGCGAGTAGCTGGCCGTGAACTCCAGAAACAGCAGGTAGAGCAGCCACAGATCCCGCCAGCGGCTGACCGAGCAGATCAGCCCGACCACCGCCAGCACCAGCAGCGGGCCGTAGCTCAACGTGTACGCCAGATTCTTTACCACCCCCTCGGCGGGGGGCGACTTGAATATGCTCCAATAGTTGACCACCTTGATCGCCAGCAGTCGGGCGAACATCCCGGGATGCTCGCGAACATAGGTCTTCCCCTCCCCGTAGAACCACTGATCCATGGCCGTCTCCGACAGCCCGGCAAACTCGGGCGCCCGCCCCTGAAGCCATCGGCTCAGCTCGCCGTCCGCCTCGCCGCCGGCCGAAATGGCCTTCAGCGTCACGGGCGAGTTGCCGAGCAGGAAGTTCCACCCCCCGTACGTACTCATGAGCGGCCGGCCATGAATCCCGTAGTTGCGGGCCAGCCACGGCGTCAAGACGGCAAACAGAGCCACCCCCATGAGGGCCGCGGCGACCGCGCGTCGGGCCAGGGCGCCCCGCCGGGCAACCATCACGTAGAGCATCGCCACGGGCACAAACGTGACGAACAGCGATCGACACAACACCGCCAGGCCGGCCAGCACGCCGGCCGCCACCCCGCCCCATGCGGACGGTCGATCCGCCAACTTCATCGCAGCCAGAATGAACCCTGCCAGCAGCGCCTCAAACAGGGGGGTATCGAACACCCGCAGGTCGTGATAGAGCCCGTATGGATAGACAGCCAGGATGGCCGCGGCGACCAGCCCCGTCTGCCGGTCAAATGTCCGCGCCGCTACGAGATACAGGAGCCAGACCACAATCGTGCTCAGGATGGCCTGCAGAAGCACGTGGACGGCCACGCTCGCCCCGAGGCATCTGTAGACGAGAGACAGCAGGCAGGGATAGAGCGGCGAACGGTGCGAGTACATGCGCGAGTCCGCCGACAGAAGGCCGCCAAGCCCCTCCAGAAAGCCCCCCTGCACACTGTAGCCGTGCCCGGCCGCCAGATTCTGCGCAATCTGGACGTACTGGTAGTCCGCATCCCGCCAGTAGGCAGCGGGCGAACGGGCCAGAAAGAGACCCGCACCCAGACGGATGCCCAGCGCCAAAACCATGATGCCGGCCAGCGCCCAGGACGGCCGTCGCCGCGCGTGCTCGTCCCGCGGATTGGCCGGCCGACCCGCCACGGCATCCCGATCCCGAGCGGGTGCCCCGCCCCGCGCCCCGTCACCGCTGCTCATGGTACTCATCCTCGGCGTTCACCTGCCAGATGGCGTCCTTCGCCGAAACGCCCGCGGCGATATTGTCCACGGCGACCATGCCAGTCAGCATGGAATGGTCCTGGTTGTTGTACCGGTGCATTCCGTTCCGGCCGATCAGGTAGAGGTTCGGAATCGCGTCCAGATACGCCCGGACCTCGCCGATCCGATGATACGTCCCGAAATAGGCGGGATAGGCCTTCGGAACCCGGACAACCGTGCCGTCGAGAATGTCCGCCGGGGCGCAGAGCCCGACTTCCGCCAGCTCGGTGGCCGCGAGGTCGAGGATCTGCCGGTCGGTCTGCCCCCAGAACGTGTCGCCCTCGCCGCAGAAATACTCCAGTCCGAGCCACGCCGTGTCAGGATCGCGCACGAGATAGGGGCTCCAGTTGTTGAAGATCTGGATGCGACCCATGCGGACATGCGGTTCCTGTACGTAGATCCAGTTGTCGGTGATCCGCTCGCGATCGCCGCCCGGCAGCGACGCGAGCCGGCGCAGCAGAACGCCCGCCGTCAGGAAACTGCGATACATCAGCCCCCGGCTCGTCTCTCGGACCGCCGCCGGGACCGCATCGCCGAGGCAGGTCACCAGCTCCGAGATGGGCATCGTCGAGAAGCAGAAGTCGGCGGACAGGCGCTCGACGGCGCCCTCCGGGCCGGCCGCGTCCACCGCCATCACCCGGCCGCCATCGAGACAGACCCCCACGACTCGATGACGGCGGCGCACCTCGCCGCCCGCCTGCTGAATCCGCTGCTCCACCGCCTCCCACAGCTGGCCCGGCCCGTACTTCGGATACAGAAACCGCTCGATCAGCGATGTCTCGGTTCCCTTCTGCGCCAGCGACGTGTCCCGCGCAAACAGCTTCGCCACCGCGTTTCGCACGGCACCCGACAGCGACAGCCCCTTGATCCGCTGCGCGCCCCACTCGGCGCTGATCTCGCGGCAGGGAACGCCCCACACCTTCTCGGTGTAGCTCTCAAAGAACGTCCGGTACAGCTCGCCCCCGAATCGGTTGACCAGAAAATCCTCGAGCGTGCGCTCGGGGCGGCGCTGGGTGACGCGGCTCTTCAGGTAGCTCGCGCCGATCCGGGCCGTCCGAATCATGCCCAGATTGGCCAGCGTCGAGCCGCTGAGCCGGATCGGATAATCGTAGAACCGCCCGCCGTAGAGGATCCGCGACCGGCGATCGCGGACCAGCATCACGTCGTCGCGCCGGGTCTCCTCTCCTGGGCCGGCAATCGGAAGGATGTCAGCCCACCACTTCATCACGCGATCGGACTTTGAAAAGAAGCGGTGCCCGCCAAGGTCCATCCGGTTGCCCTTGTAGACAACCGTTCGCGAAATGCCGCCGACGTAATCGCCCAGCTCCAGCACGATCGGCCGGATGTCCGTGCGCTTGAGCAGTTCGTAGGCAGCCGTCAGGCCCGCAGGCCCGGCGCCGATGATAATTGCGGTTCTATTGGCCATCGCTCTGTGTTCCAGCCGCCGCGCCGCGCCCCCACGCATCGGGACGCACGGCGCAAAGATTAGCCAAGCCGGCCGCAACTTGAAAGCTGAAGCTGGGCGAAACCGTCCGACGCCGAAAGCGCGCGATCCTCGTCGGCGCCCGGAAGGCCCGCCGGGCGGGCGGCCACCATTCGGCTTGTGGCCGAGCCTATCGTCGGGTATTTTCCGTCCGCGCACATGGTCAGCACCCCACAGAACCCGACGGACGGCACCCCATTCCTGTCCATCGTCATTCCGGCCTACAACGAGGCGGGCCGGATCGAGGCCACGCTTCGCCGCGTGCAGGAATACGTTCGCCGCCAGCCGTATACGACCGAAATACTGGTGGCCGACGATGGCAGCACCGACCGGACGCCGGACATCGTCGCCGCCTGCGCGACCGCCGACGCGCCCGTCCGCTTGCTCCGGCACACCCCCAACCGGGGCAAGGGCTTCGCCGTCCGCAGCGGCATGGCGCAGGCGCGAGGGGCGCTCGTCCTGTTCTCGGACGCCGACCTGTCCGCGCCCATCGAGGAAGTCGAAAAGCTGTTGCCCGGGTTCGACCAGGGGTTCGACGTCATCATCGGGTCCCGCTCGGTCGAGGGGGCTCAGGTCACGTCCCACCAGCCCCGCTACCGGGAGATCATGGGCCGCGTGTTCAACCGGCTGGTCCGATTCCTGACCGTGCGCGGGCTCATCGACACGCAGTGCGGCTTCAAGTGCTTCAGGCGGGAGATCATCCCCGACATCTTCTCCCGCCAGACGCTCGACGGGTTCTGCTTCGACGTGGAGATCCTCTATATCGCAGACCGGCTCGGCTACCGCATCCGGGAAGTGCCGGTCCGGTGGGCGCACTCCCCTCAGACCACGGTGCGGCCGCTCGTGGACTCGTGGGGTATGCTGATCGACCTCATCCGCATCCGCTGGCGCCACCGCGGGCTCCAGCAGGCCGACGCCCGTCAGCCCGCACGGTAGGCGCGCTCGGTCTGCTCCGCGATCGCGGCCCACGAATGGCGCGCCGCCGCGGCCCGGGCCGCCTCGCTCATCGCCGCGCGGAGCCGATCGTCGGCCAGGATCCGAACGATCGCAGCGGCAAGCGCATCCGCGTCGCCCGGCGGCACGACGAGCCCCGTGCGGCCATCCTCGACCACCTCGGAAAGCCCGCTGACCGCGGTCGACACCACCGGCTTGCCGAACGCATAGGCCGACAGGATGATGCCGCTGTTCCACGCCCGCTCGTACGGAAGAACCAGCAGATCCGCCCATCCCAACACGCTGGAGATCATCTCCAGCGGCACGTAGTCCGGGCGGAAGGAGATCGCATCCGCAAGCCCGAGCCGCGCGATCTCCGCCCGGTACGGAGCCACGTCCTCGAAGGGGCGGCCCATGACCGCCAGAACCGCATCGGGCACCTCGTCGCGGACGCGGCGAAAAGCGCGGATCAGGGTCATCAACCCTTTGCGCGGCTCGATGTTCCCGAAGAAGAGCACCCGCCGCCGGCCGGCCGGCACCCCTGCCAGCTCCTGCGCGGGGACGTCCCGAACAAAAGCCACCAGGTCCCCCACGGGCACAAAGCTGATGCGCCCCGGATCGCCGCCGAACCCCTCGACGATCTCCTCCTTGTTCCGCTCCGCGTTGACAAGAACATGATCCATCCCGCGGTAGATCCGGCGCAGCACCCACGGGTGGTACGGCCGCTTCTTCTTGGAGAAGACGTCGTGAGCGGTGTAGACAAACCGGCACCGGGCAAACGGGCGCAGCATCCGCCAGATGGCGTAGTAGCTGCCGGGATGAACGGCCCCCTCGATGTGCACCACGTCAGGCCCGAACCGAGCCGTGAAGGCAAGCAGGCGCAGCAGGCGCAGCGGGCGGGGGACGAAGCGGTCGAACACCTCGATGGCGCGGTATGCGCGCGGAAACCGGGCCGTCTCGCATCCGATGCCGGTGGCCAGAACCACCACATGCCCCCGGGCCGCCAGACCGTTGGCCAGATTGTGCGCGTGCTGGCAGATCCCGCCGCGCCCGCCCGGTTCGACCATCAGGATTCTCATGCGGGTGGGCGGCTCCGAGGCGGCGATCACGCGAAGCGGTACTTCAGGATGCACCACATGGCCCGAACGCCGTCACGCCACGTGATCTTCTTGCCTTCTTCGTAGGTGCGTCCGTGGTAGGAAACCGGCACCTCATAGACACGCCATCGTCCGCGTGCGACCTTGGCTGTGATCTCGATCTCAAAGCCGAACCGGTCTTCCAGGAGGCTGATGCCCTGCAGCACCTCCCGGCGGAACACCTTGTAGCACACCTCGACGTCCGTGAAGTTCATGTTGGTCAGCATGTTCGAGAACATCGTGATCAGCCGGTTGCCCACCTGATGCCAGAAGAAGAGCACCCGATGCGCTCCGCCTCCGAGGAAGCGCGATCCATACACGACGTCCGCGTGCCCTTCCAGGATCGGCGCGAGCAGCGCCCGGTAGTCCCCGGGATCGTATTCGAGGTCGGCATCCTGAATCAGCACCAGGTCGCCCGTCGCGGCGGCAAACCCGCTGCGGAGTGCGGCGCCCTTCCCTTGATTCCGCTCGTGGTACACGAACTTCCAGTCCGGACGCCGGGCGGACCACTCCTTCAGGACGTCGGCCGAAGCGTCCTGCGAGCAGTCGTCAACCAGCACAAGCTCCTTCTCCAAGCCAACATCGACAGCCTCGACCCGGCGGATGATCTCATCCAGAGTGGCGACCTCGTTGAACACCGGAATGACCACAGACAGCTTCATCGTTTGCGGGGTGTTTCTACTGGATTGCCGGCGCAGCCGCAAGCCCCGTTTTCATCGGCGGACAGGCCGTTTTCTGATTGCCAACCCCCGTCGTTCTGCTATCGTACGCCGCCGGAAGCCTAAAACGATTTTCCGGCATACACGGAGGTCCAGATGCAGAAGTTCAGGTGGTCGGTGTTCGCGTTCGCCGCGGTCGTCGCGCTCGCACTCGGGCTGTTCCCAACGGCCGCTCGCGGCGCCGTCGTCGAAACGGGCAACGAGGCCCCGTGGAACCTGAGCCTCGGGGGAGGCTTGATCAGCTTCGAGGGCGACGAGGAACTCAAGGATGGGTTCATCTCGGCGTTCAACCTCGGCTACGACTTCAACGAGCGGTGGACCATCGAGGGCGTGTTCTATTTCTCCCCGAAGCTCGACGCCAACACGGTCACCGACAGCCAGGGCAACCCCCGGCTTGGCCTCGGCGGCGATAACCCCGCCTCCGACACCTACCTGCTCGGAGCGGCCGTGGACGGGCTCTGGCACTTCACGCGCTGGCAGAGACTGGACCCCTACCTGGCGCTCGGCTTCGGCGGCTTCTTCTACGGCGAAGAGCTGGCGAACGGCGACAAGACGGAAGCAGCCATCCGCGGCGGCTTCGGTGTCATGTACCACTTCAACGACGAATGGGCCCTCCGGGCCGATTTCCGCGGCATGCTCGCCGGACAGGACAGCGAAGCGAACAGCATCGTCACCGCCGGCTTGGTCTGGACGCCCGGCGCGCACGTCCCGCCGAGCTACCGCGTGACCGGCGGACCGCTCGATACCGACGGCGAAGGACTGCCCGATGAGGAGGAAGCCCGCATCGGCACCGATCCGCGCGACAAGGACACCGACCACGACGGGCTCACGGACTTCGAGGAAGTGAAGAAGTACGGGACCGACCCGCTCAACAGCGACACTGACTACGACGGGCTGAAAGACGGGCCCGAAGTCTACACGTACAAGACGAACCCGCTGAAGGCCGACACGGATGACGGCGGCGTGGCGGACGGGCATGAAGTCCTCGAGGACGACACCAACCCGCTCAACGGCAAGGACGACCTCATCCTGTTCACGCTCTACCTCAAATTCGACTACGACAAGGCCGTGATCAAGCCCGAGTACTTCGACGACGTCGACGTGATCGGCAAGACGCTGGCCCGCGACCCCGGCGCGACGGCGAAGCTCGAGGGTCACGCGGACAAGCTCAAGAAGTCCTCGAAGATCTATAACCAGAAGCTCTCCGAGCGTCGCGCTCAGGCGGTGCTCGATTACCTGGCCGACAAGAGCAAGATCGGACGCAGCCGCATGACCGCCTCCGGATACGGCTTCAGCCGCCCGAAGGCCGAAAACGATCCCGTGAACGGCAACCCCGTGAACCGGCGCGTTGAGGTCTACATCCGGCCATCCGGCCACGTGAAGGCGACCGAGGATATCGTGTCCGGCGCCGTGCAGCTGTCCCCTAACGTCGAGCTCTCGGGTGGCGGCTCGACGAACAGCACCGCGATCATCAAGTAGCAACGAAGGGGAAACCCGGAGCCCGGGCTCCGGGGGAAGCGATCGGCGGTCCGCGGCACGCCACACGGGTGCTCGGACCGCCGATTCGTTTTCGGGAGGATCAGGCGAGCACGACGGTCGGACGGGATTGCGCCATGATGAATCGCATCGCATTCTGCCTGCTCGCCGCAGCCTCCTTCTCCATCGCCTTCTCCATCGCCCTCGGCGAGGTGGCGTTCACGCTCGCCGCCGCGACGACTGTCGCCCTGCTTGTCCGCGAGCGCCACGGTCCGACATGGACCCGCCTGTCCCTATTCGCACTCGCATTCCTGTTCCTTGCCTTGGCGACCGGCGTCATGGGCTTGGATCCGACCCGCAGCGTCTCAAAGATCAAGCGGCTTCTCTGGTTCACGGCCATACCGGTAACAGCCACACTCGTCACCACGCCCGAGCGATTCCGGCGCCTGCTGGCGGCATTCGCGGCCGGCACGGTCGCCGCGTCCGCCGAAACGTGCTTCCTCAAGCCGGTCCGGGCCTGGACTGAATGGAAGGCCGGCGCACCCGGCGCGACCGACTACTGGACGTCGTTGATCCACCAAGGATCCATGACGGACGCGCAGATGATCATGCTGGGCATCATCGTCAGTTTGGGCTTCCTGGCGGCCGCCAGCCGCGAAGGCCGGCCGCGCGCGATCTGGCTCGCGGCCCTGACGCTGCAAGCGGTCGCACTCATACTCAATTTCAAGCGCGGCTCGTGGGTCTGCGCGGCTGCCGTCGGCGGCACGTTCGGCTTCGTCATCTGGGGCCGGCGCTGGGCTTGGCTGCTCGCCGCGCTCGCCGTCGCCGCACTCGCCCTTCCGCCGGTGCGGACCCGCCTCGCCGATATCCGCGCGGAGCTGAGCGGCGAGAAGGGCGGGCGGATGATCATGTGGACGCAGGTGGCGCCGCGGCTGGTGCGCGAACACCCGACCGGGGTCGGCTACGCGGCACTCAACAACGACATGATGCGAGCCGTGGCGCCCGGCGTGGAACGGGGCCGCCGGCACTTGCACGCCAACATCGCGCAGATCCTCGTCGAACTGGGCTGGGCCGGCCTGGCGCTCTACGCGCTGTGGATCGCGGCCGCCCTTGCCGATGCGGGTCGCGGCGCAGCCCGCCTCCGGACCGCACCCGTAAGCCAGAGAATGGCCGCATGGTCCGTGCTGCTGATGCTCGTGGCGCTGACGCTCAACGGACTGGTGGAGTACAACTTCGGGGACTCCGAGATCATCCTGGTCTACGGGGTGCTGATGGGACTGGCGGGCGCAGGCTTGGCCATTCGCCGGCACTCGTCCGCAGCCGGCGCCGTGTAGAGCCCCCGTCAGGCGCGCGGCGGCCGGGCCGCCAAGGCCCGGAGCACCTCGGCGTAGACGCGGTCCACCGTGATGGCCTGCATGCAGCGGTTGTCCGTGCACGGCGAGAATCGATGGTTCAGCATGTTCACGCACGGGCTGCAGGCCAGATCCGCGGTCACGCAGGCCGCGCGCGGTCCCATCGTGGAGTAGAGCAGCGGAGTTTCGGGGCCAAACAGCGAAACGACGCTCAGCGGCGTCAGCGCGGCGAAATGGCAGGGGCCGCTGTCGTTTGAGACCAGGACGTCGCTCAGGGTATACAGGGTCAGCAGATCGCGGAACGTCGTGCGACCCGCCAGGCTGATGCAGCGGCCCGGTTGCCCCACGGTGTCCGCCACGCGCTCGTTCGCCTCGCGCTCCGAAGGAGCGCCCGTTACCGCCACCACCGAGTCCGGTATGTCGCGCAGAATCCGTCCGGCGAGATCCACGAAGCGCGCCGTATCCCAGCGCCGGAGCGGCAGAAGGTCGCTGCAGTTCGGGTTGATCAGGACAAGCGGCCCGCGGATCGCCTGCCGCGTCTGCTCCTCAATGGCCGAACGGACCCGCGCGAGATCATCGGCCGACGGCTCGAATACGGGCAGCGACAAGTCAGCGTCCGCCACGGATTCCTTGAAGCGGGGAACCGAACCGTCCGGCGAGAACGCCGCCCGCACCATGGCCAGAAAGCTCAGGCTCATGTGCCTCTGGAAGCCGTAGTTCAGCTCATGCGTGAACAGGCGCCCGCGGTACGGCCCCTCCGACGTGAAGTTGCGATACCCCACCCGGTTCCGCGCGCGCGTCAGCCAGGTGATGATGGCCGACGACCGCGTCAGCCCTTCCAGATCGATGGCCGTATCGATCCCCTCGCGCCGAACCCGGCTCAGCGCCCGACGCAGCCCGCCGGCGAACGCGCCCAGGGTGTCGCGCCGAACCGTAATGATGTGCTCGGGAGGAAAGAACGGCAACAGGTCGAGGATGGGCCGGTTCTCCTCGAACACCATGATGAACAGGTTCTCGCGCCCCACCCGGCGGGCCGCCTCGGCGAACGCCGGACATGCGATCACGGTCGATCCCATTTCGATCAGCTTGATGAACAGGATGCGGCGGGGCGGTTGCGATGGCCCGCGCATGCGGCGAGCCACAGACTCCACAGCGGACAGCGCGGCGCACAGCGGCGCGCCGGCCAGTCGGTCAAACAGCAGAATCTCGCGCGGGTTCATGATCGTTTCCTCGTGCCCAAGGCTGGAGATGCTTCCACATACGGGTCTGCCGATGCAAGACCAACATCCGTCGCCATTCGCCTTGTGCCGCCGCCATGCGCTCGCTATCGTCTGGTCCAGGAGGGACCAGTCGCCATGATCAAGCATGCCGTAGCGCTTTCGCTTTTGCCCATCGCCCTGCTGACCGGGTGCACCACCATCGGCGCGGATCAACCGGGGAACGGCTTGCCCGATCCGGCCGACGTGATGCAGGAGCGTCTGGTCCGGGTTGAGGAGAAGCTTTCCGGTATCCAGATGGAGCAGGCACGCCTGGCACGGGATATTGACCGGCTCCAGCGCAGCCAGGAGTCCGCCGCGGCGGCGCCGACCGCAACCCAGATCCGCGACCTCGAGCGCCGCATCGAAGCCGTTGACGCCGCGCGCGAAGCCGATCGAAAGGCACTGTACGATCAACTGAGCCGCCGCATTGCCGAAATCCTCAACGCGTCCTCCGCTCCGGCGCCCAACCCGGCCCCTTCCGGCGGCGCGGCCCCCGCCGCCGCACGCGGGGAGCACGTGGTCCAAGCCGGCGAGACGCTATCCCAAATCGCCGCCCGGTACCGCACGAGCGTATCGGCCCTTCTGAAGGCCAACGCGCTGCAGGACGGGAACGCCATCCGAGTCGGCCAGAAGCTCGTGGTCCCGAAGTAGCCCGGCGCGAGGGGACCGAACTCCTTGTAGGCGAGCGGCTCGCGGAGTATAGTTCGTGAGTCGGTAATCGTCAGGAGTACCCCATGCGCTGTCCCCGGTGCGGACATCAGGAAGACAAGGTCATCGATAGCCGGGCGGCCCGGAACGGCGATGTGATCCGCCGCCGGCGCATGTGCGCCAAGTGCAGCCACCGCTTCACTACCTACGAGGAAGTGGTCAAGGCCCAGCTCAAGGTGATCAAGCGGGACGGCCGCCACGAGGAGATGGACCGGCGCAAGCTGGTTACCGGAATCGAGCGCGCGTGCGAGAAGCGCCCGGTCGGGGCGGATCGCATCGAAACCATCGTCGATACCATCATCGCGGACCTCGAAAGCGAGTACGAGCGCGAGGTGCCGAGCGAGGTGATCGGGGAGAAGGTCATGATGCACCTGAAGGAGCTCGACGAGGTGGCCTTCGTCCGCTTCGCCTCCGTCTACCGCCGCTTCAAGGATGTCGGGCAGTTCCTCAACGAGATCCAGGAGCTCGCTTCCCGCTGATGATCTGGAGCGCACAGGACGACACGGCCACCCCCCGCGAGCTGGTGGTCTCGCGCATCATGGCCGAGCTGGCCGAGCTGGCGACGGATCCCGCTGACATCCCGCGACTGCGCGAGGTCGCGCAGGGGGTGGCGGGATATGTGGCCCGCCACGTGGACGGGTTCTGCGTGGAATCCCCCATGGTCCTGCTCCTCACCGCCCGCGCCCTGACGGCGGTGGGTGATCGCGCGCTCGCCAGGCGCCTCATCCTGTACGGATCGCGCACGGTCCGGCCCGCAATCTGGACGGCCGCCGGCGACGACACGACCATCGTCCTGGATGTGGAGCGGCTGGCGGGGCGGGACCAGGACCGGTTTGAGCTGGCGCTCTTTGAGGGGCTGAATACGGCCCTGGAGGCGGTCTCGCCCGCGTGGGACCCCTCCGCCGGCGAAGGCGCGCTCGGCCTTCGCCGCATGCACCATGCCGCCGCCGCCGTCACGGGCACTCCACCCGAGAGCCGCCGGACCCGGGCGCTGGTTTCGGAAATCAAGAACGCCTGCACGGACAAGCTGGGGACCTTCCGGGACGAACGCCGCTGGCGCCAGGCGCCGCGGGTGATGGACCTCGACCTCGCGTAGCCGCTCGCCATGAAGCCCGACACGGACATTCTGATCCCGGAACCAGCCGCCCTCACCCGCCGTCGGTTTCTGCAGATGGCGCTGCTGGCGCTCCCCGCGTTCGTAATCCCCGGCACGGCGCACGGCGCGACAGCCCGGGCCTACGGCCGACCGCTCGATCTGGGCTTCATCTCCGCTCGTCTACCCCTCGTCCGTCGCTCCGCCTGGACGCGGTACCAGCCGCGCCTGTCGCGCATCTATGCCGCCAGCCGCTTCAGCCGGCTCACAATCCACCACACCGGCCTCTACGTCAACACGTCCACCGCGCGCAACTCCGTTGCGCGGGACATGCAAGGCGTCCTGGCCGCGCACGTTCGCCTGCGCTACGGCGATATCGGATACCACTTTGCCGTGGACTACTCCGGGTGCGTATGGGAGGGGCGGTCGCTCGCGCACCAGGGCGCACACGTCTCCGGCGCCAACGAGCACAACATCGGCGTCGTGCTCCTCGGGAACTTCGAGCGCCAGCGGCCGGCCCAGGCCCAGATGAGCGCGCTCCGGTCCCTGGTCTCCGCGCTGACCCAGCGCTACGGCATCTCGTCCCGGCGCATCTATGGGCACCGCGACCTGGGCGCCACGGCCTGCCCCGGGCGCTACCTGTACCCCGGGGTCACCAACTTGCGACGCAGCTACTCTGCCTGAGGCAGACGCCTGACGACTGACCGACAACCGCCACCATCAGGAGCCACACATGATCAGCGACGCTCGGATGCAGAAGGAACTGGCCCGCACGCTGGACCGCACCGATTTCAAGGACCTGGGCGAGGCGGAGCGCGGCAAGGTCCGCGACAGCTACAAGCAGGGGAAGCGGCGGATCATCGTGACTACGGACCGGGTGTCGGCCTTCGACTGCATCCTGGGCACCATCCCGTTCAAGGGCCAGGTTCTGAACCAGATTGCCGCATTCTGGTTCGACAAGACTCGCGGAGTCGTGCCGAATCACGTCCTGGACATCCCCGACCCGAATGTCATGGTCGTGCGCGAGTGCCAGCAGCTGCCGCTCGAGTTCATCGTCCGCGGCTACATCACCGGCGTCACCAAGACCTCCGCCTGGTACAACTACCAGCAGGGCGTCCGCGACTTCTGCGGAAACCGCCTGGCCGAGGGGCTGCGTAAGGACCAGAAATTCGAGCGGCCCATCCTGACCCCCACAACCAAGCTTGAAAAGCACGACCGCTCCATCTCCCGCGCCGAGGCAATCGCCGAGGGCCTGATCGACGCGAAGACCTTTGATGCCGTGGCCGACATCGCCTTCCGCGTCTTCGCGGCCGGCGTCGAGCACGCCCGCTCTCGCGGCCTGATCCTCGTCGACACCAAGTACGAGTTCGGCATGCTCGACGGACAGGTCGTCCTGTCCGACGAAGTGCACACGCCCGACTCCTCGCGCTACTGGATCGCAGACACGTACGAGGAGCGCTTCCGCGCCGGGCAGGACCAGCGCGGGATCGACAAGGAGTACGTGCGCGAGTGGCTGGCCGCACGGGGCTTCCGCGGAGACGGGCAGCCGCCGGCTCTGACCGACGACGTGCGAGCCGAGGCCGCCCGCCGCTACATCACCGTCTACGAGCAGATCACCGGCCAGGCGTTTTCCATCACGGATCAGCCGGTCGAGGAGCGCATCCGCGCCAACCTGAAGTCCAAGGGCTATCTCTAGGCCATGCCGGTCAGCCGGCCGCGAGCAGGCGATCCAAGCTGTCGAGGCACAGCTGCGACCAGCTTTCGAGCCGGTCACGCATCGAGCGCAGAGCATCCACGCTGCGGAACCCGGACTCGGTGATCACGCCCTCGCGCTTGCGCACGTCGGCCGAAGCCGCACGCAGGATGTGAACCACGCCCAGATGCACCTGGCCGACGCTGTTGGAGTCATCGTTCAGGAGCGCCACAATCCGCTGCGTGTATCCGGAAGCCAACTCGACCTCTTCCTCGAGTTCCCGCACCGCGGCGTTCGAGTAGACATCCCCAAACAGACTCTCGTCACAGTTGTTGATGTGCCCGCCGATGCCGATGGATGCCTTGGCGACGAGTCGCTCCTCGCCGGATTTCTTCCCCCGCACGTAGCACCACACCAGCCCGCCGTGCGTGATGATGAAGTACGGAATGATCTGCTTGATGGACGGATCGTTCTCGGCCTTCGAGCGCGGCACGAATCGGTAGTGGCCCCGATCGAGCAGGACGGGCGTGTACCGGGCCACATCGAAACAGAGCCCCTGGAACATCCCGATCTCCTCGACCAGCCGACGCTCGACGACCAGCAGGCTCTCCTCCGGCTTGCTCATGGCGGCGGATATTCGCACGCCGTCGCGAATCCGGGCAAGCGGCTTTTCACGACGACCGGGTGGCCCGGGCGGCGAACGAAATGGCGTGCCTTGCCCGACCCTCTGCTATACTCCCTCGCATCGACGCGAGGCAACGATGAGACTGATGACAGCCAGCGAGTGGACGCCCTTCCGAAACGGGGGGATCACCTGGAACGTCCGCCCCTGCTTCGCCGCCCCCTTCCGGGAGTGGATTGCCGCTCACTTCGATGGCGCGGGCTGGATCGGAACGACTCCCCTGAAGCAGGATACCGGCTCACGTGTGCTCGAAGCGGGCGGCTGGGTCATCAAGGAGAGCACCCGGCGGCGGGGCCGCGGTCTGCTCCGCTTCGGACTCCGGCGATCAGGCTCCCGGCGGGCGTTCGTTCTCGCGCAGCGCCTGCTCGCCCGGAAGATCGCCACGCCGGAACCCGTGGCATGGGCGACGGTGCGTCGGAATGGGATCCGCGTGCGAGACTACCTGATCACCGTGCGCCTGTCCGAAACCGAGAACTTGCAGGCCCGATGCCGTCGACTGGCAACTGATCCCAAGGGGCGAGCCGCCACCCTGTCGGCCGTGGGCGATCTGCTGGCCCGTTTTCACGCCAGCGGGCTCGCGAACCGGGACCTGAAAGATGAGAACATCCTCTGCGCCTGCCAGGCGGATCCCGTCTTGAGCGTGGTGGACCTCGATGGCGTCCGCGCGTTCGACCGGGTCTCAACCGCGCGCGCCCGGGCCGACTTCTGGCCCATCGTGCGATCGCTGCGTCGGCTCGGCTGGGCGGATCCGGCGGACCAAGCCGCCCTGCTCGCCGCATACAATGCCGGTGTTCCGCCGCTCCTGAGGCTGAATGCTCTGCCTCACCTCAGCCGGCGGGACCCCGGCGTGCGCTTGCAGGCCAGCCCCTGATCAGCGGATCAGGGGACGGGAGACCCAGCCGCCCCCCTCATCGCCATCCGCTCACGGAGGCGGAGCCGGCAGGGCCGCATTGGCACCGCAGGCATAGGTCAGGATGCCGCGCGCGATGCCTTCGGCAATCGTATCGCGGCTCGCCTTTCGAAGCAGCTTCTCCTCGTCAGCCGCGCACGAGAGGAATCCGCACTCAACCAGGACGGCCGGGCAGGGCGCGTCCCGAAGCACTTGGAAGCGTGCCCGCCTGAGCCCGCGATCCTCTCCTCCCGAGCACACCAGAAGGCCCTTCTGAATGTAGTAGCCGGCCACCAGATTGGCCGGATCATAGCGATTCCCCGCGCATACCCGAGCATCCGACTTGCGCGCCTCGGACGACGAAGTCGACGGGAATCCCGGCGAAGTCAGCGCGTACGTCTCGAAGCCGGACGCCGTCCGGTCCGGCGAATAGTTCACGTGGATGCTGACAAACAGGTCCGCCCGCCGCTTGACCGCCAGCCACGACCGGCTGTCCAAGTCGAGCGTCGAATCGCGGTCGCGCGTCAGGCACGCGCGGATGTCGCACGCCTCGAGCTTGGCGGCCACGCGCTTGGCCAGATCCAGCACGATCATCTTCTCTTCGACCCCCTGCTTCCCGATCGTGCCCGGGTCGGCGCCCCCATGCCCGGGGTCGAGCATGACGAGGTCGCAGCGCCGCAGCGTAAGACCACGCTCCCGCTGCAGCAGCGGGCCCACGACCACCCGCGCATCGGTCTCCGTCAGCGACCAGCGCCCGCGCTCCGGAATAAGCGGCGAGTTGAGGTACACGAGCAGGCCATCGTGGAACAGCCGGCGGCTATTGGTCTCCAGCACCAGCGACACATCCGCGCCGCTCAGCGTGATGCGCCTGTTCCGCTCCGGAGACGCGACCAAGCCATGCGTCCGCGCCACCTCCACGACGGGGAGGTTGCGCGCGGAGGACAGCGCGGCGGCCAGGCACAGACCGCATGCGATAAGCCATCTAGCCATGGTCACGGACCGCCCGACCGAAGCGGGAGAAGGCAGGCCGCTTGCGGCTTGAACCGATTTGATATAGCCTTGTTCGAATAGCCTCTGGTATAGATAGTATCAACTGTTTTTTGGCTTCGTCAGCAAGGATCTGGCTGCCATGGAAGAAGTTACTCTTGAGACCGCCCCGCCGTCGGTACGCGACTTGTTCAACCGCGGATTCTCCGCACTTGAGCGGGGGAATCTCGACTACTCGATCGACATGCTGGGTCGCTGCGTGGAACTGGCCCCGACCTTCTTCCGGGCCTGGAAATTCCTGCGCGCGGCCGAGGTCAAGCAGTTCAGGGCCCGGAACCCGGGCGCCGTTTCCCGCAGCGTACAGCGCGCGGCCAGCTATCCATCGGTGCTGAAGGCCATGGCTCTGCTCAAGGCCGGCAAGTCCATGGACGCCATCAAGGTAGCCGAGAAGGTGCTGCGCAAGGACCCGTTCAACATGGATGCCGTGAAGGCGCTCGGTCGCGCGGCCGAGGCGGCCAAGATGCCCGAGATCGCCATCCAGGCGCTCGCCTCCGTCCGGGAGCAGCAGCCGGATAACATCCTGGTCCTCAACTGGCTCGGCGCCCTCTACATGGAAACCGGACAGACCCGGGCGGGACGCGAGTGCTTCGAGTCGCTCGTGTCTCTGAAGCCAAACGATGGCGCTGCCTTGAAGTCGCTGAAGGATGCCATGGCGATCCACAGCATGTCCTCCGATGGTTGGTCGGAGGCATCCACCAGCACCAGCAAGGACGCCTATCGCCGCGTGATGCGCGACGAGAAGCAGGCGGTCTTGCTCGAGCAGCAGAACAAGGCGGTCAAAGGCGAGCGGGACGTCGACGCCCTTATCGCCGAGGGCCTCACCAAGGTCGCCAAGGAACCCGGTAACATCAACTATCGACGCGCCTTGGCCAACCTGTACGCTGGCGCCATGCGCTGGCCCGATGCAATCCGCACGCTGGAGGAAGCTCAGCAGCTTGCCGGCGCCCGCGATCCCCAGATCGACGCGGCTCTCAACACGATCCAGCTGCAGCAGTACGACGAGCAGATCAAGGTGCTGCAAGACGCTGGCGACACGGCGGCAGCCGAGACCAAGCGGGCCGAGCGCACCGCCTACCGGTACGAGGACATCAGGGACCGGGTGAGCCGATACCCGAACGACTTGGCGCTCAAGTTCGAGTATGGCGAGCAGTTGTACGAGCGCGGCATGATCAGCGAAGCGATCCAGCAGTTCCAGCTGGCGCAGAGACATGCCCAACGCCGTCCCCGTGCCCTCTACTACCTCGGGCTCTGCTTCAAGGCGAAGAAGCAGTACGACTTGGCCACCAGCCAGCTGGAGAAGGCCGCCTCCGAACAGCTCGTGATGGATCAGACCAAGAAGGACATCCTCTACGAGCTGGGGCAGATCGCCGAAGCTTCCGGAAACGCCCCGACGGCCCTGGCGTACTACAAGCAGGTCTACGAGGTCGACATCTCGTACCGGGACGTATCAGAGAAGATCGAAAAGGGCTACAGCGCCGCCGCCGAGGCCGGCGCCTGACGGCGGATGCGCCCGCTCAGTTGCCGGCTGCCGGCGCGGCGGGCGGCTTCTGAGTCAGCGGATACAGGCCGGGCAGATCCGCCGCCACGCGCAAGCCCGGGCAGGTCATCCGCCACCAGCACTGGTACCATCCCGCCGGGACATCCACCTTCGCGCCGGTCGAGAACGCCTGCATGCCCACCATGGCGTTGGAGTAGACGACCCCCTCCATGTAGGGCGACACCATCAGATCCACCCGAGTCTCTGCCGGCAGAGCCCGAATCGTACACGGCGAGTTGCCGTAGCGAAGCCATCCGCTGAGCTGCATAAACCCACTCTGTTTGCGGTCGCCCGGCGTATGCTTCACGGTCATCGCGTACACCAGATGGTTCCACGGCGCCGTTCCACCGGGCAAGTTGGTGGGCGTGCCCGACACGCCCAGCTGTCCCGGGATCGTAATGTCCAACGGAAAGGACTGCCGGGTGGCGCTCGCGGCATCGCCTATGCCCAGCGAGCACTGGAAGACAAACACCGGCCAGCTCGATGTCGCGCGGTTCACGGTCACGTCCTTGCCGGTCACGTAGTCGTGGTACGTGTGCGATCCGCTCGACTGCTGCCCCCAGCGCAGGCTCCACGAGACGGCCGCCGCGTCGCTTCCGTCCGGAGACTTGGCGGCCCGCGCAATCGGCGGAAATCGCCGCTCCTCACCGCACGCGACCGACACCGGCGTGCCGTACTGCGCGTCGTCCGGCGACCACAGATAGGCCCGGTTGTAGCCAGCCTTCACATTTCCGTCGAACATCACGTAGAGAGGAGTCGTGTTCGTGAACGGGTTGATCGACAGCGCCGCGTAATGGGGAGCGGACCCCTCCGCGAGCGGGACCGTCGGAAAAACGATTCCGCGCGAAACCCCGGCGGGCTTGGCGGCCCAAGCAGTCGATGCGACCAGGCACAGGGCGGTCAGACTCGAAGCAATGCAAGCGTTCATGATGCTCTGCCGGGCGGCCGTCATCCGAACTTGATGACGATCTCGTCATCGGCGGGCTTCTCGGGTGCCTTGTTCTGCTCCACCTCGATGGGCTGGTAGGTCGGAAGGAATCGGTAGTAGATTTCCAGCATCAAGGCGGAGAGTGCCGTGCAGTACACCGGACCCAGCCCGGACTCGGACGACTCGGGCGCCGGGCACCAGCTTCCGTCGTCGTTCTGCATGCCGCACAGTACGGGTGCGAACTGCCGGTTCCAGTTCGACCACGTCTTCCCACCCTGGTGGAACCGGGCCTGAGTGATGTAGTACCAGGCATACAACGGCCAATCGGCAACCGCCCGTATGTCCTGGCCACCCTCGCCCTTCGTCCACCGGAACGCCAGATCCTGAAGCGCTTTCATCCCGGCCCGCGCCTCCGGGTCCATGGCGTGCCCCGAAAGCTGCATCGCCAGAACCGCAACGCCGGTCATGGTCATGTCCGGCTTTCGCTCGATGCGGGTGCTGTATCGGAAGAGCCCGCTGTTGTCCTTCGCCATCAGCGCCACCATGCCGCGGAGGCCGCTTTCGATGGCCGTCTTGAGGCCCTTGTTCTCGGCTCCGGCGGCGTACGCCGCCTTAAGCGCTTGAACATGCCACCCCGCCAGCGACACGTCGAGATGCGCCTCTGGCCCCTTCTTGTAGGCGTAGTCCCAGTGGCCGCCTTCGTGCTGACCGTCGAGAATGACCTGGACCGCGTCCTCCATCGCCGTCTTCAGAATCGGGATGCCTGTGAGTCCATATGCTTCGCTCATCGCGTAGGTCGCAATGGCATGCTCGTACACGCTCACCTGCTCGGGGAAGTAGGGATGATGATACGAGTCGTAGAATATCCCGTTCTTCTGAACGCTCAGTAGGTAGCGGAGGCCGCGGCGCACCGCATCGCCGTACTCCTCGGATGCCGTGGTCTCGTTGTGGGCCAGAAACGCCAGCAGAGCCAGCCCCGTCATGGCCGGCCGATACGACGGACCCCAGGACCCGTCCGGATACTGATGCGTCTTCAGCCACTGCATGGCCTTCTTGACCGCATACTCGGTCCCCTCCTGAAACCCGCCGCCGTACTTGGCCAACCCCGCGGCCCGACCGCCCGCGCTGCGGCTCGCGTACAGCCCCTTCAGCTTCAGAGGCCCGACGCCATCAAGAATCGCCAGCCCGGAGAGATCGTCGCCATCCGATGTGTTTCCGTCGCCTGCCGCATCGCCGGATCCGGCGCCGGCACCCGCGTCTCCGGCGTCCGCTCCCGGCGCACTGGGCCCCGGAACCAAGGCGTTCACTTCGGGCGGCTCGGTATCCGTGGAGACATCAGGCGGCTTCACCGCTTCCACCTCGAGCGGCTGTTCGACAGCTTCGTCCAGCTTGTCCGTAAGCTTGTCGAGCGCCACATCGTTCCCCTTCACCTCCATCATGACCTCAACCGGCGGAGCCACCGTGTCGCCGCCCATCTGTCCCGCGAACCGGATCAGGACGAGAATAAGCACGGTGTGGAACACCACCGATCCGGTCGGACCCCAAACGTGGTCGCGAATCGTGCGGGCATGCGCTGTCCAGTTGATCATGATCTTCACTCAGTGGCTGGCCCTCAGCCGCACGGGACTCCTCCCGGCGCGGGCCAGCGGGGTTCGTTCACTTGCCGGGCTCGCGCTCGCGTATCCGCTTCGCAAACGGACTCTGCGCGAACTCCTTCGTCACCGTCTCATAGTACTGCGCCGCGCGAGCGTCTCCCATCTTGGACAGACACTCGCCCGCCATGAAACTCGCCTCCGCCTGGACATCCGGCACGTCCCGGAAAAAATCCGCCGTCCGCACGAAATCCAGCAGGGCCTCGGCAACCTGTCCGTCCGAGAACTTCTGGTTCCCTCGAATGACCTGAGCCAGCGCCGCGGCTCGCCGGGGGCCGGTTCGGATGACCTCATCCAGCAACGGCGCCATCTTTTCCCGATCGCCCGCTCCAGCCAGAGACTTCAGATACCCGTACTGGGCTTCGTCGTCCTTCCGGGCATCCGGAAACTCGGCGAACAGCGCATCGTATGCGGCCAGGGCGGACTTGAAGTCGCCCTTGTTCGCATAGGCGGTGGCCTGCAGATTCCGGGCCTTGCGGTCCCAGCCCAGAAAACGGTACTCGTCGATGACCTTTCCAAGCAACTTCGCGGCCTCGTCGTACTGGCGCTTCTCGAGCAGACCGAGCGCCTGGCCGTACTCGACCGGCTCGTCGACGAACACCTTCGTGCCCTTCGGAAAGCTCAGTTGCCCGTCCGCAGTGGTCAGAACGATCTGTCCGTCCGCACCCGCCTTGATCCGCGTGCCTTCAACCTTCTGCCCCGTCGGCAGGATCACATACGGCGCGGCAACCGCCACCCCGCCCATCAACAGGGCCACGGCCAGCGCCGCCAAGCACACCAGTCGGTTCCGAACGATCATTTTGCGCCGCTCCCCGCTGCTTCCGGGGCGGCCGGAGTCGCGCCCGAAGAGATCGACAACATGGCATTGCCCTTCCACTGCAGCACTTTCCCGGTCTTCTCGTCATTCGGGAAATTGACAGTGAACAACTCGCAGTTCTCGATGGCGTCTTTTCCGCGCCCCATCTCCACAAACAGCGGAATGCTGGCCAGCAGCGCTTCGCGATACAGCGGGCGCGTCCCCGGGTCGTCGACTTTCCCCAGCAACACGATCCGCTGATACGACGCGAGCGCCGCCGACTTATCCCCTTTGGCCACCTGAATGGTCGCCAACTCCAGAGACGCCCGATTGATCAGGTTCTGATCGGAAGCCCGCTTGAACACGTCACGCATGACCTCCATCGCCTCGTCCAGCTTCTTGAGCTCCTGATAGGCACGCCCGAGCGTGAAGCGCGCCTCGAAGAAGAGGGCGGACAGGGGATAGCGAGTGATCAAGGCGTTCAAGCTGCCTACGGCATCTTCATACCGCTTCATGGCGAACTGGGCCTTGCCCAGGTTGAACAGCGCCCGCTGCTCGAGGTCGCCACGCTGCTTTGCTGCGGCCGCATCGGTCGGAACCGGAGTCGCCTTCAACGATTCGACCACCTTGCTCAGCGCCTTCACGCCGGTCTCGCTGTCGCCTCGATCCAAGAACATCTGTCCCGCCTTGGTCAACTGGTCGGCCGGGTACTTGCCTGCATCGGCCACCATCTCGTCGAGCACTTGGCGCGCCCGGTCCGCCATCCCGATGTCCAGAAGGCTCTTGATGGTCGCCAGCTTGACGTTCTGCCCTTGATCCGAATTCGGATACTTGGAGGCCAGTTCATCGAATGCCTTCGTCGCTTCTTCGGGCTTGCCGGCGGTGAGCAGCAGAGCGCCCATGTGGCTGAGGGCCGTCGGCGCCAGCTTGGAGTTGGGATGCTCGTCGAGGAACTTCCGGTACAGCGCCTGGGCCGTCTGGACATCGGCCACCCCGCTCTGAGGCGCAGCCTGGGCAATCCGCCCCACTGAGTACGCCTCAAAGAATCGGGCCTGCTCGCGGAGCCCGCGGTTGCGGTCGAGCTCCAGCGCGGTCGAGCTGTAGGGATTGTCCTTGAGTTCGAGCCAGGTGGCCAGTTCGCGGTAGTGCGTGACCGCGTTCGTATAGTCATCCATCTGCCGGTATGAGTCGGCCAGGCACAGCTTGGCCTGCGCCTTCTCCGCGCTGGCCTGTGATTCCTTGAGATAGGCCGAGAAGCCGACCACCGCATTGGTGAAGTTTCCGGCTTCGTAGTGGCACCAGCCGATCTTGTTCAGAGCCTTGACGAAGTACGGGCTTTTCACGTAGCGCGCCAGAATGCGTCGGTAGTACGGAACAGCCGCCTCGTAGTCCTTGGCCGCCCAACGCTGCTCGCCCAGCATGAAGAGAATGGTCGGCGCGGACAGATGGTCGGGGAATGAGGCCAGATACAAGCCGTACAGGTACTCGTACATGACCCGATCCTTCTCGTCGAAGTAGAACTTGCCGATTCTAAGCAAGGCCTGTCCGGCTTCGGGACGGTCGCGAAACCGCTCGCCCAGATACTCGGCTATGACCTTCACCGGGAGGGGATCACCGAGGTTGGCGTACGCCTCCATGCTGTTCCCGAGCGCCTGCACCGAGTCCGCCCCTTCGGGCGCATCCTTCAGCGCCTGCCGGTACTGCTCAACGGCCTTCTGGTAGTCCTTGCGCATGAACAGGCTCAAGCCTTCCTTGAACGCCACCGCCGCAAGCTTCTCCTTACCGCCCTTCTTGACCTCGATGGAGACTTCCTTGCCGGTCAGCGCGCGCAGGCGGTCCTTCAGCGAAGAAACCCGGACGCCAGCCTGGGCGTTCCACTCGCTCCCCGCGTAGTCCGCAAACACATTGTAGAACTCGGACAGCGACTTCGTGTAAAGCTCAACGGCCCGCTGCTGCCGATCCGAATCCGCCCCCAGAAACTCCATGGCGTGCTTGCCGTAGGCCCGCCCCTTGAACTCATCGCCGATCGTGACTTCCGGGCCGGCCGTGACGCCGGCTTCCTTGGGATACTGAGCGATGGCCGAGATCAACGCTCGGACCTTCTCCTTCAGTGCGTTGGCGCGGTCGGCCACAGCCGGATCCCATCCCTTCTCCGAGCACTGGGACAGCCGGTCCTCAAACGCCTTGGCCTCAGCCGCTGCGTCCTCGAAGGGTTTCTGGCGCTGCGTCGCGGTCCCCTGCAGCGGCGGGGGCTCGCCCGTGCGCGTATCCTTCTTCGAAACGATCAGCGCATCGCGCTTGTTGATCCGCACAATCAGATCCCATACCGTCTGGATCTCCGCCAGCCCCCGCTCGAAGTACTGCAGCGCCTCGGTTTCGCGCTGGGCGCGCGTTCCGGTGAGCACATCCGCCTCCTCCATGTACAGGGTTCCCAGGAGGAACCGGGCGCCGGCGTAGGGGCTTTCGGACATCGGAATGCCCTGCTCCTTCATGCTCTTATCAACGTCTTTCAGGAACCGCAGGTCCGAGGCCAGTATCTTTGCCGCGGCGTCCTTGCGTCCCCGCAAGATCTCGATCTGCGCATAGGAGACGATGGCGCGCCCGAACCAGAGGTCCGCCCCCTCCCACAGCACGTCCCGACAGTTCTTCTCCGCCCGAGCGAGCAGGGCCGTCCGCTGAGGGCCCGACATCCCCTCCACCGCCTTCAGCCAAAGCTCAACCTGCTCCTGGCGGACCTGCCGGGCCAGCTCCTTTGAGGGCCCGCTCTTGAGGTACAGGTCGAATACGTCCGCCGCCTCGAGCGCCTTGTTCTCTCGGGCCAGCATCTGCCCGAACTTGTGCGTGGCGTCGCGGTAGAACCGCAGCAGATCCGGATCGTCCGGAATCCGGTTGGTGTACTGGCTGAAGAAGTCCCGGTAGTACCGGCTGCACTTGTCGTACTCCCCGACCTGGAAATAGCCGTCTGCCAGGGAGAGCATGATCGCCTGCGCCTTCGGACTGTCCTTCGGCATCTTGTTGACGATTTCCTCGGCCTGCTTCAGCCGCCGGCGGGCCACAAACGACTCGGCGCGGATCACGTCAGCTCGAGTCGCGACCTCCGGATGAGTCATGACGAGCCGATTGACGAACTGCTCGGCGTAGTCGTTCAGCCCCAGCTTGATCAAGCCGGCCGCGAATTCGAACTCGCGGTCCACCAGCGAGTTCGTATCGGACTCCGCGCCAAGGGAGGACGTGATGGTCGCCAGAAGCAGGCAGATCGCTCCTGCCGATCGCGTGACGGCAACACACAGGAAACGCATGGGATTATGAGGCTCCGTTTTCCGCGGATGATCGCTCAGCGAGCGGTCCGGTGTCAACCCGATTTCCCGACCCGGCGCGCTCCGCAAGTGCCGAATCCGGAGGCACATCTTCAGCGCCCCCACCGAAGCACGCATCCAAGGCGCGAATGCCGGTCGCGCCGATGCTTGAGGCACCGGCGTGCCGATGGTAATAAGGACACGGTGAAATGCCGCTGCCCATACTGCCAAGCCGTATTCGTGTGGAAACATGGCGCGCCGTGCCCAACGTGCGGTCGGCACTACCGAGTGCCGCGCCCCAGCCGCCCCTCCAAGCCGCGCCGCAGCGAACGGGTAGCCCGAGACGTGGAGCGGGAAGCCCTCGGCCCGCTGACGCTCGGAGGGGGGCTGTGGAGCGCTCTGGCATCGCGATCCCGAACCACCCGGTGGATGATCATGCTCGCTGCCGTGGCCGTGATGGGAGCCTACCTGTATGCCCCCCGGATGAAGCCCATGATCGATGCGCCCGCGGTCTTCGAACTCGCCCAGGACAACATGAGCGTGCTCCACCAGGCCCTGCTGATGTACCGGCGTGACTGCGGGGGATTCCCCTCAACGCGCGACGGGCTGGCCGCACTCGTGCACAACCCGGAGCACGAAGGATGGCAGGGACCCTACATCCTCAAGCTGAAGCCGGACCCGTGGGGTCGTCCGTTCGGCTATGAGTCGGACGGTGCGCGCTTCCGGATGTCGTCGCTGGGACCGGACGGAATCGAAGCCAGCGCGGACGATCTGCGGCTCTCGGCGACAGGCGATGCGGTCCCATCCGCTCAGGGGCGGGATCTGGAAGTCGCCATCGATGCGCCGCCACCATCCGGTCCGGCGCTCCGCAATCCCACTCGGGACCGGCCAGACCACAGCGGATCAGCAGCGCGGAGAGGGAAATAGAATCCGGGGACGGGATCCGAGCCAAGTCGGTCAGTCCGCGCTGACGACGGACAGGTTGATCAGCCCGACCTTGGCGCACAGGTCCAGAAGGTCGATGAGCTTGCTGTGCGGCGACATCGAGGTGCACACGATCAGGATCGTCTGGCTCTTGTCCAACCCCGCCAACTGCGTCAGCGTCTTCTCGAGCGCCCTCGGGCCAACATCGCGGTCATTCACGGTAAACCCGCCCTCGGGGAGGATCGTGATCCGGATCATGTTGACCGGAACTTGGGACTCTTGCTGGCGCTTCTCGGGCGACGGGCGAAACACGTTCAAGTGCGCGAGGACATCCACCGGATGGACCGTGATGATGAAGAACGAGAGCAACTGGAAGGCCACGTCGATCATGGCCGTCAGGTTGAGCTCACCCGCCTTCAGTTCCTGCTGTCTACGCTTCCGAGCCATGGATTGCTGCTCTAGCTCCGTTCCTTCATCGCCGCGAACTTGATGCGGTAGATTCCGGCCGCCGTGCAGGCGTTCAGAACCGTTCGCACGGCGACGTGGCGCGAATCGCCGTCCCCTCGGACCACAACCGGCACATCTTGCCCGTACTCGGACACCGCCTTGCTCAGCACCGACTGAAGCAGCTCGGCCGAGATCGGGGTCCGCGCGATCGAGATATGCCCCTTCTTGTCCACATCCACATTGATCTCGCGCGGGTCCTTCTTGACCACGGCCGTCCCATGCGGGGCCATCGCCAGCTGGATCTTGTCGTCAATCGCCTTGTCCTGCATGCTGATCGTACACACAAAGAAGATGATCAGCTGGAAGACCACGTCGATCATGGCCACCAGGTTCCCGCTCAGCTCGTCGTCGCTTGGCTGCTTGCGCATATCCGCGCGTGCTCCCGTCCGGAGTTTGCCCCGCCGTAGCCGGGGCGATCGATCCGCTTACCCCTCGACGACTTCGACGTTGCGAAGGGTCTTGGTCACGTCCAGCGTCAGGGCTTCCATTCCCAAGATCGCCCGCATCGCCCGGCTCTTGAAGAAGTAGAAGAAGATCGCGGCCGGAACGGCGGTGGTCAAGCCGACAGCCGTCGCCCAGAGACCGTGCGAAATGTTCAACGCGAGCATCGCCTGCTGTGCGGCGCCGGCCTGCTGCGTGCCCAGCGTGAAGAACGCGAAGATCATGCCTTGCACCGTACCAATCAGTCCCAGCATGGGGGTCGTGTTCGAAACCACGCTCAGGTAGGCCACCCGCGAGAGGAGCTTCTCGCTCTCCAAGTCCGCCGCCACCGTCACGGCGTCCTGAACGACCTCGAACCCCTCCTGCACGTTCATCAGGCCGGCCCGCAGGATGCGCCCGAGCGGAGCCGGCGACTCCTCGCATGTCTGGATGGCCTTCACAACGTCGCCCTGCTCGATCGCGCCGCGCACCGCCTCCACCAGCTCCGGCGGCGATATCTTCTTCTCTCGAATCGTAATGTAGGAGTCCACGATCAGCGCCACGCTGATCACCGAGCCGGCGATCAGCAGCGCCCAGATCAGTACGCCGAACCAGCCGGACTTCCAGATGATCGACACCAGGTTCATCTTCGCATGTGAATCCCCCTTGGCCTCTTCGGCCGGCGCGCCGGCCTCCGCCTTGGCCTCGGCCGCCGGCTTCTCCACCGCCTTGCCACCCTCAGCGGCCTTCTCCTGCGCGCAGAGCCGCCCAAACGGAATCGCCACGCACAGGCCAGCCAGCAAAACCACCATCCACAGCGAATTCCTCATCGCACGGCACTCCTTGAAACGATCAGCCTCTGATTCTCAGCCCGCCAAACGACGACACCGGTTGTACGCCACCGATCCGCTCGCCCCGCCACACACCGGGCACAGGGCGCCTTTCCCGCGACGCGGCAGCCCGCGCCGTTGGTAACCGGTTGGATCACGATTGTCAGCGAAGATATTTCAAAGCGCAGAGCCGTGCAAGCGATAAATTCCCCGCCCGCAATGGGACAGTGACGTGAGGGGGACGGAGCCCGAACCGGCCGGGGACGGCCGGCTCCAAGGAACCCGCTTCGCTTCGTCCCGTGGAGACGGCGGTCCCCGCCGTTCCGCCCCTCTCCCGTCACTGACGCCTTACCGCGCCGATTCGGAGTTGCCATGCGGAGCGGCGGCGTTATAGATTCCGCGCATGAACACACGTCATCTCGCAACCGTCGTCGCCCTACTGGGGATTACCGTCATGGCTACTGCCTCCGCCCGCGCCAGCACCAACGCTCCGTCGGCCTCCATCCCGGTCGTGATGAAGACCTCGATGGGCGATATCGAGCTCGAGCTCGACAGCGCCAAGGCCCCCATCTCGGTCAGCAATTTCATCGCCTACGCGGAGGCCGGCTTCTACAGCAATACCGTCTTCCACCGGGTCATCCCGAACTTCATGATCCAAGGTGGCGGAATGGACGCCCAGATGCGGCAGAAGCCCACCCGCCCGCCCATCAAGAACGAGGCCGCCAACGGGCTGAAGAATCAGCGCGGCACGCTCGCCATGGCCCGCACGATGGTCGTCGACAGCGCCACCGCTCAGTTCTTCATCAACGTCAAGGACAACGACTTCCTGAACAACGGGGCCCGGGACTTCGGCTACGCGGTGTTCGGCAAGGTGACGGCCGGCATGGACGTCGTGGACAAAATCGCCGCCGTCGCCACCGGCAGTCAAGACGTGCCCCGGCAGCCGGTGCTCATCCTCGACGTGCGCCGCAAGTAGCCGGATCGCACTCCGTCTGTCCCGTTTCGAATGCTCAGAACGAAAGGCGATACAACACCATGAAGAAACTGAAGGTCGGTATGGTCGGCGGCGGCGGGCCGGGCAGCTTCTTTGGCCGGGTTCACCTGCGAGCCATCTCCCTCGACGGTTCGCGCGAACTGGTGGCCGGAGCGCTCCGATCCGACCCCAAGCAGTCGCTGGAGGCGGCGAAGGAGTGGGGCATCCAGGGGTTCCCGGATTGCCAGGCGATGATCGATGCCTGGAAGGCCGGCCGGCTCGAGCTGGACTACGTCACGGTCACCACGCCGAACCACGCGCACTTCGGCCCCGCCAAGGCCTGCCTCGAGGCCGGCCTGCCCGTCCTGTGCGAGAAGCCGATGACCTTCACGGTCGAGGAATCCGAAGCGCTCGTCCGCCTGAACCAGAAGAAGAAGGTGCCGTTTGTCCTGGCCCACACCTACACCGGGCACCCGATGATGATGTTCGCCCGGGAGCTGGTGAAGCGCGGGGACATCGGCGAGATCCGCAAGATCGAGTCCTGGTACACCCAGGGCTGGCTCGCGACCGCCCTCGAGAAGAGCGGCCAGCAGCAGGCGTCATGGCGCACCGACCCGAAGCGCACCGGCATCTCGAACTGCGGCGGAGACATCGGCACCCACGCCTTCGTGGCCGCCACGTGGGTCAGCGGGCTCGACGTGAAGCGCGTCTCCGCCCGGCTCAACCGGTTCGTCTCCGGCCGCGCGCTGGACGACGACTTCAACGTGATCGCCGAGCTCTCGAACGGCGGCACCGCGCTGATCACCGCCACGCAGATCGCGATCGGGTACAAGAACGACACCGGCTTCCGCATGTTCGGCACCAAGGGCTCGATCGAGTGGCACCAGGAGGCGGCGGAGCAGCTGCTCCTGCGCCGCGGCACCTGTGACGAGACATACTGGATCGGCGTCGGCGGGCCGACCTTCCCGGCCAACGTGTCCTCCTACTTGCGCGCCCCGGCCGGGCACCACGAGGACTTCTTCGAAGCGCTGGCCAACCTGCACGGCACGATAGAGCGCTCCATCCGGCGCCAGCGCGGGGAGTCAGCGCCCGAGCCCTACCCCCACCCCGGCCTCAAGGAGGGATTGGCGGGAATGAAGTTCGTGCGGGCCGCCGTCGCCAGTTCACGCAAGCGCGGAGCCTGGACCAAGGTGTAGTCCGGCCTCCGCAGAGGCCGAGCGCGAAACAGGGGCGCCGCCCGAACGCGGGACGGCGCCCCTTCCGCTTCCTCCCCCCGGCGTTAGCATTTGCCGACGCCTTCCTGCTGTTGTACTCTCCGTGCTGTCGACGGGCGGACCGGTCGACTGCTAACCGTGAAGACCGCTGCTCTCATATTCACCAATCTCGCCTTGGTCGCCTGCTTCATCCACCTGATGAGGAAGCGCGACTTCCTCAGCTACTTCCAGAACGGGCGGTGGTGGCTGACGTGGCTGGCCATCGCCATCATCACGCTGATGGACGAGCTGACGTCCATCTACTATGCCCCGTTCGAGGCCTACCGCTTCATCGGGATGCGGGCCATCGTCTACATCGGCATCACCTCCCTGTTCTTCGCGTTCATGTCCACCCGCATGGTCGAGATCGCCGAGATCCTGGAGGTGAACAACATCCGGGGCGGCGGCGTTTATTCCTTTTCGTACATGATCCTGGGCCCCAGCGCCTCGTTCATCGCCGCCGCGTCCATCCTGGTCGTGTATGTCCTGACCGCGGCCATGTCCACCGTCAGCGCCGTCCAGAACGGCACGACGTTCGTCAGCATGACGCCCCAGGCGAAGTACGCCCTGGCGTTTGTGGTCGTCTGGGGCATCGCTGGGCTCAACATCCTGGGCATCCGCGAGAGCGCAAAGTTCACGTTCGTCTTCTTCGTCGCGGGCGCGATCGTGCTCGTCAACCTGATGGTCGGCGGTCTCTTCAGCCTCTCGTCCGAATCGGTCGGCCACATCCGCGAGGGCGTCCGCCTCACGGTGGACGACATCCGAGGGCAGTCCTTCTTCGCGGCCTACGGCAACATCATCGCCGGCCTCGGCGCCTGCGTGCTGACGTATTCGGGGATCGAATCCGTGCTGCAAACCGCCTCGCTTGCACGGAGCTGGCGGGACATCGGCAAGGCCTACCTGTTCCTGGCCCTGACCGTCGGCATCTTTACCCCGGTCATCGCCCTCCTCGCGCTGTCCTCAACCCCGAATCTCGACACCCATACCACCGACCTCATCCCGGCCTTCGCGCAGCTCACGAACGGGCGCGTGTTCGGCATCGCGGTCAGCATCCTGGCCAGCCTGACCCTCATCATGGCGGTCAACACGGCCATGGTGGCCTCCGCCGAGCTGATCGAGAAGATCGCCGAAAAGTACAGCTACAGCTGGATCGTGAAGCTGAACCGGCGGCAGTCGCTCTACCGCGTCCACATCTTCAACGCCATCTTCTACACGCTGATCATCATCGCCACGAGCGGCAGCCAGGCCCTGCTGGCACAGATGTACGCCGTCGGCCTGATCGCCAGCTTCTCCATCAACATCCTCTCGCTCATCCTCTACAAGTACGCGAAGGGAACGAAGGAGATCACGTTCAACACCTCCCGCATCGGCACGGTCTGCATCTTCATTCTCCTGGTCAGCATCTTCATCTACATCGCGTTCAACCGCCTCTACGGGACGGCGCTCTGGCTGACCATGGCCGGCATCTTCCTGTTCGCCGGGCTGCGGATTGCCAAGCGCCGCGCCCCTGAAATCTCCGTCCGCCGCGCGACGCATACGCCCATGGACATCGTCTTTGCCATCGTGGCCATGCCGGCCGATGACGTGCACGTTCACTTCACCCGCCCGAAGGAGAACGCCACGCGCAGCGAGACGAATTCGATCGAGGTGTCGTTCTACTCGCCCCGCATCCAGCGCGCGGAAAAGGATGTGCCCAACCGGTTCTGGATCTCGATCCAGGAGCGGACCGGCCTCTTCGAAATGATCCTCGGCCTCCTCGAAACCATCAGCTACGACGTGCCTTCCGAGAAGCGGGTTCACATCCACTTCGGCTGGCCGCTCTCCTCGTGGCTGGACCGCCTGTCGATGGGCGTGATGGTTCACAGCTTCATCCATCTGCCCAAGCAGTTCCCTGACTTCTGCTTCCACATCGACTACCAGGGATCCGACCGATGAGCCGCGCGACACCTGCCCGGCGGGCGGAGGCCGCCACGCTGGCCGCCCTGCTCGCACTCGCCGGCCCAGCCGCGGCGCCGGCGCAGGACCCGCCCCCGGAGGGCGCAGCCGTCACGGCGCGGCATCAGGCCAACCTCTCGTTCGTGCTCCGCGAGCACGAGAGGAACCTCCTCTCCTTCCGAGATCGATCCGACATGCTGGTGCGGCCCGGCCTCGTGGCCAGCCGAGCGGAGCGCCGGATCCGCCTCACGGCCGAGGCGACGGCCCTGTCGCCAGCCGACCCCGTGGAGTTCTTCCTCATCGCCGACGGCAGCGGACACGGGTATGAGGCCGCCGCCCTTGCCTTCGTCAAGCCAAGCGACCTCCACGAAGCGCTGGAGTTCATCGGCGTCCCGGCGGGCCAGCCGGCGAGCACCCGGGCACTCCGTCTCTGGCCCAAGGGCGAGCGCGTGCTGGTGACGTTCGAGTGGGACATGCCGGTCGGCGACCCCGGCGCGAAGCCCATCCGCCAGCAGGTCCGGGCGGAGCGGCTGATCGTCAGCCGGGACTTCGACGGGCCGCTGCCCGAGACCGGCCTCGTGTTCGTCGGCTCCACGCGCACGCCGAACCCCGGGAGCCCGTCGGGCACCGTGTACGCCGCCGATGCCTTCGAGCCGAACTCCATCGCGGCCACCTACAACGAGTCCACGACGGTTCTCGACGTCCCACGCCAGGCCGAGAAGGGCGCCGTGTATGGCGGCCAGACGATGAACCCGGACTTCCGGTTCGAGCGCGGACAGCGCATCGACGTGCGCATCGAGCCCGAATACCCGGCCGGGCGCCGGCGCGTCCTCGACCTCGACCTCACGGCCGCCGCGCCCACCGGCGCCTCCGCGGCCGCCCTCGCCGATCTGCGGTTCGAGCTTCGCGAGGCCGGGACCACCAACGGCCTGGCGGATGCGCGCGCGCCGGACGTGCTGGCGTTCTTCGGCCGCGCCACCGACAGCGGACGCGATCCGTTCGTGACCGTTCGGCCCGGCCCCGCTCTGGCTCTCCGGGCGGTCGCGGACCTGTGCCGCATGCTGGCGGCAGCCGAGGGCGAGCGGGGCATCCGCGTGGAGCCTCCTCCCGCCGGTCACCCGTACTTCCGCACCTTTCTGCCGCCCGAGAAGTTCCGCGAGCGGGGCAACCGGCCCATCCAGCCGTGGGAGCTGATTCTCGAGGCGACATCGGGCGGAGGCGTCACCGGACGCCTGAACCGGATCGAGGAGAAGTGGAGCCCCAACGCGGACAAGCCGTCGTTCGACATCCGGGTGTTCGATGCGTCTACTCCGCAGGCGGTGCGGCACGTCCTGACCGGGCAGCAGGGCCCCCCCATCGTGCTCGTCTTCGCGCCGGACGCGATGGCCTACGGCACGCTGGTTTCGTTCCTCAGGCCGATCCTCGACACGCATCCCACCGTGTATGTGTTCCTTCCGCCCGCACCGGCGCCGGCGGCCGCGGCTCAGCCCGCACGCTGAGCGCTACCCGCCGACACGACCCGCGCCACGGGAGGGCGGCGGATCGCCAGACCGAACTCCCGGGCGCGGGAGGAATCGAACGCTCCGCGCTGCAGCGTCAGGCTGTACCGCCACTCCAGCATCCCTCCCTGCTCCGCCGGAAAGTTCGTGAACCAGTAGTTGTTGAACACCCAGGACATGATCACGCCGCCGAAGGGAGGCATGCGCTCCATCCACTGGCCGGTGTTGATGCCCCCCACCTGAACCAGCGGCACGTCCGGCGACGCCACCACCACGGTGTGCGCCCCTCCGGCCACCGCAAACCAGTCCTGGATGCCATGCCAGTCGGTCGCGGTGCCCGGCACTTGATCCACGCCCGGCCGCATCGGTCCGCCGGGGATGTCCAGCCACGCCTCGGCTGGCCCGGCCCCCAGCGGGAAGGCGACGTAGAGCGCCTCCGCCTCACGTTCCGGGCTCTTCTCCATCCGGTACAGGAGGTCCAGCCGCGGAAGATCGTCGTAGACGATGGCGTCCACAGTCATCGATCGGACGCTCCCCACGCCCGCGCGAGCGGCCAGCCGAACGCCGGCGCCGAACGGGAGCGCGAGAGGCTCCGCCGGCCCGAACGTGATCCGCGTCCGCTCGAGCGGGGCATCGCGCCGGATGCCTCCGGACCAGCTCGCGAGGCGCGACCGCCCATCCGGGCCGGGGATCCGCTCGTGCACGGCTTCGCCCAGGAGCCAGCCGACGTCCGGGCGCACCCACTCCGCGCCGGAGGCCGCATCGCGAACGGAACGGATCCCGCCGCCGGCCGGGTCGAGCGCGACGCGCAGCCACGGGCTCTCGACGAAGCCCGCGCCGCACCGCGAGCGAACGGCCGGGTCCGCCTCGCCCGCCGCCACGCGATAGGCGCGGAACCCCCGCCCCGGCAGCCCCCGCGCGATGAAGCGAACCCGCTGGGCCGGCCGACGCGCCGAGTCGGCGATCGCCGGTGAGCGCGCCACGGGCACGCGCACCCCGCTCTCGGCATCGACCAGGTGAAACGCCGGTCCGGCCGCCGTGCGCGCCGGCGCCGGCACCCACGACTCCGTCGCCATGCCGATATCCGCATCCGGAACCAGCAGCTCGGCGCATTCGTCGCTCGTCCAGTCGAGGGGGTTGAACACCAGGATCGAGGGGCCGGCCGACGGGCGACAGCCAGCTTCCTCCGCGAGCTGATCGCGGACCAGGCTCTCGGCCTCCGCCGCGGCCGCATAGGCGAAGGCCGCCTTGGCCGTCCACTGGGCGCGGCTTTCCGTGGCGTCGGGGTCGTCGGTGCTGCACCACGCGCCCCACGTGTGCTCGCAGAAGAGCGCCGCGTTCTCCCGGGCCTCCGCCAGCCGCTCGGGATCGAGCGCTCCCCCGCGGGCGGCTGCGAGGATGCGGGCCGTCGCCAGGTTCGCCTGCGCGCGGCGCACCAGCGCGGACTCGCGCAGGGCCGTTCCGTTCCCGTCCGCCCACCAGTCGGGCCACCCGGCCCGGTGCTCGGCGAACGGCCGGGGCCAGTTGGCCGCCAGCCAGTCGGACCACTCCCGGGACGTGCAGAGCACAAGCCGCGGGTTCCGCTGCTCGGCGTTCCACTGCCGCACCCGGTCGCACAGCCACAGGCCGGGCGGCGCGTTGTCGTGCGCCCGCCCCTGCACGCGGAGCGCGATCGCCTCCGCCGGATAGCCGTCGGCCTCGCGCCGCCGCAGATACTCGATCAGGCCCTGGCCCGGCGCACCCGCGTCTCCAAGCAGACCGTTGGCGCGCATATACCCGTCCGAGTGCCAGTGCAGCACCTCGCCGCCCGCCGGGCCGACCCAGCGGAACGGCCGCGGACAGGGACGCACGGCCACCGCGCGGGTCGCGTTGATCCCGGTATCGAAGAACCGAACGCCGCGCCGGGCCAGCATGTCGGCCAGGCCCCATGCCCAGCCGTTCACGTCGTCGTTCATCGCCGTCGTCACGCGGAAGTCGTGACGGCGGCCGAGCCCGACCGCGTAGTCCGTCGTCGCCTCCAAAAGCTCGGCCCCGAACAGATCCGTGAGCTGCACGTACAGAGCGGTCACCTCGATGCGGCCCTCGCGGACGCGGCGAAAGAACTCCTCCGCCCGCTCCGGGTAGCGCGCCAGGAATCGCTGCACGGTCCACGACACCTCGCAGGTCCAGCAGAAGCGCTCGCCCGGCGGCAGGCTGTCCGTGGCGGAGCAGAAGTCGAGCGCCTGCGCGATAAACTCCGCATGCCGCCGGCTGACGACCGCCTGCGGCTCCGTGTAGCCGATGTCGACGTGCGTGTGGTGGACCAGGAACACGGTCCACGGCCGGCTCAACTCATCTGCCATGGTGCGCCCTCCGGAGCCGGCGGGTCAGCCGATCACGAGGCAGCCTGCCGGCGCACGCGTTTCCGTTCGTTCTCGCTGAGGAGCCTTTTCCGCAGGCGGATGTGCAGCGGGGTGACTTCGACCAGTTCGTCTGCGGCGATGTACTCGATGGCATCCTCGAGGCTCATCTGGACGGCTGGCGCAATGACCAGGTTCCGGTCGCGGATCTGGGACCGTACGTTGGTGAACGGCTTGCTCTTCTGGATGTTCACCACCAAGTCCGTGTCCAGGCAGTGTTCGCCCACGATCATGCCCTCGTAGCATTCGCGGCCGGGCTCCACGAAGAGAAACCCGCGCGCCTGCAGGCCGTCCAACGCGAAGGAAGCAGCCTTGCCATTGGCCATGCTGACCATCGCGCCCTTGTTGCGCTGGCTAAACTCGCCCTTGGCCGGCGCATAGTGGAGGAAGCTGTGGAAGACGATGGCTTCGCCGGCCGTGACCGTCATCAGCTTGCTGCGCAGCCCGATGGTGCCCCGCGTGGGAATGTGGAACTCCTGCACCTTCCGGTCGCCCTCCTGGCTGACGCGCACGAGTTCGCCCCGACGCGCGCCCACCAGCTCGATGACTTTGCCGGCATACACCGCGGGCACGTCGACCATCAGCAGCTCGACGGGCTCGTGCCGCTCGCCATCCACGTCCTTGAAGATCACGCGGGGCTGCGCCACGGTCATCTCGAAGCCTTCGCGGCGCATGTTCTCGATCAGGATGGACAGATGCAGGACGCCGCGCCCGCTCACCTTGAACGAGTCGCCGTCCATCTCCTCCACGCGCAGGGCGACGTCGCGCTTGGCCTCCAGCAGCAGCCGCTGCCGCAGGTGCCGGCTGGTGCAGAAGGTGCTGTCCTGGCCGAAGAAGGGCGAGTCATTGACGCGGAACAGGATGGACAGCGTCGGCTCGTCCATGAGGATGGGCGGCAGGATCTGCGGCTGCGCGGCGTCCGAGAGGGTATCGCCGATATCGATGTCGGTGATGCCGACCACGGCGCACAAGTCGCCGCACGTCACCTGCTCCACCGATCGGCGCCCCAGGCCCTCAAAGACCCAGAGCTGCTTGAGCTGCGCGGGGTTGACGGCCCCGTTGTGCGTCATGTGGACGACCGGCGACTTCAAGTCCAGGGTCCCTCGATAGACGCGGCCGATGCCGATGCGCCCGACGTAGTCGGAGTGCTCGATGGAGGCCACCTGCATTTGCACAGGCCCCTCCTGCATGGGCGGCGCCGGGACATGCTCCAGGATCGCATCCATCAGCGGGACCACGGAGGAGCGCTCGCCCTCCATGGAGGCAGAGACCCAGCCGTCACGCCCGCTGGCGTAGAGCACCGGAAAATCGAGTTGGTCGTCGCTGGCCCCCAGTGCGGCAAAGAGATCGAACACTTTGTCCAGCACGGCATGCGGGCGCGCTTCGGCCTTGTCCATCTTGTTGAGGATCACAAGGCACTTGAGCCCCAGTTCCAGGGCCTTGGCCAGCACGAAGCGCGTCTGGGGCATGGGGCCGTCGGCGGCGTCGACGAGCAGCAGGGCGCCGTCGGCCAGGTTCAGCACACGCTCGACCTGGCCGCCGAAGTCGCTGTGGCCGGGGGTGTCGATGATGTTGATCTTGGTGCCGCGGTACTGGACGCTGACGTTCTTGGCCAGGATCGTGATGCCGCGCTCGCGCTCGAGATCGTTGCTGTCGAGGAAGCACTCGCGGAACTCATCCTTCTTGTCGAACAGCTTGGACTGCTTGAGAATCTCGTCCACCAGCGTCGTCTTCCCGTGATCGACGTGCGCAATGATGGCGATATTTCTGAGGTCTTGGTCGGACATTTGGGCTCCTGATCGGCGAGGGGGACTGAGAATGCGCCCAATCCTCCCAAAGATCAAGCACGCAACGCCCCCTTTGGGGACTCGTCATTCGCCAGTTGCATCAGCGTGGCCTGCATGTCGCGGAGCGCTTCCGCCTCCAGCCACGCCGGGCATGCGGCATACCCCGCCTACGCCCGGCAGGAACTCCATCCGTACGCCCGTAGGCGTGCCAACCGCTCCGCCACCTGCGCCGTCGGCACCCGCCAGCCTTTCGCCTCCACGACTCTCCCGCGCTTGTCCGGCCCCAGCCCGGCGATCCGCAGGGGTTCAATAGGCTTTCACCCGAACACGGAATCGTTCCGGCAGCACGGCCGGGAGTCCCAAGAGATGATCCCGATCCCGCACATCGCCGAAGATCGCCCGCCGCTCGTTCCCTCGCCCGTATACGTGAACCACCCGTTTGCGACCGCTCGTCTCAGGGGTCTTGCCATGATCGGTACTTCCATGGAAGAGCGGTGCGGCGCCGAGCCGTGCCCATGGGCAGACAACCGACACGCCCCTTGATCGGCCGAAGGCTTGGACGAGGATCAGGTACCGCCCTTTGACCTTGCGACAGCAGGCGGGCTCCTATATACAACTGCGAACGC
>CAYSLU010000008.1:0-79619 GCA_964431965.1 uncultured Verrucomicrobiota bacterium
CCCAAATCAGTCCATAAGGAGGGAGGGGATGCGGATGGGCGGCGGCTGACATTGCCTCAGACTCTTTTTTGGGTGACACGCATTATATATGTGGTATCTATAACGATATGCCAGCCAAGCTGCCAACCCAGAGGAAGACGCCGTTCGCAATCGATCCGCGCCCGCTCGACGAATGCGCCACGGCGTTCGCGGGTCTTCTCGCGTGCTCTCGGGCCTTGCGTTCGCTGCAGGTGCCGGGTCTCGCGGAAGCCAACCTGCCGCTGAAGGAACGGCAGCGAGGGCAGGCGGTGGCCGAGTATGTGGAGGCGATCGTGCTGCTGCAGTTGGTGGGCGGAACCTGTCCGGAAGATATGACACGCTTTCGCTCAGAAACCGCCTTGCAGCGGGGGGTGGGCTTCGAGTTCCCGACGCCGAGCGCGGTGCGCAAGTTCCTCGACCGTTTCCATGATCCGCAGCTCGAGCGGCTGCGGCCGGCCCGGAAGCAGCACCGCAGCTTCATCGTGCCATCGAGCGAGGCCGTCGAGGGACTGCAGCGGGTCCTGCAAGGCACCGTTCATCAAATTGCGCGGCGGTATGCATCGCAGCAACGCCCGCAGTCCATCGCCACGATTGATGCGGATGCCACGATCATCGAGAGCCACAAACGCACGGCTCTGCCCCACTATGAAGGCGGGCGAGGCTATCAACCCGTGGTGGCGGTATGGGCCGAGACGGATCTGGTCCTGGCGGATCAATGGCGCGACGGAAATGTGCCTGCGCGTCAGGCCCCTCTGGATTGCGTTCGCTGGGCCTTTGAGGCGCTGCCGGAGGGGATCCGGCAACGGTTCTTCCGTGGGGATAGCGCGTGTCACGAGGCCAATTTGCTGCGCTGGCTGAGCGACCCTCAACGCGCGCGGGAACCGGCTGGTCGGATCGGCTTCGCCGTCAGCGCCTTCAATAGCGTGGACCTGCAGAAGGCCCTGCGCGCCATCGGCCGCTCCGAGTGGACGACATGGGCGACCGAACCCGATGGAACTCAGCGACAATGGGCCGAAGTCCCCTTTGTGCCGGCTGAGCGTGGCGAGAAGAAAGATGCCGTGCCCTTGCGCTACGTGGGCTTGCGCCTGCTCAAACCCAAGGGCGAGCGCTTCGCCGATGGCTCCCAACAGCACTTCCACGCCGTCATCAGCAACCTGGACTGGCGCGGCGACAAACTCCTCGACTGGCATCGGGAAAAGGCGGGAACCATCGAACACGTCCACGATGCGGTGAAGAACCATCTGGCCGGCGGGCATGTGCCCAGCCAGAAGTTCGGGGCCGATGCCGCTTGGTTCAAGCTCGCGCTCCTCGCCTACAATATCGCCAGCGCACTCACGGGCTTGGCATATGCGGATGACGAGTCGCTACGGGATGCGGAACTCAAGCGCCTGCGCTTCCATCTGATCCACGTCGCCGGCCGCCTGAGCCGCTCTCAATGCAAACTGCGACTGCGTTTCCTCGCTGCACCCGAGACCATTCAACGCATCCTCAAGGTCTGGGAGGTCTTCCCTCTGCCTACCCAGGCCACCGCTTTCAAGTAGGCCCGCACCCTCGCCCCGTCTCTCCAGCCTCATCCCATCCACTTCGCTCCCTCTTCCTTATGGACTGATTTGGGGGAGAGCGGGAGTCGGGCCGGCGAAGTCGGGAATGCGGGGCGGCGAGCGGGAGTGGTGACAGGTGCGCGGAATTCTGTAGCATACGGCCGTCGGGTGAGGCTAACTGCCCGGCGGCAGGATCGAGGTGAGCGGCCCCGGAGACGGACCGCCCAGGAAAGAGGGAGACCATCACACATGACGGATCGATCGCGCAACCTGCTCCACCGGCCGGCCAAGACGCGCCGGCTGGTTTCGGCCTGGATGGTTCAGCGAGGCGCCGACCTGGCGCTGGACCGCATTCGCCAGTTCGGGGGGCTCTTTGACGAGATCGTGCTGATGTGCGGAGGGATCGATTCCGGGGGGCGAGTCAGCGTCGGCTGGCCGGTCGACAAGCGTCGTCAGGTCGTCGATGAACTGCACACGATGGACATCTCCGTCCTGCTCGACTGGGGCGGCCACTACAGCGAGGAACTGGGCCGCAGCTTGCGCGATCCCGCTACGCTCAAGACGTGCGTCCAGACGATGCTGCAGCAGTGCGACGAAGCAGGCGCCGAAGGCATTGACATCGATATCGAAGGCTGGCCGGCGACGATGCGCAACACCTATACGGAACTGCTCGCCAGGCTTTCGGAGGGGTTGCGGGCGCGCGACAAGTCACTGAGCGTGTGCGTCTTTTCGCTGTCTCGGGCGGCGAGGCGGGAGCGAGGAATCGGGTTCATCGATCCGGTGCTTCTGGCCCCCTATGTCGATCAGTTTCGTTGCATGACCTACGACCTGTACTGTCCGCCCTCGCAGTATGTTGGCCCGACTTCTACCGCCCCGTGGGGCCGGGAGACGATGGGCTACATGGCCACCCGGGTGCCGGCGGAAAAGATCGTCATGGGCCTGCCGACATACTCGGTTGACTGGGACATCAACGATCCGACCCGCAGCCGGCAGGTCAACGATGCCGCTTTCATCGCCGAGAAGGAGAAGCTCTCGCCCATCGGCCGGGGCTGGTGCTACTACGACGACGTGAGCCTGATCCGCTACGCCGACGCCGAGGGCCACGCCCATCTGATGTGGGTCAGCGACGCGCGCTCCACCCGCAGTCATCTGGTAACCGTGGACAACCTGGATCTGGCTGGCGTCTGCTTCTGGGTCCTCACCGGAACCGAGGATGTCCGCATCTGGCAAGCGGTGTACGACCACTTCCAGCGGCAGGCACCATAGCGCGCTTTGGCATCATGGCGGTCAGAGGAGGATTCGTCCGTGGACAAGTCTGGCCGTGCAGGTGGGGGCGGGGATGGTGAAGAGCCCGGGCATGGAGGGGCGTTGAGGAACCGGTTGGCGTTGCGGATTCTCAATCCGGAAGCGCCGGTCGTCGATCCCCAGATGGCCAAGCCGAAACACGGGTACCTGAGTACCGAGTGCCCGCCCAGCGTGGTCACCGCCGGCGGCCGGCGGCAGCTGTTCATCGCCTGCGGCCTGTCGATGGCCGTCGAGGTGCCGGCGGACACGCATCTGCTCCGCGACCGCCTCGCCTTCCAGCACTCCGATCCCGTGTGGGCCATCGGCGGCTTCGATGCCGAGATTATCACGGGCCGCCTGCCCCTGAACGCCCGGTACGACCACCCGACCATGTACTGGCGGAAGAACTACTGCGGGGCGTACAGCGTCGACGTGATGCCCGCCGACGCGCGTCACCCGGAGTGGGTCTTCTCGATCAACCACTGCGAGAACAAGAACGAGGGCGTCAGCCCCCGTTCGCGCGTCGGGACGTACTACTTCCACAACAGCATCAATGCGAATGACCCCGCCGGCCCGGGGACGTGCTCGGGGACGATTCCCGGGGGGCCGTACCGCGAGTACCAGGCCGGCTACTTTGGGCTGGTCACCATGGCGTATGCCCCCGTGACGCCGGACACCGGGTGGGGCGTCGAGCTGCACAAGGGCGACCAGGGGCCGATCCTGTGGCCTCAGACGGGATTCCTCACGCCGGATGGCCAGGCCGTGGCCGAGGGGTTCAAGCACGCGCATCCGCATCCGTCGAGCCTGATCGCCGAAGACCCCGCCGACGGCAAGACCTACCTCTATGTCTTCGCCAGCATCTGCAGCACCCGGCCGGACAAGCTCAGCATGGTCGGCGCCGCCCGCTCCCCCATCGAGTCGCGGGGGCTTCCCGGGACCTATCGGAATCTCTATCAGGGGGACTACACGGAGCCGTCGATGCCGGAAGACACGGGGGGAGACATCCCCCTCCTGCTCCGGCAGAAAGGCGGCCGGGCTGATGCGATCCATCCGGAGATGCACAACGTCAACCGCTTCTCCGTCGCCCGCCTGAAGCGGTCCGGCCTGTTCCTGGGGGTGGAAACGTACTTCGAGTCGGGTGCGGCCCGGACCGCGCTGAGGCTCTCCCGCGACCTTCGGGCGTGGAGCGAGCGCTTCATGGTCCCCGTGACCCCGGCTGCCGTCCAGAGCCCCGCGAGCGGGTTGCCGGCCGGCCTCTACTACCCGAAGTTCCTGAGTCGCGACGGCTCCAGCCACCATCTGGTCGATGAGGCGGAGCCCTTCTACATCATCGCGACCAAGCCCCACGCGCTGGTCTACCGGGAGCTGGCGATCGAGATCGGGTAGGGCCCCAGCGCTGGCCAGTGACCGGCATCAGGGCTCTCTCCTGACCTTGAGCGCGCGGCCGTCTACGCTCAGGCGCAGGCCGCGTGCGAGCTCGTGGGCGATGACGCGGCGCGAGCGGCGGTCGCGCCGGACGACGCACCAGAGGCCGCGCCCGACGATGCCGTCGGCTTCGAGCAGGTTGTGCTCGTACGCGAAGACGAATGTGTCCGTGAAGCGCGGGAACGTCAGCCGGGCGGCGAGGGTGCCGTCGAGCGAGGGGATCGATTCGATCTGCGCCGGGGGCTCGTCCGTGCGGCGCGGCACCATGAGCGACATGAACCGGCCGTTGTAGCCGCCGATTCTGGCGATCAGGCGCGGCCGCACGTGGACGGAGTGGAAGAGCATGGCCTCCGGGCGGCCCGCAAAGTGCTTCTGCATCGCCGCCCGCGGGTCTTCGTACCGGTGCGACCCGCCCACCATCTCGTCCTGCGCGAGCGCCAGGACATGCGGCTTGGGAAACGCTTCCGGCGGGGGCAGGACGAACGCCACCTCGAGCCGGTGGCCGTGGCGGGAGCCGATGACCCGGGCGCGGTCGCCCTCGATCTCGATCCGGTTGGTGGGGCTGGTGTTGAGCGTCCACCAGAACTCGGCCCAGTCGTCGGCCTTGTTGACGTCCTCGACGGTCCATGCGTAGGCGTGGGCGCCCGGGCCCCCGCGCACGAGCCCGATGTGGCGCCGCGCCCAGTAGGCGTTGTGCTGGTGCGAGCTGTCGGCCGCCGCGTAGTCGCAGAGCGCGCCCGGCCGGTAGTCGATCATCAGGCCGTGGTGGTGGACCTGGATCCACTCGCCGTTGGTTGACCGTCCGCTCTTGCCATCGACGAGGACGAGGTTGTGCTGGTCCTGCTCCATGTTGTACCGGCCGGTGTCGACCGCGAAGTACTCCCGGAGGGCGAAGAGGGAGAAGTGCCCCGAGCTGGCGTGGAAATGGCCCTGCGCGGCCGGGCAGCGCTGGGCGCCGTCGAAGATCAGCATTGTGGCTTCCTCGTCCCACCCGCTGCGGAACGTGACAAAGCCCCGCCGCCGATCGCGGAACTGCGTCGGATGCGGCTTGGCCTTGGCGGGGTGGACCGGCCGGGTCAGGAGGTCGAGCGTGATGAGCGTGAAGGCGTCGGCGGGCACGGAGAATCCGGCGCGATCGAGGTCGACCTCGCGGTCGCTCCGCCCCTCGATGCGGTCCTTGACGTGACCGTAGACCCACAGCAGCGCGGGGTCTCGGTCGCGGCGGGCCATGACGGGGAGGAGGTACTGGCGGATGCCGAAGGTGCCGCCGCAGTCGCCGGTGGTGGGCAGGTGCTCGCCCCAGGGGGGCATGAGGTGCAGGAGCATCTGGCCGGCGCGTGCGAATCGCGGGCAGGCGCGGAAGGGATCGAAGAGCCCCGAGCGGCGCAAGGCGTCTGCCGCGAGGAAGATCATCGTCAGGTACTGCGTCCCGTAGCCGCCGTCTTCCTCGGGGTAGCCGTCCGAGGATATCGAGGTGTTCAGGATGGCTTCCATGAAGAGGATCAGCTCGTCGCGCTCCGGCGCGAGATCCGGCAGGCCGGGCTCGTTGCGGAAGGCCAGGCAGGCGTGGATGGCCGTGAGCAGCCGGTCGACCTGCAAGTTGGCTCCGGCCCTCCGGAGGAAGTGCGCGCGGCGATCGGCGAGGATCTTGCGGATGTGGTTGGCGATCACGTACTCGGCAAAGGTGCGGCGCTCCGGTTCCGGCAGGCGATCGTGAAGCAGGTCGTAGGCGAGGATGGCATTGGTGAGGCGGCCATGGATGAAGATGACGTAGTTCAGCAGCGGCTCGCAGGTCACGAGGCCGCCAAGGTACCGACGCACGGCCTCGATGGCGCGGGGGTCATCCCCGAGGGCGCCGACCATGGCGATGTTGAGCGCCTCCGCAAACGCGAGCTGGGCGAAGGCGCCCTTGTGCTCGCGGTCTGCGATCAGGGCGGGCATGTCATCGGCCGCGAGCATGCGGTCGATGATCGGCGCGACTCGTCGGCGCATGGCATCGAAGATCTTCCGGCCCCGGCCCGTGCGGACTTGCCGGCGCAGGCGGGTCACGTCGTCGGGCCCCAGCAGCACGCGCGGGTGGGCGTTTCTGGCGTAGAGTGTGCGGGCACAGCCGGTGGCAAGGTTCATGGCCGAGTTCCTTCGTTCCTGGATTCTGATGAGTGGTGAGCGTCGCACCATTCGAATCGGCGGGCTATCTGATTTTTTTTGTGGAGACAGAATATCGAACCGCAGAACAAGGAACCGCAGAATTTCGAAGTGACATGACCTTCGACATTCGGAGATCCTTGTTCGATATTCTGCGGTTCTGTCTACGAACGAGGGGCCGGCAGACGGAGAGAATGGGGGGGATCGGACCGACATGACGGACATCCATGGTGCATCGTTGACTCGTCCGCCCGGCCGGTCCGATGCGGATCACAACGCGCGGGTCTATCTGACGTCCACGCTGCTGCTCAATCTCACGGCGGCGTTCGGCGATGCCGCCGTGCTCCTGCCCGCGCTGGCCTTGCGGCTGGATGCGCCGTCATGGCTGGTCACGCTGCCGCTGGTAACCCAGATGAGCGTGGCCTACGTGCCGGTCCTCTTTCTCGGCTGGCTCATGCGGGAGTCCTGGTCGCGGAAGCGCCTGTACTCGATCAGCTGCATGGCCATGGCCCTGACCCTGGTCCTGCTGATCGTGCCGCTCGTCGCCGGCGCGGGGCGGGCGGTCCTGCTGGTGTCGCTCGCCGCGAGCTGGCTGCTCTTCGCCCTGGCCCAGGGCGTGGGGGTTCTGCCGTGGTGGGACTTGTTTGCCCGGCTGTTCCCGCCCGAGTTGCGCGGGCGCATGCTGGGGTTCGCCAACGCGATCGGCCAGGTCGTCATGGTGGGTGCGGCCGGCGGCGCCGCCTGGCTGATCAGCGACCGCGGCCCGCTGGCGTATCCGGCCAGCTTCGCCGCCGCTCTCTCGATCTATGTCGTCGGCGTGGTGGCCTACGCGGTGTTCATCCTTCGCCTGCGCGAACCTCCGCCGGAGTCAAACGCGGGTGTGGAGCGCGGGCGGAGGCCGCGGTTGGGCGAGTACGGTGCGGGGCTGGTCGCCCTCGTGCGCGGCGATCCGGGCTTTGCGCGGACGCTGGCCGCGGCGATGATGGGGGCGGGCGTGGCGGCCGTCTCGCCCTTGTTTCTGGCCTTTGCTCAGAAGCACCGGGGATTCACGCCCGATGCGACCAGCGCCCTGGTGTTCGTGCGTCCGCTGGCGGTCATCCCCGCGGCGTTGCTCGCCGGCCAGGTCAGCCGCCTCATGCGTCCGCACGTCGTCGTTGCCGGCATCGCCGGCGCCGTCGTGGCGGGCGCCTGCTGCGCCCCGTGGTGTCACGGCCGGTGGCAGTTCCTGCCGCTGCTGCTCACGGGCCTGTCTCCGCTGACCTACCACTTTGTCCTGGTCAGCATCATGAGCCATGCGCCGCTGGCGCAGACCCGTCGCTACCTGACGGTCTACTACCTGGCGGCGATCATCCCGGGCTTTGCGCCCATGGCCCTGGGCGTCGTGCTCGACCGGGTCCCGCTTCTGGCGCTGTCCGCCGCGGGTGCGCTGGCGGCGGCGACCGCGCTCATGTTCTGGCGCGCCGGCCGTCTGACGGCGGTGCGTATCCCCGGTCCTGCGCCGTCGGTTTCGTCGGGGACGAGGTCGGGCTGAGCCTTCGGCGTTCGACAGTTCCATCACTCTTGCGCGGCGGCTGTTCCGGACGTACGCTGGAGGTGCCATGAACGCGGAAATCGTATATCTCTACGCGTACGACATCGCCCGTGAGGCCGACCTGGGGGCGATCGGGCAGATGATGCGCGGGGAGGCTGAGTCGTTCGAAATGGGGCGGCTGAAGGATTCGCCGCGTGATTTCCCCGTGTTCCGGCCGCTGGCGATCCAGCTGAATCCCCTGTCCGTGGAAGGGCCGGCGGGGTCGATCCGCCTGTTCCCGTCCGTCAAGCTGTTCGCCGTCGGCGCCTTTTCGCTCAAGATCCGGATTCCGGTGACGGTGGGCTCGCTCGCCGAGCTATCCGCGTATCGCGACTTGCGGCTGGCGGACGGGGTGGCGCTGGCCGATCGTGCCCACGAACTCGCCCGCCAGCTGCTCGAGCGCCTGAGGCCCCAACTCGACACCCCCGTGTCCCAGCTGGCGCAGCCGGAGGGGTACACGGTCTTCTGCGTGCGGGCCCCGCTGGAGCCGGACGGCGATGCCGCGGTGTGGCTGGATCACCACGAGCGCGAGGTGGCGGCGCTGCTCGTCGGCGAGGCGGACCCGGGGCGGCTCAGCCGGCAGGAGGTGGACGAGACGACGCAGTGCCGGTTCTCCTATTACGAGCGGGACCTGACCGTGATCGACTGGGATGCTGCGCTCGTGATCGACGCCCCCGAGGACTACAACGACACGCTTTACGTGCTCGAGCTGGCCAATCTCCAGCTTGAGGAGCTCAAGGCCTATGACCGGCAGCTCGACGTCGTGCTCGACAGCGCCTACGGCGACGTGTCGCGGGCGGCTCGTCCCTACGTGTTCGGCTCGCGGCAGCGCGTGCTCAACAGCCTGCGCGAGATCATGATGGACCTGGCAAAGGTGGCGGACGAGATCGGCAACACGAGCAAGTTCTTCGGAGACTGGCATCTCGCCCGCGTCTACATGGGCTGTGCGGGGCGCTTTCACCTCACGGAGTGGGAGACGACCGTCAGCCGCAAGCTCCGCGCGCTCGACAGCCTCTACACCATGCTGCTGCACGACAGCAGCAACCGGGTCATGCTCTGGCTCGAGTTCGCCATCGTCGCCCTCTTCGTGATCGACCTCGTCATCATCGTCCTGCTGGGCAAGGCGTGAGGCGGAATGGGCGACGGCTGACGGCGCGGTCAGGCGTCTGTCGCCAGCAGCCCCCGGAACCAGTCTCCGGTCTCGGCGCACCAGGCATCGAGGCGGCGGCGATGCTCGGAGAGGACCGGCCGGTGCTCCGGCGCCTCGGCGAGGTTGGCCATCTCGTGCGGGTCGAGGGTGAGGTCAAAGAGCTGCTCGCGATGCTGGCCGCGGTCGTAGACCACGTACTTATGCCGGGCGGTGAGCAGCACACGTCCGGCGGTGTTGTAGCCGCGTCCGCCGTCGAAGAAGAGCTCGATGGGCAGCTGGTCGCGCCACGCCGACGGGAAGCGGCCTTCGGCGATGGGGCGAAGGCTGGCGCCGCGGAGGCCCGCCGGCACGGGGACTCCGGCGTAGTCGCAGACCGTCGGCAGCAGGTCGAGCCCGTTGGAGACCAGGCGGTCCGACTCGACCGCGCCGGCCCGGCCGCCCGGGGCACGGATGACGAACGGGATACGGACCACTTCCTCGAAGTGGCAGCTCTTCTGGTTCCACTGGTGTGCGCCGTGGCCGTCGCCGTGATCGCTGGAGAAGATCACGACCGTGTTGTCGGCGAGGCCGGTCTCGCGGAGCGCATCCATGATCCGGCCGATCTCGCGGTCCACGCGCTCCACGAGCCGGAAGTAGGCCCAGCGCAGGCGGCGCCAGTCCTCCGGCGAGCGCAGGCGGTACGGGCAGAGGCTCCAGTTGCACGCCTGCTCGATCCGCAGGATCTCGGGCTCGAGCGGCGCCGGAAGGAAGTTCGGAGGGAGCGGGGGGCACTCCGCGGCGGGCGGCGGCTCGCCGATTTCGCCCCAGGGCAGGCGCATGGAGCGGCCCCATTCGCAGATATTGTGCGGATTGTCGAAGCTGGCAACCATGAAGAACGGCCGGCGCTCCTCGGCCGGCGTGCGCTCGCGGCGGCGGAGGTCGGCGATGCAGGCGTCTGCCAGCTCGAGGTCGCTGAATCCGCAGATGCGGCGGAATCCGTGCGCGTTCGGCTCCGGCATGTCGATTTGGGGCACGTGCCACTTGCCGCCGTACACGCAGTCGTACCCGGCGTCGCCCAGGAGGCGGCCGAGCCCCTGCGGGCGGATGGCGGGATCGATCTCCTGGTTGTTCCGGCCCACGCCGCACTCGTGCGGCATGCGGCCGGTGAACATGCTCGCCCGGGCGGGCGAGCACAGCGGGTAGCTGCAGTAGGCGCGCGCGAACCGGACGCCCTCCGCCGCCAGCCGGTCCATGGCCGGGGTGCGCAGGTCGGGATTGCCGGCGGCGCTCATGGCGGAGGCCGACTGCTGGTCGGTGAACACGTACAATATGTTTGGCCGCTCGCTCATGGGGGGGCTCCTGTGACCAATTGCACCTCCCGTATCGTCACGGCCGGCGGCGAAGTCAAGCACATCAGCCCGCCGGCCTGTTGCGCCGTGTCGGGCGCTTGACGGCGGGGCTCGGCGGGGGGCATAGTTCGGGCCTCGCAGCGTGGTGTGGAGCAGCATGACATGAGCATTCCACCGACGAAAAACGTTGGCCGTCCCTTCTCGGAGATCGATGAGCTGCGTCGCGTGACCGCGGAGCTGCGGGCGCAGTACGAGGCGCAGGCGCGGATGAAGGAGGTGCTCCGGGAGAGCCTGGAGCGGTACCGCAGCCTGTTCGACCGCTCGCCCGTGTCGCTGTGGGAGGAGGACGTCTCCGACGCCAAGCGGCGCATCGACGAGCTCAGGCGCGACGAGGGCGTGACCGACTTCGCGAAGTACTTCCGGGAGCGGCCCGAGGTCGCGGCCGAGTGCGTCCGGCTGGCGCGGGTGGTGGACGTCAACCAGGCGACCCTCTCGCTGTTCGGCGCGCCCGACCGCGAGACGCTGATCCAGAATCTCGACCGGTTCATCGGCGACGCGACCCCGGCCCTGTTCCGGTTCTCGCCGAACATCCTGTGCATCGCGTTGCACGAGCGGCGGTGCTCCGGAGAGTTCACGGCGCGCACCATGGACGGAAAGCCGCTGGTGCTGCGGTTTGTGTGGAATGTCGCGCCGGGCCACGAGGAGACGTACGACCGGGTCTATTACTCGCTTCTGGACATCACCCCTCTGAAGCAGGTGGAAGCGGCCCTGCGCGACAGCGAGGCCCGCTTCCGCGAGCTGGCCGAGCAGCTGCCCGAGATGATCATGGAGGTCGACCTGACCGGACGGACGACCTTTGCCAACCGGAGCGCCGTTGAGCGAACCGGCTACTCGAAGGAGGAGTTCGAGGGCCTGGCCGCGACCGATCTGGTGATCCCGGGCGAGCGCGACCGGCTGACGCGGAACTTCCGGCGGCGGATCGCGGGCGAGAGCTTTCCGCCGGAGGAGTACACCGCGCGCCGGAAGGACGGGAGCGAGGCTCCGATCCTGGTGCATAACGCGCTGGTCGTCCGGAACGGCCGGCCGGCCGGCCTCCGGGGAATCATCTTGGACCTGACCGACCGGAAGCGCGCCGAAGCCGACCGGCTGAGGCTGGAGCAGCGCGTTCAGCAGGCGCAGAAGATGGAGAGCCTCGCGGTCCTGGCGGGCGGCATCGCGCACGACTTCAACAATCTGTTGGCCTCCATCCTGGGCAACCTGGACCTGGCGCGCCTGGAGATTCAGCCGAACTCGGCGGCTGGCGGCTACCTGCACAATGTGGAGCGGGCGTCGCAGCGGGCGGCGGAGCTCTGCCGGGAGCTGCTCGCATACTCCGGGAAGGGGCGCTTCGAGGTGGAGGCCGCGGACCTGAGCGCCATCGCGCGGGAGATGACGCAGCTCCTCGCCGTGTCGATCTCAAAGCGGGCCGTCATCCGCTACTACCTGGCCGAGGGGCTTCCCCCGGTCGAGGTAGACGCGACGCAGATCCGCCAGATCGTCATGAACCTCATCACCAACGCGTCGGAGTCGCTCGGAGGGAGGGAGGGGGTCATCACCGTGACCACGGGGGTCATGGAGTGCCCGGCGGAATACCTCGCCGAGGCGCTGGGCGGCGAGGCGCTGCCCGCCGGCCGGTACGACTACTTCGAAGTGGCGGACACGGGGTGCGGGATGGACGGCGAGACGCGACGGCGGATCTTCGACCCGTTCTTTACGACCAAGGTATCGGGGCGCGGGCTGGGGCTCGCCGCCGTGCTGGGGATCGTCCGGGGGCACCGCGGCGCGGTGCGGGTGAAGACGGCCCCGGGACAGGGCTCCGCGTTTCGCGTGCTGCTTCCCGCCGGCGGTGCGAGCCGGCCGGCGCCGCCCCCCGCGGCCGCCCCGGCCGCGGCCTCCGGCACGGTGCTGGTGGTCGACGACGAGGAGGCCGTCCGCGTGGTGGTCGGGCGCATGCTGGAGAAGGCCGGGTTCCGCGTCCTGCTCGCGGCAGACGGCGCCAAGGCGGTGGAGATCTTTCGCGAGAACGCGGATGCGGTCAGCTGCGTGCTGCTGGACGTCACCATGCCGCAGATGGACGGCGCGGAGGCGTTCCGGCAGATGGCGGAGATCCGGCCGGGCGTCCGGGTCCTGCTGGCGAGCGGGTACAGCGAGCAGGACGTCCTGCCCCTGTTCGCCGGGCGCCGCCTCGCGGCGTTCATCCAGAAGCCGTACCAGATGAGCGCGCTGATTCCGAAGGTTGCAGCGGTGATCGCGGGGGCATCGGCGGCCCCGCGGGAGGAGCGGGCATGAGCGTGACGATGCGTATCCTGCAGCGGTTTGACGTGCGGCACGAGCGTCAGTTCATGGACCTCGAGCGGAAGTTCGCGGAGCTCGAGGCGCGGCGGCCGGACTACCCGAAGGCCCGGCGCATGAAGCCGATCTCGGCGGCGGAGCCCTGCAACACGCTGGTCTGGCAGTGCGAGTTCCCGGACATCGAGTCCGCGCGGAGCGTGCTCGACTTCTTTGCCGGCGATGCCGCGCACGAGGAGCTGTTCGCGAAGCAGGTGGCCTTCTTCGAGCAGGTTCGGGTCGAGTTCTACGAGAACCTGGACTTCTGATCCGCGGTCAGCGCGCCAGCAGGATGAAGATCAGCTTGCCGCGCTCCGTCGGGATTCCGCCCACGATGAGGGGGATGCCGTCCTGCAGTTCGACCGTGGTCTGGAGCACGGCGCGTCCATCGCGCGTGACGGTGACCTGCAGGTTCCCCTGGCGTCCGCTGCAGCGGACCGTGAGCCCTTCGCCCATGGGCATCGCGCCGTCCGCGGGGAGCGCGAGCGAGCGCGTCGCGAGCAGCGCATAGGTGTTGAACGGCATATTGCCGCGGAGCAGCTCGGCCACGTCGGACAGGCCGTCGCCGACACCCTGCCCGCGGTTGCTGGCCTGGACCAGGCGGATCGAGAGAGAGCCTGCGGCGCTTGCCGCGCCGGTGAGCGCAAGCAGCGCCACGATGCATGCCATGCCGATTCGAAGTCTCATCCGGTGTACCCGCCTACATCGAGTCCATGTCTGAAATCCAGACGATCGTACCCTTGCGGCTCGCGTCGGTCATTATAAAGATGCCGCTGTGCGCGGCAAACACTTCGAGCCGCTTCACCTGGTTGGCGTGCGGGCCGGCGTGCAGCGGGACGAGCAGCAGCGCCGCGGCGGCTGCGAGCGCGCCGACGCCGCCGGCCGCCCACTTCAGCCACGGGGGCAGGAGCGGGGGCAGCTCGGGGGCCAGCTCGTTCTGGCTCACCATTCGGGCTCGGGCCTGAAACTGCCGCCAGAACGAGGCGGCGTCCGTCATCCTCCGGCCGGCCGCCTGCCCGCGCAGCGCCGACCGAACGTCCTTCCACGACCGGTTGCTCATGGGCTGTCCCTCCGCTCGGCCGGTCCGCCCGGGCCGGCATCCGTTTCGTCCTCGCGCAGACGCGCCATCAGCTTGCGCCGGCCGTTGAACAGGCGCGACATCACGGTGCCGATCGATACGCCCGTCGCCGCGGCGATCTCGGCGTAGCTGAGGCCGTCGGCAAAACGCAGCAGCAGCGTCGCGCGCATCTCCGGCGACACCCGGTTGAGCGCCCGCTCGATGGCGTCGCCCGTCTCGGCGCTCGCGAGTTCCTGGGCCGGCGTCCGCGCCGCCGGATCAGGGATGTCATCCGCCCGCCCGGCGGCGTCTCCGGTGTCGGCGGGCATTCGCTCGGCCGCCCGGTGGCGCGCGCGCAGCGCGTCCATGGCGCAGTTCCACGCCAGCCGGTACACCCACGTCCGGAACGTCGAGCGCCCGCTGAAGCCCGGGATGGCCTTCCAGACCTTCACCGCGGTCTCCATGACGACGTCGTCGGCGTCCGACGGGCCGACGAGGCGGTTCGCGACGACGAAGACCATGGGGCGGATGCGCTCGAAGAGCGCGGCGAATGCGTCCATGTCCCCGCTTCGGGCTCGCGCGATCAGGTCCCTGGTCTCGCGGTCTTCCATCTGGAGTTAGACGACGGAGCGCCCTCGGATATTCACCCGCCCGTCCGATCGGCCGGGCCAGCGTGCAGTATAGGGAACTGCCTGCGAAACGGCACGGCGCGAATGGGGAAATCCGCCGCTCGATATTCGGCGTGTGCGTGGTAAGGTCTACCGGGCTGCGGAGATTGAGGAGAAGGCCATGAGTCTGCGTGCCGGTGTCGCGAGGGAGATCATCTCGCCGGATCCCGTTCCGGGGAATGGTGATGTGCAGGCTCCGGCCGTAGCGCTGGACCTGCTTCAGCGTGTCCACGGCGGACATCAGGGGCCGGATGGCGGAAACAGGTCGGCCACGTCGCGGACCGGCGCCGGCCGGTAGGCGCAGCGCGTGAGCGCCTCGCCGTACTTGACCCCGATCAGATACCCGCGCTCCAGCGCCCGGCCTTCCATCATCTGGAAGATGCTGCCGACGTGCTCGAGCTGCGAACCGTAGGTCTTCATGGCCTCGACCTTGATCTCGTAGGCGTCCGTGACGTCCACGACGAGGCCCGGCCGGACCATGGGCTCCAGCACCTCGAACTCGTAGAGCGGCACGTGTCGCCACACGGGGCCGGCGTCCATCGCGCAGGGCAGGGCGGCGTGGTGCCAGCCCTCCACGACGACGTCGTGCACGGCCATGTGGTCGTTGTAGTCCGCCCGACTGTGCGTGAACACGATGTCGGGCTGGAACTGGCGGATGTGACGGACGACGGCGTGGTAGGTGGAGTTGTCCACCTTGAGATTCCAGTCGAGGAGGCGCAGGTTCACGTACTCGGCGATCCCGAGGATACGGCACACCCGCAGGGTCTCCTCGTGCCGTTGCTGGACGATGGTGTCCTTCTCCTGGACGCGCGTGTAACCCTCGGCTCCCTCGGAGAACATGACCAGTCGGATGTGGGCGCCGGTGTCCGCGAGCCGGCGCAGCATGCCGCCGATCGCGATCACCTCGTCATCCGCATGGGCGCAGAACACGAGCACCTTCATGGAGCACCTCTGAGCGGGGGATGCAGACCATAGACCATAGACCATAGACCACTGACCACTGACCACTGACCACTGACCATCCTCACGCCGGCTTGATATTTGCGCGCGCCTTGACGTCGCGAACCATGCGCCGCCAGTGCGCGGCCAGGAAGGGCGGGTTGGCCATGCTGTCGAGGATGTACGAGCGGTCCGCGCGGTCGAGGTCCATCACCGCGGTGATCGTCTCTTCCTGGTAGTAGCCGGCCTCCGCCAGCGGGATTCCCCCGGGCTCGCGGATGAAGGACGAGCCGCTCGACGTCTGCTTGCCGTCCGGCGCCTCGCCGATGGTGTTCGCGACGCAGTGGAAAATCCGCGAGTTGGGGGCGACGGGCTGCTGCGCGCGGCCGGCGGTTCGCTTCCAGCAGACGGCCTCGATCTCGTCGGAGCTGCAGGACGGGTGGAACAGGATCTGCGCCCCGGCCATGGCCGGGATGCGGTAGAGTTCCGGGTGGCGGCCGTCGCGGCAGATGACGAGCGTGCAGAGGATCCCGTCGATCTCAAACAGCGAGAGCTTGTTGCCGCCCCGGCAGTACTTCTTCTCGTCCCGCCCGGCCATGTGAACCTTGGCGTACTCGTGCGTGATCTCGCCCTTCGGGTTGATCACGTGCGCCAGGTTCAGGAACCGGTCGCGCGTCCGCTGGATCGTGCCGGCGATGACCCATATGCCATGCTGCTTCGCGGCTGCCCGGGTCTGGCGCAGCGCGTCCCGCACGTCTCGCTGATCCAGTTTCACGACAAAGGGGAAGTAGTAGCTGGTCAGGCTCGCCTCCGGGAACAGCACGACCCGGCTGCCGCCGGACGCCGCGGCCTCAATCTGCTCGAGGGTTCGCCGGAGATTGTATGCCAGGGACTTCGCCCAGTGCATCTGCACGCACGAGACCTGAATGGCATTCGGAACTGCACCCATCGCGCATCTCCCTTGTGTGTTTGCCCGACTACCGGATCATGAGAATCGCATTGGCCGTCTGCGGGTGCCGCACCACGGTGGACGTCCCGTCATACACGATCTGTGCGTCCCGCCCGGCCGGCAGGCTCCACGTGAGGCGGCCGGAATCGTGCAGATCGCGGAAGTAGGCCGTCTGGTCGCCTGCCATGCGGAGCCCCCAGGCTCCCGACAGGACGCGCTCGAACGACAGGTGCAGGCGGCCGGGTGCCCGGATCTCGAGGCTGTTGGTGCTGGCGCTGCGGAGGTCCAGGCCACATGAGGCGCCGCTGACGCGGGTTGTGATGATGCCGGTCTCGCCGATCTCCAGCTTGTTGCTGACGGTCAGCGTGGTGCCGAAGAGCTCCAGATGGCCACGGCCAATGAGCGTGGTGTCGCCGACCAGCAGGTTGCTGCTCACGACGACCGTGGCTGCGGGAAGGTAGACATAGCCGAAGCCGTTGCTGGTCTGGTTTTCCGGGCCCGGTCCGTACGTGAGCCCCCGGCTCGCGCCGATCCACACATCGCCCGAGATATTGAACGCGGGGACCTGCGCGTCGCGCAGATCCAGCACGCCGGTCATGATCTTGGTGGAGTCCTCCTTCACGCCGACCTGCAGGGTGGTCAGGTAGGCCGCGAAGGTCCCGTTGGAGAGCGTCAGCTTCCCGGAGGACGGGCCGTAGGTCTCGCTATAGGATGGGTACTGGTCGACGCCGCGAACCCCGAGGTACATGGGGATGTAGCGCTGCGGAGTCCCGATGCGCACGTCGATACCACCGGGCAGGTAGTCCACGTTTGTGCCGTCGCGCTCATAGCCGATGAACCCGCGCCCGCCCAGGTAGAAGCTGTTGGTTACGACCAAGGTGCGCAGCATCGAGTTGCTGCCGATGCCGAGCAGCCCCTGCGCGTTGTCGCGCGTGCCGACTGCGAGGGTGCCGACCGTTATGTTCGTGATCGCCGGCGGCAGACGCAGGGTTCCCTTGACCGACCCGTTCCCTGCGCCGCCGGGCAGGATGTCCTTGGACCCGATGATCAGGGCGCCCGCGCGGAACAGGTCGGGCGCGCCCCCGACGGCGACCGAGGCCGACGACAGGTCGAGCAGCGCGTTGACCGTGCCGGGATTTCCGCCGAGGTGCTGGCCGACAGTAAGGCTGTTCAGGTAGCCCTGAAACGATCCGTTGGTGATCCCGAGTCCGATGACGGTGTTGGCGCTCCCGTAGACGGGGTCTGCGCTGTAGGTCCCGATGGCTACGGATCCGGGCGCCGCCGGCGTGCCCACGGAGAGCGCGATGGTGGAGGGCATGTTGGTGAGGCGCCCGTGTCCGCTCATGGACTCAATGTTGAGCGCGCCGCGGACCGTGAGCCCCGTGAGGGCCGAGCCGGCGCCGAAGTCGATCGTGCCGTCCGCGTGCCGCTCGTGGCCGACGTAGAGCCCCTGCACCGAGATCGCCTGAAGCGTGGGCGGAAGCAGCAACGCGCCGCGGGTCTGGCCGCCGATCGACGTGTAGGCCGTCTGCGCGATCGACAGGTCGTTGCTGAGGATCAGCGCGTTCGTGGCGTCGCCGCTGACCAGGGTTGCGTCGCGCAGGTCGAGCCGGGCGTCGGTGAACCGGTTGGCGCCTGACTGGAGGGTGCGCGCCACGTTGATGCTCCCGGCGTTGCGGGTGTCCAGCGCACCGGACAGGGCCACCACCACACCGGTCACGTCCACGAGGCCGCTCGCGTAGATGCCGACCTGGACGTCGGTCCGATTCGAGCCGCCCAGCACCAGCGTCCCGTTCCGGATCGTGACGATGCTGTTCGGCGCCATGTAGCCCGCCTGCAGGGATCCGCCGTTCAGCGTGAGGGTGTTCCCGGCCAAGTCCGTCGTGTGGCCCAGGTTTGTGGCCGTTGCGACGAAGTTGTAGTGGAGGCCGTTCGTCAGGCTGAGCGACGGCCCGTTGACCGTGCGACTCGCCTCCAGGGTGTTGACGTTACCCATGTCGTTCGTGAGGAACACGATTCGCCCCGTGTAGACCAGGGCCGGGATGGCGTTGCTGGCCCAGTTGGCGGCCGTGCCCCACGAATCGTCGAGCCCGACGCCCGTCCACGGGCCGCAGTCCGTCGCCGTGACGACCATGCTGGTGCCTGCGTCAACGACCGTGACCGTGTCCGCCGACGGCGTGCCGACCATGTACGCTCCCGGCAGAAGCGAGAAGCTCGCGTTCTCCTCGGGCTCCGGCGTGGGATTCAGGATGGGGGTGAGTGTCACGTCGGCGCGGTCCGCGCCGGCTGGAATGACTACCGTTCCGACGGGAGGCGACAGCGTGTAGTCGTGGTAGATCGCCGCCGTGCCGCCGATCGCGTAATTGACCGTGATGGCGGCGTTGGTGTTGGCGGGCAGGCGGTGGACGGTGACCGTGGCGGACACTGGCCCCGTCTCCCAGCCAGTCGGAGCCGAGGCGTCGATCCAGATCTCGCCCGTCATCACGACGGTCGAGGTGGCGGCCGAATCGGAGCCGGCGGCGTTGGCCGCGGCGTACCGGTAGTAGTAGAAATGGTTCGACTCGCTCAGCATGACGTTGGTGGATGGAAACGACTCACTGCCCCAGTCGCCGGCCAGGAATGAGTTGGTGGCCGCCCACCCGCCCGCTGACGGGTCTCCGGCGTCCGTGTCACCCCAGTAGACGGACACGGTTGTCGCCGACGAACCGGTGGACGCGAGGTAGCCGTTCAGGCAGGCGGACGAGAACGTGACGTTGGTGGGCGGGATGTTCTCGATGTCGGGCGGGACGGCGGTGCCGGGGATTCCGACGTATGTCTTGAGCGCGGAGGCGTCGTAGTAGATGCCGGCCGAGTCGGAAAGGGGCGATGACACACCCGGGGTCGACCAGGTGAGTTGCTGGTTGGCGGCAAGAGCGAGCAGATAGTCCTTGCGGTTGCCGCCGACGCGGAGGCCCCAGTGGCTGGCCGCCGCGTTCGTCGGGTCGGCTTCGAACACGATGTGTACGAGGCCGCTGGGGGCGAGGCTGAAGTCGTTGGTTCCGGCGCCGGGAACGTCGATCCCCGACGAGGCCGCGCCGACGTGGACCGTGATGGCGGCGGTTGAGCCGATGACGGCCCGCCGTCCGACGGCGATGGTCGTGCCAAACAGTTCGAGCACGCCGGCGCCCGGGCGCCCGGCGTCGCCGACGAAGAGGTTGCTGGCGACGGTCACCGTCGCGGCTGGCAGCCGGACATAGGCGAAGCCGTTCTTGTTGCTTGTGGCGGCCCACCCGCCGATGTGCATGTTGCTGGTGACAGTGAACGAGTTGATCGTCGCGCCGGCGAGGTCGAGGATGCCGGTCGCGGGGCGGCCCGTGTCCAGAGTGTTGAGTCCGACCTGCAGCGTTGAGAGCCGGGCCCGGAACGATCCGTTCGTCAGGACGAGCGCGCCATAGCCGTTTCCAACCCGGCCGGGGCTGGCGTAGCGCACCCCGATCTGCATCGGGGCCGCGACGTTCGTTCGGCCGACGGTGATCGCCAGGCCGGCGGGCAGGTAGTCGACGAACGAGCCCCCGGCGTCCGTTCCGATCCGCGCGGCGTAACCGCCGCCGATGTAGAGGCCGGTAGCCACGTTCAGGGCCTGCAGTTGCGATCCGGCGCCGATGTCCAGTATGCCGTAGCCATGGAGTCCGCTTCCGAGTTGCAGCGTGCCCACGTCGATGTTGGTGATGGCCGGCGGGAGGCGCAGAACGCCATAGGCATTCCCGTCTCCTTCCCCGCCGATGCTGCGCGAGCCCAGCAGAAGCGTGCCCGGCAGGCGGAGCCGGTTGTCCGCACCGCCAAGCGCGACGGTGCATGTGCTGACGTCCAGACGGCCGGTCGGACTCGGGTTGTTGTTGCCTGGTTGGTGTCCGATCAGGAGGTCCGTGACGTAGCCGGTGAAACGCCCGTTCGAGAGGACCAGCGTGCCGGTCACGCTCTGTCCCGAGTTGACTACGGTGCCGATCCGGACCGACGAGGGCAGCGCCGCCTGGCCAATGGAGAGCGTGACCCCGTCCGGTAGGTTGAGGATCTCGCCGTGTCCGTCATACGAAAGCCACAGCGAGCCGCGGATGGCCAGGTTGGTGAGCGCCGATCCGGCGCCAAAGTCGATCTGGCCGACTCCCTGCCGCTCGAAGCCGACCCAGAGGTTGCTGACCTCCAGTGAGGTGAGCGATGTGGGCAGCTTGACGATCCCTCGCACAGGACCGGAAAACGGTGTGCCGTTGTTGGCCCCGGCGAACAGGTCGCCTGACGTGCGGAGCGTGTTGGTTCCGCTGGGGCCATAGATGCGGGCGCCGCTGAGATCGAGGACTCCGCCGCGGTTGTTCTGATTGTTTCCGGCCAGATTCCTTCCGACATGGATCGAGGCGACGTTGGTGGCGTTTACCGCAGCGGCAATCGTCAGCACCGACGTCCCGGGCAGGTTCAGCGAGGGGATGTTCACTCCCACATGGATATCCGTGCGATTGGTGCCGCCGATCTGGAGTGTGCCATTGATGATCGACGCGGCGCTGTTGCTGACGTTGTAGCCGACCTGAAGCGTGCCGCCGTCGAGGGCGAGCGTGTAGCCGTTGAGATCGGTCTGGTGGGCAAGCGGGCTGGACGATCCGCAGTTGTAGGCGAGCCCTTGGGCGGTGTTGCCGGAGGTGCCGACGATGCGGCGGTCGGCGTCGAGGACGTTCGGGTTCCCGAGGTCGGCGTTGGTAAAGGAGACCTGGCCGGTGTAGACGAGCGGCGGCGTGGCATTGGTGGTCCAGTTGCCGGGAGTGCCCCACGAGTCGTCGGCGCCGGCGCCGCTCCAGCGGAACTGCGCGGCGGCGGGCCTGAGGCAGGCGAAGGCGATCAGCCACAGGATGAGGAACAGACGCAACAGGCGGTTCATGAAGTCACTCCCCCGATTGGAATACGGGGGATTATGCTACACGCGGGAGCATGGGCGGTCGATCCGGTTCTGGCCGTGGATGCCTGTGGCGATCGGGGCGTGCGTCTCTCAGGACCGCCGTATCGGACGGGCGCCGCCTGGCTCAGGCCACGCCGCCGCCGTGTGCGATCTGGCGGTAGGGATAGCGGTTCGGAGCATCGCGTCCGCAGTTCCACTCGCGCAGCGCGACCCACAGGTTCGTGACGGCCAGGCGCCGGCGGTCGTTGCCGAAGTCCCGGTGCGCGCGGCAGCGCGCGGACGCTTCGTTGACCTTCTTCTCGAGCTCCATCCCGGTCTTGCCGTCCTCGATGTCGCAGAGCGCTTCGACGAAGACCCGGGCTTCCGGCTCGCCGCCGAGGCGCGGCGCGAGCTCAGCCAGCGCGAACTCCTCGAGCGTGCTCTCGGGATGATAGGTCCAGTGGCGCATGGTGAGGTAGTTCAGCCCGTACGCGAAGAAGCGGGAGCTGACCTCGCCGTGGATGGAGATGCCTTCGAGCCCGGCTTCGTGACTGCGGAGGCAGCCTTCGATCATGCTGCTCACGGCCACGTCGGTGCGACGCGTGGGCATGAACCACTGGCTGGCCTGGTGCATGAAGCCGGCTGACCGGGGGGTGGGGGGGCGCAGGCCACGCGGCCAGTTCGGGTTCTCGTAGACCGAGGCCGGAGCCGGGCTGCGCATCCAGTCGCGCAGGGGCACGATCTTCTGGCTGAGCATGCCCGAGAGGGTCCACTGCGCCACGGCGCTGGCGGGCATGTGGCGGGAGAAGTAGGGCGTCCGGGTGAGCCCGGCCTGCTGGTGGTGGGGCCCCTTGTCGGTCACGCGGTTGAAGCCGGCGTACGTCGCATAGCCGTTGAAGGCCTCGGGCGCGATGCGGTCGGTGGTGTCCAGCGCCGTCTTGTACGCGAAGTACTGGTCCTTGAAGTAGTCCGCCTCGGCGCTCCGGATCCGGGCCCGGGCGCGCTTGGCGGCGGCGGAGTGATCGACCAGGAAGTCACCGTTTTCCATGTTGGAGCCGCCGATCGGGAACGTGCGGTAGAGCCACTCGACGCACTCGGCGATCCAGCGCTGGCTGCCGGGGTGGTAGGGGGACAGGGCGCCGTTGCGGCGGCCGTCGGCCCCGACGCAACTCCGCTCCGGGTGATGGTGCAGATAGGTCGGGATGCTGCAGGGGTGGCTCCCTTCGTAGTACACGCCGCCGTAGTCCGTCGTGCCCACGCCGGGGAGGATGCGCACGCCGCGATCGGCCGCGTAGCGGGCGACGCGGTAGGCGCTCTCTACGCCGCCATGCGAGTCGCGCAGGAATCCCCAGATCACGATGCCGTTGAACCGCATGTCGATGCAGTGGTCCACCAGCCGGCGGTAGTCCTCGATGAACGTCTCGGGCTTCTTGCAGTAGGCGTTGTTGCAGCCCACGAACTGGTTACCCTCGTCATCGAGCACCCAGTTGGTCGAGTGATCCCACGTCCAGTAGTATCGCCAGCGGAAGGCCGGCGTTTCCGTCCGGTTGCCGCCGCGGTAGAGGAATGCCTCCCGGTTCAGCTCCCCGTTCGTCAGCGCGTCGGAAAGACCGGCCAGCATGCCGAACAGGTCGCCGCCGGCCACGCAGAGGAGGCGGTGCCCGCGGCGCCGGACCAGCTCGATGCGATAGGCGTCCGGACCGAGGCGGGGCAGGCGGAGCCCGAGCAGGCGGGCGATGCGCTTTCCCGTGTCCGACGAGGCGCGGAACGCGATGATGCCGTCGCTCGCGATGAGCTCGGCGTCGAGCACATCGGCCGGGACGGCCCGCAGTTGCTCCGCGCCGAGCTTGCGCGCGGCGAGATCGTGGGCCGGGAATCCCTCGGTACTCTCAAACATCACGCACAGCTTGGCGTCTTCGGAGCGGCGGATCGTGTCCATGGATGGGTTCTCCCGAATCGGACGGATCGGACTACGGCAGCCGCGTGAAATAGACCGTGTTCCGGATGACCTCGCCCGCCTTGCGGTAGCGCGACAGGCCGGTGAAGAAGACGATGCCGGGCGGCTGCGTGGTGCCTACGGCGGGCGCGCCCGAGATGCGCTCCAGCGAAGGCGCGATCGGGCGTTCGGCCAAAGACCCGGGGAGCAGCGGAGCGAATGCCCATGTCTTGCCGTGGTCCGCGCTGGTCGCGAGGACCGAGCGGGCGACGTCGCCCGCCGCGGCCTCGCCGGCTTCATCGGCTTCCGCCGCCTGGCCCGGGGCGGCCTTGATGGGGACGATCGAAAGCGAGGCGAGCAGGCGCCCGTCCGCGGTGAGCGTCAGGCCGGCCGCGTGGGCTGAGATCGTGCAGCCTGTTGCGGTTGCGGCCGCGGCGCCAGCCAGGCCGAGGTCCTGCCACTGGCCGTCGGCACCGGGCGTCACGAGCATCGGGCGCCACGGGTCCGGCTCGCGGGACGAATACAGGACGATGGGGCGGCCGTCGGGGGCCAACACGAGGCCGGAGAGGCGGAGCGACGGCGGGCCCTTCGCATTCTCGCGCTTGCGGTTGCTTGAGGCCAGCACGTCCACGGTGTCCGCGACGCGGTTGGTTCCGAGCTCCGTTCCGTCGGCGCGCTTCCAGGTCCGGCCCTCGTCGTCGGTTGCGAGATAGACGATGGCCTGGTGTTCGCCGCGGCGCAGCGCGGTCGGCCCCTCGTAGACGTCCGCGGCGACGTGGAGCCGCTTCCGCACCGGATCCCATGCGAGCATGGTGTTGTAGCCGGCGTAGTCGCGGAACTGCGGGGCGCGGCTGAACGGGGTGGCGACGAGTTTCCACGGCGCGTCGCCCTTCTTGGCATAGAGGTGGATCCCGTCCTGAGGCACCGCGCGACCGGCCAGCCACAGGGTGTTCGAGGAGCCCGCGAGCAGGTATGGATACGTTCCCTTCTGGAAGAGCACCGGCTTGGACCAGGCCGAGGCGTCGCCCGGCTTGAGGCTCTTCAGATACTGGAACGGCGTGTTGTGTCCGCTCACGATGACGTGGAGGAACCCCTGGTCGTCCGCGGCGATGCAGGGGCGCGAGTGGTTGTCGAAGGCCTTGGCGAGCGGGAGCGGCGCGGACCAGCGGCCGGTTGCGTGATCGAGGGAGGAAACCTTCGCCCAGTAGCTGCTCGTGGCCGGGTCGTTGTCGAGCCAGACGACGTGCGTTGCGCCGGTCTGGGTGACGATCAGGTTGCCGAGGCCGGTCGTTGCCCGTTCGCTGCCCGTTTCGGACAGCAGGGCGGGGGCGCCGCTCGAACCCAGTGCAGAGGAGAGCATGGTGATGACCAGCCAGCCGAACATGCGTGTCTTCATATCGTCTCCCGGTTTGCGCATCGGCCCGGCCGGACCGGAGTAGCCGCCGAGAACGATTGGCGGATCGGAGTGTAGGCCGTCACCCGTGCCAGCGCCAAGCGATTATCGTGGCGGGTGTGCTCGGCGGCGCGTGTGTGTCCGAGGCCACGGCATCACGAGACAGTGGATGGGCCGACATTCCCTCGTTGTCGTTTCTGAACCACTGCTCCGCTGATGGACTCTGAGGAGGCGTCATCCGTCCGCTTCCAGCTCGACGGCCTCCAGCATGGCGCGGAAGTTCTCGGGCGGGATCGGCGGATTGATCTCGCTTGAGGACGCTACGAACATGCCGCCAGTCTCTACGGCGTTAGTCGCTCGGATCTGCCGACGCACCTCCGTCCGCACCTGTTCAGGGCTTCCCCGCTCAAGCAGGTCCACGCCATCGACGCCGCCCGACCACACCATGTTCGGCCACGCATTCTTGAACTCCACGATGTCCATGCCACAGCCGGGTTCGAGGCAGTAGAAGCCGTCCACTCCGCACCCGATGAGGTCCGGGATGGCCTTTCGATAGTTGCCGTCGCTGTGGTAGAGGGCGACGACCCCGTGCTCGTGCCAGGCGGCGGTCAGCCGGCGCACGTGCGGGTAGAGATACTGCCCGAGGAATTCCGGGCTGAACATCGGCCCTTGCTTGGTCGAGAAGTCCTCCGGGATGAGGATAACCGGCGAGAGCGCGGCGTCGGCGACGGCGTGAACGCGGCGAAGCTCGCCCTCGGCCGCCTGCTCCAGGAATGCCGCGAATACCTCCGGGTAGTCCGAGACGAAGTAGGAGAAGATCTCCAGGCCCATGCGGTCGAACACGAAGCAGAACCACGTGGCGCTGAAGTTGAGGATGACCGTGCCCCCGATCCGGCCCTGCAGGCCGAGTATCTGGGCTCGATACGCATCGCGGGCGGCGCGCGGGTCGAATGCGGCGCCGGTCGCGCGCAGGGCGGCTGTCTGCGCGCTGAGCCAGTCGCGCGCGCCGTCCGCGTCGGCGAACGGCCGGCTCACGTGCCACGCCGTCCAGTTGTCGTTCTGGGTCACGAATCCGTCCGGCGACGTGGCGCGGCCGGTGCCGCGCGGCGGGACCGGCGGCATGGCCAGGTCCAGCGTCTGGCGGATGACCGCACAGATGTCGTCAGCGGTGTAGTCGAATCCGCGGACGGCCCGGCCCGTCCAGTCGGCGATGACGCGCGGGTTGTAGCTGAGCTGCTCCAGGATGGCCGGGCGATCCACCGGCTGGTGGCGCAGCGTGGCGAGTACCCGCTCGCGTCGGGTCATGCGGTCGCGTGGAAAGATGTGGTCGTCCGCGGATCTCATGGTGCGCGCACTATGGGGCGGAGCCCGGGACGGCGGCAATCGAATTGTCGCGGGCGGGCGCATCCGGGCGGTGGGGCCGGCGCGCGAGCTTGCCGCCGGAGGGTGAATCGGGGTATGAGAGCCGCCATGAGGACCCAGAGCCAGCCGCCGCACAACATCGTGCTGATCATGACCGACCAGCATCGGGCCGACCACGCGGGGTTCATCCCCGGATCGCGGCTGCCGACGCCGAACCTGGACCGCCTGAGCGGCAGCGTGGCCTTCTCGAACTGTCTGACCGCCAACCCGATCTGCACGCCGGCGCGGGCGGCGTTGCTGACGGGCAAGTACACGCACCAGATCGGCATGCTCGACATGTCCGGCGACCTGAGCCCGGAGCATCCGACCTACATGCGCGCGCTGCAGGGCGCGGGCTACTGGACGGCGGGCGTCGGCAAGTTCCACTGGATGCAGAACTGGCCGTGGGGGACCGCGCCGGGTCGGGGGCACGACCTCGTCGCGCTCCAGCCCGAGGTCATGCGCTACGGGCTCGACTACGCATGGGAGGTGGCCGGCAAGCAGCTCGCCGTGACCAACTACTGCGAGTACGGGGCGCGCCTGGCGCGCAAGGGGCTCCTGGAGCGCTACCGGGAGCATGTGATCGGGCAGGGCCGCAACTCCCAGGATCCGTCCATGATCCAGTTCACGGGCGAGGCGTGGCCGTTCGACGAGTCGGACTACGTGGACAACGTGATCGGCGACGAGGCGCTCCGTGCGCTCGATGCCCGTCCGGCCGGAAAGCCGTTCTTCCTGTTCGCTTCATTCTGCGGTCCGCACAAGCCGTACGATCCCCCTCGCTCGTGGCTGGAGCGGTTTCCCCTGGAGGAGGTCGACGACTTCCTGCCCGGTGCGGCGGCGCTTGCGCCCGAGGCGCGGCAGCGCGTCTTCCGCTTGCGGCGCGCGTACAAGGCGATGATCGCGCTGATCGACTGGCAGGTGGGCCGTCTGCTGAGCCAGCTCGAGGCGGACGGGCAACTCGACCGCACGGTGATCCTGTTCACGAGCGACCACGGGGAGATGCTGGGCGACCACGGCCGGATGTCCAAGCAGCAGCCGTGGCGCCAGTCCGTGACGGTCCCGACCGCGATCCGGCACCCGGCCTACCTGGGCCGCCGCCTCTGCGCGGCGCCGGTGGAGCTCACGGATCTGACGGCCACCATGCTCGACGTGGCCGGGCTCGATCCGGCGTCTGCGCTCTCGAAGAGCTGGCCGGCCTACCACGACCGAGTGCCCTGCCGCTCGCTCATGCCGGTGGTCCGGGGCGAGGTCGATGGCGTTCGCGAGTTCGCCTTCTCCGAATGCCGCAACATGTGGGAGCTGCTCCAGTCGCGCGATTGGAAGTACGTGCGCGAGCTGCCGGGAAGCCCGAGCGGGGGCGGCGAGCGACTGTTCGATCTGCGCGCCGATCCCGGGGAGCAGCATGACCGGAGCGGCGACCCGGCGTGCCGCGACGTGGTGGCCCGATTCCGGGAGTCTCGCCAGGCGCTGATGGACGCCACCCCGTCCGCCCAGCTCGGCTGGGCGCCGTGGGGCGGCGAGGGGTGAGGCGAATGGCGGGGCGATGATCCGGCGGATCCGACCGATTCACCCAATGGAGCAAGGGGAAGAAGAGATGATCGTGAAAGAGGCGGGCTTCACCAACGACTGCCGCTGGATTTGGCTGGACGCAAAGGATGACGTTGAGAACCAGTACGTCTGCTTCCGACGCGAGTTCGCGTTGGGCGCCAAGCCGGCGCGCGCGCGGCTGGTGATCTCGGCGGACTCCGACTACCAGGTGTTCGTGAACGGGCAGGAGGTGTACGGCCGGCAGTTCTCGGACTACCCCCGCCATCGCTCATACGACACCTATCCGATCGGGTCGCTGCTGCGGCGCGGGCTGAATGCGATTGCGATCCTCGCCTACTATCGCGGCCGAGGCGCGAGCGAGTACCGGCGCGGGCATCCGGGGCTGATTGTTCGGATCGACGCGGGGCGCGCGCGCGTCGTAAGCGATCGGCAATGGCTGGCGCGGCTGTCACCCGCCTACGCGTCGGGCGGATCAGTCGATCAGGCGACCGTGCAGATGGGATTCACCGTTCGCCATGACGCCCGCCGCGAAGACGGGTGGACCAGCCTGCGCTACCGGCCGGTCCGACGGTGGCGGTCGGCGGCCGAGCTGGCCGGGCCGACGGATGGCTACTGGCGCTCGCTCGAGCCACGCCGGTTGCCGCAGATGGTCCGCGCGGCGTTCCAGCCCGGGAGCATCGTGTGTGCGGGCGCCCTGATCCGGACGGGCTCGGCCGCGTCCGACTCGCCTTCGCTCGCCGTGGCGGCGGAGTTCAAGCGCGCCTCACGGGTCCCGCCCTCGAAGCAGTCGCCGTGGGTGTTCGAGCCGCCGAAGGTGCCGGCGAACGGCGCGTATCTGCTGGCCGACATGGGCGCCGAATCCTTCGGCCTGCTGCGCGTCGAGCTTGAGGCGCCGGCCGGCACCGTGGTGGACGTGGCGCACGGCGAGCATCTCGAGGACTTGGGGGTGCGCGCCGCACCCGGATATCGGCGGTTCACGGATCGGTTCGTCTGTCGCGCCGGCCGCAACGTGCTGACGGTCCCGTTCCGGAGGCTCGGGTGCCGATACATCGAGCTGCACATCACGGCGTTCCGGCGGGCGGTCCGGGTGCATGCCGTCGGTCTGGATCCGCTCGAGTACCCCGTGCGGGACGCGGGGGCCTTTGCCTGCGCCGACGGTCTGGTTGAGCGGCTGCAGACGGTCTCGATCCGCACGCTGAAGCTGTGCATGGGCGACCACTACTTCGACTGTCCGTGGCGCGAGCAGAGCCTGTACTCCTACGACAGCCGCAACCAGGCGCTCTATGGGTACTACGTCTTCGGCGAATACGAGTATCCCCGGCAGTCGTTCCGACTGCTGGGTTGGGGCGAGCGCGAGGGCGGACTGCTCGATATGTGCGCACCGTCCAACGTGAAGACCACGATTCCGATTTTCTCGCTGGCCTGGATTGCAGCGCTCCACGAGCACTGGCTGTTCAGCGGCTCTCCGGCTCTCTTCGATGAGTTCCGGCCGACGGTCGAGCGCGTCCTGAGCGCCTTCCTGGCCCGGCCCGACGAATCGACCGGCGTGTATCGCACGTTCGAGGACTCCTGGCTCTTCTACGAATGGACGGCCGGGCTGGACTACCAGCCGCGCACGGGGCCGGGCTCGGGCTTCCGCCTCGACGCGCCGCACAACCTGTATCTCGTCGAGGGCATGCGCGCCTGTGCCGCCATGCTGGCGCTCGCGGGCGACACCGGGCCGGCGGCGGTGTGGATTCGCAGGGCCGACGCGCTCGGGAAAGCCGTTCACCGCCTGTTCTGGGACGCGGGGCGCGGGCGCTACGCCACGTACGCCGACCGCCGCCGCCGGTGGCACTATTCGGCCGGCGTGCAGGCGCTCGCTCTGTGCACCGGCGTCGCACCCGCGGGAGCGCGCCGCCGCCTTCAGGAGGCCATCCTGCGCGACCGGTCGCTCGTCGATATGACCCTGCAGGTCATGGGCTATGGCGTGCAGGCGATGCGCGGCGCGCCCGTGGCGGTCCAGGCGGCGATGCTCGACCGCATCCGCGGCGTGTACGGCGGCATGGTCGAGAACGGCGCCACCTCGCTGTGGGAGGTGGCCGACACGAGCATGATGGGGCCGGGGCTGGCGAACGACCTGGGCCTCGGGCGCGACCGCGAGCGGCGTCCGTACGAGGGCGACGACATGTTCGCGGAGGCCGGGAGCCTGTGCCACGGGTGGTCCGCCGTGCCGATCTGGACGAACATGGCCTACATCCTGGGCGTCCGCCCGCTGACGCCCGGCTTCGGCTCGTTCGCGGTGGAGCCGCACACGTGCGGTCTGCCGGCGGCGCGCGGCGTGGTGCCGACTCCGCACGGACCGATCGAGGTGCGGTGGGAGTCGGCCCGCGGCACGATGTGGATCGATATCCGGCATCCGCGCCAAACCGCGCCGGCGTCTGTGGCGGCGCCGGGATTTCGCGGCCGGGTGCGAGTGTCGGCGCGGCGCTGCTAGCCGACGCGATGCGTCACGCCCAGGACCGTGTGCCGGGAAGACGGAGGCCCATCTCCGGCCGGGCGACCTGCGTCGGCGCGCCGTCGCCATCCGGCACGTTGCCTCAGGGCTCCTTCCGGCGCACCCGGATCGTGCAGGCCGGATCGGATCCGGAGTCGTGGAAGCACAGGTGCACCGTGGAGGGGCGGGATCGGAGTTCGCAGGAGAACTCCGCCTCGGTGCCGTCCGGGTACGTCACCGGATTCAGGCGGGCCAGGAACTTGAGGCGGTTCACGACCTCCGAGAACTGTGGCATCGTGGCCGAGTCCGCCCCGGCGTGTCCCCGGACGGATGGTAGCGCTTCCGACTGGCGGAGGGTCACTCCTTCGCGGCGTTCATCGAGCATCGATTCGAGCAGCTGCATCACGTAGCGGGTGGCTGGCGGGATCGGAGGCATCCGGATCAGTCCGGACTTGGACCTGGCCTTGGGCGCCGGCGCGTCGGTGGAAAAGAGACTCGCGATGTTCTTGAGGATGCTCATCCGCCCCCAGAGTTGGGGGAGATAATCGGCTCGCATCGTTGCGAGGGCAAGGGGAAACAGCAGCCGGGGTGCGTGCGGAGGCTGAGGCCCGCCGGGATCGATTCTCCTACGGTTCTTCCGCTCCGCTGGAAGGGCATCGAGACGGAGGGGGCGTGCGGGCGCCGACGGCGCGGTCGTAGAAGCGCTGGAATCGGCCCCGGGTGGGGAGCCGGCCGCTGAGGATGTCTTTCAGCGTATCGAACGGGCTCAGCTCCAGCACGATCTCGCCGATCTGCTCGAAGCACTCACCCAGGAACCAGTCGATGGGGAAATCCCCCTTGTCCGGGAAGAGCCCCTTGCCCCGGGGCCCGTAGCGCTTCGGCGTGATGCCGAGGCGGAATCCGTAAAGGTGTACCGTCGCCTTCTCCCCTGGCGGAAGCCGGTCGAAGAACCCCCGCACCGACGCCTTCCATGCATCAACCGAACGGGCGTCGGTGCTGTAGAACACGTCGAACACGAGGTGATGTCCGGGCGGGGGGAGCGGATCGGCTTCCGTGCGCACGAACTCGACCATCATGCTGTGCGCATGGTCCCGCGCGAGGGATGCGAGGCCATCGCTGTGGACCACCGTGCGGGCGCCGCCCGATAGGACCCGGTTGATCCAGGCCGGGACGCGGTCGGTCTCCGGCATGAGGCGGAGTCGAACCGCCAGGCGTGTGAACGCGCTGGGAATGGTCCACGGCTCGTGAAAATGATGGACGTCCGACCGGTACGGGAACCGTCCGGCTTCCAGGGCCGACAGGACCCGCTGCGTCAGGACGATCTCGGCCCCGTCGTATCCCAGGCGGCGGATCACCCAGAGGTTCACGCCGATGGGCAGTTCCATCAAAGCGATCAGAGCGACCAGTCCAGCCCCCGAGGAGGTCAGGACGAGGACCCCGCACGCCCGCCGCCCCGCTGCGGAGAGCCCCGTCGGATCCCAGCCGAGGAGCGCGAGGCCCGTCAGCGCGACGGCGGCACACACGCCCGCAGTCAGCGCGCCGGCGAGACCGAGCAAGCTGCCGGTCGATAGCTTGATCCGAGGGGGCACGGGTCTGTCTTCTCCTTCAGGCGGGCTACTGGGTCACGACGAGCAATCCGTTCCGGGCCGGCGGCGCCTCGTAGGCGCCCATGTCCGGCTGAGCGCCACGCACGCGGGGGTTCCCGTCGATATCGTGAGCGTCGCTCATCCATCCCTGCAGAAGCCCGGCGTTGGCGCATGGCGATCGCGCGCGGATGTGGTAGTCGCCGGCCGCATTGGTGCCCGTCCCGGACCCGGAGGCGAGGAACTGCGGATCGCTCGTGATTGTTCCGGCGCCGAGCGGATCGTGGGGCAGGGACGGCGAACAGGAGGACCGGATGCCGGCCGTGACGCCGGAGATGTCGGCTCCGCCATTGAACCAGGCGATTGTATTCGTGACGCCGCTGACGGAGTTCGTCAGCCCGATCCCGCTGTTCCGGACAATGGTGGCGTTCACCACGGAGCCAGCCGAGAGACGGACGCCCGCGCCCGAGTTGGCGTGCACCAGGCACCCGCGAAGCACGCCGCCGGAGACGTGTGCTCCGCCGGCCGCACCGGCGGCGCCCGTGCCGTAGACGTTGCTGGCGATCACGCAGGACCGAACCTCTCCGCCGCTCATGCGGAGGCCGCCCACCGCGCCGATGTCGGAGCCGCCCCGGTTCGCGACGATGAGGCAGTCGATCACCTGACCCGCGAGCACGGATACGCCGCCGAGGGTTCCGGAGTTGCCGGTGTCGGAATTGCCGCGCACCACGCAGTTGGAGACCGTGCCCGCTGTCAGGGCGATGCCTCCCGCCTCGCGGTCGCCCTGGCAGAAGGCCACCGTGCAGTTGCGGACGGTTCCCCCGTCCAGCTGGATGCCGCCGGTCTGGCCGGAGCCCGTCCGGTAGCCGTTCGTGATCGTCACGCCGTCCAGCACGGCGGCCGGGTGGTGGATCCAGAAGATGCGACACGACGGGGCTGTGGACGGGCGAATGATCGTCGTGCGGTCGCGCCCGTTGACGCTGCGCACCGTGATCGCCTTGCTGATCTCGATGTTCTGCGTCACCCGGTAAGTCCCGTCGGTGATCAGCACGCTCGTGGCGTCGGCGCCCTGGACAAGCGCGGCATCGACCGCCGCTTGGACGGTCGTGGCCGCCGTGTTCCATGAGGCGAACGGCGCGACGTGCGCGCCGTATGGCGATACGTGCGCGATGAGCGGCGCCACGCGGATGTATGCGGCCTTCGTGTTCGTGGCGGCCTCGCCGGACATGTTGTTTACGGTGAGCGTCACGGTGAAGTAGCCGGTGGTGTACGCATGCGATACGTTGGTGCGGTCCGCCCCGCTATCGGACTGGCCGTCACCGAAGTCCCAGGCGTAGGACACGATGCTCGTGTCGTCGCCACTGACCACGGCGGTGAAGACGGCCGGGAGGTTGGTCAGGGCTTCGGTCACGGGTGCGGAGAAATTGCAGGCGAGGGGGCCGCCGCTGGCTCCGGTCTTCTCGTAGGCGCCGCGGTCTACCGTCCCGTTGATCACCCGGTCGGCGCCTGCGAGATCAGCCTCGCCGGTCATCCAGCTCTCGTTTGTGCCGGAGTCGAGCCCGGGCGAGCCATCGCCCAGGCGGTAGTCGCCGGCCGGATCCACAAGCAGCGGGTCGAGGCTCGAGTTGCCGGCGCCCGGCACGGCGGGTGTCACGCACGTGTAGTCCACGGCGCCGCTGCCGGCGGTGAGGTTGCCGGAGTTGTCCCCGTTGGCGTAGACGACGCAGTTCCGGACCAGCCCGGTGGACATGGCGATGCCCGGCGCGGCGTTGCCGGTCACCGTGTTGCGCGTAACCGTGCAGTTGCGGGCGGTGCCGCCCGCCATGACGATTCCGCGGACCTGGTTGCTGGCGATCAGGCAGTTCTGGACCACGTCGCCGGCGGACATCCGGACGGCCGCGGCGTTCGTTCCCGTGCCGGAGGACGCGTTGTTGGTGATGATGCAGTTGCGGACGATGCAGTTCCCGCCCATCCGGACCGCGGCGACAGAGCTCACCTCGGATCCGCCCGTGTTGCCGGCGATGGTGCACCAGGCCAGCCGGCCGGTGTTGACGAGGGACGCGCCGCCGGAGGTGCCGGAGTTGCCGGCGTCGGTGTTCCGGCGGATGACCGAGTGCGTCACGAGCCCGCCGTCCACGTATACGGCTGAAGCCCGGTTCTGCTGGTTGCGTTCGATGATGCAGTTCGTGGCGGTGCCGCCCTGCAGGTAGAGCCCGGAGCCCTCCTGCCCGCCGTAGCTTCCGTTGGTCATGCTGAGCCCGGAGATGAGGGCGGCGGGATGGATGACGTAGAACACGCGAGTCGAGCCGCTCGTGCGCGCCACGACAGTGACATCGGGGCCGTTCACGCCGCGGATTGCGATCCCTTTCACGACCTGAACGGAGGAGGTCACGAAGTACGAGCCGTTGGTGACCCAGACGGTGACCGGCGCGCCGCCCGCCGCGACGACCGCATCGACCGCGGCCTGCAGGGAGCGCGCCGCCTTCTGCCAGGTGTCGAACGGATGCGTGTGCGAGCCCGCGGGAGAGACAAAGGCGGTGGACGGGCCCACGCGAACGGCATTGCTGACCGTGGCGGTCGCCGTTTCGCCGGAGGCGTTGCTGGCGGTGAGGATGGCCGTGTAGAAGCCGGGCCCGAAGGCGTGGGTGACCGATGCCAGGTCGGTTCCGCCCGTGGCGACTCCATCGCCGAAGTCCCAGCCGGTAAACACGATGTTGGTGTCCGCGCCGGCGAAAGCGGCCGAGAATGTGACGTCGAGCGTGTCGATGCCCTCCGCCGGCGCGGCCACGAATCCGCAGCGCAGCGCCCCGGCTCCGCCGTCCGCGGCCTCGTAGGCGCCCATGTCGGCGGCGGGCGTGCCGTCGCCGTTGCCGTCCACGGGACGCGCCGCGCCGCCGATGTCCGTCGCCACGCCGGCGGCGAGACCGCCGTCGATCGCGGGGGAGCCCGGCATCAGGCGCAGGTTGCGTCCGGCGAGTTGGGCGAAGCGCGGCTCCGCGGCGGTGTTGCCGCCGCCGGTCACCAGGGGCGTCATGCACGAGTTGGACACCGTGCCGCCGAGCCGTTCCAGATTGTTCTGGGGGTCGATGAAGGCGTCGAAGGCGTTGTGGTAGGCGATCGTGTTCTGCACCCGGCCGACGGTCATGCGCAGCCCGCAGCCGCGATTGGAGCTGTGGCGGTTGCCTGCGATCGTGCAGTGTCGGACCGTCGGGGTGCCGGTCAGCCGGGTGGTGATCTCCACGCCCCGCCCGCCGTTGTCGATCACCAGGCAGTTCTCGAGCACGGAGCTTGCCGTCATGTAGACGCCGGCGGGCTCATAGATGTTGAGGTAGCCGGTGTTGTTCGAAATGACGCAGGCCCGGGCGATGGCCCCGCCTTCCAGGTACAGGCCGCCGCACTCGTCCGACCGGTTTCCGGCGATCAGGCAGTTGCGCATGACCGCGTTACGGGAGAGGCGCGCGCCGCCGGTGTTGACCGTGGCGTCATCGTCCGTGTTGTTCACGATGCGGCAGTCCGTGACCAGCCCGTTCGTCGCGTACAGGCCGGCGGCTCCCCGCTTCGAGTAGTTCATGGTCATCACGCAGTTGGAGACGGTTCCGTTCGCGAGGCGCACGCCGGAGCCGTAGTCGCTTTGCGGCAGGGAACCGTTGGTGACCGTGAATCCCGCCAGCACGGCGTCCGCGTTGCTGACGATGCAGACGGAAAACAGCGCGGTGGCCTTGCGCGCCAGGATGGTGACGTCCGGCCCGTTCACGCTCTCGACCCGGGTGTCGCTCGTGATCGCGATCGGCCCGGCGGTGAAGTACGTGCCGTTTGAGACGATGACCCGGTTGGCCGCCCCGGCGTTGGCGACGTCCACGGCGTTGCTGACGCTGGCCTTGGCGTCGCTCCACGTCAGCCCGCTGTTCGCGTCGCTGCCGCTGGTCGAGACGAAGTAGTCCGTCGCATGGGCGGTGGCGGCCAGGCTGAAGGAGACGGCTATGAGGAATCGAAGGATGTCTCTCAAGGAAACCCTTTCCGCGGCCGGCCGGAGCTCCGGCCGTGCTGTTCTTGGGGGGAAGAGCATAGCGAAGCCGTCGGCCCGAGGCAACGAGGCGGTCGGGTGTGGGTGAATGCGATCATGATGGAGACTTGGCCCGCGGCCTAGCCTCAGCGCCTGCGGATGGGTATGCTGTCTGCCCGTAAGCAGGCCATCGGCCGAGGGACTGGGAGATGCCAGCATGAGCGATACGCGTGCGGATCGGAGAATGGCGGCGCTGCCGGTGCTGCGCGAGCGCCTGTGCCGGGACATCCTTCAGAGCTCGGCGATCGTCGCGGTGGAGCAGCCGGCGGAGCGGTTGCTCGCGTCCATGGGGGGCGACGGAACCTGGGGCGACGTGGCCTATGAGCCCGGCGCGCTGAAGGACTGGGCCGCGGCGGTCCATCTCGCGCGGCTGCTGGCCATGGCCTGCGAATGGAGCGCGATGGAGCGACCGGCGGGCGAGCCGCTCCTGGACGCCGTCCGGCGTGGGCTGGACGCCTGGTACTCCCGGGGGCTCGTCAACCCCAACTGGTGGTGGAACCAGATCGGCGCGCCGATGCTGCTGGGCGATACGCTGCTGCTCGTGAAGGACGCGTGCGATCGTTCCTATGTCGAGCGGGCGGCTCCCGCGCTGACCGCTCACCAGCCGGTGCTGCGGTTTACGGGTCAGAACCTCGTCTGGACGGCCGGGGTCGAGATCCGGCACGGCCTGCTGGCGGACGATCCGGACATCGTGTCGCAGGCATTCATCCTGATCGGTCGCGAGCTGCGCGTCCTGCCCGGCGCGGAGGGGCTGCAGCCGGACATGAGCTTCTTCCAGCATGGGAAGCTGCTCTACTCGGGCGGCTACGGCCAGTGGTTCGCCGCGGACGTGGCGCGGCTGATCCGGCTGGCATCCGGAACCGTCTACGCATTCCCGGAGCACATGGTTGACCTGCTCGCACGCTACCTGCTCGACGGCAGCCGCTGGATGGTTCGCGGCCGGACGTTCGAGTACGGCGCGATCGGCCGCGAGATCACCCGGGCGGGGCATTCGGCCGCGGGCTTCTTCAGGGGCGCGGCCCACATGGCCGAGGTCGAGCACCCGCGGAGAGCCGAGTTTGCCGCCATCGCCGGGGACGGCGGCCGGGGCGGACGATCGTTCGTCACGGGCAACCGGCATTTCTGGTGCGCGGATCTCATGGTCCACCATCGCCCCGGCTTCTACGTCTCCGTGCGCATGCCGAGCTCGCGCATCTTGAACGCCGACACGCCGTGCTGCGGAGGCGAGGGCCGGCTGTGTCACCACATGGCTGAAGGCGCGACATTCATCATGCGCGATGGCGATGAGTATCGCGATGTCTTCCCGGTCTGGAACTGGCGCCAGGTTCCCGGCGCGACGGTTGAGCAGGACGAGGGAGCTTTCGATCCCGACGGCCTGCGCCACCTGGGCGAGGGCGCGTTCGCGGGCGGCGCTTCCGATGGGCTCGTCGGCTGCGCGGCTATGGACTTCTCCCGGAAGACGCTGGCCGCCCGGAAGGCGTGGTTCCTGTTCGACGAGGGCATGGTGGCGCTAGGCGCGGCGATTCGATCGACTTCAGGCGATCCGGTTCGGACCACGCTCAACCAGTGTCGACGGCGCGGGGAGGTGCGGATGAGCGGACAGTCCGGCCCGCTCGCGGACGGAGCGTATCCGCTGACGAACGGTGCGGCCTTCTGGCACGACGGCGTCGCGTATCACGTCCTCCAGGGCCATGGAACGGTTCGGGTGACGCGGCAGCGGGGCGCTTGGAGCGACTGCGGAGTCGGGCCGGCCGCGCTGGAGGAGCAGCCCGTCCTGAACGCCGGACTGGACCACGGACGCAGCCCGTCCGGGGCCTCGTACGCCTATGTCGTGCTGCCGGGCGCCGGGCCCGAGGCCGCCGCCACGACCGAGCGTTTCGTGTTAGTGCGCAACGACGCGAAGGCGCAGGCGGTCTGGCATGCCGTCGACGGCCTCGGGCAGGTCGTGTTCTACGAGCCCGGGGCTGTCGCCTTCCCCGATGGGCAGACGATCGCCGCGGACCGGCCGTGCGTTCTGTTGTACCGGCCGGTCGGCGGCCGGGCGATTCTGACCGTCGCACAGCCGGAGCAGCGCGACGGCCTGCTCTCTCTGTCGCTGTCGGGGTTGCTCGCCGCCAAGGTCGGCGCCTCGCTTCCGCAGCGCGAGTACGCGGGCTCCAGCCTGACCCTGGCCGTGGGCCCGTCGTGCTGAGGGATCAATCGATCCCGCGGTGGCGCAGGTCGGTGAGGCTCTTCTTCAGAATGCGCTGGAGTCCGGGGGCGAGCGGAGAGGGGAATCCGTACTCGTAGTAGCTCTCGACCTCATACCCGCCCTCCGGCAGCATGCGCTCGGACGGGAGGTAGAGCTGCGTCCCGTCGGTGTAGCCGAGGGCGAAGGTGGTGCCCGACCCGTAGAACGCCTCGACGAAGAGCCCGAGCTCTCCCACGGCCTCTCCCTCCAGGGCGGCGATCCGGAGACCACGGCCGAGGCGGATGCCGTGGAGCGTGATGTCGGCGGCTGTCGGGAGCTTCCCGCCGCGGTCGAGGATCTCGATCTGCCGCCTGGCCCACATCCGCTGCAGTTCGTACGCACCCGGGTTCTCCGCGATGGAGACCAGCAGGGCGCGCGCCGGCGTGGGCAGAAGCGGCCAGACGGTTTGCGTTTCCGCGGCGGCCAGCGCGGGTGACACGGGCCGCAGTCCGGCGTCGAGCGCCCGGCGCACTTCATCCGCGACGATCCGGCCGGCTTGCTCCACGTCGTCCCAGCTCCCGGTCCGCCATGCCACGTCCACATCGTCGCGTCCGTTGGCGATCGTGCACGCCTTGGCGTCGCCGCCGCAGCCTTGGAGGAACAGGCTCCCGCCATCCCGCAGGCCCAGCTGCCTGTCCAGGATCCGGCACGCCACGCCGGGATAGTCCGCCGAGATCTGCCAGCCGCCGGTTGTCGAGGGGTGGCAGGCGACGGAGTAGAGGAGCGAGATGACCCGGCCGTCCGCGTCCTTTAGCAGGCACAGCGGCAGGCTGCGGCAGACGGTTCCTTCGGGGTATGGCCGCCACTCGACGCCGCCCTTGCCGTTGGGCTTGCGACGGCTGACGGGAAGCCGGGTCTCGGTCCGCCCCGCCTGGATCGTCGCCTTCCGGGCGCCGGCCCGGGCCGTTTGAGCCGCCTGGACGGTGGCTTGCTCGACCGCGTTCATGTACAGGATGTCTGGCGCGTCAAAGCCGCTGAACCCCCAGGTGGCCGTGCACGGCCCAACGTGCGTGTGGGAGAAGTTCAGGAGAATCTGCCGCGGCGCCAGGTTCAGCGCGCGGCCGAGCGCGCCGCGGATGCGGTCCGCCTCGGCGCGGCCAAAGAAGCAGAGGTCGTACGCCACGATCATGGCGCACTCGTCGCCGTGCTGAAGGAAGAGGGCGCGCGCGAAGACGTCGTCGTGGATGCCCTCGCACCCCTTCGCCCGATCCCGCCCTCCGAAGCCGAGCATCCGGGTGCCGATGGGCGGAGTGATGCTGACGCGCGCGAATCCTGCTTTCATGATCGATTCCTCCAGAGATGCGGCGCGGCCCGACCGGCCGAGCCGTCGGCCGGGAATTCAACGTCCCGCACCGCACTCACTTCAAGACAATAATATCGGCCAGCCCGAGCGGCACGGAGAACGAGACCGCTCCATCGGCGGCCGTCAGCGCGAGTGCTCCCTGCGCCAGGCTCTCCGCGACCCGGAGGGCGGTGCCGCGGAGGCGGACGGTCACGCGCTCGACGCGGTCCGAGCCGGTTGCGTTCACGAGCACGACGGCGCATCCCTTCGGGCCGGCGAGCAGTCGGGCGCTTACCAGCGGATTGTCGCTGGCGCAGGCCGGCGGACCGGCCGCCACGAGCCAGGGACGCACGGCGTTGCGGGCCGGCTCCTGCATGCCGACGAGGGCGTGGTTTCGCATCTCGGCGCCGAGGTGATAGCTGTGGCCCGGCATGAAGGCGAAGTAGACGAGCCGCCCGGCGCCGAGCGCCCGCTCGAGGACGGCTGGATGCGTGTCCTCGAACGGCGTCGTGACTCGGGCTCCCCCCGGCTTCACCGATGCGGTGGGGCCGAGCGTCCATAGATCCAGTTCGGGTATCCGGAGGGAAGGGATATCGTCGAGCGCATGCTTCACGCCCGGGTCCGGATCGCGCACCCGAAGGTCAGTCATGCCGAACGCTTCGGTCATGACGGACTGGGGGCGGGCGTACTCGTCCAACTGTCCACAGCCGACCAGCGCGACCAACGTCCCGCCGCGCTCGATCCATTTCAACAGCCGTGCGGCCGCCGCCGCCGGCAGGCAGCGCTGGGTCATGAACAGCACCTTGATGCCGGCGAGCTCGGCATCGGGCGGGAGATATGCGTCGCTGATGAAGTCGGGCTGATAGCCGAGCCCGCGGAGCAGGTGGTGCAGGTTGCGCCGCTCGGAGAAGTAGACGGCGCCGACGTCCAGGGCATCCCAGAGATCGCCGTCCCGCGCGCAGAGGATGGCGACCGGTGAACGGGGCGGACGGGCGGCGAGCAGGACATCCTCGGCCCACCCGACGGCGTGGCTGATCTGGCCCATGGCGCGCAGCTTCTCGCGATCGGTATCGAACCAGTTCTCGGTTGCCAGGTAGCGCGGCCCGTACAGGTAGAACGAAAGTGAGCGGGCGCCGGCGCCGACGGCGCTGAAGGCGCGCAGCGTGAGGCTGCGCGGCGGGCGCGTCAGGTAGGCCGCCTGCGCCGCGAGATAGGCATCGACCGGCTTGTCGTTCGGCCGGAGCGCGCAGCGGAGCAAGTCAATCATGAACTCCTCGCCCCCGGGGTGGCCGACGCCGTAGTCGCACGCCTGCGGCACGTCAAGCGATTCGCGGACGGAGTACATCCGCCAGGGCTCGATGTCGGTCGGCATCGATCGGAAGAAGTGGCTGTCGTGCACATTGGCCGTCACGAGCACGTTCGATCCCATGTGCGCCCGGATGGCCTGGCGGACGTTGCCGAAGCGAGTAGGGTAGGATGCCGCCCAGGTGAGCATGGTGTTGCGCAAGCCGACGGGGTCGGCCTCGCGATCGCCCGCCCAGCGAAACCGGAGGTGCGTCCAGTAGGCATTCGTTGCGGGCGTCAGTCCGGCAGGCGGCGGGTTCGTCGGGTCTATGAAGTCCTCCGGGCGCAACCCGGCGGTCTCGAGCATCTGCCCCCAGGCGTACGGATCCTTGGCCATGGCGTAGAGCGTGGCATTGGTCTGCACGGTGGCGGCGATGTTGTGTCCCGGCTCGTCGAACACGGATATCCGGTAGACGCGATCCTTCAGGCCGGCGGCGTCCCAGCGGTCGGCGAGGTCGCGCATCTGCTCGTCGTTCGTGTCGCGCCGGAACCCGTAGCCGCGGAGCCGATCGCCGGCGAGGTGGGTGTAGGAGTAGATGAACCGGTATCCGAGCTCGTCGAAGAGCGCCCGGTCCGCGCTCGCGTCGGTCCACTGCACGGCGGTGAACCCGAGCAGGCGGCCGGCCTCCAGGTCGTAGCGGTGTCCGGCGGTTGCCCCGATCGGGAACTCGCGCGGCGGCCGCCCGGCGAAGCTCATGGACTTCACCGCGTCGAGCGTGGCTCGGGATATCTCGGCGTCAGTCCGGATCGCATCGGCGTCGGCGAAGGCCGCCGAGTGGACCTCGGCCCGGTGCACGATGGCGCGGCCCCGTCCTCCCGTGGACGGCGGCTCCAGCGGCAGCGAGCGCAGCACGTGCCGGCCCGAGAGGGCGGCCGCATACTCGACGTGCGCCGGCGCCGGATCGGCACGGCTGATGGTGATGGTCGCGGGGGCGATCTCCCGGATGGCGGGCAGCCAGAGCCAGGGCGATGCGCCGCCGGGGTTCGTGCGCAAGGGCATGCGGCTGCTCCACGGGGCGCGGTGAAAGCCGAGTTGGAACTGGAACGCGACGCCTTCGCGGCCCGCGTCGTCGACGACCCGGATGAACCCGCCCGTGACGACCGTGCCTGCGTCCGGAGCGTCTCCGGTGCGCCGCAGGCCGACGGGGGCGATCACGAGCGCGCCGACATCGCCCTCGATCACGGCGAGCGCCGGGTCGATCCCGTCCGGCCGCGTGTCCGGGGCCGGGCGCTTCTGGCGCGCAGGCGTCCGGGCTCTGGGTTTGGCGGCACTCTTCGGGTTGACGCGGGTGGCGGGTTGATCGCGGCGCCAGAAGCTGTAGTAGCGGCGGCCGGGCTCGGCCACGAACCACAGTTCGGACGTGCCGCCGGACGACGCCGTGTCCCACGTGGCGGGACGGCCGGTGTCGTCGAAGACGCCGACGATTGCGCCGGGTGGGGCGATCAGTTCGAAGCGGCCGTAGTCCGTTACGCGGACGGCCACCGGTCCGGCGACGGATGCGTTTGTCGCCGGCATGCGCCACTCGAGCGCCATGTCGGTGCTCTTCGGGAATGAGACCGCCTGGGCTGAGGAGGCCAGCATGGCCGCCACGGTGGCGATCAGCAGCGCAGCGAGCATCTGGGGGGCGGATATTCGCATGTCGCACGTCCTGTCAGTTCCGGCCAGGCATACGGCGCCAGAGGATTCGCGCCCCATCATCACGATCGGACTCGCCGGTGGATGGCGGCAATCCGTTGTGGCGGCGCAACCCTCAGCTTAGCCGAGCCGCTTCGCGGTCCAGTATCTCCCATGCCTTTTGGATGTAGAAGCGGTAGTTGGCGAGCGGCGTGTTGTTCGGGATGCGGTGATCGAGGCTCAGGACGCAGCCGCCGGTCCGGACGATCGGGGGAATCTTGTACTCGAGTTCGGCTGCGATCTCCTCGCGGCTCCGCCGGATCACGTGCTTGTCCAGCCCGCCCATGAAGGCCAGGCGCGTGCCGTACTGCGCGCGGGCCTTTACGATGTCCATGTGCGCGGCGGGCTCCATGGGATACATGACGTTGATCCCGGCGTCCATGAACGCGGGGATGACCGCGTTCATGTCGCCGTCCGAGTCCTGGACGAAGAGCCGGGTGCCGCGGTCGGCCAGCATGTCCCACGCGCGCCGGTAATACGGCCGGATGAACTCGGATATGTGGGCGGGGCCCCAGAGCGAGCCGCTGTGGCCCGCCATGTCCTCGTGGACGAAGAGCTGGTCAATCGGGACGGCGGCGCTCACGCGCTCGAGCACGCGGACCGCGGTGTCGCCGATGGTCCGGAGGATGTCGTGCAACAGCTCGGGTTGGTCGTAGGGCGCCAGGCAAACGTGCTCCTCGCCGAGGAGCTGGCGCGGCTCGTCGAACCCGCCGGGAATACTGACAGCGAGTACGCGCCCGGCGGCGCGGTGCGTGCGGGCAGCCGCTTCCCAATCGCCGCCGAAACGATCTTCGCTGAACTCGTAGTGATGCCGGACCTTCAGCCAGTCGTCCATGCTCCGGACCGGATACTCGAGGGGCAGGGGGAGGGTGGCCACCCCCTTGCAGAGCATAACCCGGCGGCCCATGCGGTCGCGCGCGATGACGTGGTCCGCGGTTTCCTCGAGGATCTCCTCCTGCTGGCCGCCCATCCAACCGGTCCAGGCCGGGAGATGGCCGATCATTTGGCGGCGGTAGCGGAAGGCGGAGAAGTCCAGCTCCTGAGGGGTGGCCCCTTGAGCCTTCCACTCGTCCTTCAGTCCCACGATCGGCCCGAACAGCTCGCGGAACAGCGGCCGGCGGTTGGCCCGGAACGTCATGTGGTCGAGATACTCGGAGCGGTCCACCTCCATCCCGTCGGCGATGGCGAGGGCGGCGTGGGCGGTCTGCATGAAGTTGGCGGCCATCGAGAGCGGTGCTCCTATGTTCGAATGGTCAGGGTCCAGCTTCCGGTCACGGTGCGCCGGCGTCCTCCGGGGAGCGTCAGCCGGCCCGCGACGCCGGCGGGCAGCTCGCCTTCGAGCGTCGTGACGCCGCCGCGCGCTCGCGTCCAGGCGATCGACACGGCGCCCCGCGGGGAAGCGGTCTGGGCCCGCACCGCGCGGAGCAGCCCGATCTGGGGCGTGAGCGTCACCTGGCGGGAGCCGGCTGGCAGGGGGCCGATTCCGGCCACGTGCCGCAGCAGGAAATCGACGGGCGCGCAGGACCACGGGTGGCAGAAGGAGTCGAGGTGATCGCCGGCGAACGTCTCCCAGACGCTCGTCGCACCGCGCGCGAGCATGTCGCCCCACAGCCGCTCGGCCTCGCGCAGGGCGTCGCGGGCCAGGCCGGCGCGCGCCAGATCGGTGAACATGTACGTCCAGAAGTAGGGGCCGCTGCGGGCCATCTTCCGGTCGCGCGGGTCGAGCGTGCGACGGAGCACCGCCGGGCCGTCGCCCGCGGGACAGAATCCCGCCGCCACGGCCCACGTGTTGGTCTGCTGGCTGAGCTGCGGCAGCTGGGCACCGTCGAGCACGCCGTCGGCGAACAGGCCGCGCGCGCCGTTCCAGAACGAGCGCCGGCCGGCGCGCGCCACGGCTTCCGCCTCGCGCCGTAGCCCGGCGCCGCTGCGCCCGGCGGCGTCGTCCAGTTCCGCCAGCGCGCGGAGCGCGATCGCGAAGAGCGCGTTGATGCCCGCGTTCAGGCCGCGGCGGTCGATGCCCGGGTCGCCCTGGTTGTGCCAGCCCATGCCGGGATGGTCGATGAAGATGGTGTAGCCGGGGGCGCGGAGCGCGTCGGCCGCTGACGCGGGCGCCGACACGAAGGACGCTTCGCGCGTCATGGTCTCCCACGGGAGATCGAACAGGCCGTCGGCGCGGCGGCGGGACCGGAACCAGCCGATGAGCCGGCGGCACGCGGGGAGGATGTCGCGGACCGTCTGGCGGTCGCCGGTCTCTCGGTAGTAGTCGCGGGCGCCGACGATCGCGAGGAGGCTGTAGTCGAGCAGGATGTGGCGCATGCCCGAGAAGACCACGGACTTCACCTGGCCGTCCGGCCCCTGCACCGCGAACGTCTCGCGCACGAGCGCGCGCCAGTGCGTGTAGTCGCCGGTCAGGGCGCCCAGCCACTTCGCCGTCGGGTTGCCGTCGCCGACGTAGGCGGCCTGCTCGCGGGTGGGGCAGTCCATCAGCCCCTCCTGCGTGCCGATGCGGATCGTGCGCTCGCAGGCGCGCCAGACGGCGTTGAGGACCGGCCGTTCGCACTCGAAGTGCGCGCCGGTGCACAGGTCGGGCTCTGAGACCCGGACGCCCACGCGGCGGACTCGGACCGTGCCGCGGAACCCGCGGAAGACGAGGCAGAGGTAGCGGCCCGCGCTGAACTGGTGCGGAAGCCACTCGTTGCGGCCGGGCCGCGCGTGGAAGCGGTCGGCGTAGCTGTTGCCCTTGCGCAGGACCTGCGGGCGGCCCTTCTCCCATGCCTCGGCCCAAGCGACGTCGATTGTTCCGGCGGAGTCGCACTCGAGGTCGAACCCAACGTGTCCGACCCATTCGCGGCCGGGGTCGAGGGCCACGACGATGCCTTCCCGGGGCTGCAGGCCCAGCAGCGACCAACCGCCTCCGGCTGCGTCCGGACGGCCCTCGACCCGGGCATGGCGCGGGCGGCTCCAGCGCTCCGCCATGAGGGCCGCCGCGTAGACGCCGCAGGCGTTCTCGGCGCGAACGGGGGGCTCGGATGGCGGGATGGCCCGGACCGCCATGAACTGCCTGGCCGGCTCCCAGCCGAAGCGCAGGCTGGGTACGTGCGAGGCCAGGTAGACACCCTCGGCGCCGGGGCGGAAGTGCGGATGCACCTCGGCGGCCGGCCAGCGCGAATCGTCGAAATCCGCGGACTGCCACCCGTGCGGGGCGGCGGCCGCGTCGTAGCGCTCGACGAAGCCGATGGCCCAAGAGCGGCGCGGGGTGTCGCTGTGCCAGCCGGTCCGGTCCGTGGCCCGCCACGCGGCATCGCTTGCCACGGTGAGCGGGCTTCCCGTCCGGAATCGGACATCCAGGCGGGCGACCAGGCCGGGGCAGTCGGACGGCGTGTAGTTGTGCGTGGCGATCCCCATCGAGTGGACGAGCACGGCGATGACGTTTGCTCCCGGGCGCAGGCGGCCGGCAAGGTCATACGAGGCCACGGGCCGCCGGTGCGGGTGGAAGAACGTGGGCCCCCGGCCGAGCAGCTCGCCGTTCACCCAGAGCAGGTACTGGCAGTCGGCGAAGAGATGGAGCCGCGCCGAGCGGACCGGGCGGGCGGCGGGAAGCCGGAAGGCGCGCCGGAAGAGCCGGGTGGCGTTGACGGCCTGCTCGTCGCCGAGCCAGAGCCGCCGGGCGGGGGTGAAGTCGAAGACCGGGTCGGACCGGTATGCGGTCGATGCTTTGGGCGTCATGCTTCACTGCTCCGGTGCGTGTGAGGCTCCTGTCAGTTGCGGCGCCGCCCGGAGGTCGGCGCCCACCCCGCGTCGAGGCGGAGGATGGCGCCGACCATGCTAGTTCCGGATGGCTTCATCGAGCTCGAGCATGGCCTCCATCAGAACGTTGCGGCTCGGGAGGCGCCACCACTCGGGGCGGTCCTTCGGCAGCGGCTGGGCGAGCGCGGCGAGTTCGCGATCCATGAGGAAACGGGCGTTGTCCAGGTAGGCGGCGTCGCCGGTGATCCGGTTCAGGGCGAGCATCATGCGCGTGTAGGACGCGCTCGCGTCGAATGTCCACTGGCCCCGGGCCGTGAGGGGGCCTGGCGGCAGGGCTCGGGCCTCTTCCATGATGCGATCCGCCAGCCGTCGGGCGTGCGCGATCAGGGCCGGATCGCGCGTGAGCTCGGCTGCCCGGCCCATGTCGTAGGGGACCGTGTTCAGCGAGCCGTAGGACCACGGCCCAGCGCTGAAGAACCCGGCCCCGGCGAAGACCGCGACGTCGCGGCATCGGGGCTCCTTCCGGACCGCTTCGTCTTTCTGCTCCTGCGTCTGGAACGCGTAGATGATGGTGTTCGTGTCCGGCGCTCCGTCGGCCACGCGGATCCAGCTGGGGAAGATGCGGCGCGCGTCGTCGTAGCCGTGGTGCGCGAGGCCCTGTGCGAGGCGGAGCCCCATGCGGCCGACCTGTCCGGCCAGGGCCGCGGCCTGGGCGTTCGTGTGTCCTTCGAGGAGCGCGGACGCGTCCAGGATGGCGCCGGCGGTCAGGGAGTCGTAGGCGTTGCAGTAGGGGCGCGGCGGCATCTCGGTGTCCGTCGCGAGGTCGCTGCCGAACCAGTGGGGAACGAGCCCGGTCTCGGGGCCCTGGACCTTCTCCCACTTGTCCGCCATGGCTTTCGCCCAGGCGACGCACTGGGTGTCGCCGGTCTTCGCGAAGTCGTAGGCCCACCAGTGGATGAGGATGGCTCCGGTCTGAGCGAAGGCGACGTGCTGGGGGTTGAACGGCGTGTAGGTGCGCTTGGGGCGGTCGTCGCTGCCGTAGTAGCAGAACCGGTTGTAGTCCATGCGGTCCGGCCGGGTGACCAGGCCGTAGTAGGCGCCGTGGAGCATGCGGTCCACCTGCGCCGGCGCGTGCCGCCAGAGGATGTCGAGGGGCATGTTGAACGCGGGCTTGAAATTGGGCGTTGCGTAGGCGGCGGTTCCCGACGGGCCGAGCAGCACGACGTCGAACTGGGCCTGGGCTCCGAAGTAGCCGAGCCCGGAGCGCGGGTCGAAGCCGTAGATGGCGAAGAGGTCGGCCATGTCCGCCAGCCGCTTCGCCCACGCGGCGTCGCCGGTCTGCCGGGCGAGCTTCTCGAGCCATGACCAGGAGGCGAGGTCGAGCCGCGTCGGCTTGGGGTCGATCGGCTGCTCGGGAACGGGATAGAGGTCATAGCGCCCGTCCTTGCGGAGGGCCACCGAGCACCACGTGGGGCCGCTCTGGCGCGTGATGGTGATGAACGGTGGCTCGACCGGCGAGTCCGCGAGCCGGGCGGACTGGCTCTGCCAGAGCAGCAGGGCGGTCTTGACGGCGAAGTCGAGGTAGGTGTTCATGGCCGTTCGCGGGGGCCCCAGAGCGTGCGGGCCTCGGCCAGCTCGCGGCGCGTCGGCTTGCGGATGCCCGCAACGCTCGCCGGCGGCTGGCTGGGGGCGGCGCCCGCGTGCTCGGGGAACGGCGACCACATCTCGCCGCGATAGGCGTCGCGCTCGCGCTTCTTGCGGAAGTCGGGGACGGGTTGGGTCGCGCCGTCGCTCAGTACGCTCTTCCACGCCTGGATGCCGACGATCGACATGTCGATCGCGCGGTACACGTCCAGCACGGGCGGCCGGCCCGTGCGGATGGCGTCGGCGAAGAAGAAGTTGGTGAAGAAGTCGCCGCCGCCGTGGCCCGCCTTGGCGGCGAGGTCGCCGTGCACGGGCCAGGCCGGCCGGTAGATGCGCTCGCCGGACTCGCCCGGCTTCAGGTCGAAGCCGTCGTGCGCCACGCGCAGCATGCCGCGGTCGCCGTGGCGGAGGTTTTCCATGAGGCCGCGGCAGCCGTGGACGCGGTACCAGTTGCCGTGCCCGCGCAGCATGAGCCCGTTCACCAGCGTCACGGCGCCGTTGTCCATGTGGCACATGATCGTCGAGCCGGGGTCGCCCTGCCGCACGGCGTTGTACTGCGGGTCCTGCTTCGAGTAGTCCACGCTGCGGGCGTTGACCGCCACGGGGCGCCGCTCGGTGATGTAGAGGATGGGGCCGAGGGCGTGCGTGCAGTAGTAGGTTGACGGGGTCCAGTTGCGCCAGTGGTTGACGCCGGGGGCCCGGCGGAGGCGGGACGCGATCAGGTCCGGATGGATATACTCGCACTCCGCCATCTGCAGCTCGCCCACTTCGCCGGCGCGGTAGAGTCGCCGCATCTCCTGGTTGTAGCTGAAGAAGCAGTAGTTCTCGGCGATCATGTACGTCTTGCCGCTGCGCTCCACGGCCTCGACGAGCTCGACGCCCTCGCCGAGCGTGGCGCAGGCGCTGGTCTCGCTCATCACATGCATGCCGGCATTCAGGGCCTTGACCGCGAACGGCGCGTGCTGGTGGAAGTAGTTGGCCAGGATCACGGCATCCATGTCGTGCTCGAGGAAGGCGTCGTAGTCCGCGTACGTCGCGACGTTGTAGCGCTTGCCGACTTCCTTCAGCTTGTCCTTCCACGAGTCGCACAGGGCGACCAGTTTCATGCCGACGAGATCCGTGGCGCTCGCCGCGAAGCTCTGGCCGCGGCCGATGCCGATGACGCCGACCCGGATGGGCTTGGCTCGCCTGTTCGTCTTTCTCATGGTGCGTGGGCTCCGTCTCTGGTTGGCCGCGAATGTAGCGGGGTCGGGGTGTGCGCGCACGCTCAAAGTGTGTTGGCTCTGAAGTCAGCTCCGCGGCCTGGGCCATTCCATCGTGCCTGCCCTGCGTAGCATCTGCGCGAAGCAGGGGACTCGGAGCGGTGGCGACCGATCCTCGACATGCTGCGGTTCCTTGTTCTGCTGTCCGGTATCCGATGTGCTATAAACAGTCACGTGAGCAGCATTCGCATACTGGTCATCGAGGACGATCCGGACGGGCGTCAGTCCGTCGTCGATGCGATCCGCGACGCCGGCTACGAGGTGGCGGTGGCCGCCGCCGGGCGTGCGGGCGTGACGGCGTTTCGCGAGAGCCCGGCCGACGTCGTACTCACCGATCTTGTGCTGCCGGACATCGACGGCATCGAGGTGCTCGGCCAAGTTCGCAAGATCAGCGCGCACGCGCCGGTGCTGATCATGACCGCCTACGGGTCTGTCGACACGGCGGTCCGCGCGCTGAAGGCCGGCGCCTACGACTATGTCGTCAAGCCGCTCGACCTCGACGATCTCCAGGCCAAGATCCGGCGCGCGGCGGAGGCGAGCCGCCTGCGCCGCGAAGTCAGCACGCTGCACGACGAGATCCGCGGCCGGCACTCGGCCCGGGCCATGGTGGCGGCGGCGCCGGCGATGCAGCCTGTGCTGGCGCAGATCGAGTCCGTGGCCGGGACGAACGCGACGGTCCTGATCCAGGGCGAGAGCGGAACCGGCAAGGAGCTGGTGGCCCGGGCGCTGCACGCCGACGGGCGGCGGTCCGCCGGGCCGTTCGTGGCCGTCAACTGCGGGGCATTCACCGAGTCACTGCTGGCCTCCGAGCTGTTTGGGCACGAGAAGGGCTCGTTCACGGGAGCCGTCGCCCGACACGCCGGCGCGTTCGAGCGGGCGGACGGGGGCACGCTGTTTCTCGACGAGATTGGCATTGCTCCGCTCGCCGTGCAGGCGCGCCTGCTGCGGGCGCTCGAGGACCGCGAGATCACGCGGGTCGGGGGGCAGGTGCCGGTGCGGGCCGATGTGCGTATTGTGGCCGCGTCGAACCGGGAGCTGGACGACTTGGTCGCGGAGGGCGAGTTCCGGAGCGACCTGCTGTATCGCCTGCGGGTCGTCACGATCCGGCTGCCGCCCCTGCGCGAGCGGCGCGAGGATATCCGCGCGCTGGTCGATCGATTTGTGGCGGCGGCGTGCGCGGCGCACGGGCGGCATGTCGAGCGGGCTGCGCCCGATTACTACGAGGCGCTGGAGCGGCACGACTGGCCCGGGAACATCCGCGAACTGCGCAATGTGGTCGAGTCCTCCGTGATCATGGCACGGGGCGTGGCGCTGACGGCGGCGGACATCAATCTCGGGCGAGCCCCCATGGCTCCGGTCGCCGATGCGCCCGCCCTGGCGATTCCCCCGGCCGTGACCCTGGCCGAACTGGAGAAGCAGGCCCTGCTGCAGAGTCTGCGCCGACACGAGGGCAACCGCGTGCTGGTGGCCCAGGAGCTTGGCATCTCCACGCGCACCATCCAGCGCAAGATCAAGGACTACGGGCTCCCGTTCTGATCACTGATGCTCCACCTGGATCCGGTAGAACGAAGCCGGGTCTGGACTTCCTGAGTGGTAGAGCACGTTGGTGACGGGCGAGGGCGCGATGTTGGTCGCCACGTTGATCCACGGCGCACCCGGGGGCGTGCCGCCGGGGCGGTACTGCAGGAACCGGCGGGCGTGGACGCCGCCGCGGACGGTGATGCGGATCTCGTCGGCCGAGCGGTCGATGGACACGATCTCCAGGATCGAGTCGCCGTTGAGGGGATCGGTGTCCGCGACCATCTCGTCGTAGTTCTTCATGCCGTCCCCGTCCGGGTCGCCGCCGGAGCCGTCGATCCCCAGGGAGCTGGTGGGGTCGAGGCCGGCTCCGATTTCCCATGCGTCGGGCATCTGATCGTGGTCGGTGTCGACCGTGGGGTCGACGAACTCGTACGCGCCCAAGTCGTTCAGCGCGCTGCCGTCGCTGTTGCCGTCCAGCGGCCGGGCGACGCCGGCGCGGTCCACGGTCAATCCCCCGGGTCCCGGAAATGCGTCGATGCACGGGGATCCGGCCGAGAGGCGCAGGCTCCCGTCCGCGGCGAACCCGGGCGGCGCGGAGATGTTGCCCGGCCCGGGCAGGATCACCGGCACGCAGCAGAACTCGAACGTCGCGCCCGACGCGAGCACATCCGGCGTGCTGATGCCGGGGCCGCACGAGTTGCCCGCGACGATGGAGTTACGGACCTGGCCGCCGGAGGACGCATCGAGTCCGCCGGCCTCGGCCGCCGAGGTGTTGGCGCTGATCGTGCAGTGGAGCGCCTCGACCGAGGCGTCGTCCATGACGAGCCCGCCGCCGCGGGTCGCCGCGTGATTCCGGGTGATGACGCAGTTGATGAACCGGGCCGCCGCGGCCCCCCGGGCGCCGCCGGCCGGGCCGGCCGCCACGTTCTCCTCCACGGTGCAGCGCTCGACCACGCCCGAGCTGGCCCACACGCCGCCGGCCGACGGGGCCGTGTTCTCCCGGATATCGCAGTCCTGGACGCTGCCGCCGCGGCAGTAGACGCCGCCGCCTGCGCCCGCCGCCCAGCCGCCGGTGACCAGGCAGTTCGAGATCGTGCCGCCCGGCAGCACCAGCGCGCAGCCGCCGTTGGCTTCGTCGGGCGTCGTCAGGGCCGCCGCCTGGCCGCCCTGAAGGGTGAAGCCGGCGAGCGTGCCGCCGCCGGACACGGTCACGCACCGGATGCGGTTCAGAACGCCGTCGCCGCCGCCCTGGATGACGGCGAACTGGCGGCCATTGAGGCTCTCGACGCGTACCGGCTTGTCCAGAATGACCCGGTTCTGCACCTGCTGTCCCGGAAGCGAGCGGGTGCCTAGGCCGTAGAGGCCGTCGTCCACGAGGACCAGTTCGCCATCCCCCGCGGCGTCGATGGCCGCTTGGATCGTGCGAGCGGCCGTGGCGAGGTTGGTGTAGGGGTAGGACTCGGCCCCGGCCGGCGAGACGAACCGGGTGCCGCCGGGGTAGGTGCGAGTCACCGTGACGACATCCCACGCCAGCTCGTTCCAGCGATTCGTGCCGAAGACGTAGAGCGGATTCTCGCCGTACGCCAGGCCGGAGGCAGCCGCCGCCCACTGGCCGCCCGGTCCCGGCGTGAACTCGGCCCCCAGGCCGGTGCGGAGGTTCAGCCACCACATGCGGCCCACCACCCAGTCGTTGTTCGTACCGGAGAGGACGAACGTCGACTGGCTGATCGAGTTCGTGGGGGTGTCGTTGGTGATGGCCAGGAAGGGGAGGCCCGGGCTCCACGCCCGCTGGAGCGAGACGACGTCATACGAGAGCTCGTCCCACTCGTTCGTGGCGTAGACGTAGATCGTGTTCAACCCGTTCGCGACGGGAACGGTGATGCTCCACTCGCCGCCGGTCGAGGCGAAGGTGCCGCTGGCGCTGTTGGTCGCGTTGACCCACCACATCGGGGCCGTGACGCGGTCGTTGTTCGTGCCGCACAGGATCACGGACGCGACGTCGTACGCGACGTTCGACGGCGTGTCATTCGTGATGGCGATGACCGGAGCCCCGGGGCTCCAGTCGCGGTCGATCGTGACGGACGCGTACGCCACCTCGTCCCATGAGTTGGTGGCGATGACGTCTATGACGTTCTGCCCGCGCTGCAGATCGGTCACGGCCACGCTCCAGAGCCCGCCGATCGGGGCGAAGGTCGCCGTCCCGACCGAGCCGGTCTGGCCGTTTGGCGTGTTCCGCCAGACGAGAGGCGGGGTGACGAAGGCGTTGTTCGTGCCGCTCAGCAGGGCGGACGTGACGTCGTAGGCCACGCGCGCCGGCGGCTCGCTGGTGATGGCGATCGCGGGCGCGCCGGGGCTCCAGTCGCGGAGAATGCTGACGGCGTCCATGGCCGGGTAGCCCCACACGTTGGTGCCGTAGACCGTGATGACGGACGGGCCGCGCGGGAGGCCCGGCACGACGACCGCCCAACTGGTGCCCGTGCGGCTGAAGCGGCCGGTCTGCGCCCCGGCGGAGCTCACCCACCACATGTCGCCGACCACATAGTCGCTGTTGGTGCCGCTCAGGGTCAGGCTGTCGATATCGTAGGGCAGGCTGGCGGGCGGGGCGCTGGTGATCACGACGAGGGCATCGCCCGGCGGGTAGTCGCGCGCGATGGTGATGTGGGCCCAGGAGCCCGCGGACGGGTCGCCGAGCCCAAGCGCATGGGCGCCTTGCGGCGCCGGCGCGGAGCTGCCCGCCGGCGCGGGGGCGTCGACGGCAAAGACATAGATCTCGTTGCGTCCGAAGTCCAGGTCCGTGATCTCAGCGGTCCACTCGGGGATGACAGGCGCCGGCGTCGTGAAGAAGTGGCTGCCACCCGTGAGGGCATTGCTCCAGAAGAGGAAGCCCGATCCGCTGGTGAACGCGCTTGATCCGCCGATGAACGCATGGGTCGCGCCGTAGGGCACGGTCATGGGGCTGTCGTTCGTGATGGTGACCATGGTCGGCGACTCATACGCGTCACCGACCAGGAGCACGGTGCTGTCCCATACCTCGACCCCGTTGGTTCCTGTCGCCCGGACGGTGATCAGATTGGTGCCTAGCGTGAGGAAGGACCCCGGGATGAAGGCGCCCCAGTAGGATGGCGTGTCGGGCAGGAAGTACTGCTGGGCGTCGTTGGCCGCGTTGTGCCACAGCAGCGAGCCCGTGGTGTTGGAGATGGTGCCGTAGATCCATGCGCCTTCCAGCACGCCCCAGTCGCCGATCGGGGACGGCGTGTCGGTGATCAGAACCCAGGGCGAGTCGCTCTGGTAGGCGCGGTTCACCAGGATGGTGTCGTAGACCAGATCGCCGTATGCGTTCGACGCCACCACGTAGATCGGGTTCGGGCCCGACCTCAGGCCGGTCACTTCGAGCGACCAGGGCGTGCCGTTCGTGCCCGTGATGATGCCCCGCTGCCCGGTGCGGCCGTTGAACCAGGGCTTGTCGCCGACGGCGAACGGGTTGTTCTCGCCGTTCAGGACGATCGAGTCGGTCGGGGCGGGGAGGTCGACGGGGTCAGCCGTCGTGAACCAGACATCGGGAATCGCGGCGTAGCGGGCGTCGATGATGATGGTCGCCGCGTCGCAGGCCTGTGTGCCCTGTGCGTCCTGACCCCATACCGAAACCCGGTTTACCCCGATCTCGAGGTTGGTGATGGTCATGACCCACTCCGGCGTCTGGGGCACCGGAAAGCGCGAGAGCGTCGCATTCGCCGCGTTGAAGTACCACATCTCGCCCACGACGCCGGACTGGATTCCGCTCAGCTCCACGCCGTTGGTCAGGGCGGCCGGCCCGACCGCGGTCGGAGCATTGGTTATGAGCACCTGCGGCGCGTCCGCCGCCGTCTCCGACGGGGCGAGGGCGGATGTGGTCCTCGGGGCGCTTGATCCGGCCAGGCGTCCGTCCGACCGGGGCGCCGCATGGGGCGAGATCATGCGGGACCAGACGATGCCGCCGTGCTCATAGACGGGCTCTCCCGGCAGAAGTCGGCTGGCTTCAAAGCCCGAGCCCCGCGGCGCGATCGAGCCGGCGGCCACCCCGTCCATGAAGCCGCGGGGTGGCGGCTGGGCCAGAGCGGGCGGGGATGCGCCCGGTACCTGGGCGGTTGCGGTACCGGTGTATGCGGGCAGGAGGATGCTGGCCAACAGCACGCACGCTATGGCAGCAGCACCTCCCGGAACGGATGCGATATGAAAACGGCTCTTCATGGCCGGTACCTTTCGTAGTCTGAAGCACCCGCAAAAGTGTTGGGTGCCAACGCGATGAAGTTTGACAGCTCGCGGGGGGTGGGTCAATATACAACCAGATTGGTATCCATTTACCGGTTGGGCGTGTCGACAGTTCGCCAGCCGGATGGGTGGGGCCGATCGGTGGATGCGGTGACCGGCCGTCAGATGCAGGCGAAGCAGTCAGCGAAGTGGCGGCTCGGTCCTGAACGAATACAACGGAAAACCGATACGATCAGGAGGTCTGGTCATGGTTGCTCGAATCCGATCGAACTGGCGGCGCATGCTGAAGTGGGCGGGGATCGCCTTAGTATACCTCATTCCGGTTCTCGCCGTGCAGGGGGCGTTCGACATCTTCATCAAGATCGACTCGGTGCCCGGGGAGTCGACCGATGCCAAGCACAAGGACTGGATTCAAGTGTCGTCGTACAGTCATGAGGTTTCGCTTCCGGTCAGCTCGGGATCCACCGCCGGGGGCGGGGTGGTGCAACGGTCTACGGCGAAGCCCGAGCACGGCGCTATGGTGGTCGTGAAGCAGATGGACAAGGCATCGCCCAAGCTGCTGTACGGTGTCAGCGCGGGTACGCACTTCAAGGACGTCACGATCGATCTGTGCCGGACCACGGGCGACAAGGCGGTCTTTGCGCAGTACAAGCTCAGCGACGTGATCATCTCTGCGCTCAAGCCGGCCGGAAGCGCGCAGAGCGGCGATTCGGTCCCCACGGAGTCCGTCAGCTTCAACTACTCGAAAATCGAGTTCAAGTACACGCCGACGGACGCTGCGACGGGCAAGCAGGGCACGGATGAGAAGGCCTTCTGGGACCTGAAGACGAACAAGGGCGGGTGATGCGTCAGTCGAACCGCAGCAGCCGGAACAGCCCGCTATACGAATCCGTCCACACGGTGTCCCGGGCCGGCTGGTAGGGGATGCGCTTCGCGCGGACCTCGGCCTGATCGAAGAACGCGCGGTTCCGGGTCATCAGGACCCAGAGCGACATCGTGGGCTGGGGCGCTTCTCCCGCGCATCGGAAGAGCCCGGCTTCGAGCCCCAGCCGTCTGGCCTGCGCGAACATGAGCGGGCGCAGGTCCAGGAACCGGTTCGAGATGTTGACGGCCAGGATGGCGTCCTCGTCCCTCAGGTGTGCGAGGCACACGCCGAGCGCCTCCATCGTCAGCAGGTGAACCGGCACCGAGTCGCTGGAGAATGCGTCGAGCACCAGCACGTCGTAGCGCTCGGAGCCCGACTCGCGCAGCTCCCGCTCCTGTGAGAGCCGGGCATCGCCCGTCACGATCTCCACTTTTCCGGCGCACTCCGAGACGTAGGTGAAGAACGCTTTCGGGCCGGCCGCGTACTCGATCACGGCCGGGTTGATCTCGTAGAACCGGATGACGTCGTTCGTGGAGGCGTAGGCGGCCAGGCCGCCAGCGCCCAGGCCGGTGACGCCAAGCCGGAAGGGCTGGGGGACGGCGCCCGTCCGGCGCGGGTGGAACCGCATCGCCAGCCCGACGCCGCTGTTCGGCGCGTAGTAGCCGACCGGCTTTCGCCGCCACTCGTCCGAGAGCAACTGGAATCCGTGGTTGATGCGGCCGTGTATCAGGTTCCGCGAGGGCATCCCGCTCGTCACGGTGAGCGTATCGACGCGCAGAACGCCGTAGAAGTTGCGCGTCTGCGCCATGCTGAACAGGCGCTCGCCCCGCATCTGGCGCAGCAGGAAGCACTCGGCCATGAAGAGCACCAGTCCGATCAGGATCCGCGGCCAGAGGCGCCGGTTCATCCATGGCCGGCGCCAGACGGCGGCGATCAGCGGGCCGGCGACCGCCAGCGCCAGCCCGACGTGGAGCAGGTTCAGGACGCGGGCCGATCCGGCGATCCTCCCGGCGTGGACCGCCGGGAGGAGGTAGCGGAGCCCGACGTAGACGGCGATGAGCAGGAGAGCCGCCGCGTGCCGGCGGTCGCCCGTGAACAGCGGGGACGCGCGGTCGCGGCTGAGAACGGCGAGCAGGGCGAGCCACCCGGCGAGAACGGAGATGTGGAACTCGCGGAAGCCCGTGAAGCCGTAAGGCGCGATGACACCGACGAAGACGCCGCCGGCCGCGCCGCCTGCGGCCGCGGCGAGGTAGAACAGGGTCAGGTGGCGGACCGAGGGCCGGAGGCGGACGAGCTCTCCATGGCAGGTCATGCAGAAGGCGAACAGGAAGAGGCTGAACGACAGGACATGGGCCGGCATCCGGAGCTGGACCCCGAGCATGTGCGTCATCAGGACAGCCAGCGTCAGCAGGGCGGTCAGCGGCAGATACCACTCCCGGGCGTAGCCCCGAGGATTCTGGAAGCACAGGATGAAGGTGAGCAGGTAGAGCGCGAGGGGAACGACCCAGAGGAAGGGGACGGCGGCGACCTCCAGGCACAGGGAGTTGGTGACGGACAGGAGCATTGCGGAAGCGCAGGCCGCCAGCACGAACCAGAGCGCCATCGTGGCGGCCGCGGGCCGTGCGCCGTCGCCTTCGTGAACGGCCGCAGCAGCCGGACTCACCGCGGCCGAGGCCGGCAGACGAAGCGCCACGATGGCGCACGGGGCGGCGAAGCAGGCGTAGCAGGCGGTCCAGAGCGCGGCCTGAACCGGCATTGAGGCGGCCGGCTCCAGGAGGAACGGGTACGAGAGCAGGCCGATCAGCGACCCGGCGTTCGAAAGCGCGTACAGACGGTAGGGGAAGCTCTCCTGTCGTACGACGGCGTACCAGCGCTGGATGAGCGGGCTGGTCGACGAGAGCAGGAAGAACGGCAGGCCGACGGCGGCCGTCAGGACGAGCAGGATGTGGGCGATCGGAGCGTCCGGCGAGGCCGGGCGCCAGGCGGAGCCGGGGAGCAACGGCGCCCCCCACTTCAGCGCAAACCACCCGAGCGCGAGCACCGACAGGAGCAGGAGCGCCGCATGCAGCCGGCCCTGCGCGCGAACGCCCAGGTACCGGTCCGTGAGATGCGCGTACAGGTAGCCGAGGAGCAGCAGGATCTGGAAGAACAGCATGCAGGTCGTCCAGACGGCTGGCGTCCCGCCAAACCACGGGAGCAGATGCTTCCCCAGCATGGGCTCGACGACGAAGAGCAGGAAGGCAGACAGGAACGTAATCGCGGCAAACATTATCGCGGGCCTTTCTGGTGCGATAGATGATAGCGCGTTCCGGCTCGGACGAGAATCGCACATCTGCGCGTGCCGGCCGTTCTGACTCCGGCATCCGTGGCCGCCGTCGGTGGCGTGGGCGCGCGGTCGGGCCGGCACTCCCGCCCGCGCGGCGGAGAAGCTGTGAAGAAGTCGATGGACGGCACGGATGTCGTCCAGGACGCGGCGATCCGCAGGTCAGCCTCGGGCATGGAGGGTCGGCCTCCGTGCCGACCGTCCCGGTTCCGCTTCTCCACAGCTTCGGGGTGCGCGGGCCACCGGGCGGACAGGCTGACTGCTGCGACACCCTGACCGCTCAAGAGCTGTTGTGTCTCTGTTGCGTCATTGTGTCTCTTATTGGGTGTTGGGACTATGTGATGCAAAGCGTTTGTTATTAGCATGATAGAGCCTGGCTCTCTATCTGATCTGCGATTGGTATGACCAATGCTATGTATTGCTCCTGAGTATCGTTTAAGAGGTATGGAGGTGGACCATGGATCTCAACAAGCTGACACAGAAGGCGCAGGAAGCTCTGCAGGGCGCGCAGGAGATTGCGCTCCGGCATGGCAATGCTGAGGTCGATGGCGAGCACCTCATGCTGGCGCTTCTGGAGCAAGCGGATGGCTTGGCGCCTCGGATCATGGAGCGCATGGAGGTGTCGGTCCCGGAGTTCAAGGCCCGCATCGAAGAGCAGGTCGAGCGGCTTCCCCGCATGACCGGCGGAACGGAAGCCGGCAAGATCTACGTGACCCAGCGGCTGAACCGCCTGCTCATCCGGGCGAGCGACGAGGCCAAGCGGCTGAAGGACGAGTATGTCTCCGTCGAGCACATTCTCCTGGCCTTCGTCGAAGAGGGGAAGGCCTCGCCGACCGGGAAGATCCTCAAGGACATGGGCGTTGACCGGGATCGCTTCCTGGAGACGCTCACGCAGGTTCGCGGCAACCAGCGGGTGACCAGCGCCACGCCGGAGGGCGCCTACGAGGCGCTCCAGAAGTACGGGACCGACCTGGTCGACATGGCCCGCAAGGGCAAGCTCGATCCGGTGATCGGCCGGGACAGCGAGATCCGCAGCGTGATCCGCATCCTCTCGCGCAAGACGAAGAACAACCCGGTCCTCATCGGCGAGCCGGGCGTGGGCAAGACGGCGATCGTCGAGGGCCTGGCGCACCGCATCGTGCGCGGCGATGTGCCCGAGGGGTTGAAGGACCGGACGATCTTCGCGCTCGACCTCACGGCGCTCATGGCCGGGGCAAAGTATCGCGGCGAGTTCGAGGAGCGTCTGAAGGCGGTCCTCACCGAGATCAAGAACGCCGAGGGCCGGATCATTCTCTTCATCGACGAGCTTCACACCATCGTCGGCGCCGGCCGAACCGAAGGCTCGACCGATGCCGGCAACATGCTCAAACCGATGCTCGCCCGCGGCGAGCTGCACTGCATCGGCGCGACGACGCTCGACGAGTACCGCAAGCACGTGGAGAAGGACGCGGCGTTCGAGCGCCGGTTCCAGCCGGTCGTCGTTGACGCGCCGTCCGTGGAGGACACCATCTCGATCCTGCGCGGCCTCAAGGAGCGCTTCGAGATCCACCACGGGGTGCGGATCAAGGACGCCGCGCTCGTCTCCGCCGCCGTGCTGTCCGACCGCTACATCAGCGACCGGTTTCTGCCGGACAAGGCGATCGACCTGATGGACGAGGCCTGCGCTTCGATCAGGACGGAGATCGACTCGATGCCGGCGGAGCTCGACGAGATCACGCGCAAGGCGATGCGCCTGGAGATCGAGGAGACGGCGCTCAAGAAGGAGAAGGACAAGGCCAGCCGGGAGCGGCTCGATACGCTGCGCAAGGACATTGCGGAGCTGAAGACCCAGTCCGCCGCCATGCGCGCGCAGTGGGAGTCCGAGAAAAGCGCGATCGGCGAGGTGCAGAAGCGGCGCGAGCAGCTGGAGCATGCGCGGCGGGAGTCGGAGGCGGCGGAGCGCGCCTACGACCTCGACCGGCTGGCCAAGCTGCGCCACGGCGTGATCCCGGAGCTCGAGCGCCAGCTGGGCGAGCAGGAGCGCGCGGCGAAGCGAGGCCCGGGCCAGGTGGCTCTGCTGCGCGAGGAGGTCACCGAAGAGGAGATCGCCGAGGTGGTCTCCCGCTGGAGCGGCATCCCGCTCACCCGGCTCTTGGAGAGTGAGCGGCAGAAGCTGCTGCGGCTGGACGAGGAACTGCACCAGCGGGTCATCGGCCAGGACGAGGCGGTGCGCGTCGTGGCGGACGCCGTGATGCGGGCTCGGGCCGGCATACAGAACCCGCAGCGGCCGATCGGCTCATTCATTTTTCTCGGCCCGACCGGCGTCGGCAAGACCGAGCTGGCCAAGACGCTGGCGGCGACGCTATTCGACAGCGTGGCGAACCTGGTGCGCGTCGACATGAGCGAGTACATGGAGAAGCACACGGTTTCGCGGCTCATCGGGGCGCCTCCGGGCTATGTCGGCTACGAGGAGGGCGGCCAGCTCACCGAGGCGGTCCGGCGCAAGCCGTACAGCGTGGTGCTGATCGACGAGATCGAGAAGGCGCACAACGACGTGTTCAACGTGCTGCTGCAGCTGCTCGACGACGGGCGGCTTACCGATTCGCACGGGCGGACCGTGAACTTCAAGAACACCATTGTGATCATGACGAGCAACATCGGCTCGCCGCACCTGCTGGAGGGCATTGACGACCAGGGGCACATCCGCGAAGACGTTCGGCGTGACGTGATGGCGGAGATGCGGTCCCGGTTCCGGCCGGAGTTTCTGAACCGCGTGGACGAGGTCGTGCTGTTCAAGCCGCTGACGCTCGCGGAAGTCACGAAGATCGTCGACCTGCAGGACGACGATCTTCGGAAGCGCCTGTCGGAGCAGCGGATCGGGCTGGAGGTATCGACCGCGGCGAAGGAGTTCATCGCGCGGGAGGCTTACGACCCGGTCTACGGGGCCCGTCCGCTGAAGCGCTTCATCCAGCAGCACCTCGAGACCCCCATCGCCCGCAAGATCCTGGGCGGCGAAGCCAAGGACGGCTCCGCGATCCGGGTGGGTGTGAAGGCGGGCGAGCTGGTCTTGACGGTGGCGTGACGTGGCTACCGACCCGAGACCATGGACCTTGGACTGTGGACTGTGGAGCCCAGGTTCGTGTCATCTGCGATACGGTCACTGGGCGACGAGGCCGTCGCCCGTCCCGGCGCGCGATTACCACCTGCCTGCTGGAGGGCGCCAGTCCTTTGGCTCCGGACACTGGCTCGTCGCGAGCCTGGCCATCTTTTCGGGCCGTGCTGCGCATTCCCAGTCAAAGCACCCGTCCAGCCAATCCCTGACTCCGCTACTCGCTGGACGAATTCAGTGCTGCATCCACGCACGCCGGCACTTGCTCGGGACGGCGAACGATCCGGTATAACCACGTCCCGTGCATTGCGTGCGCATTTACGGCCGTGCACCATCGCTGCGCGGCGGCCTGCTTGACCTCATCGAGCGGATCGAATCCCTTGGTCTCGAGGAGCAGGAATCGTTCATCGTTGCTGTCCAGACGGACAATGAAGTCCGGCTGATAGTCGTGCATCTGACCGTTATTCAGGTACGGAATGGCAAATCCCAGACTCGCATTCTTCACGAAAGCTCGCACGTGTCGATGGGTGTCCAGGTAGTAGGCGGCTGTCTGTTCCCATTTCCTGGTGTCGGCGACCACATAGTTCACGTGCGACTTCATGACTTCACGCACCTCGCGGCTCGTCCAGAAGTCCACCTCCCGTGTACTTCCGGGGCCGCGCGACGCTTCAAAGCGGGGAATCTCGGGCGATTCACCATTGGCCGCATCGGGCCGAATCGCTTCCAGCAATATCTCAACCAACCAACCATAGTAGGGAGCGAAATGAAGATCGCGTAGGTCTCCCGGGAAGAAGACGAGCACCTCGTTGTGGACATAGCGATCCACGATAGATGCAAGCTGCGGGAACAGCACCTGAGCAGGAACTTCGGATCCTCGCTGTTGGATGAAATCGCGCGTCAACGTTCGCGCTACGTCGAACACGAGTTCCTGAACCCGAAGCTGGGATCGCCGTTCCTTTAGTGAGATCTGATCAAGGCGCCCTGGCCCCAGCAGGGACTGACGGCCACGGTTGTTCAGGTTCAGTCCCTTGACCTCGACCTCGGGAGGGATATCCCCGGGCTTGATCTTGAGCGTAGGCACACTGGCCCAATCCACTTTGACTCGATTGCGCACGGCCTGTGTGTACCCCTCGACGCGGGGAAACTCGATCTCAAGATGCCCGCGCTCCGGGAGCGCGTGCACATGATAGCGCTTGACCGGAGGCGGTGGGGTGCCGCCCGGATTCGCCTTGAAGGGGACGACTTCGAACGGAACGCCGAAGACCTTGGCCACTTCTTCGCGCATTAGTCCGTCCGCGCCCACGTCGTAGCTGGCTCGGCGCAAGCCGCGCCCCACGACCTGTTCGCAGAGAAGCTGCGACATGAACGGGCGCAGGCCGATGATGTGGGTTACCGTGCGGCAATCCCAGCCTTCGGTCAGCATCCCGACGCTGACGATGCAGCGCACGTCCCGTCCGGGCGGGTGCAGAGGTCGTTCGAGTTTGGCGGCTAGATCCTCGAATCCGTCCGGATACAGCGGTCTTGACTGCGAATCGGTCGGCCACACATCCTGGCCCACTGTCTCGAGGGTGAAGCGCATCCAGCGGGATTCGGCGCTCTTCGCTTCTCCCGTGTCGGTTTCGTGCACCACCTTGGAGTGAACAACGATCGTGTTGGTGAGTTCGGCGGTGTTCCGGAACCAGGGCATCTTGGCGGAAGGAATGCCGCTGGGGTTGTTTCCATTGGCCAGCCATCCAAAGACCACATTGGCCAGCGCCGTATCCCTGCACACCAGAATGAAAACGGGGGGGCGCGTCTCACCGTCCTTCTCCCAAGCCGCACGCTCTGCCTCCCACAAGCCGGCGAGCATCGCGATGGGGGTGTGCGCCCATTTGAGCACCGCCTCGGGTTTGGGACTGGCGTGCTTGCCGCCACGTTCGGCGGGTGTCAGCCGCCCCGGCTGGAGAATCCAACGCCAGACGTTGAAATAGCCGGGTATTTCCGCGCCAGTCGTGTCGCGGACGGCGAGTTGAGGGATCTTCACCAAGCCGGATTCGATGGCGTCCATCAGGCTGAAATCGCTGACGACCCACGGGAATGGGCGGTTGGTCTGCTGTCCGACCCGCCCGAGGAAGTAGGGGGTAGCCGAGAGGTCCAGGCAGAAGTTGATGCCACGCAGCTTGTGCGTACGATCCAGCCCGTCAATCCAGACCGTGGCCTCCTTGAAGAAATCCTCGTCCTCTTCTTCCTCGTCCTCGTCAGGCTCCTCGCGCTTGATGCGGTAGGCATGGTGTGCCTCATCGTTCATGACGAGGATGTTCTGCTTGCCGCCGACATCCCGCCCGAGAATGCGCTGGATAAGCGCCGTGTCGCTCTCGACGTAGCGGCGGCTTCGTACTTGGACCGTCTCGTCGGTGGTGGGATCACCTCTGACGACCTCTAAGATGCCGTTGCCGATCTGCTGGCACAGGGTCTCCCGTGTCAGGAAACGCGTTCCGCGCTTCGTGTCATTCTTCTCGCCGATACGGATGGTCTCCGTGGTGAGCACCTCACGACCTCGTTTGACCACGCGGGCGGCGTCGCCGTTGGTCACCGACTGGGGTTCGAAGACATGCCAATTGGTGACGATCACCCTGCCTTGGCGCAGCCGCTCCATCAAGTGACCCGGCACAAGATCGCGCTTTCGGTAAAGGCTGGCCTCGCCGAGTTCGGGATCCAGTTCTCGGCATCGGTCGCGGATTGTGACATTGGGCACAACGATCAGCGCCACATCGGAGAACCGCTTGTCGCTTCGGTCGTTGACCTTGTTGAGAATGCTCCAGGCGGCAACCATGCCCATGACGGTTGTCTTGCCGGAGCCAGTGGCCATCTTGCAGGCGTACCGGAGGAAGCCGGCAAACCCATCGGCCTTACGGTCGTCGCTCGGTTCGTCGCGCGGAAGCTCGAGGCCCTGCCGAAAGTCGGTGCGAGCCTCCGTGAGGAAGATGATCGTCTCCGCCGCTTCGAGCTGCGCGAAGAACAAGCGTTTGCGATCCTCGCGTCCCTCGCGCCGCCAGTGCTGGAGAAGCTCCAGCGTCGTGCGGGTGACGCCCGCGTAACCGCTCGCGCGCCAAGCCTTCACCCGCTCGCGGATGAGGTTGGCCAACTTCATCTCAATGGCCAACCCGCCTCGCTCGTCCTCACGTCCCGGCTCCCGATAGAAATACATAGCCGGCCGGCGTCCCTGCCGCCTCTCGGCAGGTTGCCCTTCCAGAATCCACCAGTGCTCCTTCGGCTCTTCGAAGGGTGAACTCAGGATCGGACTAGGAACTTCGAAGTTGCTCATAGCCCGAATGCCTGCTGGATGAAGTCCAGCTTCTCTCTCACCTCGGGATGAATCTCTTCTGGCAACATCACTGCAGCAATGCCTGCGAACTCCGTGTGGGATAGTCCGTGAACCCCTGCCTCCTCCAGAACTCCTCCGACGATCTCAGTTCGTGCTTTGGTTGTTCGCAGATAGTTCTCGATCAACGCAACCGGTGCCAGTGGATTGGTACGAAAGTTTTCAGTCATTTCCCGCCCCAGAACACGTTCAAAGAAACCACTCACCGCATCGCGACACGATTGCCCCGTCGCCTGCGCCGCAAAACGCTCCAGGACATCAGGATGCACGAGGTAACTCTCGGCCTCGTACCGTTGCCAGGCAGCCCTGTTCAGGCGGCCGCGCTCAGGGCTGATCGAAATGGGAATGCCCGCGGACTTACCGTCGGAGTCGAGTATCCACACGCCCGTAATCTGGGAGTTTGCCAACTTCAAGGCGTCGAAATGAGTCGATGCCGATATACCCTCTACGCCCTCGCCAAGGCCGGTCACAACCGGTCGCCAGAAAGGTGAGCGGTTCAGGTACTCAGCCACGGGGTGGCCTAGCACTCTAGCCCACTCGCGCAGAAGATTGAGGTCGGTGTAGCCCTCCAAGTAGAGAATGCCCGGCGACTCCCCGGCGGCCACCAGATCCGATTGCTGCAGAACGGCCATCGCACGTTGCAGACTCTTCACTTCCTGTTGACCGACCAAACGACGCGGCTTGTCGCCAACCATCAAGCATATCCGCTCGGGCTCGACAGAGTTGAAGATGACTTCGGAGTGGGTAGCCAGTATGAGCTGACACCCATTCTCGATAGCGGCGCGATTTAGTTCGGCAAAGATCGTATCCTGAAGGAAGACGTGAAGGTGTGCATCCGGCTCATCCACCAGGATGACCGATCCTTTCCGCGAGTAGAGGGCAGAGAGAAGCATCAACACCTGTTGAAAGCCGCTGCCGGCACACAAGATGTCAAGAACGCAGCCGTTGGGCAGTCGTCTGTACTCGCACGTGATGACACCCCCGGGCGTCTGCGGCACGAGCAGTTCAACACTAAACAGCCGCTGTACGGCAGAGGTGAGCTTTGTCCAGGAATTGCCTGTCGATACCTGCCACAGGAGATTTCTGACCACGTCACCGGGGCGTTGCTGGCCCAGCAACGTTTCGATGTAGTCGGGTTGATATACAGGTTCCGATACGCTCAAGCCGCCGACCGTCGACAGATAGACCACGTCGATGCTGACTTGCCGCAGTCGGTCAGGCGGCACATCCTTGCGCGGCCGAACGTAGACCTGCTCGGTCGTGTCGGCAATGATCTCCATCGTGACGCTGCCGCCAGGCTCCAGGCACAGCTCGATCTCGATGCTTCCGCCGTAGTTGCGCTCGCACCAGAGCAACTCGAAGGACCGAAGCGGTACGGCGGAAAAGGCGAGTCGCGATAAGGGTGCTTTGGTATAGCTGCCACCATGTCGTTGGTAGTCGTTGAGTTCCTTCCATCGACTGAGGGCCAGCGACCACGCCGCCACGGCCTGAAGAACGGTTGTCTTTCCACAGTTGTTGGGCCCGGCCAGGACAACGTGGCCCCGCAGGTCGAAGGATGTCTCTTCGAACTGCTTGAACCTGCGCACCACTAGGTTCGTAATCGTCACGAAGACCCCTCCGCGGACTCCGCCGCCACCAGAGGCGCCAGAAACGCCTTCATGGGCGCCAAGGCTGCGCTCTCAAAGTCGAATATCCTCGCTTGCGCGCCCGGACCGACTCGAGGGTCGTCCTCATTATGTACGGCCAGCATGGCGCCAACCCGTACCTTGGCCGGGCTCCTCAACCTCGCGCCCGCGCTTGATACGCAATCCACGTACCGTTCAATGCATCCAAGCTGGCTGATGTTCAGGGGATTCGCCGACCATGATTCCCACGCAGCCGTCTCCAGTTCGCCAGCCCTGCTGTTGTCCGGACAGACGAAGATGCCGTAGCGTGGCCGGTCTCCCACCCAAACACCGGGAGCGGGTACATCAACGCCGACACACCTCTTCAGAATGCTGGCGATTTGAGCGAAGGAGCCTGCGGCAGAGGTGTCTGCGTCAAGCACGACACCGATGTATTGGGCGAGTTCCAGCGTGGGCGGTCGCAGGTAAAAGGGTATCCGTCGTTCGAAGTTGCCGCGACCATCTACGATTGGAATATCCGTTGTGGTGTGATCTCCAAGGTGTTCCAGGAACTCCGCAATGAAGTGCCGGTCACTGTACCCCTCTACAATGAGGAGATTCGGCTTATCGCTTTTGAAACTCCAAGGCTCGTTTGTTGCGGGCATCGCGTCAATTCCTCAGATCGATTCCGCCGGAAAGCGCCGCTTCGATTTGATCCTTCTGAAGGACCAGTCCTTCGACGTGATCCTTCAAGCGGAAGAGCTGGATGATGCCGAGGCCGTAGTTCCCGCGTTTCGAAAAAGCCTCGTGCGCCGCCTGAATGCACTCGTAACTGTGCGTTGTGACAAATACTTGAATTCCCAACAGATCCGCCGCTTCTGCTATTCCCGTCCAAACATCGGCCAGGACAGAATGATGAATCCCGTCATCCATCTCGTCGATCAATGCCAGGTTCGGCCGATCGCCGATGAGTCCAGCCATCATGCTGACCAAACGATACATGCCCTGTCCGGCTTGAGACAGTGGCAGCATCTGACTAAGCCCCAGGTCCATCAGCACATGGTTTCCGTCCTCAGCAGCGTCCACACGGACTTTCTTCACGCGGGGATCTACCTTGTGAAGAAGACGCTCCATGATCTCTTCGCCGTTGCGTTGTCTGACTGCTTGGGAGAAGGTCCGCACCAAGTCGACCGGCTCCACATGGCGAACCGGAACACACTTGCAGGTGTGCGACTGCATCGTCTTCGATGCATAGACGCAGAGGACGGGGCTGCTAAATGCAAGGACATGCCCGGGGCCCTTCTGGATGAGCGCATCGTTCTTCCGAGTCATGAGTGCTTGAGCCACGTTCTCGTCCCAAAGGCATTCAACCTTTGCTGTGCCCTCGAAGCCATCGGAAATGAGCCAGGGGTAGAACCGCCGTTGGTGGTCAGTCGCCGAGGGCCGAAACAACGTGGGCAACTGCTGCAGCATTACCTTCGGATTTGACAGGACGGCGAGCGCTTCCAGAAGAGACGTCTTGCCCGCGTTGTTCTTGCCCAAGATGAGGTTCACTGGTTGGAGACCTGCAAGTTCAAGGCGGTCAAACCCTCGGAAGTGTTCGAGCGTCAGTTTGCTGATCATTTCGGTTCCTCCAGCTTCTTCACCACCAGCAACTCGTTCCCGCGCGGGTCGATCACCTTGACGGCGATCTGGGCGTGGTCGCCGGCGGGGAAGGGGGCGCTTGTCGTGCCGGCAAGATGGTCCCAGACGGTGTCTTCAAACTCCACCTTCAGCGACCTCTTCAGATTCTCCCACGCGCCCGTTCGGGGGAAGAACGCCTGCCGGACCCGGAAGACCATGCCGTTGTAGTCGGTGTCCAGCAACCACGCGGGCACCTCCGTGCCCTTGAGATGGTCGGCATCCATCGTCACCGGATCGAACGTGTCGAGGCCCTGCAGATCGACTTCCCACTGCTCCTCCGCGTCCTTCTTGGAGCTTTCCTGCGGCTTTATGCGGCCGATCCGCACATCCGGTAGACCGCATACGCTGAAGATCTGACTGCTGCGCATGTTCTTCAACAGGTCGCCCATCTGGAGATCCATGGTCGCCTGCAAGTACGTGCAGGGAATCCCGATCTGCCCCGCGCTATCAATGAACTGGCGGGCCTTTGGGTCGATGGCGAAGCCGATGACAAATAGGCGGGTGTAGTGCTTCAAGCCCGCTTCGTCCCAGGCCTCGCGCACAAACCGCTCGCCGATGGGGCCGTTCTCGGGGCCAAAGAGAATGGCGACCGGGTCCGCATCGCGGGTAAGCGCGGGTTGCTTGGATGCATCGTCAGCCAGATTCGCGAGGCTGGGTCTCTCCACCATCGCCTCGGCGCTCAGCGCCAGTGTCTTGGCAGGAGGACGGATATTCTTCAACGTCACGGTCTGGTTGCCGGGCAAGCGCAGGATCGGGGCGCGGCGCAGGACTTCCAGCATCCGGTCCACGTGATTCTGATGGTCGGCGTTCTGGATGCCGGGCGTCTCCGGCTCTTCGTCCAAGCCTTCGGCAGTCGGGATCGTGGCCTCGAAGGTGAAAGGACCCGTCACCCGAACCACGTTCTTCACAGACTCCGGGCGGTCCACCAAGACCTCCTCGGACGGAGGTTCGTTGTTGGCGATGCTCTTGAGCGTGACGTGAGGAACGATGCCGCCGACTTCCTCGCCCTTCTGGTTCTGCTTGCGTTTGTACACAAATCCGCCCGCCGGGCCGCGCGTCTCGTCCTTCAGCTCGTAGTAGTCGAACGTAGCCGTCAGCAACCGCTGCCGCGCCAGGGCCAGCGGCACGCGACTGGTATCGCACGTGATCCACCGCCTGCCCCATTGTTCGGCCACAACCGCCGTCGTCCCACTTCCGCACGTCGGATCCAACACCAAGTCGCCGGGGTCGGTGGTCATCAGCATGCAGCGTCGAACAATCTGCGTGTTTGTCTGAACGACATAGACCTTGCTCTCGGCAAAGCCGCTCCACGACACGTCGTTCCAAGGATTCGTAAGCGCACCAACTGGATAGTCGGAGTGAAAGAGCACGTACCGAAGCGTGCCACTCAATCTCTCAATCCTCTTCGCCGCAGCAAGCTTCTGCAATCCTTCGGGGGGCGTAGCCCAACCGTTATTCGGTGGCGGATACGTTGTCCCCTGGAAATCGAAGTGGAACTTTCCTGACTCCATTACCCCGGAAGGTTCAAGCGACTTCAGATGATAGGGACGAGCGCCTGGTGGCAGTAATCCGTGATTGTTGACCTGTAGGTCAGTCATCTCGTGGCGCTGACCGTCTTCGCCTTCATACCAGCGATAGTTCCGATCGCCCTCGCAAGACTTCTCGACATAGAGCTGACGATACTTAACCCGCTCCTTTTCGCGCGAATACCACAGAAGATAGTCCGACATATTCTCGAGCAGCGTAGCGCCGAGCGGCATCGTCTTCTTTCGGAACGGAATCACAGCCAGGAAATTCTCCGCCCCAAACACTTCGTCCATGACCTCACGGACGTGATGCAGGTTCTCATCGGAGATTTGGACGAAGATCGAGCCGGACAGGGCGAGCAAGTCGCGGGCAATGAAGAGGCGGTCGCGCAGGTAGGTCAGGTAGGAGTGCAAGCCAAGTTCCCAAGTATCCCGGTAGGCCTGGACCATCTCGGGTTCGCGAGTGAAGTCGTTGTCCTCGTTATGCTTCACGTCGCGTTTGCGAATAAAGGGCTGGAAGTTGGAGCCGAACTTTACGCCGTAGGGCGGGTCTATATAGATCATCTGCACCTGCCCGCCGAGGCTCTCGAAGCGGAGCAGCGAGTTCATAACCACCATCGAGTCGCCGAGGATGAGGCGGTTGACCCAGGCGTCGCGGTGTTCGTAGGCGCGGAGGACCTGATCGTGCAGCGAGCGCTCGGGGCTGGCAAAGAGGCTATCCAAGAAGCTCACCTGCTTGTCGCGTTTGTGCCCCTTCAGCGTTTCCAGAATGGCCTTGGTGGACAGCCGCTCGTGAACGAAGAGCGGCAGGGTCGGCACGTCGAAACTGAGCCGCTCGGCCTTCCCCGTCCAGTTCAGGAACGGCCGGCTCATGGCCTTGAGTCTGGCGGCGGCGGCTTTGGCTTCGGCCAGCGTCGGCGCCTCCTGGATGGCCTTGATGAGCGACTCGGCTTCCTCGCGCGCCGGGTTCTGCCCATCCCAGATCAACTCCGGCGCCAATGAGGAGTCAAAGCGGTACGTCGCCGGCGTCTTTGCCTTCTTGAAATGAGCCTGCGCGCCGATCTCTGGCCGCGCGGCAAGATCGGCGGCCGGATGCTGGTACGCCTGCGCGTCGCGGGGCTGTGTCGTCGATGCCTTGCGAGGTCTTGACATGGTGCGGCACAGCGTAACGCATTCAGGACGCAAGTCAAGAAACCGGGGCCAGTGAAGGCGGCTTCCCGCTCCACGCGGCCGACGGCTTCCGCATCTCAGCCGGCCTGCATCTGTCGCAAGGCCTCATAGAGGACGATGCCGACGGCGGTGGCGAGGTTGAGCGAACGAACGCGGTCGGTGCGCATGGGGATGGCGTAGACGTGTTCACGATGCGCGGCGAGCAGGTCGTCCGGCAGGCCGCGCGACTCGCTGCCGAAGACGAGCACGTCACCGGGGCGGTAGGCGGCGTCCGTGTGCGCGCGTTCGCCGGCCGTGCTGAACAGCAGCATCCGTGCGCCAGCGCAAGCCTGCTCCAGACCGGCGAAGTCGTCGTGCCGCGCCAGCTCCACCGCGTCCCAGTAGTCGAGCCCGGCGCGGCGCACGGCGGCGTCGGTGAGGCGGAACCCGAGCGGGCCGACCAGGTGCAGCGGGGTCCCGGTGGCGGCGCAGAGCCGCGCGATGTTGCCCGTGTTGGGCGGAATCTCGGGCTCGACCAGCGCCACGCGGAACGACGGCTCCGGCCAGCGCCAGGCGACCGGGCTGCGACGGGCGTGCGACGGGCTCACGACGCCCCCGCCGCGGGGCGGCCGGCGAGCCGATCCTGAAGCCCCGTCCGGCGCTGCCGCGTCTCCGTGTTGCGGATGGCGATGGCGATCGCCTTGGGCGAGCCCACCAGGCACACGAGCTTCCGGCCGCGCGTGATCGCCGTATACAGCAGGTTCCGCTGCAGCAGCTTGTAGTGCTGGGTGGTCATCAGGATGATGACCGCCGGGTACTCGCTTCCCTGCGACTTGTGGATGGAGCACGCGTACGCCAGGTCCAGCTCGTCCAACTCCGCCAGGTCGTAGACCACCGGCCGGCCGTCGAACGCGACGATGAGCTGCTGCGCCTGCATGTCGACCGACCGGATCAGCCCGATGTCGCCGTTGAAGACATCCTTGTCGTAGTTGTTCCGGATCTGGATCACGCGGTCGCCGGCGCGGTACGTGCGGCCGAAGCGCTCGACCGCCGGCCCATTCGGATTCATTCGCTGCTGCAGGACCATGCTGAGGTTCTCCGCCCCGAGCTGGTTCCGGCGCATCGGCGTGAGCACCTGGATCTCGGTCTGCGGGGCGAACCCGAATCGCTTCGGGATGCGGTCGGTCATCAGCTCCATCACCTTCTGGATCACCTCGTCCGGCTCCTCGGCCGGGATGAAGTAGAAGTCTGACACCTGATCCTTCGCGGGCAGCTCGAGGAACTCGCCGTGGTTCACGCGATGGGCGTTGTGGACGATCCAGCTCCGGGCATCCTGACGGAAGATCGTGTCGAGCTTGGTCACGGGCACCGCGCCGGATCCAATCAGGTCGCGCAGCACGTTGCCGGGTCCGACGCTCGGGAGTTGGTCGGCGTCGCCCACGAGCACGAGGCAGCTGCGGTCGGGCAGGGCGGACAGGAAGAAGGCCATGAGCTGCACGTCGATCATGGACACCTCATCCAGGATGAAGACGTCGCCCTCGAGCGGATGGTCCGCGCCGTGCTCGAATCGGTTCGTGTCGGGGATGTACTTCAGCAACCGGTGGAGGGTGCGGGCCTCCACGCGGGTGGCCTCTTCCATGCGCTTGGCGGCGCGGCCGGTGGGCGCGGCGAGGCAGACGCGCAGCCGGCGCGCGGAGAAGCAGTCGACCAGCGCGCGGACGATGGTCGTCTTTCCGACGCCGGGGCCGCCGGTGATGACCGAGACCTTCTCGGCGAGAGCCATGCGGAGCGCGTTGGCCTGCATCGGGGCGAACCCGATCTTCATGCGCTTCTCGGCCCAGGGGATCGCCTTGTCGAGCGCGATCGGCTCGTGGGCGGCCGGGGTGGACTGGAGGGCGCGGATGCGCGCGGCGACGGTCTTTTCGGCCCGGTGGAGCTGCGTCGGATACACGCGCTCGCCCTCGATCGTCAGCGCAGCGGTGGCGACTTCGTGGTCGATCGCGGCCTCGAGCATGGGCGCGGGGATGCCGAGCAGCTGCTCGGCGGCCTCGACCAGCTGGGGGCGGGGACAGAAGCAGTGGCCCTCCTCGGTCAGCGTGTCGAGAATGTAGACGACGCCGGCGCGCGCCCGGATGTCGGACTGGGGCGGGATGCCGATGCTCATCGCGATCTTGTCCGCGCTCTTGAAGCCGATGCCCCAGACGTCGCGGCTGAGCCGGTAGGGGTTGCTCTGGACGACCGCGATCGAGTCGTCGCCGAACCGGCGGTAGATGCGCATGGCCTGGCCGGTGCCGACGCCGTGCCCCTGCAGGAAGATCATGATGTCGCGGATGGCCTTGTGCTCGTTCCACGAGGCCTTGATCTGCTCGCGCCGGGTGGCGCCGATGCCGGGCACCTGGAGGAGCTTGGCGGACTCCTTCTCGATGATGCGGAGCGTGTCGGGCCCGAACATCTGCACGAGACTTCGGGCCGTGACCTCTCCGATACCCTTGATCAGGCCGCTGGCGAGGAACTTCTCGAGGCCGCGCGGATCGACCGGCGCCACGCTGACGATGCGGTCGGCCTGGAACTGGCGTCCGTGCTGCTTGTGCCGGACCCAGTGGCCCTCCGCCTGCAGGCTCTCGCCTTCCCACATCGCGGCACAGGTTCCGACCACGATGACCTCGTCCTTGTGGCCGGGAGCGCGGATGGCACACACCGTATACCCCGTGTCCTCGGAGCGGTAGACGATGCGCTCCACGACGCCGGAGATCCGCTCCGCGTCCGCGCCGCCGGCAGGGGGCGGCGGATCTGTCCGGGGCAGGCTCATGCCGGGGCGAGCTCCTTCGCCCACATGGCCACGTGGTGGCGCCGCTTGAAGCCGGCGCGCTCGTAGCAGCGCAGCGCGGGCGGGTTGTCGAGCGAGGTCGCGATGAGCGCCTCCGCCGCGCCCATCGCGCGGAGGTCGCGCAGGCACATTGCCACCATGATTCCGGCGAGCCCCTTCCCGCGGTGCGGCTCGAGCGTGGTGACGTTGCCGATCTGTCCGACCGTGCCGCCGCGCGGCGCCTGGAGGGTCGGGTAGTAGCGGGCCATGCAGTGGGCGGCCTTGGCGCCGGCGAACAGGGCGTGGTAGCCGAAGCCCCGGGCTCCGAACTCGTGGTGCGGCACCGGCACGATCTCGTACCCCTCCGGCGCGGGCCGGATCTCGGCGACCGCGTCCAGGTCCCGCGTCATCCAGACGCCGTTGATCAGCGGCCGGTAGCCGGCCCCGATGAACGCGTCCACGCCGTCCCGATCCCAACTCGGGACGCAGGGCTCGGCGGCCATGACGTAGCCGGCGTAGAACTCCGTCGTGCCCCAGTAGGGGCCGTACATCATCGGCCGGCCTGCCGCGCGCGCGGCCTTCTCGAACTCGCCGAGGAGCCAGATTCCGTCCGCCGCCGCGCCCGGCCGCATGGCCAGCATGTGCGTGGCGGCCAGCTTCTCCAGGATCTCCCCGTGCAGGGCTGCCGTCGGCCGCCCGTCGCGGTAGGCCACCCACACGTGCGGGGGCTGGAAGCGGGGCAGGGGCGCCCAGTGATCGACCAGCGCGTCGTCGATGGGCTTGGAGTAGGGCCAGCCCGCGAGGTGGCCGTTCACGAGGTCGACGAAGGCGGCTCTCGTCTCGGCGCAGAAGGCGCGCCGCTCCAGGCCGCTGCGCACCTCGAGGGCCGGCGCCGGCGCAGGGGTGGCGGCGCCGGGCGCCGGAGCGCGGGCCAGCATGTCGCGCGGGTTCTCGCGGAGGATGAGGTCCAGCGCCTCGTCCGAGACCCCGCGCTCGCGCAGGGGCGGCACCCCGTAGCGGAAGAGCGACGCCGGCGTACGGTAGGGGATGTTGCAGTCCGAGACGACGATGCCGTGCATCTCCGGCTTGATGATCAGCGCGAAGTCGATCGACATCAGCACGGATCGGGCGAAGCCGGCGTGGACCATGCCGGCCGCCCGATCGGCCACGTCCTTCGAGTAGAGCGTGTAGAACGCCTCGACGCCCCAGCAGGTCAGGATCACGTGGCCGCCGGCGCGCGCGATGGCGAGCAGGTTCTCGAGCGGCTCGAAGTCCGCGTGGCCCATGTAGAGGCGCTCCGGGGCTGCGCCGGCTTCGACCAGGAACTCGAAGTGAGCCCGGGACTGGCCCCCGGAGTGGGTGCTGATGGCCGCGCCGGTCTCGCGCGAAGCCGCGGCCGCGGCGCGGAACACGCGGCGGTAGGGCTCGGACTCGCGCGGGTTGCCGCCCGCGAGCTTGATGATGCCGGCCTTGGCACCGGTGCCCGGCATCTCCTCCGTGAGCTCGCGAACCATGAATTGGGTCAGCTCGGCCTCCGTCCGCTGAGCGACCCACTCGGGCCAGGTGTTTTCGAGGTAGAAGCCCGTGCAGGCGACGACGTGCAGGCCGGTTTCGCGGCTCAGGCGCTGCATCATCGGCACGCAGCGGCGGTTACCGGGAGGCGTGAGCTCGACGAACGCGCCCACGCCGCGCGCCTGGGCCTCGCGGATCACCTCGCGTTGCATGTCGTCCAGCCGCTGTGCATAGCCCGGGGGCGGAGCCGTCTCCTCGCAGCCGCCGGCCCTGGAGGTGGAGGGGAAGTGCTCGTGCGGCAGGATGATCCCGAGGCGATCCGCGGGCACCGGGCCGAGCACCGTTTCGACGCACGGGTGGCCCATGGCTATAGCACCCCGTACCGGTTGTAGACGGCCCGCAGCGAGTCGCCGTTCAGCAGGTCTCTCCTCGAAGCGGTTTCCTTGCCGGCCTTCTCGGCGGCCAGGCGCAGGGCGTCGGCCTCCACGGCCTTCGGGACCACGACGATGCCGTCGAAGTCCGCGAACACCAGCTCGCCCGGATGCACGAGCACGTCGCCGCAGCGGACGGGCACATCGCTTGCCATCACGCGGGCCCGGCCCATGCTGTCGAGGGGGCGGATGCCGGTGCAGTAGACGGGGAAGCCCATGTCGATGATCCGGACGCAGTCGCGGATCTGGCTGTCGCACACGCAGCCGACGGCGCCGCGGCGCTTGGCGACGGTGGTCATCAGCTCGCCCCAGGGCGCGTTGGTGCCGGAGTGGTCGGTCGAGTGAACGACGACATCGCCCGGCTTCAGCGCGTCCATGCCGTCGATCTCGACGCCGTAGGGGTCGTCGGCGACGACGTAGTCGGTCTCCATCCAGCGGAAGGTGCGGGCGCGGCCGACGAAGCCGCAGGCGCGGATGTCGGGCAGGAGCGGGCGGAGCCGCTGGTGCATCGCCTGGCTGCGGTGCCCGAGCGAATCCAGGACGTCGCAGACGGCGGCGACGTAGAGCCGGCTCCGGACGAACTCGAAGATCTCGGTGTCGGATGTGAACATGGGCAGGCTCTCCTACTCGCCAATGATCATGCGAAAAGCGCAAGCGCTTGTCATTCCGAGCGGAGCGAGGAATCTCAGGCTTCGTCGCATGCTATTAGATCCTTCGCTCCGCTCAGGATGACGATCCCTTCTGCCTAGCACCTGTATCGCGTACCTCGCGCTACCGGACGGCTACGATTCGCTGCGGGTTGGTCTCCATGATGGCCCGCTCCTCGTCGGCGGTGAGCCCCAGCTCGCGGAAGGCGGGCAGGACGTCGGTGAACATGTAGAGGAACGGCGGGGGCGGCAGGAACCGCTGGGGGGCGAGGGGGCCGGACTCCGAGCAGTACCCGTGGTCGATCCCGAAGCACAGCTGGGCGCCCAGCCCGGCGTCGAAAATCTCGTGGATCGCTTCGACGAGCGGCTGCCAGCGGGCCGGGTCCGTGACGTCCAGGTTGGTCGGCATGAAGTTGGCGCCGCGGCGCATCCAGTCGAGCACCGTGCGGCGGTGCGCCTTGTCCATGAGGTGCCCGTGCGTGTGCCCGACGACGACCCGGGACAGGTCCACGCCGGCGGCATCCAGCACGGTCAGCTGGCTCGTCTCGGACCCGAACCAGGTGCAGTGGGTCGTGATGTGGACGCCGGTCGATCGCTGGGCGAGGGCGCCGGCGCGGAAGGCCTTGGTCTCGGTGGGCGTCATGGCGGGGCGGCTCGTGCCGAGCTTGATGGCGCCGGCGCGCACCTTCGTGCCGTGGAGGCCGTCGACGATCTCGCGGATACAGAGCTCGGCCAGCTCGTCCTCGGTGGCCTCCCGGATGAACGACCAAATCTGCCGGTCGGGCGTCCGTGCGAAGTAGGAGCCCAGCTCGATTTCGCGGTAGAAGCCCGTGCAGAGGACGATGTGGACGCCGGAGGCCTCGGAGACGTTCGTGTAGATGTCGGGCCAGCCGCGCCAGGGCATCGGCGTCACGTCGCAGTAGCCGCGCATGCCGTGGGCCGCGCATTCGCGCAGGAGCGGCACGGCGTTGTCCATGAGGTAGGTCATGCGCTCGGAGGCCACGGGCGCCTCGCGGCGAACGATGTCGTCGCGCTCCCAGTCATAGAGGTCGGCGTGCAGATGCTCGTGCATCAGCATGCGGCCGAGCGAGGCGGGATCAACGGGGCCCCGGACGGTCAGGGCCTTGCCGTGCAGTGACTTCATCTCGGACAGCATCGCGCGTCCTCCTTACAGTCCGGTGTGCGGGCTAGCGATCCCGCAGCTTCCGGGCCGGGTTGCCCACCATCACCACGCTCGGCGGCACGTCCCGCACCACCACCGCCCCCATGCCGACAAGGCTGTTTCGCCCGATCCGGAGCGACTGCCGCACGGTGCAGGACTGGCCGAGGTAGGCGCCGGCTTCCACGGTCACGTAGCCCGCCAGGGTGACGGCGCTGGCGAAGACCACCCGGTCCTCGATCACGTTGTCGTGGTTCACGACAGAGCCGGACAGCATGAACACGCGGTCGCCGATCGACGCCTTGAGCCCCACGAAGCAGCTGGGATAGATCACGCAGCCGCGGCCGATCCTGGCCGTCGGGTGGACGAAGGAGCTGGGGTCGATGATCGTGGTCAGGCGCTCCTCGGGCAGCGCGACGGACTTCGGGAACTCGTTGTCGGGGACGAGCATGGCCGACGGGTAACGGGCGATCGCCTCGGCCTGGCCGAGGATGGGATGGCCCGCGAACTCCGTCTGGTCGGTTGGCTTCGGCGCGATGTGGCCGAGCAGGTTCCAGGTGGGCCGGTCGCGGTTGATCCGGTCCACGATATGCGCCATCTCGCCGCCGTGGACGCCGGTTCCGAGGATGATCAGGTCCTGCATGGTGAAGGGCTCCCGGGGTTACTGGACGGGGATGACCCGCTGCGGGTTCACGACCATGATCTGGCGCTCTTCCTCGGGTGTGAGCCCGAGCTTGCGGAAGGCCGGCAGCACCTGCTGGTACATGTACAGCCACGGCGGCTGCGGCAGGAAGGTGACGCGCGCGAAGGGGCCTGACTCGGAGCAGTAGCCGTGGTCCAGGCCGAAGAAGATGCGGTCTCCGAGCCCGGCCTGGAACGCCTCGTGAATCGCCTCGATGAGCGGCGCCCAGTTCTCCGGCTTGGTTACGTCCAGGTTGGTCGGCAGGTAGTTCGCGCCGCGCTTCATCCACTCGAAGGCCGAGCGGCGGTACGACTTGTCGCCGAGGTGCCAGGCCGTGTGGCCGATCACGACGCGCCGGAGATCCACGCCGGCGGTGTCGAGGATGGTGAGCTGGCTGGTATCGGCGCCGAGCATCGTGCAGTGCGTGGTGATGTGGACGCCGGTGGCCAGCTGGGCGCGGGCCCCGGCGCGGAACGTCTTCACCTCGGTCGGGGTCATGGGCGCCTGGCTGGTTCCGAGCTTGATGACGCCCGCCCGCACCTTCGAGTTGTGGATGCCCTCCACGATTTCGCGGATGCACATGTCGGCCAGTTCCTCTTCCGAGGCCTTGCGCACGAAAGGCCAGATCTGGCGGTCGGGGGTCTTGGCGAAGTACTTGCCGAGCTCGATCTCGCGGTAGAACCCGGTGGCGAGGATGATGTGCATGCCGGAGGCGCGGGCGACCTTCTCGTAGACATCGGGCCAGGCGCGCCACGGCGGCATGGTGACGTCGCAGTAGGCGCCCATGCCGTGCTTCTCGCGGGCCTCGCGCAGGAGCGGCGCGGCGTCGTCGAGCAGAAACTGGATACGCTCGGGCGGGGTGGGCCGCTCCTCCTGCACGAGCCCGTCGGTCTTCCAGTCGTACAGGTCCGAGTGCAGGTGCTCGTGCATGAGGACTTGGCCGAGGGCTCCGGGGTCGACCGGGCCGAGGACGGAAAGAGCTTTGCCGACGAGCGGCTTCATCTGGCTGAGCATGGTCATTCTCCTGACGCGCCGACGCTTTCGGCTGCGAGTTGGCAAGCATGATAGACACGGAGCGAAGCGTGTCAATGGACCGCTTCCGTCCAAGGAGACTTATTGATGCGACGCTCAGACATGGCTATATTGGCGCTATGAACAGAGCCAATATTTCATATACGCGAAACCACCTCAGTGAAATGCTGGCCCGCGTGAAGGAGGGCGAGACTATTCTGATCGTGGATCGCCAGCAGCCAGTGGCCCGCTTGGAGCCGGCCGCCGGGCCGTCCGCGGAGTATCCGGCCTGGCAGGCGGATCTCGTTCGACGTGGCCTTGTCCGTCAGGCGCGGCATCGCCTGGATCCGAAGGCCCTGCGCACCATGCCCCTTCCGAAGCCCCGGGCGGGTGGCGACATCCTGGCCGCTCTCGCGGCCGATCGGGAGGGCAACCGGTGAAGTACTGGGATGCGTCTGCGATTGTGCCGCTGCTGGTCCACCAGGCGCGGACCGGCGAGGTGCAGCACGTCTTGGGGCGGGATCCCGCGATGGTGACCTGGTGGGGTACCTCCCTCGAATGCTACTCGGCCATCAGGCGGTTGGTCCGTGACGGACACCTGAGCGCGGATGAGGCGCAGGACTCGGAGCGGCGTCTCCAGGCGCTGCGAACGGGGTGGGATGAAGTCCTGCCGGCTGAGATCTGCCGGGCGACGGCCGAGCGCATGATGCGCGTGCATCCGCTTCGGGCGGCTGACGCGCTCCAACTGGCTGCGGCGTTGATCGCGTCGGATCACGATCCGAGGCGCCTGGATCTGGTATGCCTCGATGATCGGCTGAGTGAAGCCGGCCTCAAAGAGGGGTTCGTGCTGTCTGTGCGCGCTTGAGTCCTGTGCGCGGGGGGGGGCTGGGTCTGATGAAGGCACTGCAAATGGGAGCGCTGGCGGCGGCCGTGCTGGCGCTGACCGCGTTGGATACGCGGGCGGCGGTCTATCACGTCTCAACCGCCGGGAGTGACGCCGCAGTCGGGACGAACTGGGGGACTGCGCTCCAGACCGTCACGGCCGCGCTCAGCCGGGCGGTGTCGGGCGACGACGTGT
>CAYSLU010000009.1:0-79213 GCA_964431965.1 uncultured Verrucomicrobiota bacterium
CGCCGGACCCGCCCGATCCCTGGCTTTACCTGAAGGCGAACGTCTTCGAGGTCCGTGACCTCGCGTGCCTGAGGCAGGCCATGCACTGGCCGGACGATCCGATCCTGCGCGATCAGGCGTATCTGTCCTCCTGCGATCATCTGACGGACCTGAACGAGCGTCGCTGGCGCGACGCCGAGGTGGTCGGCGCCGCTTGCCGTAACGGCAGCCCGCGCGTTCTGCTCGAGATCGGGACGGGCGAGGGGCAGATGACCGCGATCATGGCGGAGAACGCCACCGGCGGCGAGGTCCGCACCATCAATATCCCACCCGAGGAAATCGCCGAGGGCGGGACGTTGGTGACCCGGGCGGTCTCGTGGGACGATATAGGCCGCTACTACCGCGAGCGCGGATGCCGCAACGTCCGGCAGATCTTCGTCAACACCCTCAAGTGGGCGCCTGATCCCGACCCGATCGACGTCGCCTTCATCGACGGGTGCCATGACGCGGATTTTGTCTACCAGGATACCGTGAAGGTCCTGTCCCGGTGCCGGCCGGGGAGCATCGTCATGTGGCACGACTTCAACCCCGAGCTGATCCCGGCGTACGACTGGATCCGCGACGTCTGCGCCGGCGTTGAGCGCCTCTACGCCGACGGCGTTCTGCGGGGGCCCATCCTGCACCTTCGCGATTCGTGGGTGGGGGTGTACCGGGTGCCGGGCGGCGAGAGTGGAGCGCACTCTTGACACTGTACCGCCAAGAACCCACCCCGCCCTACGGGCACCCCTCCAAGGAGGGGATCCAGACCGGATTGATCCCCTCCTTGGAGGGGTCCGCGAAGCGGGGGGTGGGTTGCTCCAGAGGGCCGCGGCTTCTTCTTTGTTCCATCCGGCAAGCTATGGACCGGGATCTTAACTGATGGAAACAGCTGCCACAGCCCGTCCTCCCCGGATTCTTGCCGCCTATGTGAACTACCCCTGTCCCTACGGCGATGTCGCCGCAGACGAGCGGCGCTACCTCGAGCTCTTGCGCGCCGGGGGGATTGATATAGAGGGCTTCTGCCTCACGCTGAATCCACCCGGGCCGGCGTTGCGCTTCGATGAGCTGGATGCGCTGTGGCGGCGCGCAGATCCGGCGCTTCTGGCCATGTACGAGAAGCTCGAGGCGGCTCTAGACGGTTTCGACGTGCTGCTCAACGAGTCCGGCGTGAACCTGCATCCGGAGTTCGTCACCCGTCTTCCGGTCTTTACGGTCTTCCAGTGCTTCGACGATCCGGACAGTTCGGAGCACCTGTCCCGGCCGGCGGCACACGCCTACGACCTGTGTCTGGTGGGCAACATCGCGGAGGTCGAGACGTACCGGAGTTGGGGCATCCGCAATGCGGTGTGGCGGCCGCATGGGCTCTACCCGGGGCTTTACACCCCGGGGCTCACGGAGGATGACATCCTCTCGGGCGAACGCCCTGTCGATCTGTTCATGATGTCTGACCGGCTGAGCCCATGGCGGAAGGCGCGTCTCGACCAGCTGGCGGAGGCATTCCCGGACGCCCACTTCTACGGCAAGGGGTGGCCCCGAGGCTACCTGTCCCGGGAAGACGAGATGGCAAGCCTTCGCCGCGCCAAGATCGGGCCGAATCTGCACAACTCAACGGGGCCCGTCAACACGCGTACCTACTACCTGCCCGCCAACGGCGTCATGCAAGTGTGCGACAACAAGAGCCATGTGGCCCGAATCTTCGAGCTGGGCAAGGAAGTGGCCGGATTCGACACGGTCAAGGAGTGCGTGGACCTGTGCCGATATTACTTGGCGCACGACGAGGAGCGACGTCGGATCGCAGCGGCTGGCTGGCGCCGGGCCGTCACGGACTACACCGAGCTGGCCGTCTTCAGGCGCGTCGTCAGCACCATCGCGGACGGCTTGTCGAAGCGCGCGCCTCGCGCCTCAGAGAAGGGGATCGCCGTGGCGTATCGCCGGGGCGTTCAGCGCCGCGAGCGCCTGCGCCGGCTGGCGCGGAAGCTGAAACCCCGCGTGCCCTGGCGGCTGCGGGAGGCCGTCCGGCGCCTGCGGGCCGGGCGGGGAGGCGCCGGGCCGGCGCCATCGGATTCGTAAGACAGCGAACGCGAGGTGCAACATGCCTGAATGCCTGGTCTGCCGGACGCCCGTCGAGCCCGTCATCTCGTTCGGGCGCATGCCCATCGCCAACGGATTCCTGCCCCGCGAGGAATTCGCGAACGAGTACTTTTTCGAGCTCAAGGTCGGCTTCTGCCCCGCCTGCTCCATGGTCCAGCTCACGGAGCACGTGGACCGCGAGCGGATGTTCCATGAGAACTACGCCTTCTTCTCCTCCACCTCGGTCCGCATGGCTCAGCACTTCCAGGGGTTCGCCGAGGCGGTCCGGCGGGACCACCTGAAGTCCGCCGACCCCTTCGTCGCGGAGATCGGCAGCAACGACGGCATCATGCTCCAGCACTTCGCGAAGGCCGGCATCCGGCATCTGGGCATCGAGCCCTCCGCCAACGTGGCCGAAGTCGCGCGCGGCAAGGGCGTCCGCACGGTGTGCGAGTTCTTCGACGAGGCGCTGGCGCGCCGGATCGTCGCCGAGCACGGCCAGGCCGACGCCTTCCTCGGCGCCAACTGCATGTGCCACATCCCGTACCTGCACTCCGTCGCCGAGGGGATCCGGATCCTGCTCAAGCCGACCGGCGTGCTCGTCTTCGAGGATCCGTACCTGGGCGACATCGTGGAGAAGACTTCCTACGACCAGATCTACGACGAGCATGCGTTCTATTTCTCGGTCCACTCCGTGGCCAGCCTGTTCGGCCGCCACGGCCTGGAGGTCGTCGATGCCCAGCCCCAGAACGTGCACGGCGGCTCCATGCGCTACACCATCGCGCACGCCGGGGCGAAGCAGGCGACTCCGGCCGTGGCCGCGCAGCTCCAGAAGGAGCAGGAGCTCGGGCTGCACCGGCCCGAGACGTACGTCCGGTTCCGGAAGAACGTCGAGCGGTCACGCGATGAGCTGATGAAGCTCCTGCGCGCAATCCGCGGGAGCGGCAAGCGGGTGGTGGGCTACGCCGCCACGTCCAAGAGCACCACGGTGACCAACTACTGCGGCATCACGCCCGACCTGGTCGAGTTCATCAGCGACACGACGCCGATCAAGCAGGGCAAGTTCAGCCCCGGCGCGCATATTCCCGTCCGCCCCTACGATGAGTTCAAGGCCCGCTACCCCGACTACGCCCTGCTCTTCGGCTGGAACCACGGCGACGAGATCATGGCCAAGGAACAGGCCTTCCGCGCCGCCGGCGGCAAGTGGATCGTATATGTGCCGGGCGTCGCGGTGGTCTGACGGATGTTGGACTTTAGACCTTGGACTCTAGACCTTGGACCTTAGACTTTGGACCTTAGACTTTGGACCTTGGACCTTGGACCTTGGACCTTGGACCTTGGACCTTGGACCTTGGACTACGGACTACGGACTACGGACAAGTTTGCGGCGTGGAATCGAGAAGATGGGCTGGTTGTCTGAATTCCGCGGTCTAAGGTCTAAGGTCTGAAGTCTGAAGTCTGAAGTCTAAGGTCCAAAGTCTCCCTCCCCAGGTGCTCCATGCTCCTTTGCTCCAATCCACACGCTCAGTACTTGGCTCATCAGGTCGAGATCGATGCCGCCATTCGCCGTGTCCTCGACAAGGGGTGGTACATCCTGGGCGGGGAGGTGAAGGCGTTTGAGGCCGAGTTCGCGGCCTGGGTCGGCGCGGCGCACGCGATCGGCGTCGGCAGCGGGACCGAGGCGCTGCACCTCGCGATCCGCGCCTGCGGGATCGGGTCGGGCGACGAGGTCATCACCGTCTCGCACACCGCCGTGGCCACCGTGGCCGCCATCGAGGCCGCCGGGGCCACTCCCGTTCTGGTCGATATCGATCCGCGCCACTTCACGATGGATCCGGCGAGGTTCGAGGCTGCGATCACGGCGAGGACGAAGGCCGTTATACCCGTCCATCTCTACGGCCAGCCGGCCGATCTGGGCGCGATCCTCCCCATCGCCCGCCGCCACGCCCTGCGTGTAATCGAGGATTGCGCGCAGGCGCATGGCGCGGAGATAGACCTTAGACCTGAGACCTTAGACCTTGGACCGGGGAGCGGAGACTTAAGACCGGAGACCTTAGACCTGAGACTCCGGAAGGAGAAGCCCCAAGCCCAAGGTCTCGGCTCTGAGGTCCAAGGTCTAAGGTCTAAAGTCTATGGTCTAGAGTCCGCGGTCCAAGGTCCAAGGTCTAAGGTCCAAGGTCTCCGTCTCTGCGCTGGCTCCCTCGGCGATCTTGCTTGCTTCAGCTTCTATCCCACCAAGAACCTGGGGGCGCTGGGGGATGGGGGGGCGATCGTGACGAGCGACCCGGCGCTGGCCGAGCGGTGCCGGCTGCTCCGCGAGTACGGGTGGGCCGAGCGGTACGTCAGCCACATCCAGGGATTCAACTCGCGGCTCGACGAACTGCAGGCCGCCGTACTGCGCGTCAAGCTTCCGCACCTCGACGCCGATAACGCGAAGCGCGTCCGCATCGCGGCGCAGTACGACGCTGGCCTGGCCGGCACGCGGCTGGTCCTGCCGGGGGCTGGGAGACCGGAGGCTTTGGACTCTAGACATTGGACCACGGACCACGGACTACGGGCTACGGACCACGGACTACGGACTACGGACCACGGAGCAGAGACTTCAGACCATGGACCACAGACCATGGACTGCGGACTCCGGACTACTGATCACCGATCACCGATCACTGATCGCGCTTCTCCGTCTGCTTCCCGCTGTCCCCACGTCTACCACCTCTACGTCGTCCGGTCCGAGCGGCGGGATGCGTTGCAGGCGCACTTGAAGGGGCAGGGGATTGGCGCTCTGATTCACTATCCCGTGCCGGTGCACCTGCAGCCGGCGTATCGCGGGCGGATACCCATCGGCGCCGGCCTGCCGGAGACCGAGCGCGCCTCCCGCGAGGTTCTCTCGCTCCCGATGTATCCGGAGCTGACGGAGGATGAGGTGAAGACCGTGATCGAAGCGATCCGGAGCTTTGCCGCGGGATGAGGCAGGGAATGGCCGCAAAGAGACACATGCAGAGCGCAGGCTGGATGGGAGCGGCTGCAGAGCCGGATGGTTGTTGATTTCCGAACCTTGCGCATCTTGCGCCTTTTTGCGGCTATTGTTTTTGGGAGTGGCCGCAAAGACACATGCAGAGCGCAGGTTGGCCCGGAAGGGAATGGCCGCAAAGAGGCGCATGCAGAGCGCAGGAAATGGATGGCCCATGGCTGACACACCGCTGATTTCCATCATCATTCCGGCCCGCAACGAGGAAGGCAATATCCCTCGTTTGGCGGACGAGGTGCGTGCGGCGCTGGACGGGTTGCCCTACCGCGTTGAATTTATCTTTTCATGTTCATGGGTGTCATCCTGGTCGCGCTGTCGGCTGTGGCCGCCGTGGTCTACACCGTGCTCTTCTTCTTCGCTTCGCCCCCGCCCGGCATAACGACGCTGATCATTCTCACGTTTCTCGGCATTGGCCTCAACAGCCTGGGCATCGGCGTGCTGGGCGAGTACATCGGGCGAACCTACGCGGAGGTCAAGCGGCGCCCCCTGTACATGGTCGAGGAGGGGCGGTGAACCTGAACGTGCAGCCGGGGATCGGTCGCGCGAGAGGCCGCTGAGACATGGATCGGAACTCCAACAACTTCGACTTCCTCCGGCTGATCGCGGCGTTGTGCGTCGTGTTCCATCATGCCGGGGTGTTCACCCATCGCGAGTGGCGGATTCTGCCGGACTTGTTTGGGCGCCGGCCGTTCATGGACCTGAACCTCGGGTATGTCGGGGTGGGCGTCTTCTTTGTCCTGAGCGGCTACCTTATCGCACAGAGCTGGATGCGCACGCAGCACGCCGGGAAGTTCCTGTGGGCGCGGGCGCTGCGGCTGGTGCCGGCGCTGGTCGTCGCCGCGCTGCTGACCATCCTCGTCTTCGCCCCGTTGCTCACGACGCTGCCTCTGGGCCAGTTCTGGCTGAACGCCGGGACGTGGAGCTACCTCCGGATCGCGACTGTGCTGGCGGCTGCTCCGAATCCGCCCGGCGTCTTGCTGGAACACAACATCAATACGCCGCTCTGGACGCTCCCCGTCGAGGTCAAGATGTACGGCATGGTGCTGATGCTGGGGGTCTGCGGGCTGATGGCGGTCCGGCGGAAGGTGCTCGCGTTCGCCGCCTTCTGTCTGTACGTCCTGCTGTACCGCGACCATGTGCTCCCCTTCACCCGGGGGCTGTTCGATGGGCTCGACCAGCTGGGGTTGCCGTCGATCGTCGGGCACCTGGTCGAGAATCAGACGAACCACTATCCGTTCCTGTTCATCGTGGGCGTGCTCCTGTTTCTGTACCGCGATCGCGTCCGGTATCATTGGGCGATCGGCCTTCTGGCTGGCGTCGTCGTGGTGCTGTCGCACTACACCTTCCGCTACGCCACCCTCAACCTCCTGGTGCTGCCGTATGCGGTGCTGACCGTGGCGTTCGCCCGGATCCCGCTTGTCAACAACCTCGGCCGGGGGGTGGGGGATCTGTCCTACGGAACCTACATCTTCGCATTCCCCGTGCAGTGCGTGGTCGCCCGCTTTGCGCCAAGCCTGAGCACGGGCCAGCACCTGGCCCTGGCCCTGGCCATCATCCTGCCGCTCGCCTTTGCCTCGTGGCACTTGGTCGAGAAGCGGGCGCTGGCGTTCAAGAATGTCTGGTGGAAGGATGCGCCTGCCCGCTGATGCGCTTGCTTTACCGCTCGGACGGCGATCATGGCGAGGCTATCGAAACAGGACGAGACGAGGACGGTTACCCATGGCTCAACACGTTGTAGTGATTGGTGCAGGCGCGGCGGGGTTGGCCGCGGCTTATGACTTGGCACGGAAAGGTGTCCGAGTGACTGTTGTCGAGGCCGAATCCGGCCCTGGCGGTCTTGCCGGATCGCTCACCATTGGAGGCTGCTCAGTCGAGCGGTTCTACCACTTCATCTGTCGCCCCGATACGGACTATGCCCAGTTCGCCATGGAATTGGGTTTGGATGGGAAACTGCACTGGGAGCGAACTCGGACCGCTTTCTACCACAATGGGATTCTGCGGAAGTTCGGCTCGCCCCTGGACCTGATTCGGTTCGGATCGATCCCGTTTGCGCAGCGCATTCGCGTTGGCTTGCACGTGTTGAACTCTCGGTACCGGAAGCACTGGCGGTGGCTCGATCAGATACCCGCTAAGGCTTGGCTAATCGAGAGCATTGGCGAAGAAGCTTATCAGGCCATCTGGCATCCGCTCCTGGCAATCAAGTTCGGCGACATGCACGACCAGGTCTCGGCGGCTTGGGTCTGGCATCGCATCTGGCGTGTCGCCCAGTCCCGAAAGCACACGCTGGCGCCCGAGTGCTTCGGATATCTTGAAGACGGAACGGCCACTTGGACTCAGCCCGCAGTGGACTGGCTGCGTCAGCAACCGGGCGTCACGCTGCGCTTTGGAGAGTCCGTGTTGGGCATCGAGGCTCACGGGGATTGCGTGTCGGGCGTACGACTCGCAGAAGGAATCATGCCGTGCGATGCAGTGATTTCTACCGTCGCCTTGCCGGTGCTGGACTCCTTGCTGCCGGGCCGGCCCGAGCCGTACTTCGAGAACATTCGGAAGATTGAGTACATCGGTGTAGTGTGTGCGCTGCTGAGTCTGAAGCGCCCGTTCAGCCCGAACTTCTGGATGAATATCAACGATCCGCGGATCAGCTTCAACGGCGTGATCGAGCTCACGAACCTAAATCGGCACCTCCACCGCGCCGGGCTGAACCTGCTTTACGTTCCCTTCTATGTTGCCACGCATGACGCGCGCTATCGCATGACGTCCGAGCAACTTCGCGAGGAGTACGTCCGGATGCTCCGGATCATCAACCCGGAATTCGGCGATGACTGGATTCGCGAGTGGCACGTGTCCCGCAATCCATACGCCCAGGCGGTGTGCAAAGTGCACTTCTCCAAGCTGGTCCCGCAGTTTCGCGCCCCCGTCAAGGGCTTGTATGTCTCGGATTCCGTCCAGTTCTACCCGGAGGATCGGACCATAAGCGCAGCGATCAAGCAGGGACGGATGCTTGCATCCATGGTTGTGGAGGACGCTGCATGTCCCTCGTGATGGCGGCGTGTGGCGTCTGCGGCGGGAGCAAGTTCGCTCGGGTCTATGCCGGAACGATCAGCGACCCGGACGTGGATCCAAGCGCCTACTACTCCACTTCGCGCCGTAAGGCAGGCTATTTGGCCATCGTTCGTTGCACCGCCTGCGGGCTCTTGATGACCAACCCGCGTGACGACGAGGCGACGCTGCGACGGGTCTACGCCGAACTTGCTGATCAGGCGTACGAAGCCGAGGTGGCCGGACGCATGGCCACTGCTGCCGATCATCTGGCGCTTGTCTCCCGGTATGCATTGCGTCCGGGTCGTCTATTGGATGTCGGGTGCGCCACTGGGTTCTTCCCGGCGCTGGCCGCTGACTCGGGTTGGGAGACTGTCGGGCTCGAGCCATCGGCCTGGGCTATCGAGCGCGCTCGCCGTCGAGCCCCGCGCACCCGATTTGTGGAAGGCGCTTTGGAATCGGCGGACTTTGCGCCGGGGCAGTTCGACGTCATCACGATGTGGGATGTGATGGAGCATGTGGAGTCACCGGTGATGGCCTTGGACCGAGTGCGCGGGTGGTTGGCTCCCGGTGGGCTCCTGTTCGCCAACGTCCCGAATGCGGAGAGTTGGCCCGCTCGCATCATGGGGCGCCGCTGGGTGCTGCTGTTGCGTGAGCATCTTTGGTACTTTTCCCCCGCTACCATGGGCGACCTGCTGAAGCGTGAGGGGTTCCGCCTCGAGCGGACACACGCAAACCTGGTTCGGTTCAGCGTTTCCGGAATACTCAGCCGCTTGGGACAATACCCGGGCCTTGCGGGACGGTTGAGCCGAAGGCTGGCGGAGCGGCGATTTGGCCGCCGGATCACCATCCGCTTCTCCATCGGCGACATGAGCGTGGTGGCGGTTCGAACATGAGTGAGAGGAGTATCGCACGCCTGGGTGAACAGCCAGCATCCAGCCGGATGCCCGAATTGGATGGTCTTCGAGGCATGGCCATCGCGATGGTTCTGGTGTATCACTACTTCGTCGGGCAGGTTTATCCAGAGAAAGGGACTCTTCTGGCATTTGCCAAGCAGATGCTGGACCTGACGTGGAGCGGAGTGGATCTCTTCTTTGTGCTCTCCGGTTTCCTGCTTGGAGGCATCTTGTTGGACAACAGGCGTGGGCGAAACTACTTCAGCGCCTTCTACGCGCGGCGGGCCTGTCGCATCCTGCCTCTCTACGCGATGGTGCTGGGTGCCTATCTCGCGGCGCAGAGCGTTCTTGCCGGTACGTGGCGAGCAGACCGGTTTGCATACCTGATGGCGCCGCAGTTGCCAACTTGGAGTTACCTGACGTTCACGCAGAATATGATCATGGCCCATCAGGGTCTTTTTGGGGGGCATTGGCTAGCCGTGACCTGGTCGCTTGCCATAGAGGAGCATTTCTATCTCATTCTGCCTCTCTTTCTCTGGTTCACGCCGGTACGCAGAGTGCCCGTTATCGTTGCGGTGGGCATTGTGGCGGTTCTGCTCCTTCGTATCGGGGTCTATGAGCATGCGAAGACCTGGATTAGCAGCTATGTGTTTACGCCCTGTCGAGTGGACGGCTTGCTGATGGGCGTTCTCGGCGCTTGGGTGATGCGCGAAGAGCGAGGACTGTCGTTCTTGCGGCAGAACATTAGGGCCATGCGCATCCTGCTCGGCCTTCTCGCCATCGCCGGACTTGTCTTGATCGTATCGACTCCGCAGACGATTGCCAGCCGCGCGGTTGCTTTCTGGGGGTTCACGGGTCTAGCGCTGTTCTATGCCACGCTGATGCTCGTGATCCTAGTCGACAAGACGAGTGGGCTGGCCCGGTTCTTTCGCAATCGTGCGCTGCGCTTCCTTGGCTTGATCTCCTACGGCGTCTATATGATTCACGACCTCATCAGCGGGGTGCTTCATGCCATGTTTCATCATGCGTCGCCAGCCATCGCGAGTGGCGCGCAGGCCATGACGACCCTGCTGGCCTTGGTCCTCACGGTCGCTTTGGCATCCCTTTCCTGGTTCGCGTTCGAGCGACGCCTGGTCGCTCTGGGGCGCCGCATCCAGTTCAGCTAAGCGAGCGATCTGTCCGGTTGGAGCGTGTCGCGATGATGAGGCAGGAACAGCGTGGAGTCGGAATGGGTGCCGTATGGGTCGTCGTATTGGTTGCGGGCTTTGTGGGCTTTGGGTTTGGCCTCTTGCACGCAACCTGGCATCTGGCGGTTGAGCGCGCGCTTGTTCTCGGATTCGTTGATTATCCTCCCGGAAATCCGGTCTGGATGGCGATGGTCAGTGGATACTGTCTGCTTGTGGATCTCCTGGTCGGCTTGCTGCACCTCGGGGTTTCGCCCATTGGGGCTAGCCTGTTCACGTCCGGCCTTTTGGGGATGGTGTCGTTTCAAGCCATCGCTTTGCTGATTCTCGCATTGAGCGAGAGCGTCACGCTTTCCGTGTCTGCCACGCTATTGGTGTATGTCGGCAGCCTGGTCGGAAAAGGGGTCGTGTATCCCATCTATCTGCTGGGGTTCTTTGCGACGGAGGGGATACTGGGGTTGTCCTATGTGGTGCTCGTCATCGCGCTGTTCGCCCTGCAGCGATATCGCGCTTCCTTCTTCTTGTTGGGCCTGGCTCCCGGCGTGCATCCCGCTTTGGGGTGTTGGCTGGTTATGGTATTCGGGCTGACCGCGCTGTTTCACTGGCGGTTTGCGTGGGATCTCTCGCGGCGGCACATCTTCTGGTTTCTTGCCGGGTTGGCGCTAGCCATGCTCGGTTTCGCGGCTCACTGGCGCCTTATGCGGGCATTACCCGCGATGGATGTGCAGATGCGCGCCCTGTACGACGGCTACATCCGGTACTGGGATGCGCACCGCGGGCCGTTCTTCTGGGACTACGTCCGGCAGCAACCGTCCTTTACCACGAAAGGCATTTGGATATGCCTTTGCAGCATGGCGCTTGGGGTTGGCGGCCGCGTGCTTTTTCGGCACAAGAAGGCGGTCGTCCCCGTGTTCACGTTGGTGGTACTGGCTGGGGGCTTGTCATTGTTGGCGGGCGCCGTCGCGCACATCCCTCCGCACCGCCTTCCGCTCTCGGCTCTGATTCTGATGCCTGGTCGTTTTGTCAATTTGAACAATCTGCTGTTCATGCCGCTTCTGTTAGGTGTTCTGTTCGCTCCTGGTGTTCGGGAGCTTCGCACCGGCCAGATTCTTGTTCTGGTATTGGCTCTTTCATTGTTCCTTCCTCCGAACTCTCAGTTCCTCACACGGATGTGGGTTCCCGTGATGGTGGGGTGGATTGCATGGCTCGCCGGTCGCGAACTGGTGCGCCCGATGGCTGATGGCGCCGCGGGCTTGGTTGGGCGTGGTGGGGCGGAGGGGCGGGCGGCGGCAAGTTGCGTGGCTATGCTGGGCGCCGTGCTAGGGGTCTACACGTTAGCTAGCTCAGACATCATGGACGTGCGGACGCACGTGAACGCCGTGCGAGTTCAATTCCGAGATCGCACGAATGATGAGTTCTTTCGCGCGATCAGTCTTCGCCGAGGACTGATGCTGACGGTTCGCGATTTTGGACTGATTACACTGAAGACCGGCCGGCCGTTGTTGATCGACCCGTCCATTCTTGATCATCTGGCGTGCACTCCCCAGTCGGCGAAGGTGGTTAATCACATTCTCAATCGGGTGTACGGGGCGGACCTGAGGGCGCCGGCGCCTCATGGGGTCGATCCGCACGGGTCGATTCCGCCGGCGATGCACCACCAGCTGTGGGAGGATCGGACGCGCGAGGACTGGCAGGGCATTCGGCGGGAATTCGGCGTCACGGATGTGTTGACGCCAACGAACTTCACGCTTCGCCTGCCGGTCGTTCTGCGAGACGATCGGGGGCTGCTGTACGAGATTCCGGCGGACTGAGCGCAAGGCCGGCCGTGGCCAGACGTGAGTGGCAACAGGAGGAGGAACGATGAGATCCCTCGGAGGCTTGACGGTGGCGTGGGTCGCGGCGGCCCTGTACTTGGGTGTGTTCCTGAGCGATGCATGGGCGTACCTCGATCCGGGGACGGGCAGTTACATCTTCCAGATGCTGATCGCGAGCATCGTCGGCGGTCTGTTCGCGCTGAAGATGTACTGGCGGCGGCTCAAAGCCTGGGTGCGGCGGAAGCTTGGCAAGAAGGACGACGATGGAAGCCAGAAGGACTAGAGAGGCCAGCTCCTTCCGGGATCCGAGCGGATTCCTGTTCGAGCAGGACGGGGTGCTGTACCGGCAGGTGAACGCCGGCTACCGCGATGCCTACGAACTCCTCGGTTCATCCGGGCTGTACGAGTCGCTCGTGCGGGACGGGTTGCTGATTCCGCACGACGAGGTGGATCCTGCCGGGTTGGGCGTCGATGGCGCCTTCCGGGTGCTGCGGCCCGAGCGGATTCCGTTCATCTCGTACCCGTACGAGTGGTGTTTCCACCAGCTTAAGCACGCCGCGCTGGCGACGTTGGAGATCCAGCGGCGAGCGCTGGAGCGGGGAATGTGCCTGAAGGATGCCAGCGCCTACAACATCCAGTTCCGCTCGGGGAATCCTGTGCTGATCGACACGCTGTCCTTCGAGCGCTATCGCGAGGGTGCGCCCTGGATCGCCTACCGGCAGTTCTGCCAGCACTTCCTCGGTCCGCTGGCGCTCATGCGCTACGCCACGCATGGATCCAACGGCCTGGCCCAGTTGCATATCGACGGTGTGCCCTTGCCCACGGCGAGCGCGCTCCTGCCCCTTAGGACCCGCTTTCGACCCTCGCTGCTCCTGCATCTCCATCTCCATGGGCGGAGCCAGGAGCGCCATGCGGACCGCGGCGCTCCACCGCCGGCCCGCCGCGTGAGCCTGCTGGCCGTGCGGGGCCTCGTCGACAGCCTGAGGACGGCCATCGAGGGGCTTGTCTGGAAGCATCCGGACACGGAGTGGGGCGACTACTATGAGCGCCTCAGCTATTCCGACGAGGCGCTGGCGGACAAGAAGGCGCAGGTCGAGGCGTTTCTCGGCGAGGCCAGCCCGCGGACGGTGTGGGACTTGGGCGCCAACACGGGGGTGTTCAGCCGGATCGCCAGCGAGCGGGGTGCGTTCACCCTTTCCGGAGACATGGACCCGGTGGCGGTCGATCGAAACTATCTCGCGTGCCGTGCGCGAGGCGAAGCGAATCTGCTTCCGTTGCTGCTGGACGTGACCAACCCCAGCCCTGCGATCGGGTGGGCGAACGATGAGCGGCGCTCGCTTGAGCAGCGCGGGCCGGCGGACGCCGTGCTGGCGCTGGCGCTCGTTCACCACCTGGCCATCGGCCACAATCTGCCGCTGGGCCGCATCGCGGCCTGGCTGGCCCGGCTCTGCCGGTTCCTGATCATCGAGTTCGTCCCGAAGGAAGACAGCCAGGTTCAGCGCCTGCTGGCCACCCGCGAGGACATCTTCCCTGACTATCATGAAGCGAGTTTCGAGGCGGCGTTCCGCGAGCATTTTACCGTCTGTCGGTGCGTCTCGCTGAAGGGCTCGTCGCGGTGCCTGTATCTGATGGAACGAGGACCCCGGCCGGCATGACCAAGAGGCGCGTCATTCTGTACCCGTTGCTGCTGGCGGTGTTTCCCGTGCTCTCGCTGGCGGCGCACAACAAGCAGGAAGTCCTGCTGATGGGTGGCTCCACCGTGGCGTGGGTGGCCGCCGCCGCGTTGGCACTCGCGGGCATGGCATGGGCGCTCGTGCACCTGTGCGTGCGCGACTGGGCGCGGGCCGCGCTGGTGACGGCGCTCGGCGTGCTGCTCTTCTTCACCTTCGGCCACGTCCGGGGGGGGCTCGAGTCCCACCTCGCGAGCGGGTGGGTGATCGGCGGCGTTTGGATCGGCCTGTCGAAGGGCCTGGCGATCGTCTGGGTTCTGATCTTCGCGCTGGGTGCGCGCCTGCTGTTCCGCCTGCGGGCATCCGTCGATGGCATGACCGGACTGCTGAACGTGGTGTCCGCCGTCCTCGTGCTCCTGCCGGCTGCCGACCTGGCCCGGTACGAGTGGAGCCGGCGGGGCACTCCCGCGCAGCGGACGTCGGCTGTCACGCGGTCCACAACGGATGCACCGGTGGATGCGCCGGACATCTTCTACATCGTCCTCGACGCCTATGCGCGGACTGACGTGCTTCAGCGGCTGTACGGGCACGACAACCGACCGTTCATCGACGCGCTGAAGGCCCGCGGGTTCTACGTGGCTGAGGAGAGCCTCAGCAATTACGCCTTCACGTACCTTTCGCTGGCCTCCTCGCTGAACATGCAGCACGTGACCAACCTGACTGCGGAGGCGGGGGAAGCGTCGCGCGATACCGCCATCCCCTACGCGATGATCCAGCGGAACAAGGTGGCGCAGTACGTGAAGTCGAAAGGCTACACGTATGTGCATTTCTCGTCCGGCTGCCTATGGACGCAGGAGAACCAGGACGCGGACGTTACCATCCGGAGTGGGCGCGCCAACGAGTTCCTGCTGGTATTTGCCCAGACGACAATGCTGGGCGTGATCCCGTTGCAGAAGCACCTGTTCAGAGAGGACGCCCGGACGCGCGTGCTGGGTGCGTTCGACGGGTTGAGTCGACTGAACCAGATCCACGGCCCCAAGTTCGTCCTGGCCCACATCATCTGCCCGCACCCGCCCTTCGTGTTCGGGCCCAACGGCGAACAGGTGAATCGGGCTGACGTCCAGATGAGCGGGGGCGTCTGGCGCGAGAAGGATCTGTACGTCGATCAGGTGCGTTTCGTGAACGGCCGTGTCCTCGCGTTGCTGGACCGGTTGCTGTCTGACAAGGCGCACCCTCCGGTGATTGTGCTGCAGGGCGACCATGGCCCGTGGTTCGGGTTTGCCAGCAAGGGCACGAAGATCGACTGGGCCGACCCGACCGTGTTGTGGGAGAACATGAGCATTCTGAACGCCTGCCACCTCCCGGCGCGGGGGCAGGCGATGCTGTACCCGACGATCACGCCCGTGAACACATTTCGGGTTATCTTCAATGCCTGCCTCGGAGGGGAGTTCCCCCTGTTGGAGGATCGGAGCTTCTACTCCGACTGGCAGGCCAGCCCCTACCGGTTTGTCGACGTGACGGACAAGGTGCGATCCCCGGAGTCCATGTCTGCGGGCGGCCGCCCTGCCGCAGCCGAGTGAACCCGAAGATGCTTGGAATGGCTGCAAAGACACGGTCGGAACGCAGGTGGTGGGGGAGGAGAGCCGCGCGATGCATGTGGCGCGTGCTCTGAGTCAGAAATCCGAATCTTTGCGCAACTTGCGCCTTCTTGCGGCCAATCCCCGATGATCAAGAGGATGGCCGCGAAGAGGTGCAGGCGGAGCGCAGGTCTAGTGGGAGCGGAGTGGCGGTGGCTGTGATTGATATAGATGCAGGAATCAGGCTGGCTGGCGCACGGATCGTCATAACCGGCGCGGCGGGTTACGTCGCTACGCGCGTGATCGCACTGCTGCGGGCGGTCGATTGCCGGATCGTGCGCGTGGACCGGCCCGGGGCCGTCTTCGAGCCAGTCGGAGGGCCGGCTCGAGTGGAGGATGTCGCGGCGGATATCCGGGAGCCGGCGGTGTGGTCCGGTCTGCTCGACGGGACGGATATCGTCATTCACTTCGCCGCGCAGACCAGCGTGTACGTGGCGGCGCAGGACGCGGCCGCCGACGCGCGGATCAACGTGCAGCCGATGCTCGCGCTGCTCGAAGCGTGCCGGCGGGACGGGCGGCGGCCCGCCGTGCTCTTTTCGGGGACCGTTACCGAAGCAGGTCTGACGGAGCGGTTGCCCGTGGACGAGTCGGTGCCCGACCGTCCGATCACGATTTACGACCTGCACAAGCTCATGGCCGAGCAGTACCTGAAGCATTACGCCTGTGAAGGCGTAGTGCGGGGGGGCGTGCTGCGCCTGGCGAATGTCTACGGGCCGGGGCCGAAGAGCAGCAGCGCGGATCGCGGGGTCCTGAACCTGATGGTCCGCAAGGCGCTGGCCGGTGAGCCGCTGACGGTCTACGGCCGCGGCGAGTTCGTGCGCGACTACGTGTACGTCGAGGACGTGGCGAGGGCCTTCGTGCTGGCGGCTGCGAATATCGACCGTGTCAACGGGCGGCACTTCGTGGTCGGAAGCGGCGTGGGGCATACGCTCGCGCAGGCGATCAACCTTGTGGCGGACCGGGTGGCCATGCGGACGGGGCACCGCGTGCCCGTGCTGCATGTCGACCCGCCGGCATCGCTGTCGCCGATCGAGTCCCGGAATTTTGTGGCGGACTCCAGTGCGTTTGCGCAGGCGACCGGCTGGCGGGCTGATACTGGCCTGGAGGCAGGCATCGACCGGACGATTGAGTCGATGAAGGACCGGACGGGCTGAGCGAAGGGCGCTGGCACGGCGCCGGAGGAATGGCCGCAAAGAGGCGCAGGCAGAGCGCAGGTTGGGGGGATCGGAATGGCTGCGACGAGCCGGATACGCCTGAAACGTTCTGAGTCTGAAGTCCGAACTTGCGCATCTTGCGCCTTCTTGCGGCTATTTCCGGTGATCGGGGAGATGGCCGCAAAGAGGCGCAGGCAGAGCGCAGGTTGGTCCGGAGCGGCCGCAGCACTGGGTGTTTTTTGACCTCTGCCCCTTGCGCATCTTTGCGGCTATCTCCGGATACTTGGAATGCCCGCAAAGAGGCGCATGCGGAGCGCGAATTGGAGTGTGCTATGCCCGCCTGGTCCTATCTGATCGAACGCGTTCGCGGCATTCGGCGCCGGCTATTGCGGCGGCGTTACGCGCATGCCACGGGGTTGCGGCTGCACCTGGGGTGCGGAGCCGAGTATTGGCCCGGGTACGTCAACGTCGATGCGGACCCGGCGGCCCGCTGCGACGTGCGGCTGGACTTCACGCGCGTCGGCGCCGTCTTCGCGGCGGGGTCGGTAGTGGAAGTGGCGATGATGCACTCGCTGAGCTACCTGCGGCTGTGGCAGGCGCGGGATCTCTTTCGCGTGCTGCACCGGTTGATGGCCCCTGGCGGGCGTCTGGCGATCGAACTGCCGGACTTGGCCAAGTGCGCGCGGCGCGCCATGGAAAACGAGGGGCGCCTGGATGAGTACCTTGAGGGAGTGCGAGGGCTCTATGCATTCTCGATCCACGAGAGCGATCAGCGGCATCGGTACACACCGTACGCCTTTGGCTGGACCGCGTGGCATCTGCGCCACGAGCTGGAGCAGGCCGGCTTTCGCGACATCCGCGAATGCCCGGCGCAAACCCACGATCTGACCGGCATCCGCGACATACGCGTCGAGGCCGTGAAGTGAGGGGTGGGTGGTGGCCAGCTATCAGTGACCGGTGATCAGTTACCAGTTGGCGGTGTGGCCTCGTTCGCACAGGAGGCGCCGCGGCTAAGGGATTCTCTGGGGGCGAGTCTCGGAATCGGGCAAATGAAAGTCATCCTGAGCGAAACGAAGGATCTCATGCATGTGACCAGGCCCGAGATTCCTCGCTTCGCTCGGAATGACAAGCGCTTTCCCCCCGCTCCCCCGGCTTCGTTCCGTTGGACCGAACCCACCAAGAACCAACGACTGATCACTGATGACTGACCACCGATCACCGACGACAACAACGTGAGGCAAACATGAATATACTGATCATCGGCGGTGCCGGCTTTCTGGGGGTCAATCTGGCGCGGCGGTGCCTGACGGAGCCGGGTGTCAAGGTGACGGTGCTCGACTCGCTCGAGCCGCGGCTGCGCGCCACCACGGACCACCTGCGCCCGGTCTGGGAGCAGATCCGGTTCGTGCGCGGCAGCATGAACGACGAGCACTTGGTGGCGGAGGCCGTCCAGGGGCAGAACGTGATCTTCAACTGCGCGGCCCAGACGTCGCACCCGCTCTCGCTCCAGGAGCCGCTGTTTGACGCCGAGATCAACTGCCTGGGGAACCTGAAGCTGCTCGAGGCCGTCCGGCACCTGAACCGGAACGCCGTGGTCGTCTACGCGTCCAGCAGCACGGTGATCGGGAAGGCCGTGGGCGAGACCGTGGACGAGACGCACGGGGAGCGGCCTCTCGACATCTATTCGGCCAACAAGGGCGTGGCCGAGAAATACTACCGGATTTACAACCGCGTGTACGACCTGAAGACCGTGGTGCTGCGGTTCGCCAACCTCTATGGGCCGTACGGGAAGGGGTTTCCCGAGTTCGGCTTCGTGAACTACTTCATCCACCTCGCGTGGACCGGTCAGGAGATCCGGATCTTCGGAGCGGGCCAGCAGACCCGCAACGTGCTGTACGTCGAGGACGCCGCGGACATCCTGCTCCGCGCGGCCGCGGAGCCGCGCCTCGTCGGGGAGGTGTTCTTCGCGGCCCACGAGGAGCACTTGCCGGTGGTCGATATCGCGCAGCGCATCGTGCGCACCTTCGGCCGGGGGACGCTGACGCAGATCGAGTGGCCGGAGGAGCGGCGCCGGATCGAAGTCGACAGCGTGCGCATCTCGTCCGCCAAGCTCCGGGAGATCACCGGGTGGCGGCCGCGCTTCTCGTTCGACGAGGGGCTGGCGCAGACGAAGCGCGTGCTGGAGAGGAGGGGTGAATCGTGAAAGTGGTTGTTACCGGGGCGCTCGGCCATATTGGCTCGAGGCTGATCCGCGAGCTCCCCGCCGCCTTTCCCGGCGTGCAGATCGTCATGGTCGACAACTTGTCGACGCAGCGCTATACGTCCCTCTTCAACCTGCCGGCCGAGGGCGACTACCGATTCGTCGAGGCGGACATCCTCAATGGCCGGCTGGAGCCCGTCTTTTCCGGGGCTGACGCGGTGGTGCATCTGGCCGCCATCGCGGAGGCGGCCGGCAGCGTCGACAAGCGGGCGGCCCTGGAGGAGACCAACGTGCGGGGGACGGAGCGGGTCGCCGAGGCCTGCGCGGCCGTCGGCTGCCCGATGATGTTTCCCTCGACGGCAAGCGTGTACGGCTCCGAAGCCGCCGTGGTGTCCGAGGACGGCCCGGCATCGGACCTGCGCCCGCAGAGCCCGTACGCGGACAGCAAGCTGCGGAGCGAGAACCGGCTGCGCGAACTCGGTCGTCAGAAGGGGCTGAGTTTTGTGGTGTGCCGCTTCGGCACGATCTTCGGGATTTCGCCCGGCATGCGGTTCCACACCGCGGTGAACAAGTTCGTGTGGCAGGCCTGCATGGGGCAGCCGCTGAGCGTCTGGCGCACGGCGCTGCTGCAGAAGCGGCCGTACCTTGACCTCGGCGATGCCGTGCGGGCGATCGCCTTCATTCTCCAGACGCGACGATTCGACCGAGAGATCTATAACGTGGTCACGGTGAACGCGGCCGTGGCCGATATCGTCGAGGCCATTCGGCGGCACGTCCCCGATCTGAAGGTCGAGTACGTCGACACGGCCATCATGAACCAGCTGTCCTACGATGTCGCGTCCGACAAGTTCGCGGCGCTGGGGTTCCGATGCACGGGCAGTCTGGATGCGGGCGTCGCGGCAACGGTTTCGCTCCTCAAGCAGGTGCGCAGCGGCGCGGTTGGCTAGGCCGGGTGAATGGCCGCACGGACATTCATGACGTGCGCCGGTTGGTGGAAACGGAATGGCTGCAAAGAGGCGCATGCAGAGCGCAGGTGGGTGGGAGCGTCCGCAGATCCGGGTGTTGCTTGACCTCTGAACCTTGCGCATCTTGCGCCTTTTTGCGGCCATTTCCGGGTGGCTGGAATGGCCGCAAAGAAGCGCAGGCAGAGCGCAGGGTGATGAGTGGGTTGAGACGATGAGTGGCTTTTCGGCCAGCGAGACCTGTTTGCCGGGGCGGGTGCTGATCGTGTGTGACCCCTTGCTTGGGCACGCAACGGTCCGCGTCCGGGGATTCATGTTCCGGCCGTTCTTCCAGCAGTACGGCTGGACGGCGAGCTATGTGAACCGCCGGCCCGAGGGACGTCCCTTGGACCCCCGCGCCATCCGTGAGCAAGAGGATCGGATCGTCGAGGCGTCGCGTGAGTATGACGTAGTCTATCTGCTGAAGGTGCCCTCGTTCAGCCTCGTCGATCGGCTGAAGCGACGCTCGACCGCCCGAGTCGTTTTCGATCTCTCCGACACGCTTTGGAAGCCCGTTCACCGCGAGCAGGGCTGGCACGATCTTGAGGCCATTCTTCAACGGGTCGATGCCGTGTTCGCTGAGAATGAGTATATGGGTGCGTTCGGCGCGCGGTACAACCGATTCATTCGACTGGTGCCTGACAGCACGCCCGTCGAGCGGTTCGAGCGGATTCGAAGGCAGATCGCGCCCCGGCCGGCCGGAAGAACGGTTGTCGGATGGATCGGCAGTCAGGGCACGGTGGGCGCATTGCAGGCGATCCGCGGTCCGCTGCGGCGCGTGTTCGACCGGCATCCGGATCTGGTGCTTCGTGTGGTCGGCTGCGGGTCACCGCCGCCCGACCTGCCGGGCATCCCGTGCTCGTTCCGTCCCGACTACGACGAGGACGGCATGATTCGCGAGGTTCTCGGGATGGACGTGGGACTCTATCCGCCGCCCGGGGACGCGGAGGATTACGTGGGGCGGGGCGGCCTGAAGGCGATGATCTACATGACGGGCGGGGTGCCCGCCATCTGCCTGAAGGCGGGAGAGTGCGCCAGCCTGATCGAGGACGGCGTGACCGGCATGCTCGTGGAGAAGGAATCCGACTGGGATGAGAAACTGGATCGGCTAGTGCGGGATCCGGCACTCCGGCTGGAGATGAGTCGACGCGCGCGCGAGGCCGCACGAACTCGGCATTCGCCCGAGGCGGTGTTTCGCATTCTGGCCGCGGCTCTGCAGGAGGTTATCGCCGTGCCCGGTACGGCCAGGCGGCCGGCGCGACCAGCGGCGGCAGCCTTGACGCCGCCTCGGCCCGGTCCGGCCCTGAGCGATCGGAAGGTGATCGTCGTGCTCGAGTATCTTCAGCCGGGCGGCGCGGAAATCCAGGCGCTCATGCTGGCCCGAAGCTTGAAGGAGCGCCACGCGGCGAGCGTGGAGGTGTGGGGATTCCAACCGCCCGGGCGGATCGCGGAGCTGTGCGCGGCTTCCGGGGTTCCGTGCCGGCATGTTCCCTTCCAGTGGTCCTGGGGGCGGCTGGAGGTGCTGGCGAACCTGATCCGGCTCGGGAGGGCCCTGCGGGCGGCCCGCCCGGACGTGATCCTGGCCTACACCCGGCTGCCGAGCGTGGCGTGCGGGCTCGTGTGGCGGTGGACCGGAGCCCGCCTCGCGGTGTGGAACCAGCGGGACGGGGGCATCGGGCTGACCGGCTCGCGGATGGAGCTGCGGGCCATCGATTCGACGCCGCTCTTTATCTCCAATTCGCGGCATGCGGCGGACATGCTGACGTGGCGCTACGCGGTCTCGCCCGACAGGGTGCGGGTGGTGCCGAACGGGATCGAGCTGGCGCCGCCCCTGCGGAGCCGGGCCGAGTGGCGGCGCTCGCTCGGCATCGCGGACGACGCCCTCCTGGCGTGCATGGTCGCGAACCTCCACGAGTTCAAGGATCACGACACGCTGGTCGACGCATGGGCGCAGGTGGCCCGCGAGCTCCGAAGCGGTGACGAAGGCGAATCGAGACGGTCGGGACGGAGCCCGACCCTCCAGGATCAACCGGAGACAGGCCGCTCCTGTGCCTTGGAGGGACGGCCTCCGTGCCGTCCTCGGACGTCCGGCGCGGTGCTGGTCCTGGCCGGGCGCGACGGCGGGCGGATGAACGCGCTCAAGCAGCGGGCATTCGACCTCGGGCTGTCGGGCGCGGACATCCGGTTCCCGGGCCAGGTGGATGACGTCCCGGGCTTGCTCGCCGCCTCGGACCTCGGCGTGTTCAGCTCTCGGGCGGAGGGCTGCCCCAACGGTGTGCTGGAGTGCATGGCCGCCGGGCTGCCGATCGTGGCGACGGACATCCCGGGCATCCGGGAAGCCGTGGGCGACGACTACGAGTGGCTGGCGCCGGCCGGCGATGCGGACGCCTTCGCGCGTCGCGTGATCGCGCTGATCGGAGCCCCCGATGCGCGCCACGCCGCCGCCGCCGCGCTGAAGGCCCGGGCGGAGCAGGAGTTCAGCGTGGCGGCCCTGGCGGACCGGACCGCTGCCATCCTCGCGGCGGGGCTGGGCGATGCGGCGGGAAAGGCGGGAGCGGGCTGATGATGGAGGCGCCCGTCACGGTCTGCATTCCGACCTTCAACCGGTGGGATGCCCTGCGGCGCGCGCTGCCCGCCTATCTGGCCCAGGACCAGGTGGGCCCGGTGGTGGTGCTGGTGGACGGGGCGGGCGACGACACGGCGGCTGGACTGCGCCGCGAGTTCGGATCGGTCGGCCCGCGGCTGCGCGTGCTGCGGAACACGCGCAACACGGGGCTCTGCGCGGCGCGGAACCGGCTCGTCCGATCGGTGGAAACGCCGTACCTGTTCATGGGAGAGGACGACGTCTGGCTGCCGCCCGGGCTGATCCGCCGGCTGCTCGAGGTCGTCGAGGCGGACGGGCTGGACGGGGCGTGCAGCCGCATCCGCTACGCCGAGTGGGCGGATGCCGGGCGGCCCATCGCGCCGGCGCCCCGGCGCGGCGAGCGGCCGGACGTGTGGAGCGACGCCGAGGTCGTGGCGCTCGACCTGGACCTCGACACGGGCGGGCCGGTGCGGGTGCGGCATATGATGGCCGTGGCGCTGCTCCGCACGGCGCTCGTCCGGGAGCTGGGCTACGACGAGCGGCTGCGCCGGTATCGCGACGAGACGGATTTCTATCTGCGCGCGGGGGTGCGCGGGGCCCGGTTCGGCTATGTGCCGGACGTGTGCGCGCTGCACATGACGGCCCCGGTGCAGGGCGCGCGGCGGGGCGGGTGTCACGCCGGCGGCGGGCTGGCGGTGGAGGTGGCCAAGATTGCGGACCACGCCCGCTTTCTGAGGCGCCACCTCCGGGGCCTGAGCGCGGAGCGCGGGAAGCGGTACCGGCCGGTCTACTATCCGCTTCGCTACGCGTGGCATCACCTGGCGCACAAGTATTGGGGTCTGGCGCCGGTATGCGAGCGACCCGGGGCGACGGTGTGGGCGAAGCGCCGGCACTTCGCGGTGGAGGTCGCGCAGCGCCTGCTCCCGCCGACGGTCTACCGCGCCGTGCGGCGGCTACTGCGGTGAACGCCGGGTGCTTCTTGGTCTGAACCTCGCGCATCTTGCGCTTTTCTGCGGCCAATCCGGTGATTAGGGGGATGGCCGCAAAGAGGCGCAGGCAGAGCGCAGGTTGTTGAAGGCGTGGCTGCAGAGCCGGATGTTCCAGCCGCAATGAAGATCCTGATCGATGCCAGCGGGTTGGGCGCGGGGCGGTTGTCGCCGCTCGGGCAGACCGGGATTTTCCGGCACAGCCTGCACTTGGTCGAGTATCTGATCGCGCGGCGGGACATCGAGCTGAGCCTGTGCGCGTCCTACTCCGCCGACATCGTGCAGGCGTCGTACGCGGTCTGCCGCGACCGGGGCTGGCTGGGACGGGCGCCGTTCCGGCGCTCACGGCGGCTGGACCTGGCGCGGCCGCTGCGGAAGGCGGAGAACCGCATGGCGCGCCGGCCGCCGGGCTGGCTCGGGAAGCCGCTGGCCGCCGGGCTGCGTGCGGCGTTCCGCGCGCTCGAAGCCGGCGCCCCGCTGCTGTCGGCTCGTGCGGTGGCCGCGGCGCAGGTGTTTCACTCGCCGGTTCTGGGCTTCCCGGAGCTCACGGAGCAGCCGGCGCGCGCGGGGCGTCTGCGCCGCTTCCTGACGGTTCACGACCTCATCCCGATCCGGTTCCCCGAGATCCATACGGACCACATGAGCCGGGTGATGGCCGCGGCGCTGGCCGGTCTCACGGAGCGCGACTGGGTGTTCTGCGACTCGGACGCCACGCGCGCCGACCTGCTGGACTACCGGAAGGGGCTGGACCCGGAGCGCGTGCTGGTGAACTACCTGGCCGCGGGCCCGCAGTTTGCGCCGTGTGCGGACTCGGGGCGGGTGCGAGCGGTCGCGAAGGCGCACGGGATACCGGAAGCCCCGTACTTTCTGAGCGTCGCGACCGTGGAGCCGCGCAAGAATCTCCGGACGGTGATCGATGCCTTCCGCGCGTTTTGCGCCGATGCCGCGGGTGCGGATGCGAGCCTCGTGCTGGTCGGCGCGAGCGGCTGGAAGGTGGAGGGCGCGTTCGACGACGTTCGGCGCGATCCGGTGCTCAGCGGGCGCGTCGTGTTCACCGGCTTCGTGGACGACGCGGATCTGGCGCCGCTCTACTCGGGCGCGCTGGGCTTCGTCTACATGTCGCTGTACGAGGGGTTCGGGCTCCCGCCGCTCGAGGCCATGCAGTGCGGCGTGCCGGCGGTGGTCTCGAACACGTCGTCGCTCCCCGAAGTCGTCGGCGATGCGGCCATCCGGCTGGACCCGCGCGATGCCGACGGGCTGGCCGGGGCGATGCGGCGGCTGGCCTCGGACCCGGACCTGCGGGCGCGCATGCGGGCGCAGTCGCTGGAGCGCGCGCGGTCGTTCAGCTGGGATCGCTTCGGCGACCGGACGGTGGCGGCCTACGAGCGAGCGCTGGGAGCCGGGCGGTGAAGCAGTGGGGATTATCCGCAAAGAGGCGCATGCAGAGCGCAGGTTGGCCCGGAAGGGAATGGCCGAAAAGAGGCGCAGGCAGAGCGCAGGCTGGTGGGGAGCCGAGCATGATGGGGTGGGGCCGTGATTTTTGAGGTGCAGTTCCGAACCTTGCGCTTCTTGCGCCTTTTTGCGGCTATTCCGGTGACTGGGAGATGGCCGCAAAGGGGCGCATGCAGAGCGCAGGTTGGCGGTGGGGGATGACTGCAAAGGGGCGAAGGGGGCGGCGGCAATGAAAGATCCTGTGTTTGAGTTGTGCGATACGATCCGCGAGACGAGTTTGGGGCTGCATTCCTAATCTGCGGCATGGGCACTTGGAGAAGGTGTATGAGAATGGGCTGGCGAATCGCCTTCGGAGAATAGGTCTCAATGTCACACAGCAGAAACCGCTGAGCGTTTACGACGAGGACGGCACCATGCTGGGTGAGTACTTCGCGGACCTATTCGTTGCCGATGCCATGATTATCGAACTGAAGGCGTGCAGGTCCATTGTTTCGGAGCATACGGCCCAGATCCTGGGATATCTTCGCGCCTGTCGCATGGAGCATGGGCTGCTCATCAACTTCGGCTCGCCACGTTTGGAGATCCGGAAGTACGCCCTGTCTCACCCTTGAGTCTTTGTGCGTCTTGCGCCTTTTTGCGGCCATTTCCCTGTGCCTGGATTGGCCGCAAAGAGGCGGAACGCAGGTTGGTGCGGGAGGGAATGGCCGCAAAGATGCGCATGCAGACCGCAGGCTTGGTGGGGAGCCGAGCATGATGGGTGGGGTCGTGACTTTTGAGGTGCAGTTCCGAACCTTGCGCATCTTGCGCCTTTTTGCGGCTATTCCCGGATGTCTGGAATGGCCGCAAAGAGGCGCAGGCGGAGCGCAGGTTGGCGGGATCGGAATGGCTGTAACGAGCTGGATGTGACTGAAACGTGCTGAGTCTGACCGTCCGAACCTTGCGCCTCTTGCGCCTTTTTGCGGCTATTCTCAAATCCGTTCCGACGTAGCACGGGCAGGTTCTTCGCGGCGGAGTTTCGGGTGTCTTGCACCGCAGTGTGAAGGGACGAACCATGATCGAGCGTAACATGCGGGTGCTGGTTACCGGAGGGGCGGGGTTCATCGGCTCCCACCTGGTCGAGCGGCTGCTGCGCGACGGCGCGCGGGTGGCGGTGATCGACAACCTTGTCACCGGCTCCCCGGCGAACCTCGATGCGGTGCGCGACCGGATCGAGTTCGCACAGGCGGACGTGCGGGTCGAGCTGCTGGCCGGACGGCTGGACGTGCGGCGCTACGACCTGATCGTCCACGCGGCGGCCAACTCCTACATTCCCCCGTCCGTCGAGAATCCGGTCTACGATTTCGAGCAGAACCTGCACGCCACCCTGCTGCTGCTCGAGGCGCTGCGCGCGGCCGGGCCGGCCGCCCCGCGGCTGGTCAACATGTCCTCTGCCGGCGTGTACGGCGATCCCCTGTGCCTCCCGATGCGCGAGCTGGACCCGACGATACCGATCTCGCCGTACGGGGTGAGCAAGCTGGCGGCGGAGCGGTACGTCGCGGTATACAGCGCCACCTACGGGCTCAAAGCCTCCTCGCTGCGCGTCTTTTCCGTGTATGGCCCGAGGCAGCGCAAACAGGTGGTGTTCGACCTGCTGCGGCAGGTGCGCGAGCACCCGGACCGGATGCAGGTGATCGGCGACGGCACGCAGGCCCGGGACTTCGGATTCGTCCGGGACATCGTCGAGGGCATCGTGGTGACCGCGACGCGCGCGCCGGGGAAGGGCGAGGCGCTCAACGTGGCGTCCGGCCGCACGCACACGATCGCGGAGCTGGCGGAGGCCATCGGCCGGGTGTGCGGCGCCACACCGGCGATCGCGTACACGGGCCGGGTGCGGCCCGGCGACTCCCAGCGTTGGGTTGCGGACATCTCGGCGCTGCGCGCGCTCGGCTACGAGCCGCGGTACGCCCTGGACGACGGGCTGGCGGCGGTGAGGGACTGGTATGACAACGGCCTCCGATAGGCAGCGGCTGCGCATCGCGATCGACCACATCCCGCCCGGGCAGTGGACGGGGGGGACCCATTACCTGCGGAACCTCTGCCACGCGCTGCGCGGGCTGGGCGACGCCGACCGGCCGGAGCTGGTGCTGGTGGCGCCGGAGGGAACCGCGCCGGCCGACTACGCGCCACTGCAGCCGTACCTGGCGGACGTCGTGGCGCATCCGCCGGCGGACGCGTGGCCGGGCTTCGCCCAGCGGCAGTGGATCCGCCTGCGAAAGCTCGCCGGGGCGTGGCGCGCACCCGAGCATCCGCTCTCCCGACGCCTGCGCGAGCACGGGGTGGACGCCTTCTTTGCCCGAGCCGATTTCGGGGACCGCTTCGAGGTGCCGCTGCTGGCGTGGATCACGGACTTCCAGCACCTGCACCTGCCGGAGCTGTGTTCGGAGCTGGAGATCCAAGGACGCGACGGGCTGTTCCGCGGCATCGTCCGCCGCGCGACCCTCGTGGTCGTGAGCAGCGAGGACGCGCGGAGCGATCTGGAGCGGTTCTCGCCCGGCGCGGGCTCGCGGGCTCGCGTCCTGTCCTTCGTCGCGGCGGTGCCGGAGTCGGTCTGGACGCCCGACCCCGCGGAGGTCGCGGCGCGCTACCATCTGCCGGAGCGGTTTGTGTTCCTGCCGAACCAGTTCTGGAAGCACAAGAACCACGAGGTCGTGATCCGGGCCCTCGATCTGGCCCGGCGGACGGCGCCGGACCTGACGGTGGTGTGCACCGGCAATACCAATGAGTTCCGGCATCCGCACTACTTTTCCGAACTGCTGGCCGAGGTCTCGCGGATGAACCTGCGGGGGAACCTGATCATCCTCGGCATGGTGCCGCACGGCGATGTCTTCCAGTTGATCCGGCAGAGCCTCGCCGTCCTGCAGCCGTCCCGCTTCGAGGGCTGGAACACGTGCATCGAGGAAGTGAAGTCGATCGGCAAGCGGATGATCGTGAGCGACCTCGCGGTCCACCGGGAGCAGGCTCCTCCGGAGACGGCGTTCTTCGACCCGCTCCGGCCGGAGGCTCTGGCGGACGCGCTCTCGGCCGTGTTCGCGGCAGCCCGCCCCGGCCCGGATGCGCCGCTGGAGGCGCAGGCCCGCGCGCAGCTTCCGGTCCGCGCCCGCCGGTTCGCGGAGACGTTTGTCCGCATCGCGCGCGAGGCGATCGCCGCGGGGAGGCCGGCGTGAGCGGGCTGAAGCGGCTGCCTCGGCGGGTGGGCATCGTGAGCCACGCCGTCCCCCCGGCGACGGTTGGGACGGCCATGCGGCTGCAGCGGATGCTGCGGGACGTGGATCCGGCCGACTACTGCCTGATTGTCTCGCGGGACTGGGAGGCGCCGATCGACGGCGGGCCGCAGATGCTGCCGGCGCGGTACGCCCGGCTGCCGCCCGAGTGGCGGCGCGTGAACGTGCCGCGGGCGGCCGCCGGCGCCTGGGTCGCGCGGCGCGTGAACCTCTGGCTGAAGCTGGTGCAGCGGGCGCGCGGCATCGCCCGCGCGGCGCAGGCCGAAGGCTGCCGGGCCCTGTACGGGTTCACGGGCGACCTGTTCGATCTGCCGGCCGCGCGCCTGGCGGCGCGGCGGCTCCGCGTGCCGTTCTACGCCGGCGTCGAAGACTACTATGCGTTTCAATGGACGGACCCGATGGAGCACCGGTTCGCGCGGTGGGCGGAGCGCTTCGCGCTGAAGGGCGCGGTCCGGGTGGTGTGCGTGAACGAGCTGATGGCCGACATCTACCGGCGGCGCTACCGAGTCGAGGCGGTTGGCATCATGAACCCGTACGAGCCGGCGATCGCCGCGCCGCGCCCGGCCGTGCCGTGGCCCGCCGAACCGGGACGCGTCACCATCGTGTTCACCGGCGTCGTATATCCGATCAACGCCGACAGCTTCGTCGCGCTGATGGCGGCCCTGGCTCGCATGCCGGACCGCAGGATCGAGCTGAACCTCTACGGCCGGCAGACGGAGGAGGACCTGGCCCGGATGGGGATCCGCGGCCCGGTCCGGATTTGCGGGCGCGGCGACCTGCCGCTGGAGCGCGTGATCGAGGCGCAGCGGCGGGCGGACATCCTGTTCCTGGGCCTCGCGTTTCGGGGGCCGATCCCGGAGGTGGTGCGGACGACCGTGCCGTTCAAGACCGGCGAGTACCTGGACAGCGGGCGGCCGATCCTGGTCAACGTCCCGCCGGGATCCTTCCTCGGCGGCTATTTCCGGGAGCACGAGTGCGGGCTCGTGGTGGAGCAGCAGGACCCGGGGGTGCTGGCCGCCGCCATCGGGCGGCTGATCGACGACGCCGACTTGCGCGTCCGCCTGACGGCGAACGCCGCCGTCCGGCTTCGCGAGGATTTTGATCGGGACCGGGCCCAGGCCCGGTTTATCGAGGCCCTGCGATGAGGTGTCCACGCATCCTGTTCGTTGCGATGCCGGACAGCGTGCACACGGCGCGCTGGATCCGGCAGCTGGCCGGCACCGGTTGGGACATCCATCTCTTCCCGTCGCGGCTGGGCGACCCGCATCCGCTTCTGGCGGGCGTGCGGATCCACGAGCCGGCGCTGGATCGCCTGCGGCGGCTGGTGCGGGTCGAGATTCGCTGGCCGATGCACGTGCGGGGCGTGGCCCGCCTGCGCGCGGCGGTGGAGCGCCTGGGCCGGTCGTTCGAGCCGGCGGCGCGGCTGGCCCGCCTGGTCCGACGGCTGAAGCCGGACCTCGTGCACTCGCTCGAGATCCAGCAGGCGGGTTGCCAGACGCTCGACGCGAAGCGGCGGCTGGGCGGGGCGTTTCCGCCGTGGATCGTCACCAACTGGGGCAGCGACATCTTTCTGTTCGGCCGGTTTCCGGAGCATGCCGCGCGGATCCGGGAGGTGCTCGGCGCCTGCGACATCTACGACTGCGAGTGCCATCGCGACGTGCGGCTGGGCCGCGAGTTCGGCTTCCATGGCCCGGTGTGGCCGGTGCTGCCAAACGCCGGCGGCTACGACGTGGAGCGGCTCAAGTCCCTCCGCGCGCCGGGGCCCGCCTCGGCCCGCCGGCTGATCGCGCTGAAGGGCTACCAGGGCTGGGCGGGCCGGGCGCTCGTCGGCCTGCGGGCGATCGAGCTGGCGGCCGACGCGCTGAAGGGCTACCGGGTGGCGGTGTACAGCGCGCTGACCGAGGACGTGCACATCGCCGCCCGCCTCACCGCGCTGTCGACCGGGATCCCGATCGAGATCGTGCCGCACCAGTCGCACGACGATATGATGAGGCTGCACGGGCAGGCGCGGATCTCGATCGGGCTCAGCATCAGCGACTCGATCAGCACGTCGCTGCTGGAGGCGATGATCATGGGGTCGTTTCCGATCCAGTCCGGAACGGGCGCGGCGGACGAGTGGATTCGGGACGGCGAGAGTGGCATCATCGTGCATCCGGATGACCCGGAGGCGACGGCCGCGGCGATCCGGCGGGCGGCGGCCGACGACGCGCTGGTGGACCGCGCGGCGGACGCCAACGGGCGCACTGCGCTGGATCGCCTGGATGCGCGGCTCATCCGGCTCCAGGCGATCGAGGCGTACCGGCAGGCGCTGGCGGCACGGGAGGAGAAACATGGCGGACACTAGACCTGAGCTCTCGGTCGTCATTCCCGTTTACAACTCGGCCGCCATCTTCCCCGAGCTGCACCGCCGGCTGACGGGGGTGCTGGACCGGTGCGTCGGCTCGTACGAGGTGATCGCCGTGGCCGACGGCTGCACGGACAACTCGTTCGACGTGATCAGCCGGTTCGGCGCCAGCGATCCCCGGATCCGGGCCATCGAGATGTCGCGGAACTTCGGGCATCAGATGGCGGTCTCGGCGGGGCTGGCCGCGTCCACCGGCCGCCTGGTGGCGATCATCGACGACGACCTGGAGGATCCGCCCGAGATTCTGGCTGACTTCGTCCGCAAGGCGCAGGAAGGGTTCGACGTGGTCTACGGCATCCGGCGGGGGCGGAAGCGGTCCATCGTGCACCGGGTGATGTACAGTCTGTTCTACCGGATTCTGGCGCGGATGGTGGACGTCCGGATGCCGCGCGACAGCGGCGATCTCTGCGTGATGCGCGACCGCGTCGTGCAGGTGCTCAACGCGATGCCCGAGGCCAACCGGTACCTCCGGGGCATGCGCGCGTGGGCCGGCTTCCGGCAGGTCGGCCTGGAATACGAGCGGCAGCCCCGGTACGCGGGCCAGCCCGGCTACACGTTCCGCCAGTATTTCCGCCTGGCCTCCAATGCCGTGCTCTCGTTCTCGAACACGCCGATCGTGCTTATGTCGCGGCTCGGCGCGCTGATGGCGGCCGTCAGCTTCGTGCTGGGGGCGCGGCTGGTCGCGCTGAAGTGGGCGGGCCGGATCGAGCACGTGCCGGGGCTCGAGGCCGTCGTCATCGCCTTCGCCTTCTTCTCGGGCCTGCAGCTCCTGGCGGCCGGAATCCTGGGCCTGTACCTGTGCCGGACCTATGACGAGGTCAAGCGCCGGCCGCGGTACGTGATCAGCCGCCGGGTGAACCTCCCCGGTGGGGCGCGGGAGGAATGACGTGATGCTCGCGACCGTATGCGCGCGTGGAACGGGCCGGGCGGGCGGGCTTCGGCCGGCATACTCGCTGGGCCTGGGGCTCGTGGCCGTGGCGCTCGGACTGCTCCTGGTGTCGCTCTGCGGGTATCCGATCGCCGGCCCGGCGAAGCGGTCCGCCGCGCTGCTCCTGCTGGCCGTGGCGGGCGGATATGCGGCGTGCGCGGCCGAGCCGCGGGCGGCGGCGTGGATCGCGCGGATCCGCGGGGCGCGGATCGCATTCGCGATGGCCGTCGGCCTGCTGCTGGCCGCCTTTCTGACGGGCCAGAACGTCCATGCGCGGTGGTGGATGATCGACGATCACGAGTTCGCCGCGTACACGGGCGAGGACGGCCGGCTTGCGCTGAGCGAAGTCCCTGCGACGCTGGTGGAGAAGACGGAGGTCGGAATGATCGGGGCGTCGCCCCGCTGCCGACCGGTCTACTTCATCCTCCGCCTGTTGGAGTGCGCCTGCTGGGGGATGCGGCCGGGCCTGTGGTACGCCGCGCGGGCGGCGATGCTCGGCCTGTCGATCGGCCTCCTTCTGCTGGTGGTGAGGCGGTGGGTCGGCTGGGTCGGGGGGATCGCGTTCGCGCTGTTCGTGCTGCTGCCGAAGTACTGGGTGGACGTTTGGACGCGGCTGGGCCCGTCTGAGCCGTACGCCGTCGTCGGCCTGGCTCTGTACGCCCTCGGCTTCTTCGGGGTCCGCGAGCGGGGCGGGAGCCCGCTTAGCGCCCGGTGGCGGTCTACGACCGCGGACTGGCTCCTGATGCTGGCCGGCGCGGTGATCGCGATCGGGGCCAAGGAGAACCTCATCATCCTGGCGGCCCCCGTGGGCGCCGTGCTGGTGCGCTGCGCGCTGAGCAGCCCGCGCGACCGGGCGGGGATCGCCTTCTCGCTGGCCATGCTGGGCTGGACGGCCTTCATTGGCGGCATGATGGTGCGTGGGGTCTTCCATGCGGGCCATTTCTACAAGCAGAGCGTTCCGGCGATCGAGCGCGTCGCGCTGAGCCTCGCCTTCCTCCGGGACTGGCGGCTGGCCGTGCCAGCCCTCGCGCTGGCCGGGGGGCTGGCCTGCATCGCCGCGGTCTGCGCGGCACGGCGTCGCCGGGGCCTGGGCCGGCTGCGGCTGCCGGCGGCCCGGCTGGCCGTGCTGCTTGCGGGCTGCGCGGCGGTCTACGTGTCGCAGGTGCTTTTCTACGGACCGCTGTTCTTCCTGAGCGCGGACCCGCAGGGAATGCGCTACCGGTTCCCGGGCATGCTGGCGGCGCCCGTGGCCTTGCTGGGCGTTGCGCTCTTTGCGGGGCACCTGTTGCGGGCGGTAGGCGTGGGGCCCATCGTTCGGCGATACCTCGGACGGGGGCTGGCCGTCGGCCTGCTAGCGGCGGCGGCCGCCGCCGGCTTCGGCCCCCTCCGGTACTACTCTCGGAACAACGTCTGGCGCACGCGCGAGTACTCGGGCGCGGTCGACCGGATCGTCGAGGCATGCCGGCGCGAGCCGGGCCGCCCCGTGCTGTTCGAGAGCCACTCGGTGTACGACCTGGAGCCTGTTCACGCGACCGCGCGCTTCCTGCGCGGCTCCGGGGTTCACAACGTCTTGTACCTGCGGCTGATCCGCGACGGCGAGCAGGCCCGGGACGAGATGTGGCGCCAGGCCCAGGGCGAGCTCGAGGACGTGTCGCGGACGGGCGGCGCCTACTTCCAGCCGCTGGCCGGGCTGGGCGGGCCCGATGCGTTCGTGGTGGAGTTCTCGCCTCCGCCGTCCGGTGGGCGCGGCGCTTTGGCCCGCATCGTGTATCGGTATGACATGGAGTAGTATGGTGAGGTCGGGTGAGACGCGGTTCGTCGATCCGGATCGAGAGGAGAGAGCCCGAACATGAAGGTTCTGGTTGTTGGCGGCGCGGGATACGTCGGCGGAGCGGTTACGGACATTCTGATGAACGCGGGACACGAGTTCCGGGTGTACGATGCGCTGCTCTACGAGGAGTCGTACCGCAAGCCGGTAACGTTCTTCTATGGCGACATTCGCGACACCGGGCGGCTGCTCCCTCACATGAAGTGGGCGGACGCCGTGATCTGGCTGGCCGCGCTGGTGGGGGACGGGGCGTGCGCCCTCAATCCGGAGATCACGAAGTCGATCAATCAGGACGCGGTTCAGTGGCTGGCTCAGAATTTCGACGGGCGCATCGTATTCACCTCGACCTGCTCGGTCTACGGGGCGCACGACAAAGTGCTGGACGAAGGCTCTCCGGTCGGCCCGCTGTCAGTGTATGCCAGCACCAAACTGGCTGCGGAGGCGCACTTGGCCGAGCGGAACGCCATCATCTTCCGACTGGGCACCCTGTACGGGGTGAGTGACCTGTTCGCCAGGATCCGGCTGGATCTCGTGGTCAACACGCTGACGGTCCGGGCTCATCGCCAGGGCAAGATCAGCGTGTTCGGCGGAGACCAGTTCCGGCCGCTGCTGCACGTGCGCGACGCCGCGCAGGCCTGTGTCGATAGCCTGGGGAGCACGCATCGGGGCCTGTTCAATCTCCACCGCCAGAATGTTCGAATTCAGGATCTGGCGTACCAGGTTCGCAATCACTTCCCCGACTTGGTGATCGAGCACACGCCGATGAAATTCCAGGATGCTCGAAACTACCGGGTGAACAGTGACAAAGCCCACGTCGCCTGGGGCTTTGTCCCCACCCGATCGATCGATGAGGGAGTCGAGCAGATCAAGGAACTCCTGGACGAGGGTCGGCTACGGGACGTCGACAACCCGCGGTACACGAATCACCTGTTTCTCTCGATGTTCAACACGCACCGGTATTCACTCGAAGGAGGGTTCCATGAGCACAAGTAGCCCGGAGACGCCGAGGTTGTTTGAAGGCGGGTTGGCGGTGGACGACCGCGGCGAGGTCTCGTTTGTAAACGATTTTCGGTTTGACGGGGTGAAGCGCTTCTACCTCGTGGCGAACCATGGTGCGGGCTTCGTCCGGGCCTGGCACGGGCATCGGCGGGAGGCCAAGTACGTGACGGTGGTTCAGGGCTCGGCCGTGGTGGCAGCCGTGGCAGTCGACGATTGGGTGTGCCCCTCGAAGACGTTGCACGTGCACCGGTATGTCCTGTCTGCTCGTCGGCCGGCGGTTCTCCACATCCCGGCCGGGTGCGCCAACGGGTTCATGTCGTTGACGGCCGATGCCCGCCTGATGTTCTTCTCCACGGCCACGGTCGAGGAGAGCCGGGGAGACGACATCCGATTTGATGCGCGGTATTGGGATGCGTGGCACGTCGAGGAGCGATGATCGCGTCCGGCGACATCGACCGCAGTCGGACAGCGAAGGAGCTTGAATCATGAAAGTGGCCGTGTTGGGAGCGTCCGGCATGTTGGGCGCCATGGTGGCGGACGTGTTGACGCGCGAGAAGGACGTGGACGTCGTAGCCACCTTTAGGGACGACCGTTTGGCGCGCCGGGGGAGCCAACTGGTTCCGGCCCAGTGGCGCGTCCTCGACGCCGCTGCGTGCGGTGCCGAGGACTTGGCAGACGTCCTGCGTGGCTGTGAATGGGCGGTCAACGCGATCGGCGTGATCAAACCCTACATTCATGATGACAACGCGGCGGAGGTGGAGCGGGCGTTGCTGGTGAACGCTCTCTTCCCACACCGCTTGGCTCGCGCCGCCGAAGCGGTGGGGTGCCGGGTGCTGCAGATCGCGACGGACTGTGTGTACTCCGGAACCCGGGGCCAGTACACCGAGCGGGATCCGCACGACGCGCTGGATGTCTACGGCAAGACCAAGAGCCTAGGAGAGGTGTTCTTCGCCAACGTCGCTCACCTGCGGTGCTCGATCATTGGGCCTGAGCCCAAGGGGCACGTTTCCCTTCTGGACTGGTTTCGTAAGCAGCCTCCGGGAATCACGCTCAAGGGGTTCACCAATCATTTGTGGAATGGGGTGACGACGCTCCACTTTGCGAAGCTGTGTGTCGGGATCATCCGGCATGGCCTCGTGCTACCCCATTCGCTGCATATTGTACCGGAGGGGGAGGTCAGCAAGTACGATCTGCTGCGTTGCTTTGCCTCCTCGTTCGCCCGAGGTGATCTGCAGATCAGTCCGTGCGAAGCATCGACAGTCGTCAACCGGACCCTGCGGAGCACCAACGACCAACTGAACCGCGAGGTGTGGCGCGCTGCAGGTTTCGCTGCGCCGCTCGCGATCCCCGCGATGATCGCTGACCTGGCTGCGGACTCCGGTTGCTTGCGAGTGAGTGAGGAAATCTGGAAATGAAGGTCCTGACCATTCTCGGAACGCGGCCGGAGATCATCCGCCTGTGCCGCATCGCGGCAAAGCTCGACGGCCTTTGTGAGCATGTCGTCGTTCATACGGGACAGAACTACGATCCGAACCTGAATGACGTCTTCTTTGAGCAACTCGGGGTTCGGAGCCCAAACTACCACCTCGGCGCCACCGGTGGCTTCGGGGCGCAAGTCGGGACGATTCTGACGGGGCTGGAGCGCATCCTGACGTCCGAGCGGCCTGATCGCTTCCTCGTCCTGGGCGACACCAATAGCAGCGTCGGCGCGATGATGGCCAAGCGGATGGGAATCCCTGTCTACCACATGGAGGCCGGCAACCGTTGCTACGACGATCGGGTCCCGGAGGAAGTGAATCGGCGGATCATTGACCACAGCAGCGACGTGCTGATGCCGTACACGGAGCGCAGCCGGCAGAACCTGCTGCGCGAGGGGATACACGGTAGCCGCATCTATGTGACGGGTAACCCGATCTACGAGGTGATCCGGCACTACGATGACCGGACTCGCGCGTCCGATGTCCTGACGCGGCTCGGTTTGGCAGCTGGGCGGTTTTTCCTGGTGACGGCCCACCGAGCCGAGAACGTGGACATCGAGGAGCGGTTGGCCGGCATCGTGACATCCCTCCGCCGGCTTCAGCAGGCGTACGCGGTGCCGGTCATTGTCAGCACCCACCCGCGGACCCGGGCTCGTATGCAGGCGTTCGGCGTCCGGGGCGACGACCCCGGCATCCGTTTCCTCGATCCGTTTGGATTCTTCGACTTCATAGCGCTCGAGCGGAGCGCGTTCTGCGTTCTCAGCGACAGCGGCACCGTACAGGAGGAGTGCGCCATTTTCGGCGTTCCGAACGTGACGCTCCGGGACGTGACCGAGCGCCCGGAAACGATCGAGTGCGGCAGCAACATCCTGAGCGGGGTCGACCCCGACCGGATCGAGCGGTGTACACGGCTCGTGACGTCGCGGCCGCCCGCCTGGAAGGCACCGCCCGAGTATCTGGTTGAGAACGTCAGCGAAACGGTGGTGCGCCTTGTGTTGGGGTATCGGTGGGCGGAATGAAGGCTTTTCGATATCGCATCGCGGATGGGCTGGCGCGGCTGATCAGCCGCTTGCCGGACTATGTCTTGGCGCGCGTCGTCAAGCGCATGGCGGATACGGGACGGGGGACCGACGCTTGCCTGCGGTGGGGTGCGCTGCCGCTGCCGGTCCATTTCTACTCGCCGGTTCCCGACTTGGACGATCTGGCTCGCCGCCGCGTATGGGATCGGCGAAGCCCGCTGGCTGGGGTCGACTTTCGCCCCGAGGCGCAGGTGGAACTGCTCGGCCGGATCGGGCGGGCGCACGGCGGGGAGTGTGACTGGCCGGCCGGGTCGGCCGGCCAGCCCGACCGGTTCTTCACCGAGAACGGTTGCTTCAGCTTTGGGTGTGCGGCGAGCGCGCACGGGATACTGCGTCATTTCAAGCCGCGGCGTATCGTTGAGATCGGCTCGGGCAACTCGTCGCTTGTGATTGCGGAAGCGCTTCGCCGGAACGAGCAGGAGGGTGCGCCCCGGGCCGAGTACACGATCGTCGATCCGTATCCCGGCCCGGTTGTGAGGGGCGGGCTTCCGGGCGTGACGCGGCTGGTCGACGATCGCGTCGAGCAGGTCTCCCCGGATGCGTTCGGGGTGCTACGCGAGAACGACGTGCTCTTCATCGACTCGGGCCATACGGTGCGCATCGGCGGCGACGTGAACTGCCTGCTGCTCGACGTCCTCCCCACCCTGGCTCCGGGAGTGGTCGTGCACGTGCACGACGTCCACCTGCCGTACGAGTACCCGGAGAAGTACGCGCGCAACGCGGCGTTCCGGATGCTGTGGACCGAGGGCTACCTGCTGCAGGCGTTCCTGAGCCTCAACCGCGAGTACGAGGTGCTGCTGGCGATGCAGTTCCTGCAGCAGGAGCACGCGGCGGCCTTCCAGGCGGCCTTCCCGCGCTACGATCCGGTGCGACACCGCTCGGTGAGCGCAGCGTTTTGGATTCGAAGAAAATGAAAGCATGCCTTACATGAATGCCTCGTTCCTTCGCACGGCCAAGCACGCCCTGACTATCGCGGGGACGCACCTGTCTGATGCCCGAATCCGGCGGATGCAGACCATTTTGGATTGTCTGGCCGTGGGGCGTTGGATGGCCTCGCGCGGGTTCCGATTCCGCAACCGCGTCCAGAATCGGCAACAGGTCTGGGATGTCGTGCTTCGGCAAGTGGCCGATCGGCGGGTGCTCTACCTGGAGTTCGGTGTTGCGGGTGGCTCGAGCATGCGCTACTGGTCTCAGCACCTGAAGCACCCCGGGGCCATGCTCCACGGATTCGACAGCTTCGAGGGGCTCCCGGCAGATGGAGGGCCTTGGAAGGAAGGGCAGTTCGACACTGCCGGGCAGGTGCCAGTGATCGACGATCCCCGAGTTCGTTTCTTCAAAGGGTGGTTTGACCAATCGCTGCCAGTGTACGCGATGCCCGATCACGACGTCCTTGTGATCAACATGGACTCTGATCTCTACACATCGACATGCTTCGTGCTCAATCACCTCCGACCGCATGTCACTCCCGGCACGTTCATCTATTTCGACGAGATGTGCTATCCGGAGCATGAACTGCGTGCGTTCGGCGAGTTCATCGACGAAGCACGGATGACGTTCGTGCCGGTGTGTGCGGATCAGACGATGACGTTCGTGTGTTTTCAGTGCGTGGGATAGTCGCGCCATGAACAGCAGCTAGAAGAGGGGCCTCAATGACGGGCCTGTCTGGAGTAGCGGACGAATGCGCTTCGTGAGGCGATGCGGGGCGGACGGCGGCCGGGTGATCATGGCGCGTTCGCGAAGGAGCGTGGACGGAGAACATGAAAGCGTGGGACCTCACTCTGAACGCAGGTGCGGTGCTCCTCGTGTCCGCGGCGGACGAGCGCTACGCGATGCCGCTTGCTGTGATGCTGAAGTCCGCCGAACGGGGGCTGCGGCCGGGCGTCGAACTCCGCGCGCATGTCATCGATGGCGGGCTGCGGGCTGGGAGCCGCGCGCGGATCGCACGAACCCTCGATCCAGAGCGCACGACGTTGGAGTGGATTCGACCGGATCCGACGCGGCTGAGCGGCGTTCCTGTGTTCGGTCACGTCAGCCTGAGCACCTACTACCGGCTTCTGATCCCGGACCTGCTGCCCCCTGAGGCGGAGCGGGCTGTGTATGTCGATGCAGACTGCATCGTGCTCGGCGACTTGGCGGAGCTGGGTGAACGGGACTTCGGCGGCTGCCCGCTGATGGCGGTGCCGGAGGGCGAGATGCGGGTGTCTTCACCCGACGGAATCCCGGCGTACCGGGAGCTCGGGCTTCCGCCCGACGCGCGCTGTCTCAACGGGGGGGTGCTGGTGCTCGACTTGGCGGCCTGGCGGCGGGCGGCCATATCCGGCCGGATCCTCGAGTACCTGCGGACGCACCGCGAGCGCGTGCGGTTCTGGGATCAGGACGGGCTGAACGCCGTGCTCGCCACGCGCTGGGTCGAGCTGGAGCGGCGCTGGAACTACCGGGTGGACTGCGCGTCGCCGTGCGCGCTCCCGGCCGCGGAGGCGTTGGCCGCGATCCGGCGCGACGCGGCGATCGTGCATTTCGCGTCGGCCACGAAGCCGTGGCACTACTTTGCCGACCATCCGGGTCGGCAGCTGTTCCTCGAGCATCTGCAGCGGACGGACTGGGCCGGGTGGAGCCCGCGACCGCCGCTGCGCGCGCTGCGCAACCCGCACTTCTGGGGAGCCCGTCTGCGCCGCGTGCCGCTGCTCGGCCGCCTCTGGGCGGCGGTCCGATCGCCTTGAAGGATCGGCGGAGTATTCAACGCCGGGGGAAGGGGTCGACGAAGCTTGCGACAAAGCTCGCGACAAAGATTCTGGGGAAGGATGGAGCTCGTTGAAGATGAATGCACGTGAGCTACTGCGTCGGGGTCTGCGTGCCTGTGGGCTTGAGGTGCTGCGGTACGCACCAGGCAAGCGGCGGCTGTATTACGGGGAGCGGATGCTGCTGTCGCGGCAGGGGGAGCTGACGCTGGAGGAGTCTCGGTTCCTGGGCGAACTGGTTCGCGGGCTTCAGACACCGGGGCCGATCGTGGAGGTCGGATCCCTGTTTGGCTCATCCACACGGATCCTGGCGCTCTTCGCCTCCGTTGGCCGGTCGATCGTTGCGGTCGACAACTTTACCTGGAACCCCTTGGGCATTTCGCCGGCTGAGCATTTTCTCGCCACCCGATTGGCTCTGGATGAGGCGATACAAAAGTATGGTCTCCAGTTGCTGCGCATCGACAAGAACGAATTCTACCGAACGTACGAGGGGCCTCGACCGTCCCTCGTTTTTGTCGATGCGGGGCATTCCTACGAGGAGACGCGGAAGGACATCGTGTGGGCGCGCGGCGCCGGCGCCGAGCTGGTGTGCGGGCACGACTACAACGAGCGGGACTGGCCGGGCGTGGTTCACGCGGTCAAGGAGTTCGGGGGACCGCGGCGGCTGGTCGGGACGCTCTGGGCTCTCTGACATGAATTCGTTTGCTCCAACCTTCAGCGTGGTGGTCCCCGTCTACAACCATGCCCCCTATGTCGGTGCGGCGCTGGACAGCATCCTCGCCCAGACGGACCCGGATTGGGAAGCGGTGGTCGTGGACGACGGGTCGACGGACGGAACACCGCGGATTGTCGACCAGTACGCGCGACAGGACCCGCGGATTCGGGTGTATCACAAGCCGAACGGCGGAGTGGCCAGCGCGTTGAACAGGGGCGTGAGTGAGGCGCGGGGCGAGTGGATCTGCTGGCTTAGTTCGGACGATCTGTTTGAACGCACCAAACTCGAAGTGCACCGCGAGTGGATGCGGCGGAGATCCGACGTCAGGTTCTTCTTCACTGATTTCCTGATTCTGGACCATGCCACGGGTCGCTCGGCGCCGAGCGACAAGGCTTGGACAAACATCCCGCCGCGCGAATGGCAAGTTCTGTCCATGCTGCGGACGATCTATGTGAATGGGATCACGATGTGTCTGCACCGGGACGTCTTCAAGGTCGTGGGCCTGTTCAAGGAAGACTACCGGCTGGCGCAGGATTTCGAGTTCTTTCTTCGCGTGCTGGTTCGCTACGAGGCGCTGTTCATTCCGCAAGCCACCTGTAAGTATCGGAGTCACGTAGGCCAGGGTGTCCAAGTGCATTCTGAAGCCATGTTTCTTGAGACCGGCCGCGCCGCCCAGGAGTTCATTAATGCACACTCGTTCGAGCAGATGCTTGCTTTCTGTCCGGTCGGGGATTTGGACGCTAGGCGGAACGCTTTGAGAATGGGCATGGAGGTCGCCTCCGATCCCTACGGGTATCTGTACGCGCTGGGGGCGCATCCCGCCCTGATCGGCCGGATTCTCGAATGGGTGGGCGCGTGTCCGGGTGTGGCCGGGCGGGCGTTGCGGCATGAGTTCGGCATGCTGGCCCGGTCCGCCAGCCTGGGGCACAAGGCTACGCTTCAGGGCGTGTTCTGGCAGGCGGCGGCGGTTGCCGTGGAAGCCCTTTCCGCGCCGTACCCCTACCATCCGGTTGACGTGCATGAGTTGGCCATTCTGCACTGCCGGCGTCTTCGGGCTCTGAATGAGCCGAAGGCGGGCGCCATGGCAGAGTACCTGACGAGGCGCCTGGGACTCTCACTGGCGGAGGCGGACGATCGCCGCGCGGAGCATCCGCGTAGTCTGGTTCTGGCATACGGCGCGGACCTGACGGACCCCGCCAGCGTGCCGGCGCGTCTGGCTGCGCGCCAAGCAGGGATCCTGGCGGCGTCCGGCCACTCGGTGATCCTGTTTTCGACGGCGCGGGAAGGCTTTGGGTGGCTGGGGGGGCTGCCCGTTCTAGGATCGCGGCGACCGATCAAGGCCCTTCTGGCGTTCGCTGCGGCCGTGTCGGTGGACGCGGTGTTGGGCCTGAAGCGCCGCCCCTTTCTGCGGTGGCCTTTTGCGCTCCTGAACCCGTCCGCGGAGCCGGTTGCCGAACCCGGCGAACCGCTCCTCCGTCAGATTGAGGAGGCGTCCGGGACGTCTGTAGTCCGACCCCCCGTCATGCGTGCCCTCAAGGGGGCCGCTCGCTGTCTGCGCGCCGTCAGGGGGGTGACCCTTGAGATCGCCGTGCGTGTTCTGCGTGCGGCAGGCGGGTGTGACAAGGCGGCGTGATTATGAGAGACTTGGGCTCTGCCATGACGAGCACTGCAGACACTCTATTCAAGACACGCAGAAGCGGGCACTGGGACGCGGTGGCCCGGAAGAGCGACCGCCGTGGCGTCTGGAGCGCGTACTATCACCAGCGCCTGGCCGAGATCTACCGGTATCTGGTGGCCCCGGGGCAGACGGTGCTTGAAGTGGGGTGCGGCGCGGGCGATCTGCTCGCGGCTGTCAAACCTTCGAGGGGAGTGGGGGTGGACTTCTCTCCCGAGATGATCCGCCTGGCGCGCCAGCGGCATCCCGAGCACGAGTTCATCTGTGCGGACGCGACGGATTTCGCGGCGTCCGATCCAGTCGATGTCGTCATTCTTTCGGACCTCGTGAACGACTTGTGGGATATCCAAGCTGTCTTCGAGCGGGTCCGCCGGATCTGTGCACCCCACACGCGTGTCATTTTGAACACCTACAGCCACCTATGGGAGCTGCCGCTCGAACTCGCCTCCCGCCTCAAGTTGATTCGCCCCCGGCTCCACCAGAACTGGATCACGGGCGACGACGTCGAGAACATGATGAGGCTGGCCGATTTCGAAGTGATCCGGCGCTGGCCGGAGATCGTGTGGCCGGTGCGCACGCCCCTGCTTGACGCCCTGATGAACCGTTTCATCGGCAAGCTGTGGCCGTGGAACGGGCTTTGTCTGGCCAATTTTGTGATGGCCCGTCCGGTGCCCGCTCCGTCTGAAGTCGCCCGCAAACCCGTGGTATCCGTGATCGTTCCGGCCCGCAACGAAGCGGGCAACATAGCCCATATTTTCGATCGGACTCCGGAAATGGGCGCGGGCACCGAACTGGTGTTTGTCGAAGGGCATTCGCGCGACGACACGTTCGCGGAGATCCAGCGGCAGGCCGCGGCCCACAGCGGCCGCCGGTGCAAGGTGCTCCGCCAGACGGGCGAGGGCAAGGGGGACGCCGTGCGCGTCGGATTCGCCGCGGCCGAAGGGGACGCGCTGATGATTCTGGATGCGGACATGACGGTTCAGCCGGAGGATCTGCCCAGGTTCTTCGAGGCGCTGCAGTCGGGCAAGGGCGAGTTCATCAATGGGGTGCGGCTGGTCTATCCCATGGAACGGCAGGCCATGCGGTTCCTCAACCTGCTGGGCAACAAGTTCTTCAGCCTCGCGTTCTCGTGGCTGCTTGGACAGTCCCTCAAAGACACGTTGTGCGGAACCAAAGTTTTGTGGAAGCGTGACTACGAACGCATCGCCGCCAATCGCTCCTACTTTGGTGAGTTCGATCCGTTTGGTGACTTTGATCTGCTCTTTGGGGCCGCGAAACTGGGGCTCCGGATCGTGGATCTGCCGATTCGATATCGCGAGCGAACGTACGGGACGACCAACATCCATCGATGGAAGCACGGTTGGCTGCTCTTGCGCATGGTCGTGTTTGCGGCCCGGCGCATCAAGTTTGTCTAGCGGACGGTGGTGCGGAGCCAGGGGGTGGCGATGGCAACGGATCCGAAAGAGGGCGGCGGTCCCGGGGGCACGCTGGGGGTGCGGCATGAGCGCGAAGTGGCGCATGGACGGGAGTTGGCGGCGCGGGGAGCCGAAGGCGCGTGGGGATGGGAGACGCCCGCGGGGCGAATTCGAGCGGAGCGAAGGGCTGAGCTGATTGCCCGGGGCGCCGGTCTGGGTCCCGATGTCGCCGCGCTGGAGATCGGCTGCGGCACGGGGCTGTTCACGGAACGATTTGCCGCCACGGGCGCACGGCTCACGGCTGTCGATATCTCGCCCGACCTCTTGGACCTGGCGCGCCGGCGCGGGTTGCCGGACCAGGTGACGTTCCACCTTGGGAGCTTCGAAGATGCGGTTCTCCGTGGACCCTATGACGCGGTGGTGGGCTCTTCCGTCCTGCATCACTTGAGCCTGGACCTCGCCCTTCAGCGCATCCATGCGATCTTGCGTCCGGGAGGGAGATTGAGTTTCGCGGAGCCGAACATGCTCAATCCGCAGGTGTATGTTACGAAGCATCTGAAGTTCCTCTTCCCGGAGGAGTCGCCCGATGAAACGGCGTTCGTGCGCTTTGCGGTGCGGAGGCGTCTGGTCGCGGCCGGTTTCGATGATGTCGCCGTTGTGCCCTTCGACTGGCTTCACCCGGCCTTGTCGGAGCGGTGGATTCCGCTGGTGTCTCGAGCGGGCAGGAGCCTGGAGCGGATATGGGCGATCCGCGAGTTCTCGGGATCCCTGCTGATAACCGCCCGACGGGCTGACTGATTGAGGAGTGAGCGAAACGTGAGCTTCTTGCGTTGTGTCGTGAGTGCCGCGAGAGGCGCGCTGGGGCGGGTGCTCACCGGGCCGGCCTTCTGGCCGCTCTGTGTTGCAGTTGCGCTCGGCCTTCGGCTGGGGTGGAGTCTCCTCAACCGGGACGTGCTGCCGGTGGGAGATTCGTGGCACTATTTCTGGGGAGCCGTCAGTCTGCTGCGCGGGGACGGCTACCTGTCCCCCAGCGGCCAGCCAACCGCTGAATACCCCGTTGGGTACTCGTTCCTGCTTTCACTGCTCTTCCGCTCCTGCGGGCTATCGCTGGTGGCTGTTCAGATCGTGCAGGTGGTGCTATCGGTGGCTGCGGTGCCGATATTCAGTGTGGTCGCTTTGCGGTTTGGCGCCAGCCGGCCTGCGGCCCGGTTAGCCGCCATGGGGCTTGCAGTCTTCCCCGAACAGATATTATACCCGGCCTTGCTAGCGACGGAAACCACGTTGCTGTTCTTCATCTTGCTGTGCTTGGCGCTCCTCCCGAAGCACCTGCCCGCGAGTGTCTGGCGGAGCGTCGTAGCGGGCATCTCACTCGTCATCTGCTGCTATATCAAGCTCCAGTTCGCGCTGATTCCGTTCGTTGTATTCGTTGCGTCCCGCCCCTTCTGGAGAGACCGTGCGTTTCGGACCTCAGCGCTCAAGCACCTAGCCTTGATCTACGTACTGCTTATTTTGGGAGTGGCGCCATGGACGTTCCGGAACTGGCGGGTTCTTGGTCGGCCGGTGATCATGTCGGTCAATGCGGAGTATGGGCTGTTCATCGGCAATAACCCTCGAGCCGATGGTCGCGATGCCCTTGACAATCAGAACCTGGCGGAGTTGGCTGGCGACTCCAGCATCGGCGCCTATGCGCTCCGCTACATGGTCAGTCATCCGGGGCGCGTCATTAGCCTGTGGCCGCGCAAACTGTACCAGCTCTACTGGGATTCGGCGGGGACGGCCCTGGACTGGCTCACCATCAGCAAGGCGCCGCTCTCTCTCGGTGCTCAAGACATGGCGCGGGTCTTGGCTGGCATCGCCAGCGAACGCGATCGCTCGGAACTGCGCAGCTACGTGGAACCCGATCGGCAGCGAGGCGGGTTTCGAGTCAGGGACGGACTGACGCTGGAGGAAAGAGTGCAGTACGGAGTGCTCGTCTTGCGCAGTTTCACCTATGACTACCCGACACCGCGCGGCTACATCAGGATCAGGCTGGTGCAGCAGGCTCTCCGACATTTGGTGGTCGTGGGGTTCCTGTGCTTCCTTGTGATCGCGCTCATCTCGCACTCCTGGCGGAGCAGTTTGCTGTCCGGGCCCTATGCTTGGGTCGGACTGTGGATGGTCATCTACATGACCGGTATCTACGTTCTCACTCTCGGCAGCCATCGCTACAGTTTCACGATGATGCCATTCATGATCCTCTACATCGCCATGTCCGTGGCCTCCTTCATTGCACCGCCGGGACAGACGTCCGAATGAACACCCCGGTAGCCTTCCTCGTGTATCGCAGGCCGGATCTGACGGCGCGTGTCTTCGCGCAGATTGCACAGGCCCGGCCTCCGTTGCTGCTGGTGGTGGCCGACGGCCCGCGGAACGAGGGCGAGCGGGCTGCTTGCCTGCAGACGCGGGCGGTGGTCGACCGCATCGACTGGCCGTGCCGCGTGCTCCGGAACTTCTCGGATGTCAACCTAGGATGTCGAACGCGCGTGGCAAGCGGTCTCGACTGGGTGTTTGCGCAAGTCGAAGAGGCGGTGATTCTCGAAGACGACTGTCTGCCCCATCCGTCATTTTTCACGTATTGCGAGGCGATGCTAGAGCGGCATCGCCGAAGTGAGCGGGTTATGCACATCGGCGGGGCGAATTTCCAGCCCGGTCCGGTGAACTCCGGTGGCTACTATGTCTCCAAGTACACGCACGTCTGGGGCTGGGCTTCATGGCGCCGGGCATGGCGGCACTACGATGTGACGATGACGCGCTGGCCTGAGTTCCGCCGCCGTGGCGGCTTGGAGGCGTGGTGCCCGCGCCACGATGAGCGGCGCACGTGGGAGGAGATCTTTGACCGCATGTATGAAGGACGGGTGGACACATGGGATTACGCGTGGACATTTGCATGCTGGGAGCGGTCCGGTCTCTCGCTCGTCCCGGCTGTGAATCTTGTTTCGAACATCGGTTTCGGCTTCCAGGCGACCCACACACACGCCGAGGTGATCCCGTCCTACGCCGAACTGCCCGTGGCCCGGCTCGATGAGTTCCGGGATCCGCGCACGCTCGAACCGAATGCGGCGGCGGACCGGCATGTCTTTGAGTTGATGTATCGAGATCGGTGGTCCCGGATTCGGCGGATTGGCCAACTGGTGCTGAGCCGCTATTCCTACGGTAGGCTCTTGCGCCGCATGCCGATTCTGGGCCCCGTGTGGATTCGGTGGCGAGAGAGGCGGCGTGCCCAGGTGAACACATGAAGTCGTTTGAACCCCCGTCTGTGAATCAATGTCACGAAGCGGTGGCCGTTGGGCTCTTCGACATGCCAACGTTCGCCCAGTTGGTCGATGTGTTGTGTCGGGTGTTCGGATGGCAGCGCGAGGTTGTGCAGGACCGGCTGTTCCGCGAGGCGCTGCAGCCCGGATGGAACGTCACCGCCGCGTGTCGGGCCGCTGGAGTGGTGCCCCATGAGTTCACTCCTGCATTGGAGGCGTTGTATGCGCAGACGGATGCCTTCGTCTTCGAGCTGGTGACGTGTCATTCCTCCAGCCTGTGTTGGGATATGGATCGGCGTGTGTGTGCGGCCGTGGAACGATCTCTTCGCGGTCGCGCCAATCGTCGCGTGCTCGTCTTGGGCGATGGCATCGGATCGGACAGTCTGCGGTTGACCCGGATGGGCCATTCGGTGACGTACTTCGACTTCGAGGGCTTCAGTTCGAAGCTGGCGGAGTACCGTTTCCGTCAGGCTGGGTTCGATCAGCGGATTCGCCGGGTACATCGAGCTTCCGAGATCTCGGACGGGGCGTTCGATCTGGTTGTCTGCCGTGAGGTCCTCGAGCACGTGCCATCGCCGCCTGCTGTGATCCAGATCATGAATCGTTGCCTAGTCCTGGGCGGCCTCGCCATTGTCACGGAGAGCTTCTCGGAGGTGACTCCCTGGTTCCCGACCCACTTGCTGAGCAATATCCGATATGTTGGCCGGGTGTGCGAGCTGTTTGCGGCCGGGGGGTTCGTCCTTCAGGAAAGCGGAACAGGGTCGCTGTGCGTCTTTCGGAAAGCGGGCGAACCGGGTCGGAGGGCGTGTATGAACCTTCTGGAAGGAAAGTGGCGCCTCCGTCTGCGCCGGGCGTTTGGTCTGGCATCGCTTCCAAGCTGAAGGCGCTCCTATGCCTGGCATCCTGCTGATATCCGACACGACAGAAGGGGGGGCGGCCATCGCCTGTCGTCGTCTATACGAAGGACTTCGGAGAGCAGGCTCCATCGAGGTTCGATGGCTGGCCGTCGGCGGTGCCCCTATGCGCGGGGCGCAGCTTGTTCGCGACTACGTGCACTCTGGTGCGCTGGTCGGCCATCGTCTGCTTTCTCGTCTTCCCGTCGGTGAGCGGATGCTCGACCGTAGTGCTCGATTTGTGAACGAGTGTACCGTGCTGGCTCACATCAGGTCCATCAGGCCCGATCTCCTCAGCTTGCACAACATCCACGAAACCATGACGTTTTCGTTTGTGGAACGGATCCCGAGGCAGCTTCCCATTGCGTGGACACTGCACGATATGTGGCCCCTTACGGCTGGGTACTGCACCTACCGGCTTGACTGCAAGGCGTTTGGCTGGGAGTGTGCCGGGTGTCCCCGGATGGAGCCCGGTAGACCGATCCGATTCTCAAGGGATGAGCGAATCAGGAGGAAGGAGTTCCTGCAACGGAATCGGCATCGGCTCGCGCTGGTGAGCCCCTCCCGGTGGCTCGCGCGGGAGGTCTCCGACAGCATCGGGCGGGAAGTGCACAGCGTCTGCATTCCCAACTGCGTTAACACGGAGATCTATCGTCCGATCGGATCCGTCGAGTGCGCACGAAGGTGTCTGGGCTTGCCATTGGATGAGCAAATCATTCTCGTTGGGGCCGACTCGCTGAGCGACGAGCGAAAAGGGTCACAGTACCTTGTGCAGGCCATGGGCTTACTTCGTGATCGGGGCCGCCGCCCCCATCGCGTGGTGGCCTTTGGCATGCCGCCAAGCGCGTCGATGGCGCCACACAACTGGTTGTTTACGGGGTACATCCGCGACGAGCGCCTGCTCAATCTTTACTACGGTGCGGCCGACGTCTTCGTGCTCCCCAGTCGTGCTGAGGCGTTCGGCCTGGTCTATGCGGAGGCCATGGCAGCAGGCACGCCGTGCGTCGGATTCCGCGTGGCTGCATGCCCGGAGGTCATCAGGGAAGGCCAGACCGGCTACCTAGCGCGCGATGCAGATTCCGAATCGCTCGCCTCGTGCATCTTGCGGGTCTTGGAACTCGACCGGCCTGCCCGTGAGACTATGCGGCACGACTGCCGTGCTCTAGCCGAAGCGGAGTTCAATATGGTGCTCCATGCGACTCGGTACAGCCAGCTGTTTGAGCATATGGTGGCAGATCGGCGGGCCGAGGGACGGGCCCGATGACGCAACCCGGAGAGACCGGGCTGCGGGCGCGGCTGTATCGCCGCCTGCGGCGAAGCTATACGGCCAACCGATTCATGACGGCAGCGTTCCAGCGGTGGTACAGCTTGCCGGTGGAAGCCACGCACTTCTACAGCCCGCTGCCGGACATCCCGGGCGTCAAGGCCCGGCTGTCCCGATGGTACCGCGAGGGCGGATTTCCGGGCATCGACTGGCGCCTGGACGAGCAGCGCGCCCTGCTGCGCGATCTGGCCGCGTATGGGCCCGAGTTCGATCGCCTGCCAGGCTTTGCCCAGGTCACGGCCGACGGCTACGGCATGGGCTACGGCGAGGTCGAAGCCGCGCTCCTGTACGCCATGGTCCGGCGGCTTCGGCCGCGGAGGATCGTGGAAGTGGGCTCCGGCGTGTCGACCTACTACGCGCTGGCCGGCCTGCGCGCCAATCGTTCCGATGGAGGGGCCGCGGGGGCCATGGAGTGCATCGAGCCCTACCCGCGGCCCCGGCTGTCGGAGCTGGCTGCTACGGGCGACATCACCTTGAGCCCCGTCGAGGTGCAGGACGTGGCGGCCGAACGATTCGATATCCTTCAGTCCGGCGATGTGCTGTTCATCGACTCCAGCCACGTCAGCAAGGTGGACAGCGATGTGAACTGGCTTTGCCTGGAGATCGTGCCGCGCCTGGCCGCGGGCGTTGTCATTCATTTTCACGATATCCCGTTTCCGCATCCGACGTGCCCGCCCGGTCATCCCTTGTTCAACCTATTTCTTCTTTGGAACGAGGCACCGCTCGTTCAGGCACTGCTGACACACAGCTCGGCATTCGAGATCCTCATGTGTCAAAGCTACCTTCATGCGCGATGCCCCGATGCGCTTCGCCAGGCCGTGCGCTGCTACGATCCGACCCGACATTTTCCGGTTTCCCTATGGCTGAGCCGGAAGGCATAGCGGGGGACTCGGCAGGACTTGGGGTTAGGGCGTAAGAGCGGGAGTCGCTGCAATCTGAGAACCCATGCTGCGGTTCGATGCTCTGCGGCGAAAATCAAGCTTGGTGGTTCCGGGAATGCCCGGACATCACCACAGGAATCGTAGAGTCTGAATGCCGTGATGATGGCCGACACTCCCCGATCGATCCGGACGCCGCGCATCCTGCTGCTCACTTGGTGGCCGCCGGACACGCGGTACAAGGTGATGCAGCGGAACGCGGGCCGGATGCCGGCCGGGTCGGTCTGTTGGGCGTCGCTGCGGGCGGCCAATCCGGGCGTCCGGTTCCCGTGGCCGCACGAGTCGGCCGTGCCGCGCCCGCTGCACTACCGCCTGGACCGGACGGCTCTCGGGCAGTGGTTCGCCCATGAGGCGCAGGGCGCGCAGCTGGCGCGGCGGCTCGCCGACTGGGCGCGCGCCTTCGAGCCCGAGGTGGTCTGGGTTCTGCCTGAGCTCGGCGCGGCGAACGTGGGCCTCCGGCTGGCCCGACGGCTCGACGTGCCGATCCATGCAACCGTGCACGACGCGCACGAGACGGCTCGCTTCATCGTTCCTCCCCTGTACTATCCCCTGTACGCCCGAAGCGTGCGCCGCATTCTGGGCGCCGCGAACAGCGCGGACGCGATCTGCGGGCCGATGCGGGAGTACCTGAGCCGGCGGCACGCGAACCTCACGTCGGAGAACTGCATCGTGTTCCCCCCGTCGGTGCTGCCGGGTGACATGCAGCTGGCTCCGGAGCCGCCGACGGACGGACGCATCCGGCGAATCGGGTTCTGCGGCTCGATGCGCGTGTCGGCCCGTCAGTGGAGCGCCTTCCTCCAGCTCCTGGCGCGTTTGCCGTTCGAGTTCGAGCTGATCCTGTTCGCATACGAGGACTTGTTTCACGACGTGCCGCTGCCGGCGAACGTGCGCGTGGCGCTTCAGCCCTTCGCCGAGGAGGAGTCGGGGATCATCGACACGTTCCATCGCTGCGGGGTGCATGCCTGCTATCTGGGGCTCTGGAAGGAGCCGGAGCGTCTGCTGTTCGGGCGGACGTCCCTCAGCGCGAAGCTGACCACCTACGCGGCCGCGGGTCTGCCCGTAATCGTCGACGGCGGCGCGGACTCGTCCGCCTGGGATCTCGTCTCCCGCTACGGCGCGGGGGTGCTGTGCGGCGACGACGAAGCGTCGGCGCGTGCGGAGCTGGACCGGCTGATGTCGGATGCGTCGCTGCGTCGCTCGATGGGTGCGGGCGCGGCCCGCATGTGTCGCGTGGAGTTCGATCTCGACGCGAATGCCGCGCGGCTCGCCGCCCGGCTGGCGCGGACCGCAGCCGGGGGTGCGCGTGGGTGATCCCGGGCAGAGCGCGAAGAAGCGGGCGCGGCCGACGGTGTGGTACGTGGCCGCGGGGTACCTTCTGCCGGCGGGGATCGAGGCGTATCTGCTCCACTACGCGACGGAGCTGCGGCGCCAGGGGTTCGATCCCCGCATCCTGGTGTTCCAGCCTCTGCCGCGCGAGAAGCATCGCTTCCTCGCGGCGCTGGAGGAGCGGGGGATTCCCATCGACTCGCTCTTCACGATGGCCGCCCCGCGCGCGCGGCTGCGGGCGGCGCTCCTGTGGGGCCCGTGGCGGCTGTGGGCGGCGCTTCGAGGGCACTCTGCGGGCGGCCGTTCGCTATTTGCATGGGCGCTCAAGCGGGAAGCCGTGGCGCTCCTCAGCCGGATGATTCGCCGGGAGCAACCCGACATCATCCACGTCAAGGGGCGGGTCATCACGGAGGCCTGGCCGGTGTTCCCCTCGGACCGGACGATCTACCAGCATGCACTCATGGGCACGGTCGATCCCTCCTGGGAGCCGTGCGAGGTCGAGGCGTTCCGCGCGTTCGCCAACCGCATCGCGCGCATCTTCGTGCAAGGTCCGGGCATCGCGCCGGTGATGGCACGGTCGTTCGGAATTACGCGGCCGATCGACACCGTGTTCACGATGGCGCCGGATGAGTTTCGGAGTCTGACCGTGTCGGAGTATGGGAGTGACAGGGTGTCGGAGTGTGGGCGTGTCGGAGTGTCGGAGTGTTCGGAGGGGGCAGGCTCATCCTCCATCACCCCGAAACCCCGTGACGCCGACACCCCCATACCCCCTCACTCCGACACTCCGTCCTCCTGCCGCTTCGGAATCGTGTGCCGGTTCACGGAGCAGAAGGGGATCGCGTACATCCTCGAGGCGCTTCGGCTCTTCCGGGATCGGCACGGAGACGTGCGGTTCACCTTCGCCGGCCAGGGGCCGCTCGAGGAGACGATCCGCGCGTTCGCGGCGCGGCACGGGCTGGCGAACGTGCGGGTCGCCCGGGTGGAGCAGCTCGCCGGCGCGCTGGCCGACATGGACGTCTTCGTCCATCCGGGCCTGGACGATGCGATGCCGGTCTCGCTCGTGGAGGCGCTGATGTTCGGCGTGCCGTGCATCGGGACCCGTGTCGGCGCCGTGCCCGACCTCATCCGGGATGGCGTCGAGGGCCTCTTGATCGAGCCGGCCTCCGCGGAGCAGATCTTCGTCGCGATGGAGCGGTTCGCGCGGATGCCGCCCGGCGAGTTTTCGGCCTTCCGGCAGCGGGCGCGGGCCCGCTACGTGGAGGCGTGTCGGCCCGAAGTGGTGGGGGCCGTGGTGGCCGGTCACTATCGACAGATCATGGAGCGTTTGCCGTGAGCCGCCGCCAGGCTTCGGCGGACGAGGTCGGGCGCCCCTCCAAGGAGGGGATTGTCGCCCACGCCCTTCTCAGCTCTGCAATCCCCTCCTGGGAGGGGTCCGCGAAGCGGGGGGTGGGTTGCCCATGCGGGCGTCCGCCCGAACCGCTGCCGCAGCGGGCCGCGCGACGGGGTAACTCATGACGTTCACCGTCATCATCGCCACATTCGACCGGCCGGATCGGCTGGCGCGCGTGTTGGGCTGCGTCTCGGCCGCCAGCCGCAAGACGGGGGAGGCGCATCCCGTCGTCGTGGTCGACAACGGGAGCCGGCTTCCGGCCGGGCCCATCGCGTCGGCCCTTTCGGCATCGACAGGACTGTCGATCCGCTGCCTGGCGTCGCGGCCCGGAGACAAGTGCCGGGCGCTCAACATGGGCATCGCGGCCGCATCGACCGAGTGGCTGGCGTTCACGGACGACGACACGCTGCCGGACGGCGGATGGCTGGCCGAGGGCGCCCGGTTCGCCGCGGCGGGCGGGTGCCGCGTGTTTGGCGGCCGCGTCCTTCCCGGCGAGCCGCCGGGGCTCTTGCCGGCCTGGCTTCAGCCCGGCCGCTCGGGCCGGTTCCCCTGGGTCGGCGGCGCGCTCGTCCGCTACGAGCCGATGTCCGCGAGCGGCCGCCTGCCCCGGAGTCACCCGATCCCGTTCGGCGCGAACATCTTTGTCCGGCGCGATGTCTTCGCCGAATTCGGGGGCTACGACGAGACGCTGTGGGCGCTCTGCGGCCGCGCGGCGCTGGGGGTGGACGACGGCGAGTTCGGCGTCCGGCTCCAGAGCGCGGGCGAGCCGATCGGGTACTGCCGCGAAGCGCTGGTCGTGCATCCCGTTCACGAGGAGCGGTACTCGATCGCGAGCCACCTGCGCATCGCCTACCGCTACGGCTGGCGGGATCCGCTGGTGTTCTTCGATCCCCGCCGCCCGGCCGTGGAGCTGTTTCGCCTGCGCCAGGTCGCCGGCCTTTCGGCCCGCGCGGCGGCGGCGGCCCTGAGGCGCGACGCGGCGGCTGCCGTAAGCGACCTGTCCGATGCGGCCAAGGCCGTCGGGGCCGTGGCCTGCCGACAGTCCCGGGCGTACCGGGAATGGGCGCGGTTGCGCGCCGACGCGTACCGCGCTCCGGCTCCGGGGGCGACATGAGAGTGGCCGTGGCCAGCTGCGGGCTTGGGCACGTGCTCCGCGGGATCGAGACCTGGGCGGCGGACACCGCGGCCGCGCTGGCGGCGCGCGGCGGCGACGTGACGCTGTTCGGCGCGGCGGGGACGCCGCCGGGCGTACCCTCGACCGTTCGGCTGCGATGCCTGAGGCGGGGCGACGCGCTCGCCCGCCGCCTCGCGCGACTGGCGCCGCGCGCCGCGTGGCGGTGGGGGCTGCTCAGCCCGTACGGATGGGAGCAGCTGAGCTTCTGGCTGCGGCTCTGGCCGCGCCTGCGGCGCGGCGGGTTCGACATCCTCCACGTTCAGGACCCGATGCTCGCGGACTGGTGCCGCCGGTTCCGGCTCCGCGGCTGGATCGCGACGCGCGAGATCCTGGCCCACGGAACGGAGGAGCCGCAGGCGTTCGTGTGTCGCTTCGAGCACGTGCAGCACCTGGCGCCCTGGCACCTCGAGCAAGCGCTGGCGGCGTTGGCGGGGGAGGGCGGCGCTCCGGCTGGCGCTCGCGCCTGGGCCGCCATCCCCAACTTCGTCGATTGCGAGCGATTCGCTCCTTCGCGTGAGCGGCGTGCAGCGCTCCGGGCGAGGCTGGGGATTCCGCCCGCCGCGACGGTCGTCGGGTGCGCGGCGGCTGTGAAGAAGGACCACAAGCGCATCGACTACCTGGTGCGCGAGTTTGCCGCCTGGTCGGAGCGCACGGCGGAGCCGCGGCCGTACCTGCTCGTGGCCGGGGCGCGGCAGGACGAGACGGACGAAGTTGTCGAACTGGCCCGCCGGCTGGCGCCGGAGCGCATCCGTTTCCTGCTGGACTGTCCGCGGGCGGACATGCCGGCGTTCTACGCGGCACTGGACGCGTTCGTGCTGCCGTCCCTGTTCGAGATGATGCCGATCGCGGTGCTCGAAGCGCTGGCGTCCGGGCTTCCGGTGCTGGCGAACCGCCACCCGGTGCTGGAGTGGATGGTCGGGCCGGGCGGGGCGTGCGTGGACATGACCGCGGATGGCGGCCTGGCCGGCGCCCTGGCCGTCCTGGCCCCGGGGTGGGTGGCCGAGCGAGGGGGCGCCGCACGCGGGCACGCGCTTCGACTGTTCGCTCGCGACGTGGTCATCGGCGAGTACGAAGGGTATTACCGCCGGGTGCTGGGGCGGGACCAGCGGTGATGACTTCTCTGCGTCCTCCGCGCCTCCGCGGTGAAACTCCGGGCTTTTTCTGATCCCAAACCTTTGCGCGTCTTGCGCCTTTTTGCGGCTATTCGGCTGACCGGGAGAATGGCCGCAAAGAGGCGCAGGCAGAGCGCAGGTTGGTGGGGTGGTGCAGAGTCGGATGGTCTATCCCGATGTCTCTTGAGTTCTGAACCTTGCGCGTCTTGCGCCTTTTTGCGGCTATTCGGTTGACTAGGAGAATGGCCGCAAAGAGGCGCAGGCGGAGCGCAGGCTGGTGGGGGCGGTGACAGAACCGGATGGTTGCAACGCGGAGGTCGCGGGGCGTTCGGACAAAGCGGGAAGTCCAACTGATGTGGATAGTCCGACAGCGGCGTGCGGTGGTGTTCGTCGGTGGCCTGCTTGCGTTGCTTGCGGCCGCGCTGATGGGGCCGCTTGCCACGTGGCTGCAGCGGCGGGATCTGGTTCTCGCGCCGGGGCAGGCGGCGGATGCGGTGTACCTCGTCGCGGGTGCGCGGGCCCAGAACCTGAGGGTGGGGGCCGTGCTGGAATACGCCCGGCAGACCGCGGCCTCCGGGCTGCCCGTGACGGTGCTGATCGGGAATGACTCGCTGGTGGGCCCGTGGTCGGTCGCCGACGATCGATGCCTCAGCATGGCCGAGTGGGCCTGCCGCAAACTGGAGCCGGCGATGGAGGTCCTCGGCGTGCGTGCGCGAATAGAGACGGTGCCGGGACAGTTCCTCGGTACGGATCACGAGATGGAGATGCTGGCCCGCTACCTGGAGGCGCACCGCGACATCGGGCGCCTGGCGCTCGCCACGAGTCGCTTTCACGCTCGGCGGGCCGTGGCCCGGCTTGAGGCGCACCGGCGCGGACCGGTAGACGTGCGGCTGGTTCCGGTGCGTGCGATCGGCGAGGACCGGGCGCCCTGGATTGTCGCCGGCGAACTGGGCAGCCTGGCGCGCGACGCGCTCGGCCTGGCCCGGGCCCCGCTGCTGACGAGGAGGCACCCGTGACGCGCGCGCCGCTGGTGAGCGTGGTGATTCCGGCGCACAACTCGGCGGGCACGCTGGGCGAGGCGCTGGAGTCCGTCGCGTCCCAGACCGCGCGCGCCGACGAGGTGATCGTGGTCGACGACGGGTCGGCCGACGGAAGCGCCGAGTGCGCCGAGCGCGCCTATCCCGGGTGCATCGTCATCCGTCAGGCGAACGCGGGGCCGGGCGCCGCGCGCAACGCGGGCGTGGCCCGGGCGCGCGGCGAGTGGGTCGCCTTTCTGGATGCGGACGATGCGTGGCTGCCGTGGCGGCTGGAGACGCAGCTGCGGCTGGCCGCGCGGGATCCGGGCGTGGCGATGTGGTGCGGGCACGCGGAGCGGATCGGAGGCGTGCCCGAGGACGGGCTGGCCGGGCCCGAGGCCGGGGCATCGCCGTCTGCCCCCCCTGCCGAGCCTCCGGTCTCGGGCCTGACGCTCGGGCGGCTGGCGCAGAGCAACCTCGTGGCCACGTCGACGGTGCTGGTGCGGCGGTCGGCCCTGGCGGCGGCGGGCGGGTTCGATCCGCAGTTTCGGGGGCCGGAGGACTACGACCTGTGGCTGCGCCTGGCCGCGCGCGGGCCGATTGCCTTTATCGACGCGCTGCTGGCGCGGTACCGGCATCAGGAGGGGAGCCTGAGCACGGACGCCGCCCGCTTTCTGCCGCAGATCGTGCGCGTGCTGGACAAGGCGTACGCGCCGGGAGGGGCGCTGCACGGGCGGCGCGGCAAGGGCCAGGCCAAGGCCTATCACTACATGGCGTGCTCGTGGATGGCGGCCCGCCGCGGGGAGCTGGGGCCGGCGCTCCGGCTGTTCGGGGCTTCTTTCCGCTTTTGGCCGTGGTGGTTCGGGCGCTATGCTGGGCTGCGCTGGCCGAGGCCGAAGCTGATGGTTTTCTTTGTGAAGACGGGGGTCCGGAGGATCAGGGCGCGTGATTGAGGTTCATCGAATCGGGCGGTCGCCCGCGCACGACGCGTATCTCGCGCAGGCCGGGATCCGCCGGCTGGACCCGAGCGATCCGGCGCTTGCGGGGCTGGCCCGGCTGACACATCTGTCCGTGCAGTTCTATGGCGAGCACTGCACGGAGTGCGCGGCGCCGGACTGCCACGGCTCCTGCGGGCTGTTCAACCCGAGCGAAGTGGGGCGGTGCCGCCGCTTCGGCGACGGGATCGTGATGGAGCGGTGTGCGGCTCCGGACGTCTCGTACGGCATGGAAGTGCTCTTTCTCCCGGCGTCCCGGCTGTTCGCGGTGGGCAACACGCGCTGCATCGGGCGGCGCGCGTACCGCATGGCGTTTCCGATCGCGGTGCACGCCAGCCGCCTCGCCTACCTCCTGCAGAGCGCCTTCCGCTTCCTGTCGCCCCGCGCGCACTGGGTGGCGGCGGACCGGATCCGCGGGCTGGGCAACCGGGTCCCGCGGTTCCTCAACGCGATGGGCGCCCGGGCCGCGCGCCAGCCGGACAGCCTCGCCCTGGCGATCGGCAACCCCCAGGCGGCGGACGTCGCCGTGGAGCTGTCCGTATCCGGGTTCGGGACGTCACCGGCGGAGCGCAGCTTCCGCCGCACGCTGGTGCTCTCCCACGGCTGGCATCTCGTGCGCCTGCCGATCGAGGAGATCCGCGCCGCGGTCGACATCCGCGGCCTGCACCGGATCTGCCTCACGCCGCTGATCGATCGGCCGACGCTGCTGCAGATCCCCTATGCCGGGTATGCGCTCGGGCCGGCGGACTTCGCCGCGTCGTCGGCCGCGGCCGTCGGCGGGCGGCCCGGCACGCTCAAGCTGCTGGTGCTGGATCTGGACGAGACGCTATGGGAGGGGATTGCGATCGAGGACCCGGACCGGATCACGGAGCTGCGGCCGGGCGTGCGGGAGCTGCTCGAGGAGCTGGACCGGAGGGGGATCCTGCTGAGCATCGCCAGCAAGAACAACCCGGCCGACGCGCTGGCGATCCTTGACCGGCTCGGGATCCGGGACTTGTTCCTCTACCCCCAGATCGGCTGGGGCCCCAAGAGCGCCGGGATCCGGGCCGTCGTCTCGAAGCTCAACATCGGCATGGACGCCGTGGGGTTCGCGGACGACTCCGCGTTCGAGCGGGCCGAGGTGAAGGCCTCGCTGCCCGCAGTGCGGACCTACGACGCCGCCGGGCTGACGGGGCTTCCGTCGCTCGAGGAGCTGGATGTGCCGGTGACCGATGAATCGCGCGCGCGGCGGCGGATGTACCGCGAGGAGGAGTCCCGCGGCGAGGCGATGGCGTCGGCCAGCCTCAACTACGCGCAGTTCCTTGCGTGGAGCGGCATGAAAGTCTCCCTGAAGCCGCTTCAGGCCGACAACGCGGAGCGCGTGTTCGAGCTGGTGCAGCGCACGAACCAGCTGAACTTCTCCGGCAGCAAGTACACGCGGGAGGCGCTGGAGCGGATCCTGGCTGACCCGCGCGTCGTGCCGGTCGTCGTGAGCTGCTCGGACCGGTTCGGGGCTTACGGGATCGTCGGCTTCGCGTTGCTGCGCGCGTCGGGCGACACGCTGGCCGTCGAGGACCTGATGTTCTCGTGCCGGATCCAGGGCAAGCAGGTCGAGCCGCGGCTTCTGCGGTACGTGAGCGCGGCGGCGGCGCGAGCGGGGCTGGCCCGCTGTGACTGCCTGTTCCGGCCGACCGCCCGGAATGCGCCGGCGGCCGCGGTGCTCGACGGGCTCGACTTCGCGAGCGGCCGCGCGGACGAGCCCGGCGGGCTTCGGCGCTACCGGCTGGCGCCCGTCGATGCGCCGGCGCCCGGCGACGTGGCGGACGAGGCGGACCTGGCGGGGCGCCTGGCGGCGGCGATGCGCGCGGAGGGGGCGCCGCGATGAAGCGGGTCGTCCAGTTCGTCCGGGACGTCGCGCGGCTCGTGCGGCTGCCGCGCCTGTCGATCGATCTCATGCACGCGCAGACGCGCGGCAACGATCCGTTCTATGATCGCGTCGTGCGGGAGTTCTGGGACGAGGCCACGCGCCGGCATCGGAAGCTCCCGCTCGTCAGCTCGATGACGCACGGCGTGGCGGTCTGCCCCCTCCCGCCGACATACGAGGCGTACGTCCGCCTCATCGAGCCGGCGGGCCACCGGAACTGCCGGAAGGCCGAGCGGCTGGGCTACCGGTTCGAGCGAATCGACTACAACCGGTACCTGGCGGACATCGGAGCGATCCGCCGATCGACTGATGTGCGGCAGGGGGAGATGCCCGCCGACCTGCTGGAAGGCGAGATCGCGCCCTGCGTCGACCCGCCGTCGCGGACCGCCACGCATGATTACGCGCACTACGGCATCGTGCGCGACGGGACGCTGTGGGCGTACGCCGGCTGCCTGATCAGCGGCGAGCTGTGCATGCTGGAGCACATTCTGGGGCACGCCGCGCGCCTGAACGACGGGATCGTCCCGTTGCTCATCACGGGGATCGGGCGCGAGCTGTACGCGCGCCACCCGTCCGTGCGCTGCTACGCCTACGGCACTTTCTTTGGCGGCGGGCCGTCCATGCGCCGCTTCAAGACGAAGTTCGGGTTCTTGCCTCATCGCGTGGACTGGCGGCTGGGCGCCGCGGGCGCGCAGTCGGTTCCGGCGTAGGACGCCCAGGGGGAGCGAAACGAAGACGCTGTTTTTCTGCAACCTCGTGCCGCGCAAGGCCGGGGCGCTCGAGTCGGTGCTCGCGGCGCTCGGGGCGGCCTTTCGGGGCGGGGGCGATCAGCTGGTCCTGGCGCTGGCCGGAGAGCCGGGCCCGGGGGCGGCCGCGCTGTTCCGCGCGGGCGGTGCGGAGTGGCGCGTGATGCCGGGCTGGACCGACGCGGACGGGCGCGAGCATCCGTGGCGATTCTGCGCGCCGGCGCTGCGCCTGCTCCGGGCCGAGCGCCCCGACGTCGCGGCCGTGCATTTCGGCAACGAGCTGCCCTCGTTGGTCGCGAGCTTGGCGGCCCCGCTGACCGGCGCGCGGGGCGTCCGCTGGATCTGGCAGCAGGACCAGCAGATGGCCGACCCGTCTCGCGTGACCCGGGTCGTCTCCCGCCTCCGCGCGCTGTGCGCGACGTTCGACCACTTCGTGGCCGTATCGGATGCCGGCCGGCGCTCGATGGTGCTCCGCGGCATCCCGGCCGCTCGGATTACCGTCATTCGCAACGGGACGCCGGATCGGCCCCGGACCCGCGAGCGCGGGTGGCTTCGCCGGGAGCTGGGCGTGCCGGGCGGGACCCTGCTGGCGGTCACTATCGGGTCGCTGATTCCGCGGAAGCGGATCGACTTCCAGATCCGCGCGCTGGCGGAAGCCGCCCGCGCGGCGCCGGTGCACCTCGCCGTCGCGGGGGACGGGCCCGACCGTCCGGCCCTCGAGCAGCTGGCCCGTGACCTGGGCGTCGCCGCCCGCGTTTCGTTTCTGGGCCTCCGGCAGGACGTCGCGGAGATCCTGCACGAGGCGGACATCGTGACGCATTCGTCGGTCGCGGAAGGCAGCGCCTACGCGCTGGCGGAAGCGATGGCCGCGGGCGTGCCCGCGATCGTCACCGCGGCGGGTGCGGCGCGTGAGCAGGTCGAGGACGGCCGCTCCGGGGTCGTGCTCGGCCGCGACGATGCGGCCGGGTTTGCGGCGGCGATCTCGGCCCTGGCGCGGGACCCCGCCGAGCGGGTGCGCATGGGGCGTGAGGCGCGGCTGCGCTGGGAGCGGGAGTATCGGGCCGAGGTCGCGGCTGCTCGCTACCACGAGCTGTACCGGCGGGTGGCGGGACGCTGACGGAGGCGATGGACGTGTCGGACGCACCGAACAGAGGGCAGGCGCCTCGCGTGCTGCACCTCGTGATCACGCTGGCCCACGGCGGCCTCGAGCGGCTCGTCGTGGACTGGACGAACGCGCGAAACCAGCGGCATCCGGGCTCGACGCTCATCGGATGCCTGGACGAGCCGGGTGAGCTGGCAAGCCAGGTGGCGGGCGGTGCGGTCTTCGGCCTGGGCAGCCGCCGCGGACGGTTTCCATGGGATCGGGAGGCGGCTCGGCGACTGATCGGCCGGATGGCCGAGTCGGGAATCCGCATCGTCCACAGCCACAACCTTGCGGCGCAGCAGTACGCTGTTCTGGCGGCGCGCGGCGGACAGGTCGGCCACGTCTACACGCAGCATGGTGCGAACCTGCACCACTGGGGCTGGCGCGATCGGCTGCGGGCCCGTCTGCTGAACGCGCGGACGCCGCGCCTGGTGGCCGTGTCGAACAGCACGGCGGAAGCCATGCAACGAGTCTTTGGCGTGCCGGCCGGGCGCATTCAAACGATACCGAACGGGACGGGGCCGCATCCCGCGTATCCGCGCGCGGCCGTGCTTCAGCTGCGGGCCGAGTTGGGCGTCCCGGACGGCTCCCGGGTGATCGGCTCCGTCGGCCGGCTGGCGTGGATCAAGGGCTACGATCGGCTGCTCACCGCCTTCGCGGCGGCGCGGCGCGGCGCGGCCGAGGGGGACGCGCCCCTGACGCTGCTTCTGGTGGGGGACGGCCCGGAGCGGGCGGCGCTCGAAGCGCAGGCCCGAGGGCTCGGGCTCGGGCGGTCGGTGGTCTTTGCCGGATACCGGGCCGAGCCCCGCATGGCGCTGGACCTGATGGGGCTGTTCGTGCTGCCTTCGCGCAGCGAGGGCATGCCGGTCAGCCTGCTTGAGGCCATGGCCGCCGGCGTTCCGGCCCTGGTCACCGATGTGGGGTCGAGCCGCGAGGTGATCGACGACGGTCGTGCCGGCCAGCTCCTGCCGGATGACGAGCGCGCGTGGCCGGCCGTTCTTCGCGAGGCGCTGAGCGGCGGACCGGATGAGGAGGCCCGGCGCGCGACCGCGCGCGAGCGCGTGGCCGGGGCGTTCTCGATCGAGCGCACCCTCGACGCCTACGAGCGGACCTACGGGGCGATGCTGGCGACATGATCCTGACGTTCAGCAACCTGCACCCGCGTCCGGATCAGCCGCAGCGCGGCATGTACAACGCTCAGCTGTTCGAGGCGATGGCGGCTGAGCTGGCGAGCCGTCGGGGCCGCTCGGCCGGCGCGGACCTCGTCAACATTTGCCCCGTGCCGGGCTGGCGAGTCTGGGACCGCGGCCGGATCCGGCGCTGGGTCACGCCGCGCGCCGCGCCCTATGTCACGCGGTACGTCCCGGTGCTGCAGATCCCCGTGCTGGGGCGCAACTCGGCGTGGCGGGCGTATGCGGCGGCCTTGCGGCGGGCGCGGCCGGAAGCGGGGCCACCCGAGTCCATCCTGGCGACGTGGCTCTACCCGGACGGCGCGGCGGCGGCGCAGGTGGCGGAGGAATGGGGCTGTCCGGCGTGCGTGCTGGTGCAGGGGAGCGATACGTTTCACCTCGACCATCCGGTGCGGAGGCGCGTCATCCTGGCCGCATGCGCTCGAGCCGCCGGCGTGATCTGCGTATGCGACAGCCTGGCGGACTGCATGCGGGCGGCCGGCGTACCGGCCGAGAAGGTCCATGTGGCGCCGAACGGCGTGGATGGCGAACGGTTCCGGTACCGGCCGCGCGAGGAGGCGCTCAGGCGTCTGGGTGCGGCCGCCGGGCCGCTGGCCGGCGCCGGCCGGGTCGTGCTGTTTGTGGGCAACCTCGTGCCGGTCAAGGGGCCCGATGTGCTGATCGAGGCGTGGCGCGACGTGCGGCGCGACCGCGCGGGCGAGGGATCGGGCGTGCGGCTTTGCCTGGTCGGCGACGGGCCATGGCGCGCCCGGCTGGAGCGGCGGTGCCGCGAGCTGGGATACGGGCCGTCGGTTGCATTCGTCGGCCGCCGCCCGCACGAGGAGGTTCCGCTCTGGATGAATGCGGCGGACTGCCTGTGTCTGCCCAGCCGGAGCGAGGGCATGCCGAACGTGGTGGTGGAGGCTCTGGCATCGGGCCTGCCGACTGCCGGCTCGGCCGTGGGTGCCGCCCCGCAGTTGCTGGCCGACGAACCCGGGGGGCGGCTGATGCGGGCCGGCGATGCGGCCGGCCTGGCGGCTGCCGTCGGAGCGCTGCTGGGCGAGCCTGTCGATCGCCCGGCCATGGCGGAGCGGAATCGGGACCGGTTCTCGTGGCGCCGACAGGCCTCGTCCATTCTCTCGCTGCTGGGCAACGCAGTTGACAAGCGCCGCGGGTTGGGAGAAAGAGGGATCCGATGACATCCGTAACCTGTTCATGCGACGGACGAGCGGGCGCCGTGAAGAGGCGCCGGTTCGTCGTGGCTGCGGCCTGCGTGCTGGCGCTTGCCGCGCTCGTCAACATGGTCGCGGGCGTGCGATACGGGCTCGGGCGTCCGCTCGAGAGCGATGCATTTTACTTCCGGCAGGTCGCCCTGAGCCTGGCCCACGGGCGGGGGTGTGTGGTGGACGACAGCTTCTGGCCCGGCCAGCCGACCATGCAGCGCCTGCCGGGATGGCCGTTCGCCGCCTCGCTGGCGCTGCGCTTGGCGCCGCATGCATCGCCGGACACCGTCATGCGGTCGCTATGCCTCGGGCTCAACGCGCTCGTGGCGCCGCTCATATTCGTCCTGACGCTTCGCCTGTTTGGGCGGCTCTGGCCAGCGGTGATTGCGGGCGTGGCGTACGCCCTGCATCCGACCGGCCTCTACTTTGCGGTGCAAGGGCTGTCGGAGACGGTCTTCCTGATGCTGTGCAGCGCGGGGTTGATCCTGCTGCTGCGTGGCGGTTGGTCCCGCGTGCTCGGCCTGTTTGTGCTCGGACTCTCGTGTCTCGAACGTGCCAATTTTGTGCTTTGGGCACCGATGTTCGTGTTGCTGGCGGCATTAGCCGCCTGGCGGGCTCGGCCCGATCGGCGCACCATTGCTTGTGCGGCTCTGGGCCTCGCGCTCTTCGCGGTGCCGATCGGGCTGTGGACGGCTCGGAACTATGGCGTATGCGGGCGGTTTCCTGTCATCAGCACGCTACGTGGCCAAACCTTCTACGGCGGGAACAACCCGGTGGTGGCGGATGATCTGAGATATTGGGGGTACTGGATATTTCCGAATTCTGTCCCGGGTGAGCGCCCGCTGGCCGAGTTGGCTCAGACGATGTCCGAGTCCGACGTCGATGTGTACTACTTCGACCGCGGAAAGGAATTCATTCGCGCAAACGCACTGGCGATGCCGCGTCTGTGGCTGGGCAAATTGGTGCGAGCGTACGTGCCTGTGCCGTGGGTGCCGTCGATGGGGGCGTACGCCGTCGGGGTTGTCCGGATCTTCATACTGATGGGTGCCATCGCGGGCATCGTTGCATCGTGGCGGCGGACGCCGGGCGTGTTTCGGGCGGCCTTCCTGGCCATGCTGGCGACGAATGTGGCGACGGTGGTCCTGTTCTGGGGCAACGCGCGATTCGCGTTCTCAGTCGAGCCGTTCCTGCTTCCGTTCCTGGGCGTCGGGCTGGTGCGGCTGCTCGCTCGGGAGGAGTCGGCATGAGTCCCGGCCCCAGCGCCCCGGGCGAGTTCCGGGCGTTCGTGCTGATCGCCAACTCGTGGCAGGCGGGCGTGACGAATCCGACCAGCAAGCACCGGATCGCGCTGGAGCTGGCCCGCCTGGGGCACCGGGTGCTGTGGATCGAGGGGGCTGGCATGCGCGTGCCGAGCCTGGGCTCCGGGTCGGACCGCTCGCGGATCCTGCGCAAGGTGGCGCGCGCCTTCGGGGGGGCGAGGCGCGCGGAGGCGTCCGGTCACATCGAGGTGGTCTCGCCGCTGCTGCTGCCACTGCCGCGGCGGGCGTGGGCCCGGCGGCTCAACGGCTGGATGTGCGCCCGGATCGGCCGCCGGTGGGCCGGCCGTGGAGGGACCGCGCCCGTGCTGGTGAACTACGTGCCCGTCCTGTCTCATGCGCTGGCCGGCTGGCGCGGCGTGCGCGTCTACCACTGCGTCGACCGGTGGGACGCCTTTCGCATGTACGACTCGGCCGTCATGGCGGCATGCGACGAGCAGTGCTGCCGGTGGGCGGACCTGGTGATCGCGTCTTCGGCGGACCTGGCGGAGCGGTGCCGCCGCTTCAGCTCGCGCGTCCGGCTCGTCCCGCACGGCGTCGACCACGGGCATTTCGCCCGCGCCCTGGACGCGGGGGACCGGCCGGCCGACCTCCCGGCCGGGCCGGTGATCGGGTTCTTCGGGCTGCTGTCCGAGTGGGTCGATCAGGATCTGCTGGTCCGGACCGCTCGCGCCGTTCCGGACTGCTCGCTGGCGCTGATCGGGACCGCGGACGTGCCGGTCGACCGCCTGAAAGCCGAGCCCAATATCCTCGTGCTGGGCCCGCGGCCATTCGCGGACCTGCCGCGCTACCTGGCCCACTTCACCGTCGGCATGATTCCGTTCGTCGTCAACGAGTTGACCCGCGCCGTGAATCCGATCAAGCTGCGCGAGATGCTGGCGGGCGGGTGTCCCGTCGTCTCGACGGCGCTTCCGGAGGTGTGCGCGATGGCAGACGCCCAGCCCGCGCTCCGCGGGAGCCGCGGCGTGCGCGTCGCGCAGACCGCCGACGAGTTCGTCGCCTGCGTCCGGCGCTTCGCGGCGCAGCCGCTGGGGCCGGATGAGCGCAGCCGGCTGAGCGAGGCGGTGGCGTCGGAGACATGGGCGTCGAAGGTGCGCGAGATCCTGGACCTGATTCGCTCGGAGGAGCCAGCCGGGGGCAAGACATGACGATGTGGGGTCTCATCCGGTCTGACGTGCGCGCCAAGGCCCGGTGGCTGTACGGGTTCGATCGCGGCCGCGACGTCGCGAAGGCCCTTGTCACCGACGGCACGCTCGCCATGATCTTCTACCGGCTCATGCAGGCGTGCCGGCGCGCGGGGCTTGCGCCCCTCGCCATGCTGTTCAACAAGCTCAACTCGCTCGGGGGATGCGTGATTGGCCGGGGGGCGGACTTCGGGCCGGAGTTCGTGCTCGTGCACAGCCATGGCGTGGTCATCAACTCCGCCGTGCGCGGCGGAGCCCGGGTGGTCCTCGAGCACCAGGTGACGATCGGGGCGGAGCGCGGCGCGTCGCCGGTCCTGGGCGACGACGTGTTCATTGGCGCGGGCGCCCGCGTCCTGGGAGGCGTCCGCGTGGGCAGCCGTGTGAAGATCGGCGCCAATGCGGTCGTGCTGACCGACGTGCCGGACGACGTCACGGCGGTGGGCGTTCCGGCCCGGGTGATCCCGTCGACCGGCGGCGGCGAGGGGCGGAACAGCCCGTGATCCTGTCCCAGGCCGAGGGGGCGTATGCGCTGGGCGTGGCCATGCTGGCCTACGGCTGGGGGGGCTATCCGCTGCTCGTCGGAGTTGTTGCCCGGCTCCGGCGCCGGCGGTGGACGCGGCCGGCCTTCGAGGAGCCTGCTGAAGCACTGCCCGCGGCGGCGATCCTCTGCTCCGCGCACAACGAAGAGACGGTGATCGCCGAGCGCATCCGGAACCTGCAGGCGCTCGACTACCCGGCCGACCGGCTGAGCATTCTGGTGGGAGTCGACGGATCGGACGATCGAACGGCTGAGATCGCGCAGGCGTTTGCAGCCGCGGACTCCCGCATCCGGATTCACGCGGTTGCGCAACGCCGCGGCAAGGCCGCCATGCTGAAGGACCTGGTCGCAATGAGCCGCGAGCCGGTCCTGGTGCTGACGGACGCCAACACGATGTTCCGGCCCGACGCGCTGCGCGCTCTGGTGCTGCCGCTTCGCGACCGGCGGGTGGGCGGCGTGAGCGGCCGGCTGGTGCTCACGCCGCCGCCCGGCGCCGAGACGCGGGAGGCGGCATACTGGAACTGGGAAACGCAGCTCAAGTGCGCCGAGAGCGGGGTGGATTCGTGCCTGGGAGCGAACGGCGGGATCTACGCCGTCCGACGCGAGCGGTTCTGGAATGCGCTGCCGGACAACACGGTCATCGACGACTTCGTGATCGGGATGAAGGTCCGCGAACAGGGCGCCCGCATGGCGTTCGAGCCGGCTGCCGTGGCCACGGAGGAAGCGCCGTCCCGCGTGCGCGACGAGTGGGTCCGACGGGTGCGGATCGGCGCCGGCGCGTTTCAGGCGCTTTGGCTGTGTCGGCGCTGCCTGTCGCCGCAGTACGGCTTGTTCGCCTGGATGTTCTTTTCGCATAAGGTCCTGCGCTGGTGCACGCCGCACCTGCTGCTCGGAGTCCTCGGGGTGTCCCTGTACCTCGTCTACCGGGATGCGCTGTCGCACTGGCCGGGCCACGGCTGGGACGACACGTCGCTGGTGGTTTCGTCGGCGACGCTGATCCTCGCCGGGATTGGCCTGCTGGCCGCTCTGCTCGGCGGGGGGGCGGGGGGGCGGGCCGGGCGCGTGGCGCGCCTGCTGTCGGGGCTCCGGTATCTCGTGGTCATCCAGGCCGCGCTGTTTGTGGGATTCCTCCGCTTCTGTCGCGGCAATCTTTCGGGCGCGTGGCGCCGCACGCGCCGGACGTGACGGACCGCACCGCATCCACCCATGCTGCGCGCGATCGATAAGTGGCTGCCGGGATACCTGGCCGGACAGGTGCGACGGGCGATTCGCCCCCGTGCCCGCCCGGCGATCCGACATCTGTTCTTTTGTCTGGCCGATCACTTCGAGCCGTTTGTCGGCGGGGCGGATCGCGCGGAGGCGCTGAGCCGGGTCGATTTGTGGGCGCGGGAGTACCCGGCCCGGTTCGCGCGGTTCCGCGATGCGGACGGGCGGGCCCCACGACACACCTTCTTCTTTCCTCAGGACCACTATGATGCCGAGTGCCTGGACCGGCTTCGTCCCTTGGTGGAGCGGGGATGCGGAGAGGTCGAGATCCACCTGCATCACCGGGCTGACACGGCGGAGAGCCTGGAGGCCAAGCTCTCCGCGTTTCGCGATGTCTTGCACGAGCGGCATGGATACCTGGGATCGGACGGCGGCGGGCGCGTCCGCTACGGGTTCATCCACGGCAACTGGGCTCTGTGCAACTCGCGCCCGGACGGCGATTGGTGTGGGGTCAACGAGGAACTCCGCGTGCTGGAATCCACGGGCTGCTGTGCGGATTTCACGTTTCCCTCGGCGCCGTCCCCGACTCAGCCGCCGACGGTGAACACCCTCTACTACGCCCGGGACCGAGCGGGCCAGCCGCGCGGGGCGGACCGGGGCCAGCCGGTTCGAGTCGGCGGGGGTGCCGGTCGCCGGCCGGGGCAGCTGATGATTGTTCCCGGCCCGCTGGCCCTGAACTGGCGCCGGCGCAAGTGGGGGGTGTTGCCGCGCCTGGAGAACGCCGAGCTGTCGGGCGTGAATCCGCCGCGACCGGACCGCGTGGATCTCTGGGTGCAGCGCGACATCCACGTGGCCGGGCGCGACGACTGGGTTTTCGTGAAGGTTCACACGCATGGCTGCGCCGCCGCCAACCGCGCCGCTCTGCTGGGGCCCGAGATGGAAGCCGCGCACGCCGACCTGGGGCGTCGGTTCAACGACGGCCGGCGCTGGCTTCTGCACTACGTCACGGCCCGCGAGATGTATAACCTGATCCGGGCTGCTGAGTCCGGGGCGGCGTGCCCGCCGGCTGAAGCGTTCAGCTTCGAAATCACGCCGCCGCCCGCCGCCTGACCGGCCTTCTCGAGCGCGGGCTCGGAGCCGCCCGCTGGCCCGGGGGCGTGTCGGCCTTCGCACCGGAGGGCATCTTCCGGTCGATGCTCCGCGCCCGTCGGGTTTTGGGGCGAGTTTGGGCATTGACGCTCGGCAAGGGCAGAGCCTAGACTTTTCAGTGGTACTTGTGGCTGTCGGGTCGGTTAGAGGCGGCGATATGAGCTATTTCACCGTTCTGGGGCTGAACCGGGAGCCGTTCTCCACGAGTCCGGACCCATCATTCTTCTACCTGTCCAGAGACCACAAGGCCGCCCTGTACCGTCTGCAGATCGCCATCAGCCTGAAGCGCGGGCTGTGTGTCATCCTGGGGGACGTGGGAACCGGCAAGACCACCCTCAGCCGGAAGTTCTGTCAGATGCTCCGCGAGGAGCCGGACGTATCGTTTCACATGGTTCTCAATCCGTACTTCAAGACCGAGAAGCAATTCCTGATCCGGCTGGCGGCGCTCTTCCACCTGGATCTGGCCTTGAAGAACCCGAGCGGCTTGGACTGCATCGAGGGAATCGAGCATTTCCTCTATCGGAGAGGGGTTCAGGAGCAGAAGAACGTGGTTTTGCTGGTTGACGAGGCCCAGCTCTTAACGGATGATACACTAGAAATACTAAGGATTTTGCTCAACTACGAGACGAACGAGTACAAGATCCTGCAGCTTGTGCTGGTCGGACAGCTGGAGCTTCTTCCCCGGCTGCGAAGGATGCACAACCTGTGGGATCGCATAGCTTTGCGCTATGTGATCAACCCGCTGGGGCTCGACGAGACGGCGGAGATGATCCGTTTTCGTTTGGAGCAGGCGGGGTATTCGGGGAAGGATCCCCTGTTTACGGACGGGGCGGTGTGGCGGATCTACGAGGCGACGGGCGGCTATCCGCGGAAGCTCTCGTGGCTCTGCCATTACTGTTTGGAAACGCTGGTGATGCAAGATCGGACGGTGGTTGACGAGGATACCGTCAGGCACTTGATCGAAAAAGAGCTGAAGAACGTCCCACTGACGGCCGGAGGTTCGGCGGATGGCTTCCGATAAGCATGATTTGACGCCGGAAGAGAAACTGCTGAAGGTGATTCAGCAGTCTCGGGGCCGGGACGACAAGGAACCGAAGCCCGGTGAGGCATCCGTTCCTTCGCCGGCCGCGTCCGCTTCGGCGTCGAGTCCGGCTCCCGCCAAACCCGTGACTCCTTCGCCCGCGCCGACCCCGCCGCGTCCCCCGGTGCAGCCGGCGCCGGCCGAAAAGCCGGCGGCTGTTCCCAAAGAGGCTCCGACTCCCGCTGCAAGCGACCGAAAGCTGAAGATCGCGACCCCGCCACCTGCGGCTGCCGAGAGCAAGGCCGCTGCGGCCTTGGCTCCGCATGCCGATGGGACGGAGCCGGCGGCAGGGGGGCCAGCGGCGCCCCCGGCGCCGCAGGCGTCCGTTGCGGTCCAGCGCGCGCTTCGCCTGGTTGCGGCGGCCGCCGAGCGGCTGAGCATCGTCAAAGTCAACCGCGTGCTGGCGGCCGTTATCCTGATCCTGCTGGCGCTCACGGTCTACCAGGTGGGGTTCGCGCGGCCGGCCGTGCTGCTCGATGTGGCTATCGCGCCTGCTGTTGAGCCGTCGCCCGGGGGCGCGCCGCCGGCCGTCAGCATCCCGCCACTCGACGAGTACGCGAGCCTGCGCAATCCGTTCGCGCCGCGAGGGGCGAAGCCGTCGACGAGCACGAACACCCCGATTCACGTGGCGTCCGCCACCGACTTCAAACTCATCGGCGTGTCATGGGACCCCGCCAGCCCGGACGAGTCGGAAGCGATCCTGAGGAGCGAAAGCCGGCGGCAGACGTATTTTGTCCGTCAGGGGCAGAGCATCGCGGATGCGGATGTGTCGGTGATCAAGGTGGAGCGTGAGCGGGTTCTGCTGAGGCAATCAGGCAAGGAGATCGAAGTCAAGTGAACAGGCGCACCTGTATCTTCGCCAGCTTCGTCTGGCTTGTGCTGCTGGGCCCGCTCTTTGCGGCGGCCCAGTCGGAATCGACCAACGTGGCCGTTCGGCCGAAGACTCTTGCCCAGTTCGACCTCCCGGGGCTGGACAAGCGGCTGTCGATCGCCCTGCAGGACGCGATGAGCATCGAGGACTTCATTCGCTTCCTCGCGCTCAAGGGCGGGCTCAACGTCGTGATCAGCAAGGGCGTAACGGGATCGACCAAGCAGCTCAACCTCGACGACGTCACCGTCCGGGATGCCCTCGACATCGTTCTGGCGGCCAACGGGCTGGCCTACGAGCTGAAGGGGAACATCATCAAGATCATGACGGTGGACGAGTACCGGGAACAGAACGGCGTCGATTTCTACGAGCAGAAGGAAGTCAAGATCGTCGAGCTGAAGTACGCGTCCGCCACCAAGGTGGCCGCGATGCTGGCCCCGGTCAAGAGCTCCAAGGGGAACATCGTGTCCGACGAGCAGACCGGCACGCTCGTGCTCATCGACCTGCCGGACCGCATCCGGGAGATGGCGGCGATCATCGAGAAGTCCGAGCTGCCGTCGATCACCCGCATCGTGCCGACCCTGACGAAGACCTTTGTGCTCCAGCACGCCGTGCCCGAGGACATCCGGGCCGAGGTGCAGGCGGCGCTGACGAAGGACGTCGGGACCATGCGGGTCGACAAGCGGACCAAGACGCTCATCGTGACCGACGTAACGAACGCGATGACCAAGGTCGAGGAGATCATTCGCGTGTTCGATCGAAAGCCGCGTGAGGTCTTCATCGAGGCGAAGATCATACAGGTTACGCTGAAGAACGAGTTCCGGCTCGGCATCAACTGGCAGCACTTCTTCGATGGCGTGGATCCGCGGTTCCAGCTGAAGTCGGCCGGCGACTTCTCCGCGAATCCCTCGGGCGGACGCTTTGCGAGCCTGAGTCTAGCGACCGTGACGAAGTTCGGCGACCTGGGGCTGATGTTCGACACGCTCGAAACCATGGGGAACACCAAGGTGCTCTCCAGCCCCCACATTGCCGTGCTCGACGGCAGCGAGGCGTCGATCAAGGTCGTCGAGAATCAGCCGTACGTCCAGCTCCAGTTCGAGAGCGGGTCGACCAACGTGGTGGGGCAGACGTATAACTTCGTCGAGGTTGGCGTGAGTCTGACCGTCGCGCCCCGGATCAACGAAGAGGGCATGATCACGCTGTCGATCAAGCCCGAGATCAGCGACATCTCCCAGTGGTACCGCGGCGCGCCTCAGGAAGGCACGCCTGTGGTTCGGAAGTCGTTCGCGGAGACCAGCGTGATGATCAAGGACGGGGAGACGATCATCATCGGCGGCCTCATCGTGAACGGAAAGATCAAGACCGAGTCGCGCATACCGGTCCTGGGCCGGATTCCGTTCCTGGGCGCGCTGTTCCGGTTCCGGGCCGAGGACTCCGTCAACAATGAGATCGCGGTGTTCCTGACCCCGCGCATCATCACCGGAGAGGAGCCCTTCCGGCGGTCCAAGGATATGGACCGGGAGCCGAAGGAAATGGCGCCTTCCGCCGGCGCCGCTGACGCGACCGGATCGGTCGGCGCGGCGCCCCGCGCCGAGTAGCCGGGGAGCATCCGGCCCCGGCGGGCGGCGAAGCCAGGCAGACATGAGCGCGTGGACCCACCATATCGGGGCCGCTTCGATCGCGGCGGCACTGCTCGGCGCGACGGCGTTCGGCCAGGGCGATCCTTCCGTGCCCGCCGAGCCCTCCGACCCGGCCATGCGCGTCGCGCCGACGAGCGGCGCGCGCCGGGCGATGGCGGCGTCCGGCATCGGCGCGGGCGACTATGCGCGCCTCGTGAAGGAGAACCTCGATCTCCGGGCCCAGGCGGACAAGACGCAGCGCGACGTCAACGCGCTCCGCAAGGAGAACGCCTCGCTGATGCTGCAGGTGGACGAGCTCGAGCAGAAGCGGCGTGGCCTGGCCGCCTCGCTGAAAGACCTGAGCGCGACGGGCGAGCTCGAGAAGCAGGTGGCCGCGGAGAAGGCGCGGTCGGCCAGCCTCGAAGCCGAGCTGAGCGCCATGCGGCGGCAGATCGAAGCCGGCCTGCTGACCGGCACCGGCCGCGCGGCGTCGGCGTCCGCTCCGGCTCCGGGCTCCGATCTGTACCGGCGCCTCGAGCGCGAGAACACGGATCTGCGCAGCCGGCTGGCGAAGGAGCTGGACCGGCAGCAGCAGACCGACACGGCCCGGCAGCAGACGGCCGACGCCGGGGCGCAGCTCCAGGAGGATCTGGCCCGGCTGACCCGCGAGAAGGCCGCCGCGGAAGCGCAGCTTCGCGATCTGGCCGCGGCCCGCGAGCGGGACCGCAAGGTGCTCTACCTGGTGGCTCGGAAGGCGATGCAGTACAAGAACGACCTGGCCCAGGCCCAGGAGCGCCTGCGCCGGACGGAGTCTCTGGCGTCCTCCGGCGGATCCGGCGCGGGCGGCTGGCGCGCCGCCGCCGGGATCGGAGCGCGGTCGCCGGGGAGCATGCTCTCCGCGTCCCCCGGCTCGGTCGGCGCCGGGCCGCGGGCGACGGGCGATATCCAGGCGCTGGCGGATGCCATGTACGAGGACGCGCTCGTCCAGACCGAGCGAGCCTTCGGGGAGGCGCCATCATCCCCGCGGAGGTCCGCCCTTGTGTCCGACTCGGCCCGGATGCAGGCGGAGTCGCTCTTCCAGAAAGGCGTTGCGCTGGCGCGCCAGGGCAAGTATGGAGACGCCGAGCGGATGTACAGTCTGGCGCTGAAGGCGAACCCTAAGTTTGCCGAAGCGCACTTTAACCTCGGCATCCTGTACGAGGATCACCTGGGCAACATGCGAAAGGCGGCCGACCACTATCGCCAGTACCTCTCCCTGAACCCGGACGCCAGCGACGCCGACGTCGTCCAGTCCTGGATCGTCGAGCTGGAGGTCGAGTAGCCCGATCGCGGGCGGGTCGAACCCGGTGCAGAAAGAAGCCACACTAGTCCTCATCGTCCTGCTTCTGGTGGTCCTCCCGACTTCGATTCTCAGCATTTTTGCGGCCCGCAGCATCCGCTCGTGGGAGGCGGTGCAGGAGCAGCAGCAGCTGCGCGCGGCGCGCCAGGTGGCGGAATCGATCGGGCGCACGGTGGCCACGGATGTGGTGGAGCGCGCCCACCAGTTCGCGCGTGCGGTCGCGCGCGGCGCCGAGGACCGCGGGGAATCCCGCTCCGTTCTGGCTATGGCCGCCGGGCTGCGGGGGGCGGCACCCGGATTTGGCGGGGCGATCGTCTCCGACGCGCAGGGGCTGGCGTATCCGCCGCGGGAGAGCGATCTGGCGATTCGCGCGGCCGCGCGGTCGCGCTGGGTTCTGCTGCAGAAGTCCTACCCGGAGCTGACCGCCCTCGATGCCGCCCGCGCCTACCGGGCGCGCGACAGTCACCTGGAGAACGCCCTGCGCGAGTACCGGAAGGTGCTGGAGCTGGACGAGGCACCTCCGGAGTTCGCGTGCGAAGCGGCTCTGGGCGTGGCGGCGTGTGCGCGGCGGATGGGGCGCCTGGAATGGGGGATCGAGCTGGCGAGGGGGATCGCCGACGGATCGCGATGGGCGGCCGCGGCGGCCGTCGCCGGCGAGCCCGTTCGCCACGAAGAGCTGCGGGATGAGGAGGGGTACCTCTATCAGCTCGAGGCGCTCCGCATGCTGGTGGATCTGGGTGCGGGCGGCGGCGCCGAGCGGCAGCTGCTGGAGCGCGTCGTTCACCGGTACGGCGACATCATTTCCGCGCAGCGTACCGCCCTGCTTGAGCTTCTGGCGGATTGGCCGGCGCCGGCCGGCGACGCGCGAGCCCGCGAGCTGCTGAGCTGGCTGGATGAGCGCCGCAGCGGTGCGGAAATGGGCGCGGCGGCACGGGCGGACCTGGAGCGCGGCCTCGCCTCTCTCCCGCCTCCGCCAGCGGGGCCGGCGGGCTCCGTGCGGAGCATCCCGGGTGCGGGCGGGGTCTACGTGCTGAGCGCCATTCCCGGCGGCTGGGCCGGGTTCCTGGTGTCCGGGGCGGCGGCCGATCGCCTCGCCCGGTCCATCGTTGAGCGGAGCGGCGCCGCCGCGCGGTTTCGGGTGGCCGTGGGGGATGCGGATGCGGCCCCTGAGGAGCCGCGCCTCGTCGATGAGCTGCTGCCGGCGCCGCTGGACTCCTTCCGGATCGCGGTCCACCCGGTCGCCGGAGCCGACGGCCCCCGGTCCGGCCACGAGCTTCAGGCGCGACTCTATGCGTGGGGTGTGTTCCTGCTCGGCGTCGTCGTGGCGGCGGGCAGCTGGCTCGTGCTGCGCCGCGTGTCGGTCGAGATTCGGCAGGCCCGGGCACGCACGGACTTTGTCGCGCTCGTGTCGCACGAGTTGCGCACGCCGCTGGCGTCGATGAAGATGCTGGCGGAGAGCCTGTACCTCGGGAACATTCGCGATCCGGAGAAGCGGAAGAAGTCGCTCGAGATCGTCATCAAGGAAACCGACCGGCTGTGGAGTCTGGTCGAGCGGGTTCTGTTCTTCGTCCGCCTCGACCAGGACGCGGTCGTCTATCACCGTCGCGAGGAGCCGTCGGCGGACCTCGTGGAGGGTGCGGTCCAGGCGTTCCGCGGCCGGCAGTGGAATGGTCGGGCGACGATCGACCTGGAGATCGCGAGCCCGCTTCCGCCGGTGAACGCCGACCGGACGGCGATCGAGCAGGTGCTGCTGAACCTGATGGACAACGCCGTGAAGTACTCGTCCGGGCCCGCCGCGGTGCACGTTCGGGCGGAGCCGTCGCCGGACAGGCGCTGGATCCGGATATCGGTGCGCGACGAAGGGGTGGGGATGGAGCGCCGGGAGCTGAAGCGGATTTTTCGGAAGTTCTACCGCGTGGGCGGCTCCCGCGCGGCGGTCACGCCCGGGGTGGGCTTGGGGCTGGCGCTGTGCCGGCACGTCGTCCGCGCGCACGGCGGGCGGATCGAGGTGGAGAGCGAAGCGGGCGTCGGGAGCACGTTCACCGTGTGCCTGAAGGCCCTGCCGGGCGGGAGCGCCTGGCCCGTTTAGGCGGGGTGGCCGTCCGCCCGGCCGGGGAGGGATGAATGATGGATAAGCGCAAGACGGTCTTGGTGGTGGAGGACGATGCCGCCCTGATGTTTGGCCTGGAGGAGAACCTCGCGGCCGAGGGCTACGCCGTGATGAAGGCCGAGGACGGAACCCAGGGCCTCAAGCTGGCGCTCGACCGGCGCATCGACCTGTTGATCCTGGACTTGATGCTTCCCGGGATCAGCGGATTCGAGGTGTGCCGCGGGGTCCGAGCCAAGCGGCCTGACCTGCCGATCCTCATCCTGACGGCGCGCCAGGAGGAGTTCGACAAGCTGCTGGGATTCGATCTGGGCGCGGATGACTACGTGACGAAGCCGTTCAGCATCAAGGAGCTCATGGCGCGCGTCCGCGCGATGCTCCGGCGCGAGGAGTCCCGGACGGCCCGCGCCGTGCCGGGCCGCTACCGCTTCGGATCGTTCACGCTCGACTCGGGCGCGCGGACGCTCGCGCAGCGGGGGAAGGACATCCCGCTGACCCGGACCGAGTTCGACCTGCTGCTCTACTTCCTGACGCATCCCGGGCAGGCGCTGTCGCGGGAGGTGCTCCTGCAGGACGTCTGGGGCACGCAGTACTTCGGCACGCAGCGCTCGCTCGACAGCTTCGTCGCGATGCTGCGCGGCAAGATCGAGAAGGACCTGAAGAAGCCCGAGCACATCCTGACCGTCCACGGGATCGGCTACAAGTTCGCGGGCGAAGTGGGGAAGGAGTAGGCGACGCGTGAAGGGGGCGGTTCCAGCCGGGATTCGCGCCGCGGCCCTGGCGGCGGCGTGGGCGGCCGCCGCGGCGGCCGGCCCGGATCCGTTCGGGGCGGCGTACGACATGGAGCGGCGCGGCTCGACGGGGGACCTGGAGTCGGCGCTGTCCGCCTACACCGCGGCGGCGGACGATGCCGCGGCGGCTCCTGCCGACCGGGCGCGCGCACGCTACCGCGCCGGGGTTTGCCTCCGCGGCCTGGGCCGGACCGATGACGCGCGTGCCGCGTGGCGCCGCGTGGCCGACCAGTACCCGGGCGAGGCGGAGCTCGCGGAGCTCGCGCGGGTGGCCATCCGACGCGCGGCGTCCGGCGTGGCCCGGGTCGTGATTACCGGAGCGGTCGTGGATCCGGAGACCAATGCGGTCGCCGACGCGTTCGTCGTGGCGGGCGAGTGGCTGTTCGAGCCGCCCGCCATCGCGGGGTCCAACGGCTCGTTCTCGGTGCAGCGCAAGATCGCGGGCCGGCTCGAGGACGGGCAGCGCTACGTCCTGGTTTACGCCGAACACCCGCATCGCTCGCTCGCGGGGATGGCGCTGGGGCTGGTGGACGAGCGCGACGGCGTGTGGACCAACGTGACGATCCGGCCAACGGCGGAGGTCGAGGGGCGGGTGGTGGACCTCACGGGCATGCCGGTGGAGTCGGCGGCCGTGTCCGTGACGGCCGTGATGCGGACGCCCGACGGCCCGGTCTTTGTGCCGTACGACCACCTGGCCGCGCCGGCCCGGAGCAACCCCGACGGGACGTACCGGGTGCCGGGGCTTGTCGTCGGCCTCGCCTACACGCTGCGCGCCGAGAAGGACGGGTATCGCCCGGCTGCGGTGCGGAACCACGTGCTGGGCGAGTCTCCGCGCCGCGCGGCGGACCTGGTGCTCGAGCCGACCGGCCGCTCCTATGTTTCGGGGCGCGTGACCGGCGGGGACAGCCACCCGATCGCCGGCCGGGTCGTGGCCCGCTCCATGCCGCCGGACGGGCGCGAGCTGGGATGGGCGCAGACGGAGCCCGACGGCTCGTACCGGATCTCGTTTCTGCCGGAGACGCAGCTTGTCGTGCAGGCGCAGTCCGACCAGGGACACGCGCCGCGCGCGATCGCGGGCATTCCGGCCGGTCGCTCGGACGTTCATTTCGTCCTGAGCCGCGGCAGCCCCGTCGAGCGGGAGGCCGCGGAGGGGAGTCCCGCGCCGGAGCTGCGCGGGACGGCGGTGAACGCGCCGGCGCCGGCGCTCGCGAACCTGCGGGGGCAGGTGGTGCTCGTGTATTTCTGGGATCGATCCCGCCAGTCTGCGCCGCTGCGCGAGCTCCAGGCCATCCACGCGATGTACCGGCCGGCGGGGCTGCAGATCGTGTGCGTGCACGATCACTCCGGGTACGTGCCGGATCTCGTGCCGCTTGTCGCCGGGGAGCGAGTCGACTTCCCGGTGGTGATCGACGACTACGCGCCGTCCGGGGTGGACGGTGGGAGCAGCTGGACGATGGCGCTGTATGGCGCACACGCGGGCGATGCCGCCTTGATCGACCGCCAAGGGCGGCTCGACCAGATCGGGGAGTTCTCCGTCGCGTCCTTCCGCACGCGCATCCGGCCGCGACTGGTCCGGCTGCTGAGCGAGCGCTTCGTGGAGCAAGCCCGTCCGGGCGGCGCTCTGGAGGCGCGCGGTCTCGAGGGTCGCGCGGCGCCGGAGTTCGCCGTTTCCCGCTGGGTGCGCGGGGAGCCGCTGAACGGAGGGCCGGTCACGCTCGAGTCGCTGCGCGGGCGGACGGTGGTGATTCGATTTGGCTCGGCATACATCGAGGATTCGATCCGGAGCGAGTATCCCGACGAGCCCGGGCCGGTTGAGCAGATGGTCCGGCTCTTCGGCGCATCGGGCGTGGCCTTCGTGTGGATTCTGCCGGCATCGGACGACGCGGAGGCGCAGCGCCTGGCGCTCCGGTGCGCGCGGGGCATTCCCATCGCCGTCGACGACGACGGCGCGACGCACCGGGCGTACGGAGCCGGCGGCTATTCGGCGAACGTCGTGGTGGACGAGTCGGGCGTGATTCGCGGTGCGACCGCATCGGCCAGCGAGCTCTTTCGCATGCTGAAGTCGCTCCTGTCGGGGAGCGCTCGCCCGTGATGCGGCGAGCCGGCCGGCCGGGGCGCCCACCGGCCAAGGGGCTATGGCCGCGAGCATGGTGCTTTCCTTAGGCAGCGTTTCGCTCGGTCGGGACGGAGCCCGAATCTCCACGACGGCAAAGACGGTAGTCTTCGACCTATGGAGGGACGACCTCCGTGTCGTCCGCGAGCGAACCTGAGCCAAAGGGGAAGACCATGCGGTCGCGCGCGCCGGGTCGGGAATGCTGTTGACTCGAATAGCGGCGCGTGGAATCCTGAAAGCGCATGGTCGAACGCGGAGTGGTTGGTCGCTTACTCTGGAAGGTGGGCCCATGAAGATAGACGTGCGCATCAGTCTCTTGGCGGCAGTGGCAATTCTGGGCATGGTGGGGCTTGGCACGGTCGGGTGCGAGAAGGCGTCGCGGGGAGGTCTCTCGGTCGATCCCGCACAGGCGACGCTTTCGCCGTCGAGCAACACGGTGCTGTTTTCCGCGACCATCAGCAGCAATAGCGCGCTCGCCCTGCCGCTCGCCTGGTCGGTCGCCAATCCGGCCATGGGCAGCATTGCGCGGACCGCCGGGACAACGGCCCTGTATGTCGGAAACGGCACGCCCGGCATGAACATCATCGGCGTGAAGACGGCTGACGGAAGCGAAGGCTTCGCGCAGATCGACATGGTGCTGCCGGGGGATCCGGCGCAGAGCACGATTACCCTGTCGCCCACCACGCCGACGCTGAGCGGGTCGAACGGAACCGTGTACTTCACGGTGAGCGTGAGCGGCGGAACGAACTCCGCGGCCCTTCCGCTTAAGTGGTACGTCAGCAACTCCAGCCTCGGAATCGTGTATGACGCGGCGGGATACAGCGCCGTCTATGTCCGCGCTCCGGTCAACGGCATCAACACGGTGACGGTGCGGGCCTCCGACGGGGCGCAGGCGATTGCGGTGGTGACGCAGCAGTAGGGCGGAGCAGGCGGAGAGCACGGAAGCGGCGGCGCCCGGCAGCGGGCGCCGCCGCTTCCGTTTTGGGGCGCGCGCGGGGCCATGACCG
>CAYSLU010000010.1:0-1132 GCA_964431965.1 uncultured Verrucomicrobiota bacterium
TCGTCAGGAGCTGCGAGACAAGGAGGACTCCCTCCAGAGCACCATCGAGGAACTGGAGCCCTCCAACGCGGCGCTTCAGTCTTCGAACGAAGAGATGCAGTCGATGAACGAGGAACTGCAGTCCGCCAACGAGGAGCTCGAGACCTCCAAGGAGGAACTGCAATCGGTCAACGAGGAGCTGTCCACCGTCAACGCCGAACTCCAGACCAAGGTCTCCGACCTGTCCCAGGCCAACAACGACATGAACAACCTGCTGGCCGGCACGGGCATCGGCACCGTTTTTGTAAACTCGCGGCTGACCATCCTGCGCTTCACGCCCACCATCACCCAGGTGATCAACCTGATTCCGACTGATGTCGGCCGGCCCGTCGGCCACATCGCCTCCAACCTGGTCGGATATGATCGCCTGGCGCACGACGTGCAGGCGGTGCTGGACGCACTCACCCCCCGGGAAGTCGAGGTGCAGACGGCGGCCGGCGCGTGGTTCCTGCTCCGGATCCGGCCCTACCGCACGATCGAGAATGTCATCGAAGGAGCGGTCATCACCTTCACCGACATCACGGAGATCAAGAAGGTGCAGGCCGCGCTGCGCGACAGCGAGGCGCTGCGCCGCCTGGCCGTGGTCGTGCGCGACTCGCGCGACGCGATCACCGTGCACGACCTGACAGGCCGCATCCTGACCTGGAACTCCGGGGCCGAGCGCATGTACGGGTGGAGCGAGGCCGAGGCGCTGTCCATGAACATCCGCGATCTGATCCCGGAGGCTGACCAGCCGGAGGCGCTGGCCGTCGCGCGGCGGCTGGCCCGGGCCGAGGCGCTCGCGCCGCACCGGGTCCGGCGCGTGGCCAAGGGCGGCCGGATCGTGGACGTATGGCTCACCGCCAGCGCGCTCGTGAACGAAGCCGGCGACGCATACGCCGTCGCCACGACGGAGCGGGAAGCGCCCCGACCGGATGGAGCCCCCTGAGATGAAGCGAAAGCCCGCAGGCGGTGAAGAGACCACGCCGGACGACCTCCGCCGACGCGCCGAGAAGCGCCTGTCGGGACGGCCCCCGGGCGCCCCCCCCCCCGTGCCCGGCGATCCCGCCCGCCTCATCCATGAGCTGCAGGTGCACCAGATCGAGCTGGAGAT
>CAYSLU010000010.1:1142-76025 GCA_964431965.1 uncultured Verrucomicrobiota bacterium
ACGAACTGCGGCGCGCCCAGCAGGTGCTCGAAGCTTCGAGAGAGCGCTATTTCGATCTCTACGACCGGGCGCCGGTGGGGTACGTCACGCTCACCGAGCAGGGAATCGTCGTTGAAGCCAATGTCACCGCCATCACCATGCTGGACGTCGAGCGGAAGCAGCTGATCGATCAGCCGCTGGCCCGGTTCGTCCTCAAGGAGGATCAGGATATCTGCTACCTCCTCCGCAAGCGCCTGCTCGAGAAGGGCACACCCCAGGCGTGCGAGCTCAGAATGCTGCGCGCCGGGGAGACGACCTTCTGGGCGCGGCTCGACGCGACCGCCACGCCGGGACCCGACGGCGCCAGGGTCTGCCGCGCGGTGATCACGGACTGCACCGAGCGCAAGCACGCCGAAGAGGCGGCACGACGGTCTGCCGCGGACCTGCGCGCCCTGACGGCGCACCTCCAGGTCGTGCGCGAGGAGGAGCGGGCGGCCCTCGCGCGCGAGCTGCACGACAACTTCGGCCAGAACCTGACCGGCGTGCACATCGACCTGATGTGGATGGACCGCCATATGCACGCCGCCACAGGCATCGACCTGCCGGCGCTCCGGGACAGGGCCGCCGCCATGCTGCCGCTGGTGGAGAGCCTGATCGAGATGACTCAGGCCTTCTCCGCCTCGCTGCGTCTGGGCGTGCTGGACGATCTGGGCCTGGTGGCCGCCATCGAGTGGCAGGCGGCCGAGTTCAGCAAGCGAACCAGCCTGCCGTGTGAGGCCGTGCTGCCGGCGGACGATATCGAACTGGACCCGGACCAGGCGCTGGCCTTGTTCCGGATCTTGCAGGAGGCGCTGACCAACGTCATCCGCCACGCGCAGGCGACTCGGGTGGAGGTCCGGCTCCGCGCCGTCGACGGCAGCTTGGAGCTGGAAGTTGAGGACGACGGACAGGGGTTTTCACCCGACCTCGTCTCGGGGCCGAAGGCCATCGGCATCCTCAGCATGCGCGAGCGCGCCGGGGCGTTTGGCGGCACCGTGGACATCGTGAGTGAACCCGGCAAGGGAACGACGGTGCGGGCGCAGATGCCCGCGGCTCAGGCATCGCGGGGACGAGGAGATTCAGCATGAAGATCCTTCTTGCGGACGACCATGCGGTGATGCGCAGCGGGCTGAAACTCATCCTGGCCCAGGCGTTCAAGGACGCAAGCTTCGGCGAGGCCGAGGACTGCCGACAGGCCCTGGAGGCGGCGCTGGCGCACCATTGGGATCTCGTCATTCTCGACATCTCGATGCCGGGCCGCGGCGGGCTGGACGTACTGAAGGACTTCCAGGCGCAACGCCCCAAGATGCCGGTTCTGGTGCTGAGCATGCACGCGGAGCGGCAGTTCGCCGTACGCGCGTTTCGGGCCGGCGCTAGCGGGTACCTGACTAAGGCCAGCGCGGGCACGGAGCTGGTCCGAGCCGTCGAACGCATCCTCGCCGGCGGACGCTATGTCAGCGCCGTGCTGGCGGAGCAGCTGGCGTCCGAGCTGGGCCGCTCGGGAGGCGGCCTGCTGCACGAGCGCCTGTCGGATCGCGAGTTCGAAATCCTGCGGCTCATCGCGTCCGGGAAGACCGTGAAGGAAATCGCGGACGAGCTGGTTCTGAGCGGCAACACGATCAGCACCTACCGCGCACGCATCCTCGAGAAGATGCAGCTGCGCACCAATGCCGAACTGACGCACTACGCCATCAGCAACAAGCTGGTCGAGTAGGATATCGTCCGCCAGCCGTCACTCCGCGCTTCGCTCGCGGACCGCCGGGATCCGACGGCCGCACGCTGACGGGCGGGCGCGCGTGGCGTCTGACCTCCGCCCCCCTCCGGCGTGTAGTGCATTCCGCTACACAGGAATCACGAACGCCCCAGTCTCGTTCCTCGGCCGCCTGCCGTATGCTTGCGTAATTGACGGGCACGGAGTGTCCGCAGGGCGACACACCAGCGTCACGCCCGCCCTCGCCCGCAGGCCAGCGACTTCAAGCGCGTCCCCCATCGAGCCAGCAGCCCGCGAGCATACCAGGCACCGGGGGGAAGATGGTGGACCGACCGCAGATGAGCACCAGACGGAAAGAGCTTTCCGCCCATGTAACGGATCCTCCCGCCCCATCCGGAGATCCGGCGCACGTCGGGATCGAATCGCACGGCCTTGGCAGAAGCCGCCCGCTGTCGGCGAGACCGATCTTCCTCCGGAGTCGATGGCAGCCGGCCGCATGCGGCGGCCCATTCAGCCGGAATCGCGCCCGGCCACAAGGCCGCCACGGCTTCAACGCCGGACCGGAGCGCCCCGGTCAGAGATGCCTGCCGGGCCCGATCCAGCAGGATCGGCCATGCGAACCCCGGGACGGTGCCGAGACGAACGAGATCCAGCAGGCGGTAGAGGCGGGTCAAGCCGTCGCCGGCGTTGCTGAGTGCCCCGTGGGCGCACAGGTGCAGGAACATGTCCTCGGACGAGGGAACCGGCCAGCGTCGCCCGGCGCATGGAACCGCCCGGATGCGATCAAACCAGTCTCCTCCGAACCGGGGCCAAAACTGGGGATCCTTCAGCAGCCGCCAGTGGAGATCGACCGTCATGGGGCGGCCGGTCGCGCACGCCCGCACGTAGTCGGCCTCATGCCCGTACGCATGGGCGAAGCCCGGCCGGAGCTCCGCCTGCGGCGGGATGGCGAAACCCTCGGAGCGCAGAAGCGCATCGGCTTCCGCCAGGCGCGACCGGGGAATGAACACGTCCAGGTCGGACACTTCGCGCAGTTCCCGGCGGCCATCGTACACGAGCGGAATCAGCGCCCACCCCTTCAGGACCAGGTGCGGAAGGCCGTGGCGGTCGAACTCGTGCAGCAGCCGACCGGCGGCAGCGGGCCAGTCGCGCGTGGCTTCGGCCCACCGCGCCACGCGAGCCGACAGTTCGTAGCGCGCCAGCCGCGGCGCCTCCACCGAGCCGACCTGAATGCGGTCGTAGAGCAGGCCCGCGGCGCGGTGCGTGGCCAGCAGGGGCTCAACGGCGGGCCACAGCTCGGCGGAGAGGCCGAGCACCCCATCGCGGGGGCCCAGCGCGCGGGCAAGCCATGCATAGCCGGGGCCGGCCGATGCGCCCGATAACGGAGACTGGCTGTTCATGCGAATGCCGGCAGATTATGGGAAAGCTCAACACAGGTAAAGTCCGAGCCGTTCCTGTGGCGCAGCCGCAGCCGGCGCAAGGGGGGCACGCGAACGCCATGACACCGACCGTCGCAGCGCGAGTCTACATGCGGAACCCGGACGTCGTCCTGCGGGATGAGGATGACGACGGGGCACTTCTGTTCAACCCCGACACCAACCAAGTACTCGTGCTGAACGCGACGGCCGTTCACGTCTGGAAACACTGCGACGGCGTCAGCAGCGTGCCGGCCATCGTCACGGCCGTGAAGGCGGCGTTCGATGCCGCGCCGGAGGAGGCGGTTGAAGCGGATGTCGGGCAGTTCCTCGACACCATGCTCGCCGGGGGGTTCGTGGGCACGTCGAACGAGTAGAAGGTCGCGCATCGCCATGGACGCACGCCCCGCCATCTCCAACCCACGTCGCGCGGAAATCGCCATCACCGGGCGATGCAATCTGCGCTGCCGCTACTGCTTCTACGCCGAAGAGATGGCAGCCCACAGCGACCTGCCGACATCGGCATGGCTCGCGCTCTTCGATGAGCTGGGGAGCCTGGGCTTACTGGACGTCGGGCTGACCGGGGGCGAGGTCTTCACGCGCCCCGATCTGTTCGACCTGATCGACCGGGTCATCGCCAACCGGATGCGCTACAGCCTCTGCTCCAACGGAACGCTGCTGGACGAGCGCATGCTCGCCCGGTTCGAGACCGGCAAGCGGCGGCTGCGCCTGAACTCCATCCAGCTCTCGGTGGACGGCTCGGAGGCGCGCGTTCACAACCGCAGCAGACCCGGGAGCTTCGTGCCTACGATGCGGGCGTTGCGGCTTCTGAAGGAGGCGGCGTTCCCGGTCTCCGTGCGCGTGACGATCACCCGCCACAACCTGGACGACCTCGACGGCATAGCCCGCCTCCTGTTGGATGACGTTGGCCTGCCGTCGTTCAGCACGAACGAGGCATTCCCCATGGGCCAGGGCTGCTCGAACCAGGGCGAGGTGACGCTTCCTCCTCAGGCCCAGCTCGAAGCCATGCGGACTCTGGAGCGGCTGCTGGAGCGCTACCCGGGCCGGATCACCGCGATGGCCGGGCCCCTCGCCAAGCGGCGCGCGTACGCCGACATGGAGGAGTCCCGAAGGACCGGAGTCCGGACGTCCCGCTGGGGCATGGGATTCCTGACCGCCTGCGGCTGCGTGTTCTCGCGCATCGACGTCCTGCACAATGGGGATATCGTCCCCTGCCACATTCTGCACCGTCAGGTCCTGGGCAACATCACCCGAGATTCCATCCTGGATGTCTGGCGGCATCACCCCGTCCTGGCCGCCTTGCGCGAGCGTCGGACCATTCCCATGAGCGCGGTGCCGGGCTGCGAGGGCTGCGACTGGGCGCCCTACTGCAACGGGAGCTGCCCCGGAGTGACACAGGAGACCACGGGAGATTTCAACCGGGCCAATCCTGACGACTGCTACCGCCGGTTCCTGGCGGGCATCGCGCCAGCCGAGGGACAGCTCACGGAGCCGGCGGGCCGCGCGTCGACCGTCGGCGGAGACCCGGCCGCTCAGGCCCGCGGCCGAGTGATGAACCATCCGATGTGAGCCATCCGATGCCTTGCGACGATCACACGATAGCACCGCCCGCACGCTTGCCCGACGCCGGCGTCCCGCCGCTGCGCTCGCTCTACCTCTACATATCGGGCGCCTGCAACCTGGCGTGCCGGCATTGCTGGATCACGCCGGGGTTCGACCCGGACGCCCGGGGCGGGCGGTTCATCTCGTTGGAGCACGTCGAGAAGGCGGTGCGAGAGGCCAGGCCCCTGGGGTTGGCTTCCGTGAAGCTGACCGGCGGCGAGCCCACGCTCCACCCTCGGTTTCGGGATATCGTGACCTGCGTGGCGCGGGAGGGCGTTTCGATCAGCATGGAGACCAATGGGACGCTGATTGACGCGGACATGGCGCAGCTGTTCCGCGACTCCAACGCGCTGCGCTTCGTCTCCATCAGCGTGGACGGGGCCGACGCAGCGACGCACGAAGCGCTGCGCGGGGTGGCTGGCAGCTTCGATCGGGCCGTGGCCGGAATCGAGCACCTCGCTCGGGTCGGATTCCGTCCCCAGATGATCTGCACCCTGCACCGGGGCAATCTCGACCAGATTGAAGCGGTCGTCCGGCTCGCCGAGCGGCTCGGCTGCGGCTCGGTAAAGTTCAACCACGTGCAGGACATGGGGCGCGGCAACCGCATGACCGGCGGCGAAACGATCCCGGTCGCGGAGCTGACGAGCATCCATCGCGATGTGGAGAGACGCTTCCGCGCAAGCCCCATCCGCGTGCACTTTGATATACCGGCCGCGTTTCGATCCATCAATGAGTTGCTGCGCTTTCCGGCCGGGACGTGCAATATTCTGGAGATTCTGGGTGTGCTGTGCGGGGGCGAGCTGGCCCTGTGCGGCGTCGGCGTCGAGATTCCGGAGCTGGTCTTCGGCCATTTGGAGACCGATGGTGTAGCGGCCGTATGGGCGGATGCGCCCGGGCTGAGAGCCCTGAGGGAGACGGTTCCGGAGCGCTTGGAGGGAATCTGCGGGGACTGCATCCACCGCGACGGGTGCATGGGCGGATGCATCGCCCAGAACTACCACGAGGCCGGACGATTGAGCGCCGCATACGGGTTCTGCAGCGCGGCTGACGCGCGCGGGCTGTTTCCGCCGGGAAGAAGGCGGAAGGGAGGAGTGGGGACATGACGACGAACAAGCGAGTGTACGAACCACCCATGGCACGAGATCTCTCGCACCTGCGGGCTCGAGGGGGGAAGGTGACGCCTCTGGGGCTCTGCACGCCCGGATCCGCAATCTCGTCCAACTACACCTGTACCAGAGGAACGGCACCCGAGTCGGATTCCTCGACGTGTGCCGTCGGCACGAACCCCACGCTGGGGGGATGCGGCAAGGGCAACTACGCAGAATCGTTCTGCCAATCCGGCGCAACCGACTGACCGGCATGCCCGTGTGGTCACACCGGATCGCGGACGTCGAGTTCCAGACCGCCTGCGAGACTCCGATCAAGGCATTGGATGCCGGACGGTTCACGCCTTTCCGGAGCCGGCCTCAGAGCGCCGATGTCTGCCACCACCTCCACGCGGTGAACCCCGAAGAGCTGGATGCGCCTCCCGTGTCGCCCGCACTGAAGAGCCGACTTTCCGCGTGCACGTCTCCCGAGCAGTTGGGCCGAGGCATTCAGGTCTTTGTCCCCTATCGCAAGGGGGCCGTCGCCGCCGCGCTCCGGCCCTTCCTCCAGTGCGCGCCGGGGACGACTGACGTGCCCATCGCGCGCGCGGCGCGGGTGCGGGCGCAGCTGGAGCGGGCGGCCGAGCATCCCGCTGATGTGTTTCTCATCCGCCACGCGCTGAGCGTGGAGATCATGGACCTGGCCCGCCACGAGGCGCACGTGTTCTTCGCCGAAGGGGCGGCGGAGTCGTGGTGGGCCCACCCCGACTACTCCCGCGTGGAGAATGGCGTTCGCCGGCTCTTCTGCGCGTTCATGCCGGGTCGGGCCGCCTTCCCCATCCACAGCTCGGCGGTGGTGCGCGACGGACGGGCGGCCCTCTTCGTGGCGCCCGATGGCGGGGGCAAGAGCACAGTCGCGCGCCTGGCGGGGGACGGCGCGGCCATCCTGAGCGACGACCGCAACATTCTGCGACGGCACCCGGATGGCCTACGGGTCCACGGCACCCCATGGGGCCGCACGTGCACCGGCCCGGCCAGCGCGCCGCTCGGCGCCGTGTACCTGCTCCAGAAGGCGGCGCGCTTCGAGCTCGCTCCGATCGGCAAGAAGGACATGATCTCCTTCCTCTGGCAGGACAACGCCCTCATCTGGGCGCAGCTGCCGGTCAGCCATCGCGTCCAGGCGCTCGATTGCCTGTCGGACATGATTCGGGAATCCCCCACGTACCGGCTTCGCTTCCCGAAGGATCGCATCGACTGGGATGCGGTCGGCTCCGCCATGAGCGGGCACTAGGTCGCGCCGGGCGATCCCCCAGACCGCTGACAGCTCTTCCATGACGACTCGGATCTACACCGGCCACAGCATGTGGCCCACGTTCCGGCCCGGCGATGCTCTCGACGTGAGCCAAGCGGCAGCCCGCCTTCGGCCCGGCGACGTGGCGGTGTTTCGGGTGGCGGGCTTGCCCGAGTCGCGAAGCGTGTTTGTCCACCGCATCATGGCCGTCACGAAGACCGGCCTCGTGACGCAGGGCGACAACAACGGCCGTCCGGACCCGTGGCACGTGGCGCCCGATCACGTGGTCGGAATCGTGACGCGCTGCCGCCGCGGAAACTCCAGCCGCCGGGTGGCCGGCGGCTGGGCGGGCGCGCTCCAGGTGCGCGTGCGCCGGGCTCTGATCGCCCTCGGGCTTCAGGCGCGGCGCCCCCTTCGCGCCGCGTACGCCCGCCTCAGGGCCAGCGGCATACCCGCCCGCATCTGGCAGCCGCGGGTCGACAGCTTGCGGATCGACTCGCCCCGCGGCCCGGTCGTCAAGTTCATGTGGCGCCGCCGCACCGTCGCCCGTTGGTGGCCTCAGCTCGGCCGCTTCGCCTGCCGCAAGCCGTTCGACCTGTTCCTGTCCCATCCCGGCCGGGAGCGCCTCTGACGCCCGGCCGCCACGCACCATGAAACGCTGGACGCATCATCTGCAGCAGGGATGGCAACGCACGGCCGCGCGCGACCCCATGGCCGGCCGCGCCTCATCGACGCGCGACGCGCTGCGCGACGCGCGACGGCTCGTGTGGCCGCACGCGCGGCAGCACCGGGCGCTCCTCGCCGCGGCGGTGGCCGTGATGCTGCTCGGCGTTGCGCTCGCCCTGCCCCTCCCCCTCTTCCACCGCATCCTGGTCGATCGCGTCCTGATCGGCGGGCAAGCCCGCTGGCTGCCGTATGTGCTGGGGGTGTACGCGGCCGTCGGTGCGGCCACGCTGGGACTGGGGCTGGCCCAGCAGTACCTGTTCGCGCGCTTCCAGCAAGCCGCCATGCTCGATCTCCACGCCGCCCTCTTCGAGCGGGTGCTCCGCCTGCCGAAGCTCTTTCTGGACGGTCACGAGACGGGATACCTCGAAGCCCGCATCTCGGGCGACACGCAAGGAGTCGGATGGTTTCTGTCCGCGGCGCCGGTGGCCTGGATGGGCAACCTCATTCGCCTGGCCGGAAACAGCGCGCTCCTCTTCTTCCTGGAATGGCGCCTGGCGCTTCTGGCCATGTTGGCTCTGCCCGTGCTGGCCCTGGGCAGCGAGTTCGTCGGACGGCGCGTGCGCAACCTGAACCGCCACAGCATGGAGCTGAACGCCCAGTTCGAGGGCGCGCTCCAGGAGTCGCTCTCCAATGCCACGCTCGTTAAGTCGCACGGCGCGGAGCGCCGCACCGCGAGGGGGCTCTCCTCGCGGCTGGAGCGACTCTATGACCTGGGCCTGGAGCAGCTGGCCGTCGGATCGGTCGGCTCGACCGCCGTGGGGCTGGCCCCCCGGGCGGTGCAGTTCACGGTGCTGGCGGCGGGGGCGTGGCTGATCCTGCACGGACAGTGGACCCTCGGGTCGCTCACGGCCTTCCAGGCCAGCCTCTCCGGCACGTTCGGCCCCATGAACCAGCTCGTGAACACGCACTTCAGCATGCACCGGGCGCTGGCCGCCGTCGAACGCGTGCAGGCGCTGGTCGCGGTCGCGCCGGAGTCCAACGCCGAGGCGGCGCGGCCCGTTGAGCGGCTCGCGGGCGAGGTGGAGTTCCGACACGTCAGCTTTGCCTATGATCCGGCACCCCCCCTGCTCCAGGACCTCTGCTTCCGCATCAGGGCCGGCGAGCACATCGCCGTGGTGGGGGCCAGCGGCGTGGGCAAGACCACGTTGATCGGACTGCTGCTCCGCTTCTACCAGCCGAGCTCCGGAGCGGTGCTGTACGACGGCTCGCCCGCCGAGGAGTTCGAGCTCGGCAGCCTGCGGCGGCGGATCGGCTACCTCGCGCAGACGGCCTCCTTGTGCTCGGGCACCATCCTGGAGAACCTCCGCTACGGGAATGAGCAGGCTCGCCTGGAGGACATCGAGCGGGCGCTGGCGACGGCCCAGATGACGGATTTCGTGCGCGGGGTCCCCGGCGGGCTGAACGCCCGCCTGGACGAGCACGGCGGCAACCTCTCGGAGGGGCAGAGGCAGCGCCTGGCGCTGGCGCGCGTCCTGGTGTCCGATCCCGATATCCTCGTCATGGACGAGTTCTCGGCCCCGCTCGACGGGCAGGTGGAGGAGTCCGTCTTCTCGGCCCTGCCGCAGGCGCTCAACTCGCGCACGCTCATCGTGATCTCGCACCGTCCGGCCACGATCGAGCGCTCCGACCGCGTGCTCCTGCTGGCCCGGGGGCGAGTGGAGGATTTCGCGCCTCACGGCGAACTGGCGCGACGCTCGACGCACTACAACGAGCTGGTACCGCACAGAAAGGCATGAACACCAAGATGAACTGGCTGAGAATCGCGTGGCGGAGCGGGTGCCCCCTCGCTCTGGGCATCCTCCTGGCGGGCGCAGGGTGCCAGGTAACCCGGCCGGGTCCGGCCGAGGCGCATCCGACTGTGGAGCGGGTCCCCGCCACGGAGGACGCGGGCGCCCTGCTGCGCCCCGGTCTGACGGTCAACGTGCAGGTGCTCGTGACCGGCCAGAAGGAGATCGACGAGAAGAATCGCCGGATCTCCGAAGCGGGCTCCATCACGCTGCCGCTCGTCGGCGAGATCCGCCTGGCCGGCTTGACGGTCGCCGAGGCTCAGGACCAGCTCAGAACATCCTACGACCGCGTCTTTGTCGCTCCGCAGGTGATCGTGGAGTGCCAGATGGAAGCGGGCGACTCGGCGGTGTCGCCGTGGGGCTACGTCACCGTGCTGGGCCGGGTCAAGAAGCCCGGTCAGGTCAATGTCCCGCCCACGCGCGAGCTCACCGTGAGCCGGGCCATCCAACTGGCGGGCGGACTCGACACGAGCGCCCGCAGCAACGCCATCCGCGTCACGCGCACGCGCGGCAGCGCCGCGGAGCAGTTCGAGGTCGACCTGGATCGAATCGGTGCACTTGGGCAAACCAAGGACGATGTCCGGCTCCTGCCGGGCGATGTTGTCTATGTTCCGGAAGCCGTTCTATGAGCACAACACACGCAGAAGGAGTGACGGGCATGAGGAATCGGACGGGTGGAGTTTGGCTGGGCGTTCTGCTTGTCGCGGCGGCGGCCGGCAACGCGCCGGGCAAGCCGGGCGAAGGCATGCAGGCCGGCGACGTGCTGGTGCGCCCGTTTGCCGATGTGGCACTCAGCTACGACAGCAACCCGATGCTGCTGCCGAAGGGGCAGGAGTCCGATGATTTCCTCATCGACATGAGTCCGGGCGTTCGTCTGACGCGCGCCCGTGAGGCGGTCCGCCTGGAGGGTCTGTTCTGGGGTCGCTTCCGCCGCTTTGAGGACTTCACCAGCAAGAATAGCGACGATCTATCGGAGGAGTTGCGCCTCACCGTGGGCCGCCCGGAGGACTGGCGCCTGAAGCTCCATGAGCGCTTCGGGCGCGTGTCGGACTATGACCTATCCGTCCGCACGATGGACGCCGCCACCGAGGGCACTGGCGATCGCTACCTGGAGCGGCCGGAAGCCGTTCCCTTGAGCGTGATGGAGCGGTCCGAGCGAGTCGATCGGAACATCCTCGACTGCGGTGCCGGCGTGGGCGGCCCCCTGTCGGACAAGACATCCCTCGACGCCGTCATCGACTACGGGCTGATCGACTACCGCGACCGGGCCCTGTGGGACTCGACCGAGGCAAAAATCTCCGTCAAGGCCGCGCGCAAGGTAACCGACAAGTCCAGTCCGATTCTGGTCGGCGAGTACATCCGCATGGAGAACGACAGCCTGGCCAACCCGGGCGACTACTACGCGGCGCGGGCGGGCTGGAGATGGCAGGGCACGTTCAAGAGCCGCTTTGAGGCCAGCGCGGGCTACTTCGACTTCTCCGTGGACGACCCGAGCCTGCCGGACAATCTCCACCGCGACGGGTTCTCATACGACATGGCCTGGTACTGGCAGGCCCGTCCGAAGCTCTCCATGATCCTCGGAGGCCGAAGCGAGATGCAGCTGGCTCCCGACACGCCGCAGAATGCGAAAGCCGTCAACATGATCACCAGCAGCGCCCAGTATTCGGCAACCAAGCGCCTCGCCCTCACGGTGCTGGTGGGCTATCGCCACGAGGACTTCGTGCAGGACGAGACCGTGGCCCAGGGCGAGGCCATCAAGCGTGAGGTGGAGCAGCTCCACGGCCGGATCCGGGCCGACTACCTTGTGCTCAAGTGGCTGAAGGCCTATGGCGAACTGTGGCACGAGGACACGCAAGACAACGTGCGAGGCGACTACCGGGAGACACGCGCCACGCTGGGCGTGAAGGCGGAATACTAGGCACACGCGCAGATGGGGCCGCCCGGGCGGCCCGGGATCAGAAGAAGGGGAACCTCAATGAAGACAACTGGTATCGTCAGCATGTTCGTCGCGTGCGGTCTGTTGATGGCGGGACAGGCCCGGGCCGAGGGGGAGCCGGCGGTGCCGAGCGCCCGGGACATCTCCGCTACGCCCGAGTTGGTCGTGGCGGCCATCCGGGACCAGAGCGTGGAGCGATCCGCGGCCATCGTGGTCGCCGCGCTCGATGCGCTCCTGGCGACCGACTGGTCGGAGGCCAGGAAGAGAGAGCACTGCATCGCCCTGATCACGTACGCCGAGGCCATCAAGGGCAAGGACACCGCACCCATGATGCGGCTCGTGATCGCGCGCGTCCCGCCCGCGTGGCGCGCCCTCATCGCCGCCACCGCAGTCGTGGCGGCCGGCGACAACTCCCCCGCCGTCGCAAAAGCCATCCTCGAAGCGGTGGCCGGCAACGCTCAGGACGCCGAGTCCTGCCGCAGCGCGTGCGACAATCCCACGACCGTCCTGCTCCCCACCGAAGTGGGGGTCGTGCGCGGCATCATGCTGCCGACGCCGACGCAGGCGCCCGCCAAGGCGCCGCCTCTGCCCACGATCATCCGGCCCGCCGATCTGTATCCGGGGCAGTGATCGCACCATCCGTACCCGCGACGACAAGGCCATAGAAAGGCACGCACGTGAAGCCCAACACCGACACACCTCCGCCCCCGGCAGCGCCGGCCGGGCCGTCTGCCTACTACGGCGCACCCTACGGCATGACCCACGCCGGCGTCGGATCCGGCGGCATGCTCTCCCCGCGACGCCTGCTGCACGTCGTCCTGAGAAAGTGGTGGCTGATCGGGCTCGCCACGGCGCTGGGACTGAGCGGTGCGTGGTACTGCCTCGAGCGCATCACGCCGCTCTACATGGCGGACAGCTTCATCGAGATGAGCGTGCGGCGCCCGCGCATCACGGCACAGAGGGGGCCGATCTCGGACGACACGGACTTCTACTCGCTCTCGACGGAGGAGGTCTTCAACACGCGCATCCAGAAGTTCAGAGGCTCCCGGATGCGGGAGTTCGTCACCGCGCACCTCCAGGCCGATACCACCCGGCCGCCCCTCTCCAGCGAACAGATCCACGAGATGCTCGGAAGCGCCGGGTTCTCTCTGCTCCGCCGCTCGTACCTCGTGCGGATATCCTGCGTATCCACGAGCCCGGCCCTCGCCTGCCGGGCCGCCAACGCATTCGCGGAAGGCACGGTCCAGCTGTCGCTCGAGGAGAACCGGGTGGCCTCTGACAACGCCGTCGCGTGGCTCGAGCAGCAGGCGCTCCAGCAGCAGAAAGTCCTCGACGCCATCACGCAGTCCATCACGGCATTCCGCGAGGCCAAGCACATCGACGCGAGCGAAACCGAAAAGGCGGCCCTTCGGGCGTCGCTCGCGACCATCGGCTCACAGCTCACGCAGCTCGACAATGCGCGCATCCTGGCGGAGAAGCTCCTGGCGGCCGTCAAGGGGGTCTCGCTCGACCCGAAGAACGCCGGCAGCCTGCCCGATACCACCCCGCGGAGGGACGAGATCGTGCAGGCTGTGTCCAAGTGGCTGATGGCCACGCAGGAGCGCGACGCGATGCTGGCGCGGTTCACGGCGGACCATCCGGAGATCGTGGCGCGATCGAAGACCATCGCGGCTCTCGGGGCCCAGGTTACGGGTGCCATCGAGCGAGCGCAGCACACGGCCGAAGCGAACATGGCGCTCCTCCAACAGCAGACGGAAGGGCTGCGCCAGAGCATGGCGGAGCAGTCGCGTGCGGCCGCCGAGCTCGATGGCCGGATCATCCGCGTCCAGGCCGAGTTCGGCGCGCTGGAACGAGAGCGTAACGTCGCGGACTTGAGCTACCGCGGGCTCCTCACGCGCATCGAGGAGGCCCGGCTCTCGGCTGACGAGAACACTGCCACCGTGAAGATCGCCGAGCGGGCGGTTCCGCCGACCGCGCCCTTCACGCCCCGGCGGCTTCGCATCCTGCTCCTGGGGCTGCTGCTCGGTCTGGCCGGCGGAATCGGCATCTCCCTTCTGCTGGAGATGATCGAAGACCGCTTCATCGGCACGGAGGATCTCGAGCGGTCCCTGGGTCTGCCCGTGCTCGGGCTGGTGCCGCGCCTGAGGGGAAAGATGCGCCCCGTGATCGGCCGCGTGTCGGAGCAGGATCGCTTCGGGCACGGCGCGGAGGCATTCGCGGGGATCCGCGCCAGGATCATGGCATCCGCGCCGGACCGCCGCCCCGCCTGCCTGCTCGTCACCAGCGCAGGCCCGCGCGAGGGCAAGACCATCACCGCCAGCAACCTCGCGATTTCATTCGCCCGCACTGGGATCAAGACGCTCCTGGTGGACTTCGACCTGCGCCGGCCCAAAGTGAACTCGGTGTTCGGCCTGTCCGAGGACGAGCCGTGCCTGCTGGAGTCCCTCGGCGCCGGAGACGCCGCCGCCTTCCCCGGCCTGGCGAGGCCGACGGACTGCCCCAACCTGTTCGTCATCTGCAACCACGCGTCAAAGGCACTCAGCGCAGCGGAGATCATGGGAACCCAGGTCGCCCGGGACTTCGTGGCCTGGGCCCGATCCGCCTACGACCTCGTGATCCTGGACTCCCCGCCCTTCGGGGTCGTCAGCGACTCGCTCGTGCTGGCCGGCATGGCGGATGCCGTCCTGTTTGTGAGCCGCCCCGGGATCAGCCGCCGGCACGTGCTGCGCGCGGCGGTCGACGAGTTCAGTGCGGCGGGCATCCCGCTGCTGGGCGTCATCGTCAATGCCGTGAACTTCAACCGGCTGTCGTTCCTCAGCAACTACGACTATCGCTACGGCCGGGGGTACCAGACCTGCAAGTACCCCACCAAGGACACCAAGAAGTAGCCGGAGTCCCTCGCCGGCGCATCGCACGCGCTCACCGGCGGGACCTCGCAGAGCGGCGCCCGCCTCCTTGGATACCGATGAACGGCCCCATCCTCTCCACGCCCTGCGGCTCGCCCGCCCCTGCCCCGCTGACACACCGCCTGCTGGCCGGCTTCGTCTGCGCGCTCCTGGGCTGGTCGGCATGGGCCCGCGGCGGCAGCGTGACGGCGCTTCAGCATCCCCTCCCCTGGCTGGGACTAGCCATCCTGATCGCCCTGGCGCTTGACCGCCGGGGCGCGGCTGGCTCGTCCGTGCGGGGTGACATCGTGTTCTGGGCAGGGCTGGCCTTCCTGCTCGTACTGACCGTTCAGTGGTGGAATGCCGGACGGATGCCCTACTTTCACCCGTTCTCCGAGCGGTGGGTGTTCACTCCCCCGCACCACGCCGGCTGGCCCTCGGCGGTGGATCGGAATGATGCGTCGGAAATGCTGCGCTGGTTCTTTCCCGCATGGGCGCTGATGCTCGCGCTACGGCACGCGCGGCATCCCGACCGGCTGGCCAGCCGCGTCGCATGGTTCCTGATCGTCAACGCCGGACTGCTGGCGGCCTTCGGTATCGCGCAGGCACTCAGAGGCACGCACCGGATCTTCTGGATGACGCCCATGACCGATCACTTCTTCGCCTCCTTCGGCTACGAGAACCACGCCGCGTCCTACTTCGCGATGCTGTTCGCCCTCTCCGCCGGCGTCCTGCTCAGCGAGCTGAGAGCCGGCAGCGCCCGAAGCGTCCCCCGCCCCACGCTCCGTCGCCGAGCCACGGCGATCGCGTCGGTCTGTGCCGTCCTGTGCCTGGCCGGGGTCGTGCTCTCGTTCAGCCGGACCGGGATGGCGCTGGCCGTCTGCCTGTCGGTCATGGCGCTGATCGTGGCCGCCCGACTGTTCTGGCCGCTGGTGTCCGTCGCACAGCGAATCGCCGTCGTGACCGCGCTCATCATGGGCGTGGCGACCTTCTTTTTTGTGGTGGCATCCATGGGCGGCGTGCATCTGGCCCGCGAAGCGGCCCGCCTGCCCCACGCCAATCTGAGCCACGAGCTGGACATGCGGCTCTTCATGGGGCGGTCGGCCGTGCGAATCTGGATGGACAACCCCGGGTTCGGCGTCGGCGGATGGGGCTACCGCCACTTCCTCCCGCTGCATGCCGCCGCCGAAGGCCGGACGATCGGACCGGGCCACGCCAACGCCCACAACGACGCCGTGCAGTTTCTGTGCGAGTTCGGATCCGTCGGCTTCGGCCTCATGCTCACCGCAACGATCGCATTCGCCTGGCCGCTGCTCCGGCGGATTCCGCACCGGATCTCGCCCGGCCGGCTGCTGGGCGCCATGGGACTGCTTGCCGTGCTGTTTCACAGCCTGATCGACCTGCCCTTCCGCAGCCCCGACATCCTGTACGCCTGGCTGGCCGTGTGCGGCGTGGCGGGCACGGCGGGTGCTCCCGAGGGGGCCCGCCCCCCCTCGGCGCCGGCCCGGATGCCACGAGCCCCCACTCGATGACAGCTACGCTCCCCAGAGACCCGGCGCTCACCCGAAAGGCGGTGCTGACGTTTGCATCGCAGCTGCTGTGCCAGGGCGCGGGCATGATCGCAGGCTTCGTGTTTACGCCCATCATCATCACGGGGCTGGGCGCGGAGGCGTACGGAGTCTGGGGCTTCATACAGAAGCTCACCGGGTTCCTCGGCCTGAGCAACCTCAACTCGATGGGCGTCGTTAAGCTGCAGCTGGGCGTTCGGCAGCACTCTCCGGACATCCAGGAGAAGCGCCGGCTGCTGGGCGCCAACGTCCTCCAGTGGGTGTGCCTGCTGCCACTCTCGATTGCGGCCATCGCGCTTCTGGTCGCATGCCTGCCCCGCTGGCTCGCGATTCCTGCCGACCTGACGACCAGCGCCCGACTGGCGCTGCTCATCGTCGGATGCTCGATGATCCTCAACCAGCTGCTGTCGCTGCCTGGTGCGGTGCTGGCCGGCCAGAATCTCGTCTACAAGGCCATGGGCCTGAATGCGGGCGTCGTGCTCCTGGGCGGCGGGCTGAATGCCTTGGGCGTCCTGCTGGGGTACGGGCTGCTGGTTCTCGCCGGAACGAGCCTGCTCGGAATTGTCGTCACGAATCTCGTTCGATACGCGATTGCCCGGAGGAACGTGCCGTGGCTCGGCGTAAGCCGCCCCCGCACGGACGAGGTCGGCAGCTGCATCCGGCTCAGTGTCTGGAGCGCCCTGAACTCGCTCGGGGGCATGCTGTTCTCGGCGGCTGACGCCATCCTGGTCGGGATTCTCTTCGGATCGAGGGCCGTGGCGGTGTACCTGACGACCGGCGCCCTGATCCGCTTTGCATTCGGCCCGCTCCAGCAGGCGCTGGCCTCCGGGAACTCCGGGATCGGCTACCTGGCCGGATCCGCTCAATGGATTCGAATTGAGCGCATCCGGCAGGAGCAGTTGAGTTTCGCCGCCCTGGGCATGGCCGTTCTGGGCGCGATCACGCTCCTGTTCAACGAGTCGTTCGTCTCGCTCTGGGTCGGACGCGAGCTCTACGCGGACCTCCGCCTGACCGGCAGCCTGGCGCTGCTGGCGTTCATGCGGCAGATGGTCAACATGGAGTCGATCTCGCTGGATGCCATTCTGAAGCTCAGGGGCAAGACGATCAGCACGCTCGCCTGGGGCTCCGTTGGCGTGGCGCTGTCCGTCCCGGCGTCGCGACTCATCGGCATGGCGGGGATGCCGCTGGCGCTCGCCGCCGCCAGCGCGGGGCAGCTCTGCACGCTGCAGTGGCTGATCCAGCGCCACACCCCCATGCGCATGGCGCGGTACTGGCAGGCCGCGGCTCGCCCGGTGGCGGCCATGGCGCTGGCCGTCGCCCTCACGTGGACGCTCCGCCTGCACTGGCCGCTCGAGCTGCGCCACTGGCTGTCGCTCTCGATCGCCGGGGCGGCCGCGGCCGCGGCGGTCGGAGGCGGGTTCCTGGCGATCGGCATCCGCGCGAATGTCCGCGAGGCGCTTTCCAACCGGGTGCTCGGTTTCATGCGGGCGAGGTCATCATGAGCCGCCCCGCCATTGTCGACCGCATCTGTGACGCGGTGTTTGCCGCCGCCATCCGGGCGGAGTCGTACCGGCAGCGTCTTCACCTCCTGGCGCGATCGGCCCAACGGGCTCCGGGCGGCCGCAAGCGCCGTCTGCTCGCGCTCCCCAACGCCCGCGGGTGGGCCTTTGACGATCTATCCCAGCAGCGGGCGCGGCACATGGATGCCTCATGGACGACGGACATCCGGTACCTCCTCGAGCGGCCAGCCGTCGACCGCCAGGCGTACGATCTCATGTTCAATCCCAACTGGGCCTACGATGCCTACGACGCGATGTTCCACGGGCGGTACGTCCGCGGCATGAACAGCCTCAAGTGGGAGCGGGCCCGCCTCCCCTATCGCGAGCTGCGTCGCTCCCTGAGCGGCGCCGTGGCCTGCTTCGTGCCCAACCGGGCCCAGTACGACCGGATCCGGAGGGTCTTTCCCGCCACGCGGCTCGTCCCCGAAGGCGTCGATACGGATGTGTTCCATTGGCTTCGCGACCGATCCGGCGACAGCCTGGTGGTCGGCTGGTCGGGCAAGCAGACGAACGGGAAGAAGCGGCTCGACACCGTCATCAAGCCCGCATGCGCCCAAGCCGGCGTGGAGCTTCGCATAGCGTCCGTTCCGACGCGCGAGGAGCTGAATCTCTTCTACAACGACGTGGATCTGGTCCTGATCGCCTCCGAGCCGCTGTACGAGGGGAATCCGCTGTCCCTGTTCGAGGCGGGCGCCTGCGGCCGGACCGTGCTCACCACCCGCGTGGGCTGCGTCCCGGAGATTGTGACGGACCGCGCCAGCGGGCTCATCGTCGATGCCACGTTTGATGCCGACCGCACGGTGCGGGACTTCGTCGACCGCCTGCGCTGGTGCAAGGAGCACGTGGCGGACATCCGCGCGATGGGCAAGAGGCATCGGGAGAACGTCCTTCGCGAGCGCACGCTGGAGCGAACCTGCGAGTCCTTCCGCAAGGCAATCGAGTGGGCCTACGCGCGCGCGCGGTGAAGCCGATGCGAGGCGCCGCCCGACGGGGCGGGCGGGGCCGCGGGCCGGGCAAAGAGGAGGCCGTCATGATGAGTCTCGGACGCCGTCTGATCGGAACCCTGGTGAGGAGCGCCTGCCTTCGGGCCGCCGGCCCCTTTCGCCTGAGGCGCATCCTGAAGGGCGACGACATCCGTGTGTACTACGGATGCGGCGAGACCCGGCAGCCCGGATATGTGAACATCGACATCCGGGACCCCGGCGGTCGATCTTCTGGGAAGCCTCGAGTGGTGCCAGCGCCGCTTTGAGAGCCGATGCAGCGAGGTCTTTCTCTCGCACGTGATCGAGCACTACGGATTCCCCGGCAAGGCCATGCGTCGGACTCCCGGCTCCGTCTTCGGCGCGCTGGCATGCGTCCACAAGATGTTGGCGCCGGGGGGAACAGTCCGCATCGCCACACCGGACTTCGGCGCTCTGGCGCGCCTCTACGTCGAAGGAAAGAAGCCGCTGTACCCGCAGCTCGCCGGCCGGCTCTGCGGGGAGCAGGAGTACCGCGAGAACCTCCACCGGTGCCTCTTTGACCGGGACTTCCTCACGCTGTGTCTCGAGACAAGCGGATTCGTCGCCATCGAAGAGTGGCAGCCGGAGCACCTCCGCCTGGAGCGCGACGCCAGCTTCGATCAGTTGAACGGCGTCAGAACGAGCCTTAACGTGCTGGCTCGCAAGCCGGCCTGAACGGTCCGCGCAACCGAGCGCCAGGGAATCATCGTGAGCGACGTACTGGTCCATGCGGGGGGCGGGCTGGGGAATCAGCTGTTTGAGTATGCCATGGGCCTAGTCCTGGCCCGGAAGACCGGCGGAACCTGTCGCGTGGATCCGGTGGCGTGTGCGATCGCCGGCGCCCGACCATACGTGCTCGGCAGGCTCCGGGCGCCGGCGCCGGCGGCGAGCCTGTGGGAGTCGCGGCTGCTGCTCGCAAACCGGACCCGGTGGCAGCGTCACCTCTGGCAGAAGCTCGCCGGGCGCTGCCACACCGGCGGAAGCGCACGCCTCGGGCGGCTGCGCCTCGTCTGGGAGAGCCGCCGCGGATTCAATGCCGACCAGCTCTTCCCGGCCGCCCGCATCCTCTACCTCGTGGGCGTATGGCAGTCGCACCTGTACTGGCGCGGATACGAAGGCGTGGTGCGAGAGGCGGTCGAGCTGCCCGCGATTCCGGACAGCCTGAGCGCGCTGGCCCGGGAACTGCAGGCGGGCGACTCGGTTGCCGTTCATGTCCGGCGCACCGATTACACGCATCAGGCCCACAAGTTCGTGAACTGCTCCCTCGGCTACTACTCCTCGGCTGTCCGGCTCGCGGCGGCGACGGTGCGGCGGCCGGCGTACGTCGTGTTCTCCGACGACATCGCGTGGTGCCGCGCGAACATGCAATTCCCCGGGCCGGCCCGATACATCGACGCCCCCGGCCAGGACCCCATCGTCGATCTGAAGCTGATGAGCCTGTGCCGCCATCACATCATCAGCAACAGCACGTTCGGCTGGTGGGGCGCCTGGCTCAGCGCCGGGGCGGGGCTGACCGTCTGCCCCCGCCGGTGGTATGCGCAGGATGACGGCGTAACGGGCCTCTATCCGGACCACTGGGCCGCCATCGACGCCTGACGGCGACGAACCGCACACCGCAGACAAGCCTCCACATGAGCGCGCCAACACTGGGACTGTTCGTGCCGACGCATCAGACGGACTACGATGCCGTCTCCGCGTCGATCTGGATCCGCGCGCTCCAAATGATCCCCCACTTGCGGGCACTCGGAATCTCAGTGGCCCTCAACAACCCGTTCCGGCGGTACGACGCCGCCATCGTCTATCGGACGCCGTCCCGCTCCTTCTACCTGCTCTGCCGCCTCCTGCAGAAGACGTGCGGGCGCCTGTACTTCGATACCGTCGTCAACTACTTCATTCCCCACGCGAGGGCCACGCCCGCGCACCTCTACTACCAGATGAAGATCGCGGAGCTGTGCGACGGAGTCATCTGCTCGACCGATCCGATTGCCGAGGACGCCCGGCGGTTCTGCTCGCGAGTCCACGTCATGGATGACCCGCTGGATACCGGGCACTTCGCGCAGGTGAAGGAGACGATCGACTACGATCGCCCGCAATGGGGCTGGTCCGGGGTATCCGTGAAGGCGGATCCCCTTCTGGCCTACCGGCACGCCCTCCGCGATCCCATCCTGCTGATCACCGACGACGGAATCCGCCGGCGTCCGTTCGATATGCCGTACCGCTACCGCCAGTGGTCGCACGCGACGTTCCCCGGCGCCATCCTGGAGTGCGACCTTGCACTCCTTCCGCGCGATTCGAGCGGCGACCCCTACAACTCGGGACACAGCGCGTTCAAGGCTCTCGTGTTCGCGGCGTCCGGGGTTCCGGTCGTGGCGACGCGTCTGCCCTCATACGCGAAGATGGCGCGGTTCTATCCCGCGATGGCCTTCCTGGAGGACCACGGCAACGATCCGTCCGCGTGCGCAGCGGCCCTGCGCGGCTGCCGCTCGGGCGCGGTGGACGCGCTGCGCCAGGAGTACGGTTGCCGCGAGCAAGCGCGGAGGCTGGCCGAGTTTGTCGGCCTTTCCCCCCGATGACCGACCGGCTCTTCATCTGCATTCCGGACCTGGCTCGGGCCAACGGCGGCTCGTACCAGTTCCTCCGGTCGCTGGCCTCGGCTCTGGATCGCCTGGGGTTCCTGGCCGCGCATCCGGATGACGCAACGGCCCTTCTGTTCAACAGCTCCCAGCACGTCGACACCGTCTGCCGCCTGAGGCGGACGCACCCGCGCGCCCGATTCATTCATCGCGTAGACGGACCCATGCGCCTGTATAACAAGCCCACAGATGGCCGCGATGCCGTGGTGTACCGCGCCAATGCGCTGCTGGCGGATGGAACGGTGTTCCAGTCCGACTGGTCGCGCCGGGAGAACCTGCGGCTCGGCATGCCCCCCCCCCGTATCCACACGGTAATCCCGAACGCCCCCGACCCGCTCGTCTTCCATCCGGGACCCGCGGCCCCGCCGCTGGTGGCCCGCAAGGCACGCATCATGGCCGTGAGTTGGTCCGCCAACTGGAACAAGGGGTTCGCGGCTCTCCAGTGGCTGGACGAGCACCTCGACTTCAGCCGCTTCGACCTGACATTCATGGGCAACAGCCCTGTCGCGTTCAGCCGGATCCGCTGCCTCCCGCCGGGCTCAAGCCCCGAGGTGGCCGAGGAGCTGCGCCGCCACGATATCTTCCTCGGGGCGTCGGCCAAGGAACCCTGCTCCAACGCCTTGATCGAGGCCATGAGCTGCGGCCTGCCGGTTGTCGCCTTGCGGGACGGATGCTACCCGGAGCTGGTCGGCGCGGCCGGGGAGTTCTTCACGCGACCGGATGAGATCCCCGGCTTGCTCGATCGCGTCGTCGCACGCCACGAGGCGTACGCGACGCGACTCGCCGTGCGGTCGCTGAACGACATCGCCCGGGACTACGTCGCGTTCGCGCAGCGGATCGGCCCGGTGCGACACGCCGGCTGGCGCCGACTTCGAGGGGCAACCGGCATCGATCACGCCTCGCTCAGATGGACCCAGTGGAGGGCTCGCCGGCGCGAGGAGGCGGCCCGGTAGACCGGACCGTCGGGCGCGCCGCACCCGGATCCCCATATGAAAATCCCACGCCTAGTCAAACGCATGGCCGCCCCGTGGCTCTCGCGGCCCACCGTGGCCCGGGCGATCGTGGACCTCGCGCTTCGCCTGCACAACTGGTCGTACCGGACGGCCGGGTTGTTCAGCCGGCATCTGGAGCCGGATCGGCTGCACCCCAAGCACCGACTCACCGGGTATCACCGGTGGTTCGCGGATCGCCTGCAGGCCGACTGGCGGGTACTGGACATCGGCTGCGGCCATGGCGCCCTCGCCCACGACCTGCGCGAGAGCTGCGCCGCGGTCGTGGGTGTCGATATCAGCCCGCGCAACATCGAGACAGCGCGCAGCCGGTATGCCCGCGAGGGGGTGCTCTATCGCTGCGCCGACGCGACGCGCGAGTCCTTCCGCGAGCATTTCGACGCGATCATCCTGTCCAACGTCCTGGAGCACATCGAGGACCGGGTGGGTTTCCTCACGTCCGTATATGCACAGCAGGACCAGGCCGAACCGCCCGTGCTCCTGCTGCGCGTCCCGGAGTTCACCCGCGACTGGATCACGCCTTACAAGAAGGAGCGCGGGATCGAGTGGCGCCTGGATTCGACGCACTTCACCGAGTACTCCGAGGAGAGCCTCCTGGAGGAACTCCGCCTCGCCGGACTTGCCGCGGAGACGCTCCAGGCACGCTACGGGGAGCTGTTTGCCGTGGTCCGCCGCGTTCGCCAGCCCCGGCCAGGAGACGGCCGCACCCACGCATGACGCCGAACCTGTCATCGGCGGCCGCTTCCGCGCCCGTCAAGCCGTCATGGTTCGCCGCCATGCCGCCCGGGGAAGCCCTGGCTTGGCTGGGCCTCCTCGCGGTCTGTGCCTGCTCCATGGTGGTGCGCCCGGTCCTGTCGGGCGCGCTGACCGGAACCGCTCTGGCGCAGCTCTCCCCGCCGGAGGTGCTCGTCTTCCTCATCGCCGCCTGGCGCCTGTCGCTGAGACGACCGGGCGCGCGGCCCGCCACGAGCTTCGACCGATGGATGGCCGGCTTCGCGATCGCGCTGACCGTATCCTTCCTCTACGGCATCGCCGCGCCCCCCACGGACGACTACTCGTCCGGCGTGGCCTCCGTCCTCTACCGCACGGTGCTGGTCGCAACGGCCGGCGGCTACTTCCTGGCGCGCGGCGTCGCGGGCACCCGCACGCACGCGTTCGCGCTCGTCTGCGTGCTGGCTGCTGTCGGCGCTGCGATCGCATGGGCGATCATCAGCGGCGGAGTTCAGAACTCGGATCCGCGGCTGGAGGCGACCGGCGCCGTCTACGGCACCATCGAGCTTCCCCTGAGCGCGCACGTTCAGTTCGGAGGCAACACGGGCGCGCTTTACCTCATGCCGTTCTTCTATCTCTGCGTCGCGGCCGTGATCGCCGCCCCCTGGTGGCCGGCGCAGATCCTGTGCGGCCTTGCAGCCGCGCTCTTCGGCAGCGCGCTGCTGGCGCTGGCAACCCGGGGCGTGCTGATCGCCATCCCCTTCGGCTGTGCGGCGATGCTGATCCTGTCGTGGCGGAGGGCCAGCGGGCAGCGCCAGCAGACCGGGCGCCACGCGTGGGCCCTGGTGCTGGCCGCGGCCGTCGCCGTCTTCGTTCACGCGAACTTCCAGCGGTTCACCGCGTCGATGGGCGAGTTCCAGGAGCAGAAGCTGTCCGTTCTGACCGACCGTGATACGCCCGTCATGCCGGCCGCGACGCTGGTCGCGCGCCTCGACCAGTATGAGTACTACGCCGCGACGGCCCTGCGCAATCCGCTCGGCTACGGCATGATGACCGAGTATCCGTTCCGGCTCGGGCAGCCGCACAGCCTGATTCTCAAGCTCATGATGATGTCCGGGTGGCTGGGCCTGGCCACGTATCTGGCCGCCCTCATTGGCATGACCCGCTTCTGGTTCGAGCGCCTGCCGCACGTCGCGGAGTCGTCCCGCCCGTTCCTGCTTGGCATGATCGCCACCAACGCGACGCTGCTGGCGCTGAGCTGGGGCTACGACATCTTCCTCCGGTTCGGGATCCTGCTGACCCACTCGCTGCTGTGCGGCCTGACCACCGCTATCGCCCTCTCCCGGACCCCGGCGGGCGCTCCTCCGGCAGCAACGGCGCACCGGCCTGCACTCAGGCGGCGAATCCGATGAATGCACCCCATCGCCTGCTGGTGTTCATGACGCCCGGCACCGGGCTGGCCGACTGGCGCCGGGTCGGCGCGATCGAGCGCGAGCTCAAGCCGTACCGCGAGTATCTGCGGCGAGGCTGGGCGGTGACCCTGGCCGCGTCCGACCGGCCGGGAAACCGATTCGACGAGGCGGCCGGGATGAGCATCCGGCACGCGCCGCCCGAGCGGCTTCTGTTCGCGCTGGGATGGGCGCTGATGCGCCGGGCGATCCGTGCGGCCGACGTGATCAAGACCAACCAGAGCGTGAATGCGTGGTGGTTTGTCCTCGCGGCCAGGGTGTGCCGACGGCCGATCGCACTGCGGTGCGGCTACGTCTTCGGGGAGTATCTCGAGACCACGCAGGGGCGCGACGCGGCCTGCCGCTGGTACCAGGTCCGCGAAGGCTGGGCGTTCCGCCATGCCACCGCGTGCATCGTCCCGACGGATACGCTGAAGTCCTGGGTCTGCCGGCGCTACCGCGTCCCCGCGGAGCGCGTCCACACGGTCCCGAACTTCGTGGATACGGATGCGTTCGCCCGGACGCCGGGCTCCGTCCCCCGCAGCCGCTCCGTCATCCATGTCGGCACAATCTCTCCGGTGAAGAACCCGGAACTGCTCGTCCGAGCCTGCGCGAAGGCGGGCGCCGAACTGCTGACGTTCGTCGGCGACGGACCCGACGCGGCGAAGGTGCAGCGCCTGGCTGCGGAACTCGGCGTGCCGGCGGTCATCGCCGGCCGCATGCCGCATGCGCAGCTGCCCGCGATTCTCCGGAGCCACGCGGTCTACGTCCAGCCCTCGCTCCGGGAGGGACACTGCAAGTCGCTCACGGAGGCCATGGCGTGCGGCCTGGCGTGCGTGGGCACGGAGGTTCCGGGCATCGTGGACAGCATCCGCCACGAGCAGACCGGCTTGCTCTGCCGCCTGGATGCGGACGCCCTCGGATCCGCGATCCGCCGCCTCTTCGACGACGACGCGCTGCGCCGACGCCTCGGCGAGAATGCCGCCGCCGTCGTGCGTGCGCAGTACGCCTTTCAGCCGGTGTTTGACCGTGAGTTCTCCGTCATGTCCTCGCTCGTGAAAGATCCTTCGAGGGTGCACGCGCCATGAGCCGCGCCGTCCGCATATCCGTGGTCATGGCCGTACGCCACTGCACCGCGTACCTGCAAGAGGCGCTGATGAGCGTCCTGGGCCAGACGTTCCCCGACTTCGAGGTCCTCGTGCTGGACGACGGCTCCACGGACGAAACCCCGGACATGGCGGAGGAGATGGCGGCCCGGGACGACCGGATTCGCGTCTGCCGCCAGGACAGGCACAGCATGGCCGAGACGCTCAACCGCGGCATCGCCATGGCCCGGGGCGAGCTGCTGGCGCGAATGGACGGCGACGACGTGTGCCTGCCGGAGCGATTCGAACGGCAGCTGCGCCACCTGCAGGCGAATCGCGACGTAGCCCTCGTCGGCACGCAGACCATCCGGATCGACGAAAGCGGCACGCCCACCGGCACTACGCGCCTCCCCTTGACGGCACATCACATCCGGCAACAGCTCATGCGACGCAACGCCATCGCCCATCCTTCGGCGATGATGCGGCGAGAGGCCGTCCTGGCGGTCAAGGGGTACCGGACTCAGTTCAGCGCGGCGCAGGACATTGACCTGTGGCTGCGACTGGCTGAGCGTTACGACCTGAACAACCTGCCCGGAGCCTGGATGAAGTACCGAATCCATCAGGTGCAGACCACGAGCGGAAGGCGAATGGAGCAGGTTCTCTGTGCGCTCGCGGCCCGCTGGTCGGCGGACTGCCGCCGCCGGGGCCTCCCCGACCCGGCGGCCCGCTTGCCTTCAGTCACCCGGACGACGCTCCTGGACGCGGGCTTTCCCGAGGAGCGGCTGAACCGCGCCGAGCTGGCCGTCATGGGGCTGTCCGTGAGGGAAGCGCTGGCCGCCCGGAACGGCGATGCGGTTACTGCGGCGCTGTCAGCCATGGAACAGGCCGTCCGTGCGCGCGGTCCGGATCCCTCATCCGACGCGGCGTGCGCGGTCGCCCGAATGCGCGTGGCCCTGGCAGAGCGCGACTACGGCCGGGCCGTCACCGCCCTCGCCGGCGCCCTCTGGCACCCGCGGGCACTTCTGGCCGCGGCCCTGACCCCGATGGAAGATGCGGCGGCCTGGCCTCAATCTGCCCATGCGTGACACCCAACCCGAACTCGAGACGCTGGTGTTTTCAGAAATCGAATCGCTTCGCTCGGCCAGGTCGTCCCTGGGCCAGATTGCCGGCTTCGCTGTCGTGGCCATCGTCGTGTCGGATCGCAGCCGCCCCCGGTAGAGCACGCCCGCCATGTTTCCAAACAAGATCAAGTGCGTGATATGGGACCTCGATGACACGCTGTGGAGCGGGACGCTGGCCGAGCGGGAGGCCGTTCAGCCCCGCGCCGAAATCACCGCGCTCATTCCCCGCCTCGACGCGAAGGGCATCGTCAACTCGATCTGCTCCAAGAACGAGGAAGAGGATGCGCTCAGGGAGCTCGACAGGCTCCGGCTTCGGGCCTACTTCGTCTTTCCGGCCATCCGCTTCGCCCCCAAGGGCGCCAGCGTCAAGGCCATCGTGGAGAGCCTCCAACTGCGCGCCGCGAACGTGCTGTTCGTCGATGACAACCCGGCGAACCGGAACGAGGTGGCCTACTACAATCCGGACATCATGGTGGCCGACGCGAACGACGAGTCGTTCCTGGCGCAGATGCGGGAGCTGATCGATACGACCCACGGCCATTCGCGCCTGGAGCAGTACCGCGTGCTCGAGCAGAAGCACGGCGCCCGTCAGCGCTACCCCAGCAACGAGGCGTTTCTTCGCGAGAGCGGCGTGACCGCCTGCCTCCTCCGCAATCCGGCGGACCTGACCTACAAGGACCGCATCGTGGAACTGGTCAACCGCAGCAACCAGCTGAATTTCACGAAGAGCCGGTTCCCGACGGACGCTCAGTTCCAGGCGTATGCGGAGCGGGCGGACATCGTGCACGGCTGCGTGTTTGCGTACGACCGATACGGGGACTACGGGCTCGTCGGCTTCTTCGCCTTCAACGAGTCCACCCGGAAGCGCGCGCTGGAGCACTTCGTGTTCTCATGCCGGATCATGAACATGGGCATCGAGCAAGCCGTCTACGCCGACCTCCGCAGGCGGTTCAGCCTCCGGCCCCTGCCCCCCCTGGAAGCGCACGCGACGGATCCGTCCTTTGTCACCCTCATCCACGAGCTTGACGCACACCTCCGGGACTACGTGCGGAAGAGCATGGATGCGCCGGAGCGGTACCGCACCTCCATAATCGCCGGGTGCACCGCGGGCGTGATCGATCACTACCTGCCGGCGGCGCTCAGGCCCGCGCGGCACGACCTGTACCACCTCGAGGACTCGGGGCGCACGATTGATGGCGTGGATACGATCGTCTATGCCGTCTACGGCGACTATGGCAGCGACGCCTGGGAGCACCTGGCGTTCTCCTATCCGCGATTCCGATCCCATCTGGCGGCGTTTCTCGATGCGAATGCGCATGGCCGGGTGGTGCTGATGCTCGCTTCAGAGAGGCCGATTCCCCACGGCAAGCGGGCGGACGCCATCGCGAAAGTCCGAGGCGGACTGTCCGACGTCTACCGCGGAAAGACCCGCCGCCGGATGATCCGCTGCAACGCCATCGTCCGGGAGCTGTGCGCCGGCAGGCCCGATGTCTGCCTGATGAATTCGGGCGACTACGTCCTCGACCCCCGGGAGCAGATCGATCCGCGCCACTTCGAGCGCATCGTCATCCAGCGGATGTGCGAGGCCATTCCGGGCGCGAACCCGGACCGGGAGCCGCACGCCCGGGCGCCCGCGGCGGCCGAGGCGTTCGCCCGGCCCGGCGCCGCCGGGCCGGCCCGGGAACGGACAAGCCCGTGAACGTTCTTACGATCACATCCTGCTACCCGGTCGAGCACAGCCCGGCCGACGGCATCTTCGTCCGGAGCCAGTGCGAGGCCTTGGCCGCCGCCGGCGCCACCGTTACCGTATTTTCCCCGCGGCCCTGGGTGCCGCCCGGATTCCAGTGGCTCTCCGACAAGTGGCGAACGTATCGGAGCACCCCGACGTTCTACCGCCTGAACGATATCCCCGTGCACCGCCCCCGCTACCTCTCCCCCCCCCGCTCCGACCTGTGGATGCCGGTCCACCGCCAGTACGTGCGCGCCGCCGCCGGCGCGGTTGAGCCGCCGGACATCATCCACGCCCACTTCGCCTATCCCGGCGGCGTCGCTGGCGTGCAGCTGGCCGCCCGATGGAACGTGCCCCTGGTACTCACGCTGCACGGAGACGATGTCCACGTACACCCCGAGAAGTACGGCCGGCTCCGCCGGGCCCTCCTCTACGGAGTCACGAACGCGGACATGGTCGTGGCCGTGAGCGAGGCGCTCGCCGACCGTACGGCTCAGCTCACGAGGCGACGCCCCACGGTGGCTCCGATCGGCATCAACTTGGGCGTCTTCACCCCCAGCTGCACTCAGGCGGAGGCCCGACGAACGCTGGGGCTGCCCGCGGACCGCTGGATCGTTCTGCACTTGGGCCGTCTCGTTGAGGAGAAGGGCATCCGCGATCTGCTCGCCGCGCTGACCACAATGAACGCCTTCGGCGGCCTGGGAGTGTTTGTCGGACAGGGACCGCTGACGGATGCGGTCCGAGCCGCGCCAGGATGCATGGTCACGGGTGTCCAGCCCAACGAGCGCGTCCCGCTCTTCCTGCGGGCAGCGGACGTGTTCGTCCTCCCGTCCTACTCGGAGGGCATGCCCACCGTCTTGGTCGAGGCCGGCGCGGCCGGCCTGCCGGTGGTTGCGACGGCCGTCGGCGGTATCCCGGAGCTGCTGGGCCGGGATCGCGGGTTGCTCGTGCCGCCGCGCGACGCCCGCGCCCTCGCCGCGGCCATGCTCGAAGTCCAGCGCGACCCGGCCGGAGCCAAGGCCCGGGCGGCGCACCTGAAGGCACGCGTGCTGGATGTGTATGATGTCGGTCGAAATGCCAGCGCGCTCATGAGCTCCTATGCGGATCTGATCCGGGCTCGAGCGCCGCGCCATCGGACGGGAAGGCGGGGGCGCTCATGCACGTGATCGTCTCGAGCCACGCGCTGGGTGATCTCCCGAGCGTGATCGGGTGTATCGGCCTGCTCTCGCCGCCGCCCGCCTCAGTCGTCGTGAGCTGCGACGGCGTGAGCGACGACGTCGCGCGGTTCGTGCGCGATGTCCGCCCCCGGGTTTCCTGCCCCGTCGTCCTGGTCCAACGGCCCCACAAGGGGATCGCCCGGCGGGGGCAGACGCGAAACAACGGCGTACGAGCCATACGGGCCTCCGTGGCGGAGTCCGAGATGCTCTACTTCCTCGACGGAGACGTCTGCCCGGATCGGCGTCACTTTGAGGCCGTGCGGACCGCCGGCCGGGCCTGCGACGTCCTGATCGGCCGCGTCATCCGGCTGCCCGCTGCAGCCTCGGACGCTTTCCGATCAGGGCTTCACGGTGCCGACCCGTTCCGCCTGTCCTTCGCGCAGCGGATCGCATTCGCCCGGAAGGTCGGCAAGGCGAAAGTCGCCTGCTGGCTGCGTCAGTCGGACCGCCCCTGGATCCGCGCGCGCCTGCCGCCGTACTGGCCGGACTTGCGGTCCGGCAACTTCGCGGTGCGGGCGGGCTCGTTCCTCCGTGTGAACGGCTTCGACGAAGCCATGCTGGGATGGGGAGGCGAGGACAGCGACCTGGGGCTGCGGCTGTACGGATCGGGCGCGCACGTCACCACGTTCCCCTGGGGGTGCGCGGCGTTCCACCTGTGGCATAGGTCCGCCTCGGGGCCGCTGCCCGACGCGCGCCTGAACGAGCGCCGCTCCAGCGCCGACTGCCGGGCAACCCACGGGCTTGACGCCCCCTTCGATCAGGCGGATTCCGAGCTTCAGATCATGCGGTGAGCCGGCCGGACCCGCGAAGGACGACGACAGATATGAACGCCAGACACGTCATCATCACCGCGGACGACTACGGCATGTGCGACTCCGTGAATGCCGCCATCGACGCGTGCATCGAGCGGCGCTCGGTCACGTCCACGAACGTCATGGTGAACATGCCGTCCCGCGATGCGGCCGGCACCTTCCGCCGGCGGTTTCCGCGCGTCCCCCTCGGCTTGCACTGGACGCTCAGCCAGGGCCGGCCCGTCCTGCCCCCCGCACGCGTCGCGACGTTGGTGGATCGGGGCGGATCGTTCCACCCGGCTGCGGAGTTCCGGCGTCGCTGGACCACCGGCCGACTCTCCGCGACCGAGATCACGGCCGAGCTCCGCGCCCAGCACCGCGCCTTTGTGGAGCTGGCCGGTCCGCCGGACTACTGGAACACCCACGAGAACACGCACGTCTTTCCCGGCCTGTTCCCCCTATTCGTGCGCACTGGACTCGACTGCGGCATCCGGGCCATGCGCTGCCACCGCCGAATCGTCGTGCCGGTCCGGGGCTCGGCCGCGGCCCACCTGATCCGCCACCCCGTGTTCCTCGCGAAGGGGCTGCTCATCGGCCTGTACAGCCAGTGGGCCGAACGGCTCTCGGTATGGATGCCGCGGGGGCTAATCTGTGCGCCGGGGTTCGACCGGTACACGGAGATCGCGCAAATACTGGCCTCCCCCGCCCTCTCCGAGCCGACTCAACCGGTGGAGTTCGTAGTGCATCCCTCCATTGCACCCGAAGCGCAGCTGTTCGGGGCCCTGGTCGAGACGCGCGTTGCCGAGTACCGAATGCTCACCGACAGCGGCCTCGAGCGCTCCCTGGCGCAATCCGGCGTGACGCTGTGCACCTATCCACAGATTGGCCTGACATGAAGAGCCGCGACTGGAAGATGGAGCTGTACGGGGCGCTGCCGGTGCCGCTGCAGGAGTGGGCGCTATCGGTCTATGCCCGGCATCTGGACGATCTCTACTACGGACCGGTCTTTGAACAGACGGTTCACGAGATCACCCGGCGTCGCTTCGAGTCGCCAGCCGCCGTCCGGTCGTGGCAGGACGCCCGGCTGGCGGGCGTGCTGGAAGCAGCGCGCCGGCACGTGCCCTACTACCGGACGACGCTGGCCGGCCACCCGCCGATCCGGTCGCGGGACCTGCTCACGGCCGTTCCGCTGCTGGACAAGCAGCAGCTTCGGCAACGCGAGGGCGAGTTCATGGACGATCGGTTCGCGAGCCTGAAACTGCACACGGACAGGACCAGCGGCACGACCGGCACGTCACTGAAGATATCGTGGGACCCGGACTCCCTGCAGCGGTTCTGGGCCGCGCACGAGGTCCGAGTTCGCCGGGCGGTCGGCGTCGACCGGTTCACCCCTCGGGCCATGCTGGGGGGGCGGCCAGTGGTACCCGGAGGCACCTCGAGGCCGCCCTTCTGGCGCTACAACCGACACTGGAAGCAGCTGTATCTGTCGAGCTACCACATTTCGCGGCGCACGACGCAGGGCTATGTGGATGCCATCCGACGGGCGGGCTGCGTCTGGATGACGGGGTACGGGTCCGCGATCGCCGCGCTGGCCGAGAACGCCATGGCGGAGGGCGTTCGTCCGCTCCGGCTGAAGGCGGTCGTGGTCAGCGGCGACACCCTCCACCCGGGAATGCGCCGGTGCATCGAATCGTTCTTCGACTGCCGCTGCTACGATCAGTACGGGCAGTGCGAAGGCGTGTGCTGGATCATGGAATGCGCGCAGGGGCGCATGCATGTCGCGCCTGAGTTCGGCATCCTCGAGATTCTCGACGAGAGCGGCAAGCCCTCCCCGCCCGGCGTTCCCGGGGAGTTGGTGGCGACCGGCTTGCTCAACTCCTGCATGCCGCTGATCCGCTACAGAACCGGCGATGAAGCGGCGTGGTCGCCCGACCCGACTTGCGCGTGCGGGCAGCCATTCCCCATCGTGGAGCGGCTGGAAGGGCGGGTCGACGACTACCTCGTCACGACGGACGGGCGGCTCATCGGCCGCCTGTCGACCGCCATGAAGGGAAGCCCCGCCATCCACTCGGCGCAGATCGTCCAGGACCGGCCCGGCCATGCCTACCTTCTGGTCAAGCCCGGCGTCTCCTATCGGCCCGAGGATGCCGAGGTCGTGAAGGCCGACATTCTCCGCCGGATCGGCTCCTTTGCGATCGACGCCCTGGAGGTCGAGGACATCCCCCGGACGCCGGCGGGCAAGACGCGGCTCGTCGTGCGCCTGACGGAAGCGCAGCCGTGGCATGAGTCGTACCGGGCGCTGCTCGACCGCCGCCCGTGAGGTCGCGCGGGTTCGTCCGCATCTGCAGAGCCGGCAGCCCTCCGTCCGTTCGCGCGTATAGATCCAATCGCCAGGAAGCAGGCTATGACTGACCGTGACCCTGTACGTGTGTCCGTCGTGCTGCCGTGCCGGAACGAGCAGCGCTACATCCAGGACTGCCTGGCCGGCATTCTCCATCAGGATGTGCCGCCGGGCGGTCTTGAGGTCATCGTCGCCGACGGCCTGTCGGACGATGGCACAACCGACACGCTCGCGGCTCTATCGCGCGCCGATCGCCGCATCCGCGTCATCACCAATGGCGGCCGCATTGTCTCGACCGGGCTCAACGCCGCCATCCGCGAAGCGAAAGGCGAGATCATCATCCGGATGGACGCCCACACGCGTTACGCCCCGGACTACGTGTCGGAGTGCGTCCGGACACTGGTCGAAACCGGGGCCGACAACGTCGGGGGCCCCTGGCAAGCGCGCGGCGAGTCGTACCTGCAGTCGGCAATCGCCGTGGCCTTTCAGTCGCCCTTCTCATCAGGCGGCGCCGGCTCGCACCGCATGGACTACGAGGGGCCGGTCGATTCGGTCTACCTGGGCTGCTGGCGCAAGGACACGCTGCTGCGGATCGGACTGTTCGACGAGTCGCTGGTCCGCAATCAGGACGACGAGCTGAACCTGCGGCTGGTTCGCGCCGGCGGAACCGTCTGGCAGTCGCCGGCCATCCGCTCATGGTACTGCCCGCGGTCGTCGCTCCGGTCGCTCTTCCGGCAGTACATGCAGTACGGCTACTGGAAGGTGCGGGTGATCCAGAAGCACCACCTCCCCGCGTCCATCCGGCACGTGGTCCCCGGCGGGTTCGTCGCGTCGCTCCTGCTGCTGACGCTCGCGGCTCCGTGGATGCGCTACGGATGGTTGATGCCGGCGGCCCTGCTCGGGCTGTACGCCGGCGCGGGCCTGGCCGCGTCACTCATCGCCTGCCGCGACCGCGGACACTGGAAGCACCTCCCCGTCATGCCCCTGGTCTTCGCCAGCTATCACTTCGGGTATGGCTGGGGCTTTCTGAGGGGCGCGGTTGACTTCCTCCTGCTGGGAAAGCGAGGGCGGAAAGCCTTGGAGAAGCTCACACGATGACGACGATGAACGAACCGGAAACCCAAGCGGTACGCCAGCGCTATGCGCGGCGCCAGGCAGCCGTCGAGCCGAACCGGTATAGCCCGCTGCGACCCGATGTGTGGCACGGCGCCCACGAGCGCCAGGGGGCCATGCTGAGACTGTTCGCCAAGCTGGGCCTGGAGAGCTTTGAGGACACGAAGCTGACAGAAGTCGGCTGCGGCGCAGGCGGCAACCTGCTGGAGTTCCTGCGGCTGGGCGTTCAGCCGCAGAACCTCATCGGAATCGAGCTCCTGGAAGACCGGGTCGCGCGGGCGGACCGGGTTCTCCCGCGCGGCATCGTCCGCCTCGGTGACGCGGCCAGCGCGGATATCCCCCCGGGCTCCCAGGACATCGTCCTCCAGTCGACGGTCTTCTCATCCCTGCTGGACGACGCCTTTCAAGAGAGGCTGGCGGCGGCGATGTGGAGCTGGGTTCGCTCGGGAGCGGGCACGGCACGCCCGGGCGGAGGGGTTCTCTGGTATGACTTCGTCTACAACAATCCCCGAAACCCCGATGTCCGGGGGGTGACGGTGAAGCGCATCCGCGAGCTGTTCCCCGAGGGCCGAGTGACGGTGAAGCGGGTGACGCTGGCACCGCCGATCGCGCGGCGGGCCTGCCGTGTGCATCCGTGTCTGTACTCGCTCTTCAACGCCGTCCCCCTGCTCCGGACCCACGTTCTGTGCTGGATACAGAAGGACTGACACCACGACCGGCGGGCACCACCCGCCCATGCAGGCACCCGCTCATGCTCAAACGATCCCTCGACATCACGGCCGCCGCCGCCGGGCTGGCGCTGCTCTCGCCCCTCCTGCTCGCGGTGGCGGCGGCGGTGCGGCGCTCCTCGCCCGGCCCGATTCTGTTCCGCCAGGAGCGCGTCGGCCGAAACGGCCGAACGTTCGTCCTGCTGAAGTTTCGCACGATGCGGGTCGCGGAGGGCACGGAGAAGGGCAGCTTCGACGCCGGCGGCTCCGTGCGGATAACCCCGCTCGGGCGCATCCTGCGCCGGACCAAACTCGACGAACTGCCGCAGCTCTGGAACGTGCTCACCGGAGACCTCTCGCTGGTCGGGCCGCGGCCGGAAGTGCGCCGGTGGGTCGAGGCATACCCGGACCGCTGGGCGAGCGTGCTGACCGTTCGGCCGGGCATCACGGATCCGGCATCGATTCTCTATCGCAACGAAGAGGCGATCCTCGCCCGATGCTCCGATCCCGAGGCGGAGTACCGCGACCGGGTGCTCCCGCACAAGCTCTCGCTCTACGAGGAGTATGTGAAGACGCGGAGCTTCTCGGGCGATCTGATCATCCTGTTCCGGACGCTCTGGGTTCTGGCTCGCGGATCCGCCCGATCGGATGGAGGACACACATGACAACGGCAATCGAACATGCCCCCGGCGCGCCGCGCGCGATCCCCTTCTCCCGCGTCGACTGCTCCGGGAACGAACTGGCCTACGTCAAGGAGGTCATCGAGTCAGGCTGGCTGACGACGGCCGGGAAGTGCATGGAACTCGAGCGGCGATTCGGCGAGCGGGTCGGCGGGAAGTTTGCCTGCGCCGTGAACTCCGCGACCGCCGCGCTGCACCTCGCGTGCGAAGCCGCGGGGATCGGGCCGGGTGACTCGGTCTTCGTTCCCACGATGACGTTCACGGCCTCGGCGGAGGTCATCCGATACCTGGGAGCCGACCCGGTGTTTCTGGACGTCGAGTACGGGACCTGCCTGATCACGCCCGAGATTCTGGAGGCGGCCATTCGCCGGCATCCCGGCGCAAAGGCGCTGATGCTCGTGCACTTCGGGGGCCAGGCGGCCGACATGATCGGGACGCCGGCAGAGAAGCCGGGCGGCCCCGCCCCACGCATCGGCGCGGCCGCCCTCCGCCCGCCGACGCCCGGCATCCTGGATATCTGCCGCCAGCACGGGCTGAAGGTGATCGAGGACGCCGCTCACGCGTTTCCCACCCGGTGTGGGGATCGCATGATCGGATCCTTCGGCGATGCGACCTGCTTCAGCTTCTACGCCAACAAGACCATCACGACCGGCGAAGGGGGAATGCTGGTCACGGATGACGAGGCGATTTACAAGCGGGCGAAGATCATGCGGCTGCACGGCATCAACCGCGACATCTGGGACCGCTTCACGGCCCGCACGGCGAACTGGGAGTACGACGTCGTCGCCCCCGGGTTCAAGTACAACCTTCCCGATGTGGCGGCGGCCATCGGCCTGGCCCAGCTCGAACGAGCGGATGAATTCCACCGGGAGAGAGGCCGGTGCGCCGACTTCTACTACCACGGGCTGTCGGGCCTCGATGGCCTGGACCTGCCCGTCTGTCACGGCCCGCGCGAGCACCACTCCTGGCACCTGTTCTGCGTCGTGTTGAATGAGCGGGCCCCCATTGAGCGGAATCGCTTCATCGAGAGACTGAATGAGGCGGGGATCGGCACCTCGGTGCACTACAAGCCGCTCCACCGCATGACCTACTACCGCGAGCGCTACCAGCTCCGGCCCGAGGACTACCCGAACGCCGAGCGGCACTGGCAGGGCGTCGTCACGCTCCCGGTCTACCCTTCGCTCAGCGCCGACGATCTGGGTTACATCTGCGAGCGCATCCGGCACGCGCTCCGATAGCGGCATCTGGCGATGGAACGGCGGAAGCAACAGGCGGCGGCAGCCGAGAGTCGGAGGTCTATCCATGTTCGTTCAATTCAAGAATCGTAACCTGTACGTCATCGCGGCCCTGGATGGGCTCGCATTCGCGGCATCGCTCTGGCTCGCCTACGCCACCCGGTTCAGCTTCGCGATGAGCGAACGGGACTGGCACGAGTTCCTCGGCATCCTGCCGTGGGTGGCGGCGGTGAAGGTGGCCACGTTCCTCCTGCTCGGCGCATACCGGGGCCTGTGGCGCTACACCAGCCTGGACGATGCCTGGCGCCTGCTGCGGGCCAGCACGCTCGCCACGCTGGTCATCATTGCCGGCCTGACCTTCGTGAACCGGTTCCACGGCTATCCCCGCTCGGTGTTCCTGGCGGACAGCATCTTCACGTGCTTTCTATGCGGCGGAATCCGCCTGGCGATCCGCCTGCACTTCCGGTCCCGGCGGCACGCCGCTCACACCGGGGACGTCGACGCCCGGCGCCGGGACACGCGGCTGCTGATCGTCGGCGCAGGCGGCGCGGCCGAGAAGATCGTCCGGGAGGTCCAGGACGACCCGACCTCGCGGTACGACATCGCGTGCTGCATCGACGACGACCGGGCGACCTGGGGCGGCGCCATGCGCGGAGTGCCCATCCAGGGACCCATCGACCGCCTGCCCGAGCTCGCATCCCACTACCGGGCCGGCGAGGTGCTGATCGCGATCCCCAGCCTTCCGGCCGAGCGCGTCCTCCGCATCGTGGAGCTGTGCAAGCAGAGCGGCCTGCCCTGTCGCTCCCTGCCGGCCCTGAGCTCCATCATTGACGGGCGGGTGTCGGTGCGGAACGTCCGGGACGTGGACGTGGAGGATCTGCTGGGGCGCGAGCCGGTGAGAGGAGACGACACGGCCGTCCGCGCGACGCTCGAGGGAGCGTGCATCATGGTGACGGGCGCCGGCGGCTCGATCGGCTCGGAGATCGCGCGCCAAGTGGCCAGCCACAACCCGCGGCGGTTGGTCCTGTTTGAAATCGGCGAGTCCCCGCTGTTCGAAATCCATCGGGAGCTGCACGACCTGCACCCCAACCTGGACATCGTCCCCATCATCGGCGACATCCGGCACGAGGAGGTGGTGAATCGCGCGTTCGATACCCACCGGCCGCAGCTCGTCTATCACGCCGCGGCCTACAAGCATGTGCCGCTCATGGAAGCGCATCCCGACGAGGCCGTGCTGAACAACGTGCGCGGCACCCGGCACCTGGCGGAGGCCGCGCGCCGCTGCGGCGCCCGGCGCTTCGTGATGATCTCGTCGGACAAGGCGGTCCGCCCCAGCAACATCATGGGCGCCACCAAGCGGCTGTGCGAGCTCATCGTGGACGCGATGAACGGGGGGGGGACGGAGTTCGTCGCTGTGCGCTTTGGAAATGTCCTGGGCAGCAACGGCAGCGTCATCCCGATCTTCCAGAAGCAGATTGCCGCCCGCGGGCCGATCACGGTCACCCACCCCGAGATGACCCGCTTCTTCATGACCATCCCGGAGGCCGTCCTCCTGGTGCTTCGCTGCAGCGCGATGAGCGAGAAGCGCGGGCTGTACGTGCTCGAGATGGGAACGCCCGTCCGGATCATGGACCTGGCCCGCAACATGATCCGGCTTTCCGGCCTGCGCGAGGGGTTGGACATCTCCATTGCGATCTCCGGCCTGCGCCCCGGAGAGAAGATGCACGAGGAGCTGATCGCCTATGGCGAGGGACTCCAGAAGACCGGTGTGGACAAGGTCAACATCCTCAAGCATACGGCCCTGCCCATCGCGCCCACGGTCTTTCTGGCCATCGTTCGCCGGCTGGAGCAGGTGGCGCTGTCGCGAGATACCGATGAAACCCGGCGCCTGCTCATGCAGATCATCACGCTCGACCAGGAAGTGCACGAGCACGCCGGACACGGCGCCTCGGACGCGGTTCTGCACGACATCCAGCAGCGCTGGGCGGACGAGCCCATCCGTCTGGATGGCGCGGGGGACCCGCAGCGCCAGGGCAAGCGCCTGCTGCTGGTGGACGACGAGCGATTCATGCGGAATACCCTCGGGCCGGCGCTCGGGCGCCTGGGGTACCAGGTGGACCTCGCGGAAACGAAGTGCGACGCCTTGGCGCGACTAGCCGCCCCTGGCGCCCGGTACGATGTCATCCTGTGCGATCTCTACCTGCCGGACGGAACCGGCATGGAGATCCTCGCCGAGCACCGGAAGCAGGGGCAGCGGATGCCGTTCATCCTCATGACGGCCTATGACAGCCCCCGCCTGGACGACATCCTGGGCCAGGGCAACGCCCCGCCCCTGCTCTTCAAGCCGTTCCGCATTCAGGACCTGATGACCATCGTCGAGTCGGAGGCGGGCCAGGAATGGGACCCGCACGCGTCCCTCCGGCAGGACGAATCCCGGCCCAACACCCCGGCGCAGCCCGCAGCGGTCCATCCGGGCGTCACCCGGGTTCTCATTGTCGATGACTCCGCCTTGATCCGGGACCGGTTGACGGCGCTGCTCCGCGAGATCCCCGGGGTCGAGATCGTCGGCCACGCGGCGACGATGGCGCAGGCCATCAGCTCTCTGAGGCTGCTGAAGCCCGATGCCATGACCCTGGACCTCCGGCTCCCGGACGGCAACGGCCTGAGCGTCCTCCGCCTGATCCAGCGCGAGGGACTCCCCACCTCCGTCATCGTCCTTACCAGCTACCCCTACCCCCAGTACGACAAGCGCGCCCGCGCCGCTGGAGCGTACGCGTTTCTCAACAAGGCCAGCGACTTCGAGCGACTCACGGACCAGATGCACGCACTCATGTCGGGAGAGCGGCCGCCCGCGCTTCAGACAGCGCCCTAGACGGCCCGGTCGCCGAAGCAGAAACAACTCGCACCCAGGCAGAAGGCAACACCATGGCAACAGTCCTCATCGTTGACGACGAGAAGAGCATCCGGACCACTCTCGGCCTGTTCCTCCGGAGCGCCGGCCACCAGACAATCGAGGCGGCCGATGCCGAGGAGGCGATCCGGGTCATCGAAGCAGTCCCCCTGGATGTGGCACTGCTCGATATCCTGCTTGGAAGCGGCCACGGGCTCGACGTGGCGCGCAGCATCCACGAGCGCCAGCCGGACGTGCGCACCATCCTGATAACGGCCGAGCCGACCTTCGCCACCGCGAGCCACGCCATCCGACTGCGGGCGTTCGACTACCTCGTGAAGCCGCTCAGCCGGGAGCAGATCCTCGACGTCGTCGGCCGCGCGGCGACGGCAAAGGCGAACGAGCAGGAGTACGCGCTGCTGCTGCAGGAGCGCGAGCGGTACCGGGAGGACCTGCAGCGGCATGTCAAGGAGCGGACGGCCAAGCTGAACCAGACCGCCGCGGAGCTCCACGCGCTGGCGGCGCGCCTGCAGGTCGTCCGCGAGGACGAGCGCACCGCCCTGGCCCGCGAGCTGCACGACGACTTCGGGCAGAACCTGACCGCGCTGCAGATCGACCTGGATTGGCTCGGGCGCCACATGCGGGCCGCCACCCCCATCGATATGGCGCGCGTCCAGGACCGGATTGCGGCGATGGCGCCGATCGTCGAGAGACTGACTGAGATGACACAGGCCGTCTGTGCCTCGCTTCGGCCGGGCATGCTCGACGATCTGGGCCTGCTGGCGGCCATCGAGTGGCAGGTCGAGGACTGCCAGAAGCGCACAGGCCTGACGTGCGAGGTATCGCTTCCGGCTGATGACATTGCCCTGGATCGAGGCCGCGCGCTCGCCCTGTTCCGGATCCTGCAGGAAGCCATGACCAACGTGGTCCGCCACGCCCAGGCCACGTGGATAAGGGTCTCGCTGCAGTCCGCCGACCACGAGATCATCCTGGAGGTACGCGACAACGGCCGGGGGTTTGCACCCGAGCTGTTCCCGGGCTCGAAGGCGCTCGGGCTGCTCAGCATGCGCGAGCGCGCCGCCAGCTTCCAAGGCACGGTCGACATCCTCAGCGCACCCGCCCAGGGAACCACGGTTCGGGTGCGAATGCCCCAGGCCTCCGGGCCGAGCACCGGCAGCCCCCCCCTCGTGTAGTGCGGACAGCTACATCCGTATCACACACGCCGACTCTGGCGCATCACCGGCATCGCGCGTACCGTTGACTGCGGTGAGACGCGTGTACCGCAGCCTTGGAAACCCGTGAGAATCCTAATCATCGACGATGCAGAGGCGATCCGCACGCGCCTGGTCGCCCTGCTGAACGAGATCCCCGGCGTTCAAATCGTCGGGCAAGCCGCGACCGTGGCCCAAGCGGTTTGCGCGCTGCGTCAACTCAAGCCCGATGCCGTCACGCTCGACCTCCGGCTTCCGGATGGCAACGGCTTGGACGTGCTGAGACTGATCCACCGGGAGCAGCTCCCCACGGCCGTCATCGTCCTCACGAACTACCCCCACCCCCAGTACGAGAAGCGCGCCAGCGCCGCAGGCGCATACGCGTTTCTCAATAAGGCCCGGGACTTCTCCAGGCTCCCGGACCTCCTGCAGGCGCTGATCGCACGAGGGGTTCCGACCACCCCCGAGAGGGGGCTGGAATGAGCGAGCCGGATGCCCTGGAGCGCGTGAGGTGGGCCCGCCTCGGGACGGATCCGTCGGCGAAGCGGACGGAGTGGATCCTGATCCTGGTCTTCATCGTGCTGGCCGTTGGCATTGTCACCGCGAGCTACCTCGCCTACCAGTCCTACGAGCGGAGCTTCCGCACTGAAGTGGAAGACCGCTTGTCGGCCATCGCGGAGCTGAAGGTGGGCGAGCTCAGGCAGTGGCGCAAAGACCGCCTGTCGGACGCCTCCATCTTCCACGAGAACCCCTCCTTCACGGCCCTCGTCCGCCGCTTCCTCGAGCGACCGGAGGATCCCGAAGCGCAGCGCCAGCTCACGGACTGGCTGGGCAAGTACCCCCAGATCGAGGACTACACCCAGGTGCGGTTGCTGGATACCCAGGGTGTCTGCCGCCTGGCCGTTCCGGCGACGTCGGCGCCGGTCGGTGCGGACACCGTTCAGCGGCTGTCCCAGGTGCTGCAATCGGGCCTCCCGGCCTTTCAGGACTTCTACCGCAGCGAACAGGACCAACGCGTCTATCTGGCGGTCATGGTGCCCGTCGTCGACGCCTCAGACGCCGGCCGGCGCCTCGGGGTACTGATGCTGCGCATTGATCCGTCGGTCTATCTCTATCCCTTCCTCCGCACCTGGCCCACGCCGAGTCGAACCGCCGAAACCCTCCTGGTCCGCCGCGAGGGCTCCGAAGTCGTCTTCCTGAACGAACTGCGGTTCCAGCCCCAGCCTCCCCTGACCTTGCGCGCGCCTCTGGATCAGAAAGCGCTCCCGGCCGCCCAAGCGGCCCTGGGCCGCGAAGGCATCATGACGGGAACGGACTACCGCGGCAGGCCGGCCCTGGCGGCGTTGCGTGCGGTTCCTGACTCGCCGTGGTCGCTGGTGGCCCGCATGGACACCTCCGAGCTGTACGCTCCGATCCGGCAGCGGCTCTGGCAGACGCTGATTCTGGTCGGCACCCTGCTCTTCGGCGCGGGCGCCGGGGTCGGGTTGATCTGGCGGCAGCAACGCCTCTGCTTCTACCGCGGCCAGATCGAGGCAGCCGAGGCTCTGAGCGCTTCGGAGATGCGGTACCGCCGGCTCTTCGAGGCGGCAAAGGACGGCATTCTGGTCTTGGATTCGGAGACGGGGGTAGTCGTGGATGTGAACCCGTTCCTGGTCGAGCTGCTGAGCTACTCGCGCGAGCAGTTCCTGGGGAAGAGAATCTGGGAGCTGGGCTTCTTCCGGGACATCATCGCCAACCAGGCCAAACTTGAAGAACTGAAGGCCAAGGACTACGTCCGTTACGACGACTTGGCGCTGGAGACTGCCGACGGACGCCGGGTCGAGGTCGAGTTCATCAGCGCCGTCTATCTCGTGGACCACCACCGCGTGATCCAGTGCAACATCCGGGACATAACCGAGCGCAAGCGGGCGGAATCCGAGCGGCAGACGGCCCACCGGGGCCTGGCGGAGAAGACCGAGGAGATGGAGAGCCTGCTGTACGCGTCCTCTCACGATCTGCGGACGCCGCTCGTGAATATTCAGGGCTTCGGCCAGCGGCTGCAGCAGGCCGTGGCCGACCTCGCCCGCCTGCTCGACAGTCCGCTGGATGCGGGCGCGCTTCGCGCGGCGATTCGCCCGATCGTCTCCGACCGGATGCCCGCCGCGCTGCACCACGTCGTGGCCAGCACCAGCGCAATGGACGGCCTCATCAGCGGCCTGCTGCGGCTGTCGCGGCTCACCCGCATGGAGCTGAAGCCCGAGCGGCTGGACATGGACCGCCTGGTCCAGACCACCGTCGCGACGATGGAGCACCAGGTCCGCGAGGCCGAAGCCGAACTGCTCGTCGCGCCCCTGCCCTCGTGCATCGGGGAAGCCGGCCAGATCGGACAGGTTGTCTCCAACCTGCTTGACAACGCGCTCAAGTACCGCAGCCCGCAGCGGCCGCTGCGGATCCGGATCAGCGGCGCGACGCGGGACTCCGAGTCCGTCTACTGCGTTCAGGACAACGGCACGGGCATCAAGCCCGAATCCCACAGCAAGATATGGGGCGTATTCGTGCGGCTGGACCCGCGGGGCTCAGTCCCGGGCGAAGGACTGGGCCTGACCGTCGTTCGCCGCATCGTCCAGCGGCACGGCGGGCGGGTATGGGTGGATTCTGCGCCGGACCACGGCAGCCGGTTCTTCTTTGCCCTCCCGAGCGACATCCCCATTGGAGCCCCGGTGATCGAGGCGAAGCTTAACGCAGGCAGTCCGAAAGGGCACAGTACATGAACAGCACGCACGGCGAAAACCGCCCCCCCCGGAACGGCAAGGGCGGCAAGGACGGAAACGGGGTCATCATCCTCATGGCTGAGGACGACGACGGGCATGCCGAACTGGTTCAGGGCAACCTGCGCGACGCGGGCGTTCTGAACGAGATCCGCCGCTTCCGCGACGGGGCCGAAACGCTCGACTTCTTCTTCGGCGAGACCTCCGGCCATGTGGAGTACCGCGTCAGGCAGTCCTACCTCCTGCTGCTCGACATCCGCATGCCCAAGGTGGACGGAGTGCAGGTGCTCGAACGCCTCAAGGGCGCTCCTCACCTGCGTGATCTGCCGGTCATCATGCTGACCACGACGGACGATCCGCGCGAGGTGAAGCACTGCTACGAACTCGGCTGCAACAGCTACATCGCCAAACCGGTGGCCTATCCGGCGTTCAACGAGGCCCTGCACCGCCTGGGACTCTTCATCATGATCATTCAGGTGCCCAGTCTGACGTGACCGATTCACCCCACAGCGGTCTCCGGAGGTTGCCATGAGGACGCTTGGCCACTCGGCGCCCGGCGCGATTCTGGTCGTCGAGGACGATTCGGGACTCGCCGAACTGATCGGCGCCGCCTTGCACGAGCAGGGCTGTGACACCGTGCACGCGGCCACCGGCGCGGATGCTCTGGCCTGGCTGTCGGATCACTCGCCGACGCTGGTCTTGCTGGACTTCGCCCTGCCGGACATGACCGGCCTTCAGTTTCTCGAGAAGGCCGGCCGCCAGGTCCCGTTCATGGTCACGACGGGCGCCGGCGACGAGCGGTCGGCCGTTGAGCTGATGAAGCACGGCGCCCGCGATTACCTGATCAAGGACGCGCGCTTCCTGGAGAGCCTGCCCGGCGCGGTCCGGCGCGTGCTGACGCAGCTCGACACCGAAAGACGTCTGGCGAAGACCGAGCTCGCCCTGCGCAACAGCGAGGAGCGACATCGCCTGCTCCTGCAGAACGCCAACGACGCGGTCTTCGTGCACGACCTATCGGATCAGCTGCCCGGTCGCATCCTGGAGGTGAACGACCGCGCCTGCCTCATGCTCGGGTACACGCGCGAAGAGCTCCTGGCCATGTCGGTCAGCCAGCTGGACGTCCCCGAGCAACTAGACCGGCTGCCCGCCATCATTCAGCAGCTCCACGACAGCGGATCGGCCGTCTTCGAGACGGAGCACGTGGCCAAGGACGGTCATCGCGTCCGCGTTGAGGTCAGCACACGGGTGTTCGACCTCAACGGGAGTCCCACCGTCCTGTCGGTCGTACGCGACATCGCCGAGCGGATGCGGGCTGAGGCCGCCTTGCGGGCTAGCGAGGAGAAGCATCGGGCCATCCTGAATGCGTCGCCCGACGTTATCGCCATCACCGATCTGGCGGGACGCACGACAATGGTTTCGCCGGTGGCCCTGGCCATGTTCGGCTACACCCGTGAGGAGAACGTGCTCGGACGCGTGATCAGCGATTTCGTCGCCCCTGACGACCGGATGCGCGCAGAGGCCAACCTGGCGATCATGGTGCACGGCACCGTACCAGGACCGGCGCAATACCGCGCCATCCGCAACGATGGAAGCACCTTTGATGTCGAGGCGAACTCCGAGTTTGTCCGGGGGGCGGACGGTCGGCCGGCCAGCATGGTATTCGTCATCCGCGACATCACCGAGCGCAAGCAGGTGCTGGTGGCGCTGCGCGAGAGCGAGGAGAAGTTCGCGCGTGCATTCCAGACATCGCCGTACGCCATCACCATCACGCGGACGTCGGACGGCCGCTTCATCGAGGTCAACGACGCCTTCACGGCCATGTCCGGATTCACTCGGGAGGAGGCCCTTGCCTCCTCGGCTGTCGCGCTGAAGCTATGGGATAGCGAGCAGGATCGGCTGAGCGTCCTCTCCGAGCTTCGGGCCGGCGGCAGCGTGACGGATCGCGAGTACCAGTTTCGCTCGAAGAGCGGCGTGTCCATCACGGGCTTGCTCTCCGCCCGGACGCTTCAGCTGAGCGGCAAGGAGTGCATCCTGTCGAGCATCCACAACATCACCGAGAGGAAGCAGGCCAGCGACCAGATCGCAAAACAGCTGGACGAACTGCGCCGCTGGCACGCCGTGACACTCGGACGCGAGGGTCGCATCGCGGAGCTGAAGCGCGAGGTGAATGTCCTGGCCGTCCGCCTCGGACTTCCGCCCCCGTACGGAAGCCTGACCCAGGCCCAACAGCAGGTGAACGGATGACCCACCCTCACGAGAGGCGGCTCATCGGGCTTCGGCCGGGCCTTCGCCTCATCGCCGTCCTGGCCGCGCTGGCGCTGATCGCCGGCGCCACGTGGCTGGCCGCGTACCGGGCCGACGGGGAACTCCGCGCCGACTTGCTTCAGCAGGCTCGCCTGGTCGCCATGTCCATCAACATGCAGGGGATGGCGCAGCCGAATCGCGCCGAGTCCGGCGTGGGCTCATCCGACTACCAGCGGGTCAAGGCGCAGCTCGCCCTCATCCGCCATGCCAACCCCCGATGCCGCTTTCTCTATCTGATGAGCCGCCGCCCGGACGGCGTGATCGAATTCCTCGTGGATTCCGAGCCGATTGAGTCGAAAGACTATTCCCCCCCCGGCCAAACCTACGATGAGGCGCCATCGGAGCTCCATCGCGTCTTCGTCGGCGGATACGATACGGTGAAGGGGCCCTATGCCGACCGCTGGGGCTCGTGGATCAGCGCCTTCATTCCGTTGCCCGGAGCGAACGCGCGTGGCGCTCGAACCGTTCTGGGGATGGATATCGATGCCGCCGGTTGGAGATGGGACGTCGCCTCGCGCGCGGCTCTGCCGGCGGTCCTGGCCGCCATCGTGGTGCTCCTCGGACTGCTTACCGCAAGGCTCTACCGTACGGATCGCGACATTCGCGACCGGGACGCCGCACACCGGCGATCCGAAGACGCCATCCAGAAGGAGCGGGCCAACTTGCAGACCGTGCTCAATGCATCGCCCGTAGGCATGCTCGTGTTCGACGAGCATGAGGCCATCATGTTCGCGAACCCGGCGGCGGAGGGCATGTTCGCCAACCCCCTGGGGGACTTGATGGGCCGAAAGTGCGGGGATTTCCTCCGGTGCTTCAACCGGACGGCAACGGCCGGAGGCTGCGGGGCTTCGCCCAGCTGCCACGCCTGCGAGCTCTCCGCCGCCATCCGGGCCGTCCTCTTGGGGGCTCCCGACGCAACCGCGCAACAGGGCGAAGTTATGATCCATGTTCAGACCGCATCAGAGCCTCTGTGGCTCTCGTTCAAGGTCAGCGCCGCCGTCATGAGCGATCGTCGCTGCGCCGTCGTCGCGCTCGACAGCATTACGGAGCGAAAGAGGGCGGAGGAGCAGGTCCGGACGCTTCTCGTCGACAGCAACCACGCGAGGCTCGCGCTGCTGGGGATACTCGAGGACGAGATGAGGGCCGAGGCGGATCGCAAGCGCTTGGCAACCGCAATCGAGCAGGCGGCGGAGATCATCGTGGTCACGGATGCCGCCGGCCGGATCCAGTACGGCAACCCGGCTTTCGAGGCCGTGACCGGCTACACGCGCAGCGAGACCGTCGGCCAGACGTCGCGCATCCTCAAGAGCGACGTGCAGGACGCCGAATTCTACCGCGACCTGTGGACGACCATCAGCAGCGGCCGGACGTGGCAGGGCCGCCTCGTCAACCGCAAGAAGGACGGCACGCACTACACCGAGGAAGCCACCATCTCCCCCGTGCACGACGCGACAGGGACCATCATCAACTATGTCGCCGTCAAGCGTGACCTCACCGACCATCTGAAGATGCAGGCCCAGCTCCTCCAGGCGCAGAAGCTCGAGGCCATCGGCACGCTGGCGGGCGGCGTCGCCCACGAGATCAACAACCCGATCATGGGCGTCATGGGCTACGCGCAGCTGATCGTCGACCGGATCGGCCCCGACGACCCCGTCGCGGGCTTTGCGACCGAGATCATGCACGAGACCGAGCGCGTGGCCATGATCGTCAAGAACCTGCTCTCCTTCGCCCGGCAGGACGGGGACACCCACGGGAGCCCGGCCCGCATGTGCGACATCGTCGGCGGCACGCTGTCCCTGGTCCGCACGGTCCTCCGGCACGACCAGGTCAAGCTCGAGGTCGCCGTGTCGGACGACCTGCCCCGCGTCAAGTGCCGCAGCCAGCAGATCCAGCAGGTGCTGATGAATCTGCTCACAAACGCGCGGGATGCGCTGAATCAGAAATATCCGCAACACGACCCGAACAAGCTGGTACGGATCGAGGCGCAGCAGCGGGAACACGGCGGCAGCCAGTGGATAAGACTGACCGTCGAGGATCGCGGGGCCGGCATCCCGGAGGGACTGCGCGAGCGCATCTTCGACCCGTTCTTCACCACCAAGCCGAGGGACAAGGGAACGGGCCTCGGGCTCTCCATCAGCCACGGGATTGCGAAGGATCACGCCGGGGCATTAACGGTCGAAAGCGAAGTCGGCCAGTGGACGCGCTTTCACCTCGACCTTCCGGTCGACCCAGGGGGGCCCCCCGATGCATGATAACGGCGCGAGCACGGGCGCGCAGACCGGCGGCCTCCGCGCAGGGGGGCTCCGGGGCGAGCGGCGCGGGGCGCTGCTCCTGTTTGCGGCGGTCGTGGCTCTGGGCGCCGGCATCACGTGGCAGACGGCGCGCCTGGCCGAACGGGACATGCGCGCACACCTGCTCATGGAAGCCCGGATGGTCGCGCAGGGGGTCGACGCCGGGCTCGTCCGGAATCTCTCCGGTTCGGAAGCCGATCTCACTCATCCGGACTACCAGCGGCTCAAGGCGCAGCTGACGCGGGTCTGCACCGCGAACCCGGCCTGCCGCTTCATCTACCTCACGGGGCGGCGACCGGATGGGACCATCTTCTTCCTGGTCGACTCTGAGCCGCCGGATTCGAGGGACCACTCGCCTCCCGGTCAGTCATACGACGAGGCTCAGGACAGCTTCGTCGCCGTCTTCACGTCCGGCCAGCCGGCATCGGAAGGTCGCGTCGCGGACCGGTGGGGCGCGTGGGTCAGCGGCCTGGTCCCCATCCGGGCGCCCGGGACGCGAAGGGTCATGGCCGTGCTTGGAATGGACATCGACGCCCGCTACTGGACCCGGTCCATTGCTGAGCGGTGCATCGCGCCGCTCTCGGTCACGGCCCTCATCCTGCTGCTGCTCTCGCTGTTCGTCCTCATACACAACCGCACCGCCCGCGAGGCGCAGCATCAGGCGGTATCCGCTACGGCCCTGCGCGAGAGCCGCGAGCAGCTGCAGACCATTCTCGATACGGTCCAGACCGGCGTTATCATCATCGAGGCCGAGACCCGGACCATCACCGACGCCAATCCGGCGGCGTTGGCCTTGATCGGCGCCCCTCGCGAGACGGTCATCGGGCAAGTCTGCCACCAGTTCATATGCCCGGCCGATCAGGGCCGATGCCCGGTCATGGATCTCGGCCAGACGGTGGACTGCTCGGAGCGCCGCCTGCTCACTGCCGGCGGGCGGACGATTCCGATCCTCAAGACCGTCAGCCCCCTGACGCTCGACGGGCGGAAGCACCTGATCGAGAGCTTCGTGGATGTCTCGGCGCTCAAGCAGAAGGAAGCCGAACTCCGAAGGAGCGAGGATCTGCTCAATGAAGTCGGAGCACTCGCCGCGGTCGGCGGCTGGGAACTCGACGTATCGACCGGGCATGTGCGGTGGACGAGGGAGACGTATCGCATTCACGAAGTGCCCGAGGGCACGCCGATCGACCTGTCCAACGCGATCCGCTTCTACGATGCGCCCGCGCGGGACACGCTGGCGGCGGCCATCAAGCGTGCCATCGAGACCGGGGAGTCCTTCGACCTGGAGATGCCCTTCACCAGCGCGAAGGGGCGGCCCCTCTGGACGCACGCCATGGGTCGCGCGGTCACGGCGCACGGCACCGTCGTACAGATCACGGGCACCTTTCAGGACATCACCGGGCGTCGGCAGGTCGAGGAAGAACTGCGCGCCTCGCGGGAGAAGTTCAGGAGCATCGTCGACAACATCGGCATCGGGGTGGCCCTCATCAGCCCGAGGCTGGAGATCCTGGAGCTCAACCGGCAGATGCGAGCGTGGTTCCCCGGCGCGGAACCCGGGAGCGGTGTCCTCTGCCACGCCCGTTTCCGCTCCCCGCCCCGGTCAGAGCCGTGCACCCACTGCCCGACCATCGGAACTCTGGCTGACGGGCTCGTGCACGAAGCGCTCGCGGAGGCATCCGACGGCACGTGCGCACGCCGCTTCCGCATCGTATCCTCCCCCATCATGAACTCGGAGGGGCAGGTGACCGCCGCCATCGAGATGGTCGACGATATCACCGAGCGCACAGAGATGGCGGCGCAGCTTCACCAGCAGCAGAAGCTGGCCTCGGTCGGGACCCTGGCCCGCGGGATGGCCCATGAGATCAACAACCCCATCATGGGCATCATGAACTACGCCCAGCTCGTCAAGGACGCGGCGCGCGGCCAGCCCCCGCTCGCCGAGTTTGCCGAGGAGATCATCGCCGAGGGACACCGGATAGCCCGCATGACACACAGCCTGCTGAGCTTCACGCAGCAGCAGGACGCGCCGCCCCTTGCCCCCGCGGCCATGCGCGATGTCGCGGCTTCCGTTCTGCCGCTCGTCGCCAAGACGGCGAGAGACGGCGGCATTGACCTCTCCAGCGACATTCCCGCGGGCCTGCCGCCTATTGCCTGCCGCCGGGCGCAAATCGGCTACGTCATGATGGCCCTGCTCCGGAACGCCCTCGAAGCGCAGGGCGCCCACGCGGCCGGAGACGCAGCGACCCGGCCACGGGCAGATGGAGCTCCCTCGGACCACACGGACGCCGGCCCGACTGGCGGAGGAGCCTCCCGGGCTATCCGCCTGAGCGCCCGGCGGTTCGACGGCCCGGGGCAATCGCGGGTACGCCTGACGGTCGATGACAACGGGGCCGGCATACCGGCGGGCATCCGGAGCCGCGTGTTCGATCCCTTCTTCACCACGAAAGATCGTACGAGGCACTCGGGGCTCGGCCTCTGGATCAGCCGGTCTATCGTCCAGGAGCACGGCGGCGAACTGTCGATCGAGAGCGAGGCCGGGCTGTGGACGCGGGTTCACGTGGACCTGCCGATTCCGATATCCGAGAAAGCACTATGAGCACTGACACACAGGACTCGATCGACGCGCGCCCGGAGACCGCCGTGGCCCGCGTCCTCGTCGTCGACGACGAGCGCAACATCCGCCTGACGCTCCGCGCGTTCCTTCAGGACCAGCGGTATGAGGTGGCGCTCGCGGAGGATGCGGATCAGGCCCTCGCCTTGCTGGCGCAGTCCTCATGGGATGTCGTCCTGACAGATATGGTCCTCCCGGGCCTGTCCGGGCTGGACCTGCTCAAGGCCATCCGGGTAGCGGCCCCGGACGTTCAGGTGATCATGATGACCGGCGAGCCGACGGTGGAGACGGCGGCGGAAGCGGTCCGGGCCGGCGCGCGCGACTACCTGGTCAAGCCCGTCGCCAAGAACGCCATCGTGCGCTCTGTCGCCATGGCCGCACAGATGAAGCAGATCGAGGATGAGAAGCGACGCTTGCAGCGCGAGAACCGCCAGTATCAGGACAACCTCGAGCGGCTGGTGGCCGACCGCACGCAGGCGCTTCAGGATTCGAATCAGCGGCTCGAGGCGGCCCTGGTCGAGACACGTCGATCCCAGGATGAGCTCATCAAGCAGGAGCGGCTAAGCGCCCTGGGCCAGATGGTCAGCGGCATAGCCCACGACTTCAACAACGCCCTCATGCCCATCGTCGGACTCTCGAGCTTCTTCCTCTCGAACCCCGACGCCGTGAACAACCCCGATCCGTTCCGGGCCGATATGGAGGCTATTCAGAAGTCCGCGGCGGCTGCCGCGGAAGTCGTGCGGCGGCTGCGCGAGTTCTACCGGCCGGACGACGCGCTGGGCACCACAGACGTGGACCTCGCCAAGCTTGTCGAGCACGTGATCCTCCTCACCGAGCCGGCGTGGAAGGTGCAGGCCGAAGCGGAGGGCCGCGATATCCGTGTCACGAGCTCCATCGGGGCCTTTCCGCCCATTCCGGCCAACGAACCCCGGCTGCGCGAGGCTCTTGTGAACCTGGTGCTGAACGCGGTCGACGCCATGCCGCAAGGCGGCGACGTCTGCATCGGCGCCGAGCGCAGCGAGGAGAGCGTCACCCTCCGGGTCAGCGACACCGGCGTCGGCATGCCCGACGACGTGCGCAAGCGGTGCTTCGAGCCCTTCTTCACCACCAAGGGCAAGCGCGGCAGCGGCCTCGGACTGGCGATGGTGTACGGCATCGTGACCCGGCATGGCGGTCAGATCAGCGTTGAGTCGCAGGTGGATCGGGGCACGACCTTCGTCATCCGGCTGCCGTTGACGCACCGCGAGCCGAAGGAGCCGGCACGGGCACCGGAACCGAGGGCCTGCGAGCCTCCCCCTCCGCTCAAGGTCCTGGTGGTGGACGACGAGGAGTGGGCGCGGGTCCTCATCAAGCGATTCCTTGGACTGAAGGGGCATGAGGTGTTCGTCGTCGCCGCCGGGCAGGAGGCGTTGGAGACCTTCCGACGGCAGCCGGTCGACCTCGTCATCACGGACCGCGCGATCCCGGACATGAGCGGCGACCGGATCGCCTCCGAGATCAAGCGGCTCTCGCCCACTACGCCCATCATCATGCTGACCGGCTTCGGCGACATCATGGACGTGCGGAAGGAGAGACCCGACGGGGTGGACTGCGTGCTCGGGAAGCCCGTGACGCCCGATCAGCTCCATGAGGCGATCGCCCGCACGATCAGCCGCGGAACCGCAAGCGCGCCCGTCGAAGCCGCAGGGAAAGGAGCCGAATGATCTTCAGCCTGTCCAGCGATCGCGCCCGGCGCCGCGAAGTCCAGTGCTTCTGGGCCGGCATCGTGACCGCAATAGCGGTCGCGGCATACCGGATCCACCTGACCGTGGCCGGCCTGCTCCGGGACGGCCTCACCCTTCGCGTGTCCGTGGATACGTGGACAACCAACGGCTTCATCCTGTGGTCGCTCACGCTCTTCGTGCTGGCCTGGCTGTTCTGGAGAGATGCGCGACGCCGCCAGGACGAGCTGGCCACGGTCGTTCGGAGCATCATCCCGGACGTCCTGCTGGTGACCGACGCGTCCGGGAAAGTCGGGATGTGCAACCCAGCCGTGAGCGCCATGTTCGGCTACGAGCCGGAGGAGGTGCTGCAGCGCACAGCCGACCAGTTCCTGCAGGACCGGCCTGCGACCGGCGCCGAGCACGAAGTCTACGCGCACCTGCGCCGGGCGGGGTATGTGGTCCGATCGGCCACGGGCATCCGCAAAGACGGGGCCCGGTTCCCGGCGGAAACCACGACGGCCCGACTGATCGAGCAGAACGGCGCGGTGACGCTCGTCCGGGACATCACGGAACGTCGGCGCGTCGAGCAGCTGAGGGAGAACCTGACGCACATGCTGGTCCACGACCTGCGCAATCCGCTGTTCGGCATCAGCGGCAACCTGCTCCTGGTGTCGAGTCTGTCCAAGGACCTGTCGGATGACGCGCGCACCTCGCTCCGGGTTGCGCTCGACTTTGTCCAGGATATGGGCGACATGCTCCGATGCCTGGTGGACGTAACCCACCTGGAAGCCGGCGAGTGGCCCCTTCGTCCGGCGGAGTGCGACGTCGGCGAGCTGGTGGACCACGCGCTGGCGGCGCTGGCGGCGCTGACGCGCGAGAAGCGACACACGGTGGTGTGGTCGCGCTCGCCGGTCCCGGCTTGTTGCGACGCCGAGCTGATCGAACGGGTCGCGCTGAACCTGCTGCGAAACGCCGTCGAAGCCACCGCCTCCGGCGGGCGGATCGAGGTCCGGGCCGAGCGATCGGGCGACACCCTGAGGGTCTCGGTCATCGACAACGGGCCGGGCATCGCGCCGGAATTCCAGACTCTGATCTTCGAGAAGTTCGGCAAGACGCCGGAGGGCCGGAAGGTGAAGCGGCGCTCGTCCGGACTCGGCCTGATCTTCTGCAAGCTGGCGGTTGAAGCCCACGGAGGTACTATCGGTGTGAATAGCGACACGGACCAAGGCAGCACCTTCTGGTTCGAGTTGCCGGTCGGTCGAGACGGATCCAGCCAGTTGCCAGCGGACAATCGCGAACCGGATGGGAGCCCCACATGAACAGGATCATGATCGTTGACGATGACGTACGCCTTCTGGACACCATGCGCCGGATGCTTCAGGCCACGGGGCTGTATGAGGTGATGACCGAGGACAGCGGACAGCGCGCCTTGGCGGCCGCGGCCACGTTCAAGCCGGACCTGATCATCCTGGACATGAACATGCCCGGGATGGGGGGCCTCGAGTTCATCAAGGGCATCGCCACCCCGGAAGGCCCCCTGACCTACCCCGTTCTGGTCATGACCAGCCGCGCCAACATGGCCAGGTTTTTCGACGACGTGCCCGTCGATGGCTTCATGCCCAAACCGTGCGAGCCCGACCGGCTTTGCGCCGAAGTCGCCCGCATCATCGCGCTGCGTCGGGCGTCGGAGCCGGATCCGCTGCCGGCCCGCGCGACGGACGTGGCGCAGAAGCGGGTGCTCGTCGGCGAAGACGACCCGGAGGTGGGCGAGCGGCTGACGGATATCTTCACCCGGGCGGGGTATGCCGTTCACTGCGTGCCCCACGGCCCGGGCATCCTCGGGGAGGCGATCGTGCAGCGGCCGGCCGTGATCCTCGTCAAGCTCATCTTGACCAGCCTGAACGGCGACGCCGTGGCCCGCATGCTGAAGGAAATGCCAAACACCAAGGACATACCGGTCGTTCTGTACAACCAGGGGCCGAGCCGCGTGGACGCCGCGCGGTTCGCGGCACCGCAGTCCGGCATCCGGAAGTACATCGAGACCGACAACGCGCAGGTTCTCCTCGCCGCGGTATCCGGCATTCTGGACGCCTGATGCCGACGCGAGCCCGCCCCCGCTCCCGTCACGGCGCTGCGGCTTGCCCCACGGGCTCGACCGGGCCTGGCCCAGGCGCAGGCAGGCATGCCGGAAAGGTCACGGCGACGGTGGTGCGATCGGGAACCGAGGTATCGACTGCTATACGGGCCCCATGGATCTCCGCGATCAACCGGGCCGAGTAGGTGCCCAGCCCCGCCCCGTGCTCCTTCGCCGCCGTCGTGAGCTTCTCGAAAAAGTGCTCCCGCACGTGCTCCGGGACAGCGCCGCGGTTGCAGATGCTCATCCGCATGGCATCGCCGCGATGGAACCGAATCGTGACCGTCTCGCCGCACGGCGAGGCCTCGATGGCGTTCTTCAGCAGGTTGCCGAGCATGGAGAGACAGAGCAGTCGCTCGCCCGCCACCACGAACGCGTCCGCCTCCCCGGCGGGCCGGCCATCGATCAGCACCGCTACGGACACCCGCCTGGCCCGCGTAAGCGACTCGTTGTGACTGAGCGCCTCCCGGGCGGCGCGCAGCAGGTCGACATCCATCGGGCGAAGCGTATACAACCCCTGCTCGATCTTGAACAGGTCCAGGGAGCGGTTGATCATGTCCAGCAACCGGCGTCCCGCGCTCTCGATCCGTGCCAGCCACTCGAGTTGCTCCTCCGTCAGATGCCCCGGCAGAGCCCGGATCAGATCCGGACCGCCTAAGATGACGTTGAGCGGCGCCTTGAGATCGTGGCGCGCAACGTACTCCACTTCCTCGCGGAAGTCGGCCGCCTGGCGAAGCTGATCATTGGCTGCGGTCAGGCGCTTCACGGTCTCCTCCAGCTCGCGCTGGTAACCCTCCCGAGCCACCTGCTCGCGCTGACGCTCGTCATCCAGCGCCTTGATCCGGGCCGCGGTCGCCACGACCCGAACGATGGCGGCACGCGACACCGGCTTGATCAGGTAGTCTGACGCGCCGGCACGCACCGCCTCGGCAGCCGTTTCGAGTGTCGGCTTGGCCGTCATCATGACGACCTGAACGCCAGGCGACGTCTCGCGGATGGCCTTGAGCAGCTCCACGCCCGTAATGCCCGGCAGAAGGATGTCGGTCACTACCACGTCGAAGCGCTGCCCCGCCAGGATACGGCGGGCCTCATGTGCATCCGGAGCGACATCGACGTCGTGCCCCTCCGCCAGGAGGAACTCCCGCAGCGTGAGGCGGACGCTCTTCTCATCGTCAACAATCAGTGCCTTTGCCATGGCTCTCCGCTCCCCTGCTTTGGCTCACACTAACCCGCCTGAGTCTCCGCATCCAGACATTTGCCCTCCCCCCTGCGCCAATATGGGGCGCTTCCGATGCGGGGAGCGGAAGCGGGATGCTTTGTTCCTCACCAGCTGGTTTCCCTCGGCGCTTCTGGTATACTCGCTAATCGTGACCTTGAGGCTCATTGGGGAACATCCGCTGGCCCGGGATTCGCGAGGCAACCTCGTATCGCGGATCGCCACGGCATTCCTGCACAGCCGCGCGCTCGTGACGATTCCGGGAAGCCACGCGACCCAGCGCGCGGCCTACACGCTCATCCTGGACCGCGAGCGCATACAGTCGGGACTTCCCCCACTCACCGAGGACGAGCGTAACCGGGAGTGGCAGCAGTCCGTCGATCTCATCATGGATCCGACCGCCGTGCTGATCCGGCCCGACCCGGATAGCATGGGCATGGCGTTCGATGCCGACGAACTGCTCCACGAGATCGTCTCCAAGCGCCAGGTGCGCTTCCTCTACGTCATGGATCGCCAGGTTCTGCAGGCGATCAAGCAGCGCGGCGAGTACTGGCGCATCTCCCCCCTGCCGCGCACAGCGGACGACATGACGCAGATGATCGAGGCATCCCGCATCAGCATCGCCTGCCTCCCCATCTACTACTACAACATGGTGACGGGGGTACGGTACCTCACGTGCGACGTCTTCGCCCGGCTCGCGGAGCTTGATCCGCTCATCCTCGGGCCGCAGCTCCAGGAAATCCGGGAGTTCTCCTGCGTCCGAAACCGCCTGAATCACCCGGAAATCGACTTCTTCATGGCGGACTCCTCCTTCGGAGCCGACGACCTCCAGGACTACGAGTTCTACCGCCTCACCCCCGAAGAGCTCCGGAGCGCCCACGCCGAGCTCAGCCGCCGGTTCGCGGCGGCTGTCCCGGCCGCGCTCCGGACGGACGCGCCCACCAGCACCGAGTGGCGCAACCGCATGTTCTCCACGCTGATCCAGAAGGGCAACGAGACGGTCTCCGACGAGGTGCTGCAGGGGATCAGCCCCGAGTTCTTCCTCCAGATCCAGTGGCTGCCCGGCGGGCGAATCGAAGACGGCGAGCTCCTGTTCGATCCCGTGTTCGACGAGCTGGACCAGAACCCCGGCGACCCGGAGCTGCGCGCGCTGTGCGACGAGAAGGCCCGCGGCTTCATCTTCAACTTCATCCGCGAGCTCAGCGACGTCGAGTACGTCAACGTCGGGCGCGTCTTCTCCTCGCTCTCGCTCCGGCCCAAGGCGGACGGGCGGCGCGACGTCTACATCGCCGAGGTCAAGCAGCGCGGACGGGAGCGCGCGATCGTCCGCATCATCCGGATGCAGAAGTGGGGCATCCGCGAGCACCTGAACCAGAACGAGGACCTGCTGCAGTCCATCATGGATACGGAGGAGTACACCGAGTACATCCTCGACCGCCGGCTCGGCTGCCGCCAGCTGGGCATGAACCTCTCGCCCTCGATCGTGGCCCGCCGCATCGCGGAGCGCTACCACGGACCGCGCCAGCAGTTCGAAGGGCGCAGCATCTGGGCCACCTACTTCGAGCGCGACTACATCGCGGGGATCGCAACCGACAAGATCCCCGCCGCCAAGTACCGGCTTCCCGGTTACGCAATCCGGTTCGCACGCCTGATGGGCCGCGCCGCCGCTCCCAACATGCTCGTCGGACGCATGAACATCGACCACCACGTCCTCTTCGACGACGGCGACGAGGTGATCATCGAGGATACGTCCGGCCTTCCGGCCGATCTGATCCTGGCCGATCACACGGGCACCTTCACCGACTACCAGACGCCCCTGATCTCCTTCGCCCATGACTACGCCCGGCCCATCCGGGACCGCTTGGCCCACGTCGATGACGGCGACGCCTTCATTGACGCCTACCTCCGGTCGTTCATCCAGCAGTTCGAGCACACGCAGGAAGACTACCGGAAGCGCCGCCGGGCGTTCGATACGCTCTTCAAGCACCGCCCGCGCGACGAAGGCGGCAGCTTCGCCTATCGCTGGGAGTGCGTGCTCCGCCGCCTGGACTCGTCCGATCCGCACGCCATCGCCGACGCCATTCGCCGCCGGCTGGCGTGACCCCTCCGGGCGCGCTAATTCCGCTTCCCTTGTCCCACCCCAGCCGATACTATCCGGTCCGGTGAACGGCCTCGTCACAGCCTTTCGAACCTTGACCATCCTTCCGGTTCCCGGCCGGGACGCGGACGACTTCTCCAAGGCCCTCCCGCACTTCCCGCTTGTCGGCGCCGCCATCGGAATCGTGGCGGCCCTGGCGGCCTGGGTCATCAGCGACGGCATGGCATGGCCCCTCGGAGGCGGAGTCGCCGTGGTGGCCGTCACCGCCTTCCTCACCCGCGGCATCCATCTCGACGGCCTCGGCGACGCCTTCGACGCCCTGGGCGGCGGCCGCACACCGGCCCGCCGGCTCGAGATCATGAAGGACCCGCACATCGGGTCGTTCGGCGTCGTCGCCATCGTCACATGCCTCATGATCAAGGCGGCCGCTGTGGCCCAGATCTCAACGGCGAGCCAGCACCTGGCCGTCGTGGTTCCCTTCGTGGTCTCCCGCGCGATCCAGGTGGAGCTGGCGGCCGCACTGCCCTACGCCCGGCGCGAAGGCGGCACCGCCCGCGCCTTCGTCGAAGGCGCAGAAGCCAGCCACTTCCTGCTCGCCACGCTCTTCGCCCTGCTCCTCTGCTACCTGTTCGGCGGATTCTGCGGGCTCATCGTCCTGCTGGCCGCCTATGCGGCCAGCCCGGCGCTGATGTGGTGGCTCCGCCGGGAGTTCGGCGGCGTGACGGGCGACCTCTTGGGGATGGCCAGCGAAGTGACCGAGACGCTTCTTCTGGCGGGGCTCGCAATGGTCGGCCACACGCTGAGCGGCATCCAGCTCGGAAGCTTTCCCTGGTAGGCCCCCACGCCCCACACACAGGTATCCCCATGGATCTCCACGGCAGATGCGCGCTGGTGACCGGCGGCGCCGTGCGGATCGGCCGCGCCATCTGCGAAGCGCTGGCCGACGCCGGCGCCGACGTGGTCATCCACTGCGACCGCTCGGCCGCCCAGGCGGCCTCGCTCGCGAACGAGCTCTCCGGACGCGGCGTCCAGGCTTGGGTCGTCGCCGGCCGCCTCCGTGACGAGGCGGCGTGCGCGGACGTCGTGCGGCGTTCTGCCGATGCCGCCGGCCGCCTGGATATCCTCATCAACAACGCAGCCGTCTTCCACAAGCACGCGCTCGCCGAGGCGGACGAGGCGCGCGTCCTCGACGAACTCCGCGTCAACCTGCTGGCTCCCCTCGCCCTGATCCGCGCGTTCGCACGCGTGGCCGACGGCGGCCGCATCGTCAACCTCCTCGACCGGCGAATTGCGGCGAACGACCCCTCCTGCCTGCCCTACCTGCTGTCCAAGAAGGGATTGGCGGATCTGACCCGCGTGGCCGCACTCGATCTCGCCCCCCGCTTCACCGTCAACGGCGTCGCGCCCGGCCCCGTCTTGCCCCCGCCGGGTCAGGGCGCGGAGTACCTTCATGACCGGGCCGGCCGCACCCCGCTCGCCGGGCCGGTTTCGCCGGACGACGTCGCGCGCGCGGTGCTCTTCCTAGCGCAAAGCGACACCATCACGGGACAGATCATTTTCGTGGACGGCGGCCAGCACCTGCTCGGCAACGCCGCCGGCTGACGCGGAGGATGGACCATGGACCAGATATACCTGCGCGACCTCACGCTGCGCTGCATCATCGGAACCCGGCCCGCCGAGCGGATCACCCGGCAGGAGGTGCGCGTCGGCGTGACGCTGGACTGCGACCTGTCGAAGGCCGGGAAGACCGACCGGCTGGCCGACACCGTGGATTTCCGGCGCCTGGAGGCCGCTATCATCCGGCTGGTGGAAGGCAGCGAGTTCCAGCTCATCGAGCGGATGGCGGAGCGCATTGCCGACGCATGCCTGGCCGACCCCGGGGTCCGCGCCGCGCGGGTGTCGGTGGATAAGCCTCGGGCCCTGCGCTTTGCGCGCAGCGCCGCCGTCGAAATCGTTCGCCGCCGGGTCGCATCCCGGCGGGGCTAGGGCCGCCCCTCGGCAGCGGCCGCCTCGTACACCTCCAGCGTCCGCTGCGCCGTCCGTCGCCAGGTGAATCCGGCGGCACGCTCGACCCCCCGCCGCCCCAGATCGCCGGCCAGCGCCGGATCCGACAGCACCCGCAGCAACGCATCGGCGAGGGCATCGACGCTGCTGGGCTCCACCCGCAGGGCCGCGTCTCCCGCCAGCTCCTCCAGCGCCCCGATCGCGCTGCACACGACCGGCGTGCCGCAGGCCATCGCCTCCAGCACCGGAAGGCCGAAACCCTCGTAGAGCGACGGCATGGCCAGCACATGCGACCGCTGGTACGTCCGAACCAGCTCGCCGTCGGGCAGGTACCCCGTCCACCGCACGCGATCACGCACCCCCAGGGCCGCCGCGCGCCGCTCCGCCTCCGGGTAACGCGGGTCCGGCGGACCGGCGATCACGAGGCGGACGGGCCCCGGATGGCGCCGCACCACGAGGGCAAACGCCTCGACCAACCCGACGAGATTCTTGTATGGATCCGCTCGGCCCACGTACAGGACCGTCGGATCCTCGAACCGAACGCCACCGGCCAGACCGGGCTCCGCCGGCCGGAAGGCCGGCGAAACCCCGCAGGGTATCGCCTCGACTCGGCCTTGCCGGGCCGCCGGGATCCCGAGGTAGCGGATGACGTCGCCCCGCGACGCCGCGGAATCCGAGATGATGCGGTCCGCGCGGCGGCCGACCTCCCGCATGATCCACGTATAGAGCGGGTACAGGCGGCTCTTGCGCGACCGCGGAGCCGCGTGCGGAAAGATCATCGGGATCACGTCGTGGACGGTTACGACGCATCGGGTCCGCCGCCGGCCTGCCAGCGCCAGCAGCGGAACCATGTAGTTCGGCGAGTGATACACGTCGATCCCCGCCCGGCGCAGAACCCCGGGCATCGCCAGCTGCCCGCGCGGAGAGAAGACGCCGTACGGAACGAGACGGCACGTGAACGATGGGACATTGCCGATCCCGGCGTCGGCCGCCGTCCGCATCTGCACGCCCTCCCGGTCGAACAGGAGAACGTACTCGTTCCGGCGGTCCACCTCGGCCAGCGCCCGGATCAGCTCCCGCGTATAGGCGCCGATCCCGGATATCTCCGGAAAGATCCACCGGGCATCGATTGCGATCCTCATGACGCACTCGCCTCCGCTCGATCCATCAGCCGGCCGCGCCTACTGCGCGGTAGACGTCCATCGTCCGCCGCGCCGTGTCCTCCCACCGGTAGCGGGCCGCCTGCCGCCGCCCCGCAACCGAAAGCCCCGCCCGCAGACCCGCATCGGCCAGAACGCGCCGGACCTCACCGACCCACCGGTCGCGATCAAACTCCGGGATGACAATGGCCCCGTCTCCCAGCACCTCTCCGAGCGAGCCGCCATCGGACGAGACGACCGGCGTGCCGCACGCCATCGCTTCGAGCGGAGGGAAACCGAACCCCTCATACCGCGAGGCGCACAGGAACGCCTCCGCCCCCGCATACAGCGCCGGGAGCCGGTCATCGCCGACATAGCGGATGTAGCGAATATCCGCCGCCCGCGACGAGCCCCCCAGCCGGGCCAGGATCGGCTCGACCTTCCACCCCGGCATGCCCGCGATCACCAAGTCCCCGGCAAACCCATCCAGAGCCTCGAACACATCGACGAGGAACGGCAGGTTCTTCCGGGGCTCGACCGTGCCCACGGTCAGCAGGTACGGCCGCGCCAGCCCCAGATCCCGGCGCATCTCCTCGATCCGATCCGCCGGCGGCGCCGCCATGTCGGGGCCGATGCCGAGGTGGATCGCGTGCAGCCGCGCCGGATCCACCCTGTAAAGCTCGCGCAATTCGCGGGCGCCGAACTCCGCGTCCGTGATCACGGCGTCGGCGCGCTGCAGCGTATCCGCGATCCGCGCCTGAAGATAGCGCAGGTTGCGCGGCTCGGCGAACTCGGGATACCGCGCGAAGCTGGCATCGTGGATCGTCACGATCGATCGTCCGCTCCGCAGCGGCGGGCAGATGAAGTTCGGGAAGTGGTAGACGTCCGCCGGGCCGGCGAACCAGTCGAACGGGGGCCACCCGAGCGTCCGCCACGCGCGCTGGACGATCCGGCCCGGAATGGCGCGGCAGACGCGGTACTGAGCGCGGCGAACCGGAAAGGGCGCACCCTGCCGCTGAAAATCGAAGTAGAAGAGCCGGAGCTCCTCCGGCCCGGACAGCCGGTCCAGTTGCTCCGCCAGCATCCGGGTGTATCGCCCGACGCCGGCGCGCTGGGCTACTCCGGCCTGAATGTCGATGCAGATGCGCATGGCGTCCCACGGTCGGCCGGGCGGCGGCAAGCCTGCCCGGATGACAACGGCGGGGTTTGTGATAGCATGGCGCCCCACCCGCATCAACAGGGAAACCGGGCGGGACCGGCCAATGCCCAAACAATTCCAGGACCTGCGAGCCTCCGAGCTGTATTGCCCCCGTTGCCGCGCGGCCAAACCCGTGCGGGAGAGGCTCCTGTTGGTGCTGCCCGGCGCCGAAATACACGAGTACCGCTGCGTGGTCTGCTCGGAGTCGCTGGGCACCCGGGAAGTGACCGCCGCCCAGCGCGGGGTGGTACGCCGATGAACCCCGGCCTGTACGTGGTGGGGACCCCGATCGGCAACCTGGGCGACATCACCATCCGGGCGCTGGACACGCTGCGCCAGGCGAGTGTCGTCCTGACCGAGGACACCCGCCACACCGGCGTCCTGCTGGCTGCGCACGGAATCCGGACGTCCATGGTGAGCTGCCACAAGTTCAACGAGGCATCCCGGGCCCACCAGGTCCTCTCGAGGATCCGCGCGGGCGAAGCCGTTGCCCTCGTCACGGACTCCGGTATGCCCGCCATCTCCGATCCCGGCGCCCGCATCGTGCGCGCCTGCCGCGACGAAGGGCTGCCCGTAGCGGTCGTCCCCGGGCCATCCGCCGTGACCGCCGCGATCGCGCTCGGCGGCTTCGTCGGGCACGGATTCGTGTTCGAGGGGTTCCTGGAGCGAACCGAGGGAGCCCGGCGCCGGCGCCTGACCGAGCTGGGGGCCGCTGGCAAAGCCGTTGTCCTGTATGAGTCTCCCTACCGGCTGCTGCGCCTGCTCGATGACGTCGAGGCAACCCTGGGCGCCCGGCGCCTCCTCGTCGCACGCGAGCTCACCAAGAAGTTCGAGGAAGTCGTGGAGGGGACGCCAGCTGAGGTCCGGGCGGCCTTCGCCGCCCGATCGGTCAAGGGAGAGATTGTGGTGGTCCTGGCCGCGCCGGAGCGCGCATCTGCCCGGCCCCCGGATTGACCCTCGTCGAAGCGTGTGATAGCGTTTTGTGTCGTTCTGCATGGATGGTCGTAGGTAATCGCATGGAAACCGCGCCTGACTCTCTGCTCGTTGCCGTTCAAGGTGAGACCGCGTTCGTCCGCGTCATCAAGCGCGGATCCTTCAAGACGAGCCCCGCCCTCAAGAAGTTCGCCCTGTCGGCTGCCGAGCGTGGCTGCAGTCGAATCATCGTGGACATGGACGAGTGCCAAGGCATGGACAGCACCTTCATGGGGGTGCTGGCCGGGCTCGCGATGCGCTTCGGCCCCGCCGGCGCCACCGACATCGTCCTGATCAATGTGAACGCCCGGAACATGACCCTGCTCGAAACGCTGGGCTTGAGCCGCATGCTCCGCATGTATGAGACGCTGACCGACGAACTCAAGGCCTGGCTGAGCCGGATGCCCGGAGCCCAGAAGCTCGACACGTCCAGCCCCGGCCGCAAGGTCACGGCGGAGACCATGCTCGCCGCCCATGAGGACCTGGTGCGGGCTTCGCCTGACAATCTGCCGAAGTTCGCCGACGTTCTCACCTACCTCCGGGAGGACGTACGGGCCGCGAGCGAAGCCGAGAAGCCGCGATGATCGAGTCCTTCCTTTACGCGATCGCGATCGCCTTCCAGATTCTCCTGATCGTGCTCGTCTGGTTCCTGATCCGCCGCTCGCACCACCTTCGCCTGCAGCGCGATGCCCTGCTCCAGGAGAAGGACGTCGTCTTCAACTTCGTGCACGACGTGGGCGACGTCTTCGGCGACGCCGAGTCCGTGGACCTCAACGCCCTGCTCAAGCGGGTGCTCTTCTACGCCCTCCGCACGACGAAGGCGGGCGCGGGCGCGATCTACCTGCTCGACGAGGAGGCCAACACCCTCCGCGCGCACGCGACATCGGGCGTGTTCCCGCCCATGGGCGACGGGGACGGGCGCGAGCTCGATCAGGCGTTCAGCAAGATCCGGCTGGCCGAGAAGCTCGTCCGGGCCCAGACCATCCCCGTGGGCCGCGGCCTCGTCGGAGAGGCGGCGAGCGCAGGGCGCGCCATCCTGGTCGCCGATGCGGAGCGGGACCCCCGCGTTCCCCGCTTCTCCGCCGAGTTCTTCCAGATCCACTCGATGCTTCTCGTCCCGATGCGATTCCACAACACCGTGCTCGGCGTGCTCGTCGTCATCAACCGGGTCGACAGCCAGCGCTTTATCGAATCGGACGAGAACTTGCTTCAGGCACTCGCGGATCAGGCATCCGTCTCGATCCACTACGCCCGGCTGAGCGCCGCGCTCGACGAGAAGCGCCGGCTGGACTACGACCTCACCCTCGCGCGGAAAATCCAGACGGCGCTGCTGCCCAAGTCGATCCCCCGCATAACCGGCGTCGACCTCCACGCCTTCAGCGAGCCGGCCCAGCAGATCGGCGGCGACTACTACGATTTCGTCCGGGTCGACGACGACCACCTGGGCATCGCGATCGCGGACGTCTCGGGCAAGGGCGTGGCCGCCGCCATCGTCATGTCCATCTGCCGGAGCCTCCTGCAGCTCGAGGCCACCGGCTGCCTGAGCCCGTCTGCGGTCCTGCGCACCATGAATGCCAGCCTCAGCCGCGACCTGGCGGAGGACATGTTCGTCAGCATGCTCTACATGATCCTCAATGTGAGGACTCTGGAGCTCGCCATCGCCCGCGCCGGGCATCTCGCGCCCATCGTGACCCCGTCGGATGGCGGCCAGCCGCGACTCGTCGAATCCCGCGGCATGGCGCTCGGCATGGGCGGGCCGGAGATCTTCGACGGAGCGATCGAAGACGCCCGGATCACGCTCCGGCGGGGCGACATGGTGGTCGCCTACACGGACGGCGTCACCGAAGCGATGGATCAGGGCCAGAACGAGTGGGGCGTGCTGAATCTGGTGAAGACCATCCAGATCGCGGCGATCGACGGCGGGCCGGCGGAGTCGGTGTCCGCCAGCGTCCGGCAGAAGCTGCTGGGCTTCATCGGCGACACGCCGCAGTACGACGACATGACTCTGGTCGTCATGCGCCTGACCTGACACGACCGGTGAACCATGGCCGGCGCGTCCCACCGATGCGTACGGCCCGAATCGAGGACGAGCCTGTGGCCCCGAAGAGAGACTACTACGACGTGCTCGGCATCGCGCGCGACACGCCGGCCGACGAAGTCAAGAAGACCTACCGGAAGCTCGCCATGCAGTGGCATCCGGACCGGAACCCCGGCAACGCCGAGGCCGAGCACAAGTTCAAGGAACTCAGCGAGGCGTACGAGGTGCTGAGCGACGAGAACAAGCGCCGCCAGTACGACCAGTTCGGCCACGACGGTCTGAAGTCGGCCTTTGGCCCCGGCGGGTTCGACTTCTCGCGCGACTTCACGCACTTCTCCGACCTTCAGGACGTCCTGGGCAGCATCTTCGGCGACTCCGGCGGCATCTTCGGCGATATCTTCGGCGGCGGAGCGCGTCGTTCGGCCACACGCGAGGGGCCGCAGGCCGGGGCCGACCTGCGGTTCGACCTCGAGATCGATTTCGAGGAGGCGGTTTTCGGCGCCGAGCAGGAGGTCACCCTCCCGATCGGCGAGGACTGCGGCACGTGCAAGGGGACCGGCCAGGAGCCGGGCAGCAAGCGCGAGACGTGCCGGCAGTGCGGCGGCCGCGGCGCCGTCATCGCCAGCAGCGGATTCTTCCAGGTGCGTCAGACCTGCCCCATCTGCAACGGCGGCGGCACCATGGTCACGCGCCCCTGCCGCAACTGCCGCGGCACCGGCCGCACGACCGAGAAGAGGCGACTCACGCTCAAGATTCCAGGCGGAGTCGATACGGGCTCGCGCCTCCGCCTCACCGGCCGCGGCGAAGGCGGATCCCGGGGCGGCCCGGCTGGCGACCTGTATGTCGTGCTGCACGTGCGGCCCCATGAGTTCTTCCAGCGGAAGGACGGGGATCTGTACTGCGAGGTCCCCGTGCCGTTCGACATCGCCACGCTCGGAGGCGAGATCGACGTGCCGACCCTTGAGGGCTACACCAAGCTCAAGATCGCCCCGGCCACCGAGACCGGACGGGTGAGCCGGATCCGCGGCAAGGGCGTTCCCCGCGTCGATGGCCACGGCACCGGGGACCAGCACGTCCGGCTCGTTGTGGAGGTGCCCGCCAACCTGTCATGGGACCAGAAGAAGCTGCTCAAGGAATTCCGGGAGAAGGCCACGCCGGAGAACTTCCCCGCGGGCAAGCGCCTGCGCGAGTGGGCCGACGATTTCTACAAGCGCCGCCGCCGCTGAGCGGAACCACGCCGCGAGCCATCCATGCGCCGATTCCGCGTCAATCCGTCCGACTGGACCTCTGACACGATCACACTGCGCGACGCCGAAGCGCACCACCTCGCACACGTGCTGCGCGCCCGGGTCGGCGACGCCGTATCCGTCTTTGACGGCCAGGGCCGCGAGGCGGTGGCGCTGGTCGCCGATGCGCGCGCCGGCGCGCCCATCATCCTGCACGTCTGCCGCCGCGGCGAGCCCGCCGCCCGCGCCAGCGTTCCGGCCACGCTGATCCAGGCGCTTCCGAAGGGATCCCGGATGGACTGGATCGTGGAGAAGGCCACGGAGCTCGGCGCCGCCCGCATCGTGCCGATTCTCACCGAACGCTGCGTGACCCGGCCCGATGCGGATCGGGCCGAGCGCCGCCAGGAGCGCTGGCAGCGCATCGCCACCGAATCGGCGAAGCAGTGCGGAACCAACTGGATCCCTGAGATCGCGCCAGTCTGCTCTCTGGACGCAGCTCTGCGCAGCCTCACGCCAGGCAGCCTGCTCATCGTGGGCGCCCTCGTCCCCGATGCCCGCCCGATTCGGGCCGTGCTGGAGTCGGCATCGGGGCAGCCACCCGTCAGCATCGCCCTCCTCGTCGGGCCGGAGGGGGACCTGACGTCCGGCGAACTGGCGCTCGCCGTCGCCGCAGGCGCCGAGCCCGTCTCCTTCGGTCCTCGCGTCCTGCGCTCCGAGACGGCGGCCGTCTTCGCCCTCAGCGCCGTGAGCTACGCCTTCGGTCCGGCCTGACCCCCGGAAAAGCAATAGGACGCGGGCGCCTTCGCCCGCGTCCTATTCCCGATCACCCAACCGCCCGCCGGTCAGCCTTCGCCAACCAGCTGCCGGAATGCCGGCGTCTGCCGGATCGGATCGAAGCGCGTGTCGGTCCGCAGCCGCTCTACCGCCGCTTCGCCGCCGATACGGGTCGCCGTCTGCAACGCCTTGATCAGCTCGTTCGGCTTCTGCTGCGCGATCCGAAGGGCGGCCATGTCCACCCACCCGTTCATGTCGGACGGCACCCGCTCGAGATACTTCTCGAGAGCCTGGGCGGCCTGGTCGATCTTCCGCGACTCCGAGAACATCTGGTAGAGCGTCATGTAGACCTGCGGGGGCATCCCGGGCTGCCCGAGGATGTTGACCGCCACGCCCATGAACCGCTGGTCATCGCCCAGCTTGCGATAGATGTCAGCCAGCTCCAAGGCCATCGCGATATTGACCGCCTGCCCCTTGCTCAGCTCCGTCTCCAGCTCCGTCTTCCGGACCACCAGCTTGTCCCGATTCCGTATGTCCCTCAGGAAATCGATCGACCGGTCGTTCCCCGGATCCTGCCGGATGAAGTCCTCCATAAGCGCGCACGCCTCGGCCCCCTTCCCCCAGCGCAAGTAGAGATCGGCCAGCCTGAAGTTCGCCTCCGGGCTCAGGGGATACAGCGCCAGCGCCTCCTTGAAGGCCCGCTCCGACTGTTCAAAGAGCCCGCGGAACACGTACACGCCGGCGATGGCGCTGCGCAGCTTGGAGAACGACTTCCGGGCGACCACGTCACGGATGAACTTCTGGTTTCCCACCAGCCGGCGCGTATACCAGTCCCAGAAGTCCATGTCGTCGGTCACCCGCTCAGGCGACAACTGCGGCAGCGGGTTGGCGTTGATCTTCATGATCAGCCCATGCGGCTCCAGGTACGGGTACATCCACTGGATCACATAGCTCTCCTCGACGTAGAAGTCGTGCCGCCAGATGTTGTAGTCGAAGATCATCTTCGCCAGGATGCCGTTGATGAGCATGACGCCCCCGACTCCCTGCACGCTCACGCGGCCGTCCTTGATCTGGATCTCGGCGCTGGCCGGCATGCGCCCCGCGTTCACGTCCTCCACGTACTTCTGGAATGCGGAGTTGCCGTCGCGAATCGAGGGGATCCAGATATCGTTCCCATAGAGGTCGCGCATCACGCTCATGTACGTATTGTCGGCGAGCGCGTTCTGCGTGATCAGGAACACGTCCGGCCGGACGCGGGCGCAGAAAATCATGTAGGTGGGGACGAACCGTCCCGGATCGGTGCCGCCGAAGAACACGGCGCGGTAGCCCATCTCATCGGGATACTCGGGGTTCGGCAGGGGCTCCTCGCCCGGCTTCAGTTCCTCGGTAACTGCGCGCGCCCCGCGCAGCTGGTAGTTGCCGAACTGCCAGCCGAAGTCGTGGCCGTTCTGCTCGGCCCCGCCCATCGTGCGGATCAGCTCCTTGTTGTAGGCGTTCTCGAGGATCGGAATCGCCGGCAGCAGCAGGGTCCCGCACAGCCCGATCCACGCGATGACCTTGTTTCCGCGCGACACGGTGTCCACAAGCGCCAGCCCGAAGATGATGCCGTAGCCGATCCAGAACGCGTACAGCGCGTGGGACGAGATGAACTTCACGCGCTGGATGAACATGTCCTGCAAATCGCCCTTCGGAGCCGCCAGCGCGATCAGCAGCACGCTCATGACCAGGAACCCGCAAAGCGTCGCAATGATCCACTTCTGAGCGTTCCGATCAATCTCCCACTCCAGCTGGGTGCGGCCGGCCATGAGCCAGGCGATCAGCGCACCGACGACAAGCGGGCCGACCATGAAGAAGACGATGCCGACGCTCTCCCCCGCCGAGCGCGGGGGGAAGCCGGGGGGAACCGGGGCCATCAGCTGCTGCCCGAGCATGAAGAGGTAGGCGAGCACAACGCCGGCGGCCCCCGCGAGAACCAGGCCCGCCATGATCCGGTCGGACACGCTGACGTTCAGCCGCCCCGTGGCCTTGGCCAGCAGCTCCCGGACCTCCGAAAGCAGCAGCGCCACGCCGCCGATCGCCAGGATCATGAGGACGCCCAGGATCAGAAGCCGATAGGAGGCGCTCAGGACGCCGATCTCCTCACCGGTCGACGTCAAGTATTCCTCGAGCAGAACCATCGCTGAGGCCACCACCACCATGATGACGGCGATCAGCATGGCCCGGATGCGCCGGCCGCCGAGCTTCACGCGCCAGGCGGCGAACGGCAGGAACCCCAGGATCGCGATCGGCAGCGTGAACTGGCTGCGCAGGTCGCGGAGGTACTCGCCCACCTGGTGGATGAACACCACGGAAAACATGCTGGTCGGGACGATCTTCTCGTACTGGCCGCGCGTGAGCGCATGCTTGAACCCGTCCCACGTGCGCGGATAACCCCAGTTCATCGGGGGGTTGAACTCGGAGGCGATCGGCATGAACGCATACACCGATAGCCCCAGTTCCACGAACAGGATCGTGAGCGCGACCTCGCGGCCGCGCGGCAGAAGGAAGTAGGCGAGCGCCAGCCCGAAGAAGTTCAGCCCCATATACACGAAACACGTGATGTGCGTGGGGTGGATGATCGGCGGCAGCACGCCGGCCTGAATCAGTCCCACGACCACTCCGTACGGAACGCTGATTATGACGAAATCGCGAAACAGAGCCAGGTCCTTGGCCACGATCAGAACCAGCAGCGAGACGATGAGCAGGAGCAAAACCTGATAGTTCGTCATGCCCAGCCCGAACAGGAAGGCCGTCCAGTAGAGGTACTTCGGCTGCGGCCTCCGGATCCACATGTAGGCCAGCAGCATCACGAGCACGAGGAAGAACGCGTTCAGCGCGTACACCTCCACGATCACAGACTGCGACCACACGATCGGGTCGAACGCAAAGATCAGGCTGCATGAGATGCCGCCCGCCCAGCAGATCAGGCCCTCCGTCCTCTCGCCGATGACCTCGGTCGCGCGCTGAACGCTCCTCAGGATGTCCCGCCCCGACCGGCAGATCAACAGGGCGGACACGCCCGAAGCCAACGCCCCGAACACCGCCGAGGCCAGCCCGATGCTCCAGGCCGGGTTCGGCTGCCCGTTGTAGCGCACAAACGCGAAGACCTTTGTGAACACCCAGACGATGACCGTCCAGATCGGGTACCCGGGCGGATGCGGAACGCCCAGGTACGCCCCGGCTGTCGCCAGCTCGCCCGAGTCCTCCAGCGTCAAGGTGGGCGCCAGAGTCCACACGTACACGATCAGCGTGACGATCGTCGCCACCCAGAAGGCGCTCCAATCGATCGCGCGGAAGAACGGCCCTTCCTCGGCCACAACAGGCTCCGGGGGGGCGGCCAGGGGCTCGGGTGGAGGGGCGGTCGGCTTGCCGGCCGGAACCGCCGGCCTCTTCTGGGGAATCTTCTTCTTGTCGGCCATAGTGGGCGATAACCTACCGTATCCACCGGCCGCAATCAAGCCCCTCGGGACGCATTCGGCGGTCGGCGGCGGCGCCGGAAGCAGCATGCCTCATGGTCGTCCACCAGGCCGACCGCCTGCATGAACGCGTAGCAGATGGTCGACCCAACGAAGCGGAAGCCGCGCCGCTTCAGCGCCGCGCTCATGAGGTCGGACTCCGCCGTGCGCGCCGGTATGTCCGCCAGCGTGGCCCGCCGGTTGCGGATCGGGCGGCCGTTGACAAAGCCCCAGATGAACCGGTCGAAGCTCCCGAACTCAGCCTTCACAGCCAGGAACGATTGCGCGTTGGAAATGGCCGATGCGATCTTGAGCCGGTTCCGGACGATCCCGGCATCCCCCATCAGCCGCTCCACATCCCGTGCCCCATACCGCGATACGCGCTCCGGGTCGAATCCGTCGAACGCCCGGCGGTAGTTGTCCCGCTTCTTCAGGATCGTAAGCCAGCTCAGCCCTGCCTGCGCGCCCTCCAGCACGAGCATCTCGAACAGGCGGCGGTCGTCGTGGAGCGGAATGCCCCACTCTTCGTCGTGGTACCGAATGTACGCCGGATCACTCGTGCACCATCCGCATCGCCGAACGCTCATGCCGCCCTCCCCTCGCCTTCCGGCCGAATCCCAGCCGCCGCCCCGATGCAGCCCGCCGCCGCGACCGCGGCGGCCAGCAGATACGCCGGGGCGAAGCTCCCGCCGCATGCGTCAGCCAGCGCGCCCGCGGCCGCCGGGCCCGACGCCTGCCCAACCCCGAAGAACAGCGTCACAAATCCCAGCCCGGCCGGCGCCAGCCGCGGCCCCAGCACATCGCCGCAGGCCGCCGCCATGATCGCGGGGATGCTCCAGGCCGACAGGCCGAACAGCACGGCGGACAGCGTGAACCCGCCCCGCGCGGGCCAGAGCGCGAAGAGCCCGAACGCCACCGCGTGCAGCGCGTACACCAGCGCGAGCGCACGCTGCCGGCCGATCCGGTCGGAGAGCCCGCCCCAGAGCGGCCCGCACGGCAGGCTGCACCACCCCATCAGCATGAACAGCGAACCCGCGGCCTCCCGGCTGTAGCCGCCCTCCGACACCAGTCGCTTCACAAAGAACGTCATGTAGATCATGTAGGAGAACCCGAATGCCACATAGACCAAGCCGAGCCGCCAGATCGCCGGCGACCGGTACACGTCGCGCCAGCGCGCTGCGCCGGGCGAGCACTCATGGCCCCATGCCCCGCGCGCCAGAAGCCCGGAGTCGCCCGGCCGGTTGCGGAGCACGGCCAGGGCGAGCGCCGCGAGAACGAGCGTCAGCGCCCCGAACAGCTGCCAGCAGACCCGCCACCCCTCGGGGCCGAATCGCTCCAGCAGGCGCGGCACGGCCGGCCCGACGAACATCAGCCCCAGAGAGGACCCTGCAACCGCGATCCCCGAGGCCAGACCCCTCCGCTCGCGCACGAACCACGCGGCCAGCAACCCCAGCACGGGCACATTGCTCGCGCCGCTCCCCATCCCCGTCAGCGCGCGCCACACGGCTGCATCCGCGAGCCCGGACGACAGCCCGGTCGCCATCATGCCGGCCCCAGCCAGCGCCAGGCCGGCCGCGATCACGAGGCGCGGGCCGAGCTGGGCGGCCAGCGCCCCGCCGCTCGCCGCCAGCGCCAGATAGCCGAGCAGGTTCGCCGTCGCGAGCGCGCCCGTCTCGGCATTCGACAGCCCCAGCCCGGCCTGCATCGACGGCAGGACCATCGTGTAGCCGAAGCGCGCCAGCCCCAGCGAACCGAACACCACCAGCGTGCCCACGACCAGCATCAGCCACCGCTGTTGCGATTCCGTCATGCCCCTCCGATCGCCGTCCTTCGTCCGGCACGGACCATATCCCTTTCGACGCGGGCTGACCAGACCGCAGACGCCATGGAAAGGACGCGGGCGCACACACGGGGGGGCCGGCCGGCGCTTCCAGTGGATGGAAGCGGCCACGAGGCGCGAGGGGCCGGGAGGGCCGCGGCTATTCCGAACCCGCCTTCGAGTCGCGCTTGCCCTCGCGCTCCGGGACGGGCTTGGCGAAGGGATAGGGGTTCATGCGGACGTTGTAGTCCAGGCGCGCGCGGACGCCAATCCCCTCGCTGTCGAAATCCCACACGATGTCGTACCAGCCGTACGGCATCTCGACGGTCACGCCGGCGCCGAACGCCTCGGCCAGGGTCAGCGTGTTCGTGTAGACCAGTGCCCCCATGTACTCGGTGACCGCCAGGCTGATCACGGCGCTCTTCGGCAGAGCGCGGATCGTGCAGTTGCGCCAGCCGTAGTGCGGGGTGTAGTGCCCCAGCACGCTGGTCAGCCGAAGCGCGCTCTTCCCTTTCACTTCCAGGTTGCTGCTCGACATGTAGTATCCCAGGTGCCACCAGGGCGCCTGCGGAACCGGCAGATTCGTCCACGCGGACGACACGTAGAGTCCGCCGACGATCCCGAGATCCAGAAGCGGCTTGCCGGAGGACATCGGCTTCGTGGCGTAGGTGTAGTCCGCCGTGAACGGGAAGATGGAGTAGAACGGAATATCCCGCTTGCCGGCCTTGCCCGTCATGTAGTCGTACGTGCCGATCTGGGCGCCGCCCGCGCGGCGCCATCCCAGCGTCCAGGCGACAGACGCCTCGCGGTTCGACGAACTGGTGACCGTCTCGATCGGCCCGAAGTTTCCCGCCTCGTCCGCGACATACGCCTTGGGCGTGGTGAACCGGGGATCCGCGGGGGACCACAGGTACAGGCGCCGGTAGCCGTTCGACAGGCTGCCATCGAACAGCGCATACGCGACGCGCCCGGTCCAGGCATCGAGCATCAGCACCGTGTAGCGCGGCTCGGACAGCGGGCTGAGCGGAACCGTCGGAAACTGATCCGGCCCGCGGTGGGGCGCGGGCGCGGCCGAAGCGGCGCCGACGCACGCCAGCGCGGCCAGAATGGTCAGCCAGAGCGTCTTCATAGTGGTGATCCTCCGGTCAGGGCAGGAACTTGCCCTTCTTCAGCTTGTCCGGCAAGTACTCGTCCAGGACGTAATTCAGCCCGTGCTTGGCAAACGCCTGCTGCTCGATGCGAACGCCCATCTTGAGCATCTGGTTCAGCGCCTGCTGCCACTCCTTGTGGTGCTTGATGAAGGGGTCGTTCTTGAGCGCGTCCTTGGCCCTCTTGATGTCCTGCTCCTCGAGCGGATGCGTCGCGTCCTCGAGGTCGTAGTCGATGATGTCCTGAGGCGTGACGCCCAGGTAGTGCACCGTCGGCACGCAGAAGAACTGGTTGATGTGGGCCGCCTGGCCGGAGCCGGCCTTGAGCGTGCGGTAGATGTTGCAGTAGCCGTACGGATCGCCGTCGGTGAACGCGAGCACCGGCAGCTTCCGGTCGTCCGCCAGCCGGCGGATGAACCGCCGGCAGGCGCGCGTCGGCACGCCGCTCATCGAGATCAGGACGCAGTTGGCCCGCTCGTAGTAGCGGTGGTGGACCAGGCGCTGGAAGAGCGAGGCGGTCTCGATGACGAGGACGAACTTGGCCTTCGACTCGAACTGCAGGTGCTCCACTTGCGACGGGATGCTCCAGGCCCCCGTGCCGAGCCGCTCGCAGTTGATCCGAATCTCCTCGCCCGTTCCCGGGTCGCGATCGATCACGACCAGCGGCCCGGTGACCTCGCCGCCGCGCTCCTCGGGGATGTAGCCCAGCCGCTCGCGGTTGACGCCGAGCATGGCCTCCATGTCGTCGAGCAGCGTGTCGCTCTCAGGCTGCTCCTCGAAGCGGCACTCGCCCCAGCTCTTGCTGTTGTAGTAGATCTCGCGCTTGCCCGCGATGTCGTTCTTGTCCAGCAGGTCGTTCTTCGTCGTGGCCAGCAGGCGCATGGACTGCGCGAAGGTCTTGACCGTGTTGTACGAGAGGGTGCGCGTGGACTTGCGGTTCAGGATCTCGAAGTGCCCCTTGCGCGGGTCGTACTTCACGTTCGCCAGCGACCGGACCGGAAACTGCATCCGGGGCCGGGCGTTCTTCTTGATGATGTCGGCATGGATGTCGGAGGCGATGGTCACAATCCGGTCCGCCGCGTCCCGCTTCGAGACCGACAGGGGCGCGGTCGCGGCGGCCGCCGCCCGCCCGCCCGCCGCCGCTTGAGTCTTCTTCCGTGCCATGGTCACGTCTCCAAGTGCGTTCGCTCGAGCATCTTCTTCAGCCGGTCGACGACCGCGCGCTCCTGCCGGTCGTCGAGCCCGAGGATGCCGCGCAGCCCGAGCGCGAGGTGCGGCAGGTAGAGCTCAATATAGGATCGCTTGCGCTCCAGCTCGGCCTCGCGGTGCCGGCGGCTGAGGAAGACCGACAGCCGGCGCCCGCACTCCTGGAGACCGAACGTGATCTCCCGGATGATCTCCGGGTAGTGGGCGATCGCCTCCTTGCTCTCGCTCGTGAACGGC
>CAYSLU010000011.1:0-75977 GCA_964431965.1 uncultured Verrucomicrobiota bacterium
TCGGTCACGGCAGCAACGGGACCCGAGCACAACCATGGGACCATGATCAAGAAGGACCCTGCCTACATTCTGCTCAACGTTTTCTGGATTGGAGTCGGAATAGTCGGCATGATCCGAGCACTTGGATTTGGCCAATGAATCAGGAATGACGTCGCGTGCCGCGCCGAAAGCGCGTACTCAAGGGCTCGTCATTCGCCAATCTCCCGATCCGGCACTCAGGCGGCACCGGGCGGGAGAACCGGAGACGGTGCCGCGATCTGCGCGTCGCCGTCGCCTCGCAGATCGCGAGCGGGACCGGTGCGGGGACCGCACGGCTCCAGCGATCGCAGATGCCCCCGCGCCGAAGGGCTTCCGCCGGTTCTGCGCCGAGGGCCAGGCGCCCGGCGCCGCGATCGCCACCGGCGCAACAACGCGCTTGACTCGCCCCCGATGAAACGTAGACTGGCCCGACCATATATGGACCACGTTCCCTTTGTGGGACGGCCCGCAGACTCGATGAAAGGCGCATAGACGAATGAAGACACTGGCCAGGACGTTGATCGCGATCGGGATCGTGGCAAGCATGTTCGGCGGCGCCCGCGTCTCGTCCGCGGACGGCGTGATCGCGCCCATGTCGTACTGGGCTCAGAACCGCCTGGCCGATTTCATGGACATCTTTGCGATCGGCGCCGGCATCACGACGGAGAACAAGCTCGGCGGCCCGATCCCCCCCTCGCTGGGCATCTACGCCGAGGTGACCACGCTGCTCAACCTCGGCATCATCACCCACAACGGAGTGACCCTCGAGTGGGACGGCCGCGGCGCGGGCGCGTACACCGAGTCGCGCACTCTCTATGGAATCGGCCCGTACCGCGCGTGGCGGATCTACCAGGACGACCAGGTCGCCAACTACTACAAGAGCCCGGCGCGCAGCGCCGCGTGGGCGAACCGCATGGAGACCGATCTCCGCAGCGATTCGCTGGCCGCCATCAACCGCTGGATCGGCAACACGGAGATCGGCAGCTGGTTCGAGCTGACCGAGGTGGCGGGCGATCCGGCGAAGAAGCCCATTCACCGCGACCGCTTCTTCCACAAGTCCTTCCTCGGCGTCCCGCGCGGCTGGCAGACGTGGGAATACGTGGGCGCCGAAGTGGCCGTTTGCGAGCCGTTCCTGTCGCACATGGGCGTGACCGTCCGCGCCGGCTTCGACCTGTCCGAGGTAATGGACTTCGCCCTCGGCATCCTCTGCGTCGATTTCAAGCAGGACGACCGCCGGATGGCCGAGTAGGCCAGCCCCCCTGTTCCGTGGTGGACATGGCGCCTGATCGCACCTTCCGGAGCGATCAGGCGCTTCCATTTTCCGGACCGGATGCGCTCGCCGGGCTCGCCGCGGCCGCCGCGAGCTGGCCCTGACGGACGGCCTACTTGCTCAGCTCGCGACTCCGCCGGGCCGCCGCATTCAGCGTCTCGGCCAGCACGGCTCCGACCGTCGATGCCGTGAGCACCTTCAGGCCCTCCACGGTGGTCCCGTTGGGCGAGGACACGGCCGCGACCAGCTCCGCCGGGCTCATCGGCTTCTCCAGGATCAGCCGGGCCGTTCCCAGCATGGTCTGAGCGGCGAGCGTGAGCGCGTCCTCGCGGGTCAGGCCGATGCCGGCGCCCGCGTCGGCCGCCTGGCCCGCGATCCACGCGAAAAAGGCCGGCCCCGATCCGCTCAGCGCCGTGACGGCGTCGAACTGGTCCTCCGGCAGCTCCAGCACGCGGCCGACGCTGCCCAGCAGCTTCCTGGCGATCACGCGGTCGGCCGGCTGAACGCGGCCGCCGGCGCACAACACGCTCATCCCTTCGGAGACCAGGCACGCGATGTTCGGCATCACCCGGATCACGCGCGCCTCCGGAAGCAGCTCCTCGATCCGGGCCAGGCGCTTGCCGGCGGCGATGGAAATCACGAGGTGCTCGCGGGTGACGGACGGCGCGATCTCGGCCAGGACCGCGTCCAGCTGCTGCGGCTTGACCGCCAGGAAGATCACGTTGCCCATGCCGGCAACGAGCGCGTTGCTGGCGTACGTGTTGACCCCGTAGTCCTTCTTGATCGCCTTCCGCCGGTCCTCGCTCGCGTCGCTGGCAAAAATCTCGGACGGGCTCGCGACCTTGGCGCGGATCAGCGACGCGACGATCGCCTCCGCCATCTTGCCGGACCCGATGAAACTGATCTTCATGTCTGTATCGCCGCCTTCCCGCCGGCCGCCCGCCAGCTTTGCCCGAACTCTTGCCACACCGGTCAAAGCCTGTCAATCCGTCGCCTTTCTTGACACGGCCAATCGGCGCGCCTAATCTACCGGCTCTTCAACACCCGGAGGCTGGATTTCCATATGCCCGAGAGCTCCCAGCAAGCCGTCGAAGTCCTGCGATTCGACAACCTCGAACAGTACCTCTTCGTCAAGAACGGCAACTACCTGTACAAGGTTCCGTATCGAGACGGGTGGGCCGTCCTGAAGGTCTACTACTGCAGCCGCGGCTGGTTCGAGCGCCTGTACAAGACCTTCGACAACATTGTGATCGCCGGCCAGACCTCGTTCATGCCCCGCTCCCGCCTGCGCACGGAGCAGAGCGCCATGCAGGTGTGGCGGGAGGCCGGGCTGCGCGTCTTCCGGACCTACGAGAACATCCGGGTCGAGGGGCTGAAGGATGGCGGGTACGCGCTGTACGAGTATGTGCCCGGCCGGCATTTCCACAAGCTGCTGCCCGACGAGTCGATCCGCCTCGAGGAGCGGGTCCGGCTGTACCGCACGTTCCTGGCGGAGTGGCACCGCCGGCACCGGCTCGCGATCGAGCGGCAGGAGCCCCGGCTGATCCACGAGAACGGCGACCTGAAGCACGTCATGGACTACCAGGGCGAGCTGGTGTGGTTCGACTTCGAAATGTGCTTCCGCTCGCGCCGCCACGTGGAGGACCTGGTCTCCCGCGAGATCCTCGCCTACCTCAAGTCGCTGGCCGAGTTCGTCAAGGACCCGAGCCTGTTCGAGCTGTTCTTCGAGGAGACCATGCGGCACTACCCCGACAAGGAGTACCTGCGCAACTGCCACCGCGTGGCCTTCCACAACCGGAACCCGATCGTCCGGTTCGGCCGCCAGCTGGACTACCGGTTCCGGAAGCGCGCCCGCAAGCCCAGCTCGAAGTACAACGTGGCCCTGCGCATCCGCGACTTCCTGGACGCGGCCGGCGCCCCGCCCCGCACGGCATGAATCTCCTCACCATCACCCACGTGCTGCAGAGCGCCGGAGCGACCCAGCTCGACGCCAGCGAACGCGGGTCGGGGTTGAACGCGGTGTGGCGGATCACGTGCGGCGGCGAGCCGGCGATTCTCAAGACCTACTCCCGGCGGCGCAGCGCGATCCAGACGGCCCTGACGAATTTCGGAAACTGGATCGGCGGCCGGACGTCCTACACGGCCGCCGGCCGCTGCCGCACGGAGCGCGAGAACCTGGCCCTCTGGGCGGCCGAGAAGTTCGATGTGCCCGCCCTGCGGTCCGGCCCGGACGGACTGGCCATGCCGCTGCCCCACCTCTTCATGGAGTACGTGGACGGGGCTACGATGATCGGCTACCTCGCTGACGGCGCCATCCCCCAGGCGGACCGGGACGCGGCCCTGGCGCGCTTCGCCCGGGGCTGGGCCGCGCGCCACGACCGGGCGGAGCGGTCCGGGGACGCGCGCCTGCTGCAGGAGCACGGGTCGTTCGACCACGTGCTGGTCGCCGGCGAGCGGCTGGCGACATTCGACCTCGAGGTCGCCTACCGCCGCGGCAGCCGGATCGGCGCCTGCGTGGCGGGCGAGGTGTGCGGCTACATACGCTCTCTGTTCCGTCGGCTGGATCGCGCGCAGGCGGAGCATGCGCTCCGCGTCCTGGTCCGCGCGTATCCCGACCGCGGGCGGCTGGCCGGCGTGTACGGGGAGCTGTTCGCCAGCCCGAGCCCGGGTGCGCGACTTATCAACGGGATCGACCGCCGCTGGCTGCGGAAGCCCGGCGTAATGCACAAGTTCGCCGCCGCCGAACTCCTCAGGCGGGAGCTTGAGGGCAGCGGCGGATAGCGGACCGTGGCGGGACGGCCGCTCTCAACCGCCCGCTATCGGCCCGCCGCGCCGTCGCGCGGGATCGCCAGATAGTAGCGCTCGCGCAGGTTCCACATCGCCTCGGCTCGATCCGGCGCCTTCACGATCCGGCGGATGTCCTTCCCCCTCAGCCTCGGCCAGGCATAGCCGCATTCCCGGATCTCGTACCGGATGGCGAGCGCCGCCCGATTCGTATCGACCCCCGGAGCGGACAGCAGCAGCCAGGCGGCGCGCGGGGCATCGCCGGGCGCGGGGACCGCCACCACGTCGATCCCCCCGCCGGTCAGGACGCGGAGCTGCGCCGGGACCTTCGACGTCTCGCGGAAGCCGACAACGGCCAGCTGCGCCGGCGGCGCTCCGCGCAGCTCGATGTAGCGGGCCACCATGGCGGCCGGAGACGCCGGAAAAGCGGGCCGAACGAAGAGGTGGACGGAGACGATCACCACGAAGCACAGGACGCCGAGCGCGGGCAGAGCGCGCCGCGGATCGCGCCGAACCGCAACCCCCGCGGCGATCGCGGCGACCAGCAAGACATCGCCAGCCAGGATCAGGCACGGATGCACGGACACGTGCAGGCCGATCAGGGCCAGCCCCGCCGCTCCCGCGACCCATGCGACCGCTTGAAGCAGGACAGCCGCCGGCCGGGCCAGGCGCTCACGGACGGCGGGAATGCAGAGGAGGTCCGCCATGCACGCCGCGATGAGCGGATAGGCCGGCAGGAAGTAGCGGTTGCGCAGGGAGTTTCCGGCCGTGAAGATGGCAAAGAGGATCAGGTACCAGGCCAGGGCGAACGCATAGGGCCCGGACCGCTGGCGGACGTGCGCCCGAACCGGCTGCCAGGCGAGCGCCAGGCCCCCGATCGCGAGCAGCGCCCACGGGAGAAAGAGGCGCACGATTCCGACCGAGTACTCGAGCGCGTTCTGAAGCGCGGAGAACCGCTCGCCGCCCACGTTCGCGCCGACCTGGTCGTCGAGAAACCCGCGGATGGCCTCGCCCCCGTGCCGGGCAAACACCGCGGCGTACCACGCGAGCGCGACGGCGGCTCCGGCCAGCATGGCCGGCGCGTGCAGCAAGTCGCGGGGCCGGGGCGCATCGCGGCGCAGCGCGCAGAACCCGAAGGCGAGCGCAACCGGCAGGAGACCGGACAGCCCCTTCGTCTCCACCGCAAGCCCGGCCCCGATGTAGGCGCACAGATAGCTGGCGGGCGTGCGGCGATCCGAAAAGATCACCCGCGCGAATCCGTAGAGGCTCAGCGTCACGAACAGACAGAGAAACACGTCGGGCGTCGATCGCATCGACGCGCTGACGACCTGGTTGTTCGAGAATAGAACCAGCGCCGCCAGCACGCCGGCGGTGCGACCGAACAGGGTGGCGCCCAGGCGCCACGTCAGCCACAGCAGCGCGGCGCCCGCCAGCAGGGACCCGATGCGCGCGCCGAACAGCCCGACGCCCAGGACGCGCCAGCCCGCGGCCAGCGCCCAGTAGGTGAAGATCGGCTTGTTGAAGCGGAGCGACCCGTCGGCCGTGGTCGGCGTCACGTAGTCGCCGGTCCGGATCATGCGGATGACGCTGTCCGTGTAGTAGTGCTCGTCGCCGAAGTAGGTGGACACCCGAGGCAGGATCGGGAGCAGCGCGAGGACGAACAGCGCGACCAGGGCGGCCACCGGCCGCGCCGCGACGGCGGCGGCGGCGCGGCGGATGCGCGACGGACGGGCATCGGAACATCGGGGGGGGGCGCTCACGGCTGATGAATCTGTCAGGTGTGCCCCGGGAAATAAAGCGCCTTTTGCGGCTTGAACCCGTTCCGGGCCTTCCCTATATTCACAGCGCGCGCCGCGTTGATGGACGCGGAAGAAAGGCATGCCCATGGCGTCTCAGACCAACCAGCCAGCTCCGGACGCGGAAGCCCAGGAACCTCGCACCGGCGACACGACGATCATGCCGGCCCGGTTTGTGTTCCCGAGCACGCTTCCCATCATCCCGCTGACGCGCCGCCCGCTCTTTCCCAAGATGATGACCCCGCTCATGGTGGAGGACGAGCATCTCCGCCACATGGCGCTGGAAGTTTCCCGGTCCGCCTCGAAGTTCGTGGGGCTGGTCCTGGTGCGAGCGACCGAGGGGCCGGAGCCCTCTCCGCCCCACCCCGCCGACATGCACTCGGTCGGCGTGATTGCCGAGATTCTCCAGGTCGGCACTCCGACCGACGGCCAGCCCCTCCAGGTCATGGCGGGCGTCCTCGACCGCTTCACCGTCGTCCGCTTCGCCCAGGAAGCGCCCCACATGATCGCGGAGGTGCGCTACGTCATCGAGCCCGAGGCACCCATCGACGACGAGATGAAGGCCTACTCGCTCTCCATCATCACCGCGATCAAGGAACTGATCCACCTCAACCCGCTGTTCAAGGAGGAGCTCAACCTCTTCCTGAACCGCTCGAACCTCAACGAGCCCGGCCGCCTGGCGGACTTCGCCGCCGCGATGACCACGGCCCGGTCGGCGGACCTGCAGGAAATCCTCGAAACGTTCAACATCCGCCAGCGGATCGAGAAGGTGCTCCTGCTCCTGAAGAAGGAGATCGACATCTCCAAGCTCCAGGTCCGGATCAGCAAGCAGATCGAGGAGAAGCTCTCCAAGCAGCAGCGCGAGTTCTTCCTCCGCGAGCAGCTCAAGGCGATCAAGAAGGAGCTCGGCCTGGCGAAGGACGAGAAGGACCAGGAGGCCGAGCGCTTCCGCGAGAAGATCCGGCAGCTGCACCTCCCGCCCGAGGCCAAGGAGCGGATCGACGAGGAGATGGAGAAGCTCAGCCTCATCGAGCCGACCTCGCCCGAGTACACCGTGACCCGCAACTACCTCGACTGGCTGACCGCGCTCCCCTGGGGCGTCCACACGGACGACCGGTTCGACATCGCCAAGGCGCAGCGCATCCTGGACCACGACCACTACGGGCTCCAGGACGTCAAGGAGCGCATCCTGGAGTTCCTGTCCGTCGGCATCATGAAGGGCCGGATCTCCGGCACCATCCTCTGCTTCGTCGGGCCGCCCGGCGTGGGCAAGACGTCGCTGGGGCAGTCCATCGCCCGCAGCATCGGCCGCCGCTTCTACCGGTTCTCCCTCGGCGGCATGCGCGACGAGGCCGAAATCAAGGGGCACCGCCGCACCTACATCGGCGCCCTGCCCGGCAAGTTCATCCAGGCCATCAAGGTCTGCAAGTCGGACAACCCGATCATCATGCTCGACGAGATCGACAAGATCGGCGCGAGCTACCATGGCGACCCGGCCTCCGCGCTGCTCGAGGTGCTCGACCCGGAGCAGAACAAGGACTTCCTGGACCACTACATCGACGTGCGCTTCGACCTGTCGAGCGTCTTCTTCATCTGCACGGCCAACGTCACCGACACGATCCCGTCCCCGCTGCTCGACCGGATGGAGATCATCAAGCTGCCCGGCTACATCGTGGCCGAAAAGATCCAGATCGCGCGGCGGCATCTGATCCCGAAGCAGCTCGCGGCGCACGGCCTGAAGTCCGAACAGGTCCGGATCACCGGCCGCGCGCTCCGCGAAATCGCGGACGGCTATGCCCGCGAGCCGGGCGTCCGGGCCCTCGAGAACCACATCAAGAAGATCCTGCGCAAGTCCGCCCGGCGCATCGTGGAAAAGAAGGTCGGCCCCATCGTCGTCGACGCCGCCGACGTCCCCGCGAACCTCGGCAAGCGCCTCTTCTCGCTGACGGACCCCTACCTCAAGCGGCGCCGGCCGGGCGTCGCCATGGGGCTCGCGTGGACCAGCCTGGGCGGCGAGACGATGTACATCGAGGCCACCCCGGTCGCCTCCGACAAGCCGGGCTTCAAGCAGACCGGCCAGCTGGGCAGCGTCATGGTGGAGTCCTCGGAGATCGCGTATACGTTCGTGCGCTCGTTCCTCACGGACGACCCGGCCGCCCGGACGTTCTTCGAGCGGAGCGCCATCCACCTGCACGTGCCGGCCGGCGCCACGCCGAAGGACGGGCCGTCCGCCGGCATCACCATGGCCATCGCGCTCTACTCGCTCGTAACGGGCCGCCCGGTGCGCACCCACACGGCCATGACCGGCGAGCTCACGCTCTCGGGGCTCGTGATGCCCATCGGAGGCGTGAAGGAAAAGACCATCGCGGCCAAGCGCGGCGGCGTCGTCAACCTCATCTTCCCGAAGGAAAACGAGAAGGATTTCGAGGAGCTCCCCGCCTACATCCGGAAGGGCTTGAAGCCGCATTTCGTCGAAGTGTTCGCCGAAGTGGTCGAGGCATGCTTCCCCCCCGCCCGGCCGGCCCGCACGGCGAAGCCCGCCCCCCGCATGAAGCCGAAGGGCAAGCCGTGATGGCCGCGCGCCGGCCCGCGCCGTGACGCGGCCGGCGCGACGGCGCTTCATCCTCCATGCACCGATCCTCCAGACAAACCGATTCCCCGTTCCGCGTCGCCGGCGCACTCGCGCTCTCCGTCCTCTGCTTCTCGAGCGTGCCGCTCTTCCTCAAACACTTCACCGGCTATCTCGACGCATGGACGGTGAACGGGATCCGCTACGGGGTGGCCACCCTCTTCTGGCTGCCGTTCGTGATCCGGTTCCGCCGGGACGTGCCGGCCGGCCGGAACCCCTGGCGCGATGCGCTCTTCCCGGCGGCCGTCAATATCCTGGGCCAGGTCGGGTGGGCGCTCCTGCCCTACTACATCGACGTCAGCATCATCGCGTTTGTCATCCGGTGCTCGTTCCTGGTCACCATCCTGTTCGGCTTCAGCGTGCTGCCCGCGGAGCGGCCGCTCGCGCGGCAGCGCGCCTTCTGGCTCGGCGTGGCCTTGAGCATCGGCGGAATCGCGCTGATGTACGGCGGCAGCTTCGGCCAGATCCACGCGTCGCCGACGGGCTGGCTCATCCTGGCCCTGACCACCGTCTTCTGGGGCATGTACGGCGTCAGCGTGAAGCGGACCATGGAAGGCTACTCCGTGCGCCTGAGCTTCGGAATCATCAGCCTCTACACGACGGCCGCCCTCCTCGTGCTGATGTTCGCGCTCGGCGACTGGCGCCACGCCGCGGCGCTCCCGCCCGCAACCGCCGGGCTTCTGGCCGCATCCGCCCTCATCGGCATCGCCTTCTCGCACGTCCTGCTCTACACGTCGATCCGCGTGCTCGGCCCGGTGGTGACGGACGGCGGCGCGCTGGCCACGCCGTTCCTCACCACGTTCGGAGCCTGGCTGCTGTTCGGCGAGCGCATGCACGGGGCGCAGTGGCTGGCCGGCTGCGCGATCATCGCCGGCAGCCTCCTCCTCATCGTCGCCCGCCGCCGCCTGCGCACCCCGACCCCCGAGCTGCCGGACGCCTGAACGTCAGCCGGCCAGAAACAGCGCCAGCCGCTTGGGGCCGTGGGCGCCCATGACCAGGATCTTCTCGATGTCGGCCGTCCGGCTGGGGCCCGTGATGACGGATAGGTTGCTGGGCCACTGGCCGGCGTACCGCTGCCGCAGGTGCACCAGCGCAGCGGTCAAGTCCGGCACGAGCTGATCGCGCCGGGCGATCACGAGGTGGACCGGCGGCAGAATCGAGAGAGCCCGGCCTCCGGCGGAGTGGGCGCTGACCACGATGGATCCGGTCTGGGCCACCAGAGCATCGCAGCCGGTAATCCCCAGCTGGCACTCCGTCACACCGGCTGTGGCCTCGCCCACAGCCTGGCGCACGAGTTCGCTCCCGTCGGTGGCGCGGCCCGGAAAATCGGCCAGGAAGCGCGCCAACGCGACGGCATCCGCCATCAGCTCGCCCTTGAGCGCGGCGAACTCCTGCTGAAATCGTTCGAGCGGATCCCCGACCGGCGCGAACACCGCCCCGCCGGCATCGGGCGGCGGCTGACCGGCCGGCGCGCGCAGGGCCTCGCGGATGCGGGAAAGGATTCTATCGCGGGCCGTGCTCATTGTCCGGAACCCCCTTTCGGGCCGCCGGACTCGCGCCACCAGTCGCGGAAGCCCTGGCGGGGCGGAGCGGGCAGATCACGCGTCTTCAGCCAGCGCCCCATGGCGGGGCGCGCCAGGCCCAGGCGCAGGGCGAAGCGGCTCAGGCCCGCGGCCAGCCGGTAGCGCCCCTCGGATCTCATGGCCCACAGCCAGAGCCGGAAGGCCACGCGCTGGAGCGGATGATCGAGGTGCCGGCGGACCGCGTTCCGCCGGTTGTGAAGCAGGTGATGATGCAGATCCACCCGGACCGGACACACGTCGGTGCAGGCGCCGCAGAGGCTGCTCGCATACGGCAGGTGGGCGAAGTCGTCGCCGCGCAGGTGCGGCGTGATGACCGACCCGATGGGCCCCTGGTACGTCGTGCCGTAGCTGTGCCCGCCGATGCTCTTGAAGACCGGGCAGACGTTGAGGCAGGCGCCGCATCGGATGCACTGGAGCGCGTCACGCTGCTCGGCATCGGCCAGCAGGCGCGAGCGCCCGTTATCGAGCAGGACCACGTGGAATTCGCGCGGGCCGTCGGGCTCGGAGCCCCGGCGCGGGCCGCCGACCAGCGTGTTGTAGCAGGTCAGAGGCTGGCCGGTTCCGCTGGCGGCGAGCAGCGGCCACAACAGCCCAAGATCCTCAACGCGCGGGACGACCTTCTCGATCCCGACCAACGCGACGTGCACGGGCGGCAGCGACAGGCTGAGCCGCGCATTGCCCTCGTTCGTGCTGATCGCGATCTGTCCGGTTTCGGCGACAGCGAAGTTGGCGCCGGTTACGCCCATGTCAGCCGTGAGGAAGTCGCGGCGCAAGCGCTCCCGGGCGATGCCGGCGAGCTCCTCGGCTGTCGCGTCGAGCGCGGTGCCGAAGCGGTCGTGGAACGTCCGGGCGATGTCGGCCCTCGAAAGCTGCATGACGGGCGTGACAATGTGGTACGGCGGCTCGCCGCGGAGCTGGCAGATGAACTCGCCGAGATCCGTCTCCACGGCCTGGATGCCGGCCGCTTCGAGGGCGGGGTTCAGGTGGATCTCTTCGGTGGCCATGGACTTGCCCTTGACCACCTTGCGGACGTTGTTCCGGCGGGCGATGTCCAGGATGATGCCGCGGGCCTGCCCGGCATCTTCGGCCCAGTGGACGTGGCCGCCGCCGGCGACGACGTTCCGCTCAAACTCCTCGAGATAGCGGTCGAGGCGGTTGACGGCCTCCCACTTGATATGCGCCGCCCGGGTGCGGGCCTGCTGCCAGTCGGTGAAGCGCGTCCTCCCCTTGGCGACCGCCGCGTCGTAGCTCGCAATCGCCTTGCGGACCGCGGCGCGCCGGCCGGTATCGGCGGCCTCGCGCGCGGACCGCTCCTCGAACTGCCGGAAGGTCGCCGTCATGTGGACGCAAGCACCTCGGCCAAGCTGATGGTCCGAATCGGCCACTTCCGGCGGCTGAGATAGCCCCCGATCTGCATCAGGCAGCTGGCATCGCCGCTGATGACGTACGCGGCTCCGGTGTCGGCGATGGACTGGCACTTCGTCTCGTTCATCGCGGCGCTGATCATCGGCAGCTTGACGGCAAACGTTCCGCCGAATCCGCAGCAGGTCTCCGACTCGGTCATCTCGATCAGCTCCAGGCCGCGCACGTTCCGGAGAAGCTGGCGGGGCTCGTCCTTGATGCGCAGCTCGCGCCGGGCGTGGCAGGAATCGTGGTAGGTGACGCGGGCGGGGAATCGAGCCCCGACATCCGTGATGCCCAGCCGCTTCACCAGGAACTCGGCGAAGTCGTAGGTGTTCTCGGTCACGGGGGTGGCCTGGCCGAGCAGTTCGGGGTAGAAGTTACGCACCATGGCGGTGCAGGAGCCGGAGGGACAGACGATGGCATCGAAGCCGTCGAACACCTCCAGGTACCGCTCGGCCAACGCGCGCGCCTCTCCCCAGTAGCCGGTGTTGAACGCCGGCTGGCCGCAGCAGGTCTGCCCCACCGGATACTCGACCTCCACCCCCAGCCGGCGCAGCACGGTCACGACCGCGATCCCCGCGGCGGGGAAGAGCTGGTCGACGAAGCACGGGACAAAGAGGCCGACACGCATGGCTCAGAAGCTAGGAGGCGCCCGCCGGCAAAGCAAGCGGGAACCGCCGGCAAGGCGTCCGGGCCGGGCGGGCGCCGTGGAGCCGGCCGTCCCCGGCCGGTTCGGGCTCCTTCCCCCGCACGTCGCCGGCCCGCTGCCGCCGCCGAATCGCCGCTATTGCGGGACGGCGCGCTTCCATATAGGTTCTGTGTCCTATGGCCAAGACGCTCTTCGAGAAGATCTGGGACCGGCACGTCGTCACGACCATGCCGGACGGAACGGTGCTGCTCTACATCGACCGGCACCTGGTCCACGAAGTGACCAGCCCGCAGGCCTTCGAGGGGCTGCGCCTGGCGCGGCGCCCGGTGCGCCGGCCGGAGCTTACGTTCTCCACGCTGGACCACAACATTCCGACCGACAACCCGCACGACATCCGGGACCCGATCTCGCTCGCCCAGGTCCAGGCGCTGACCCGGAACTGCGCGGACTTCGGGGTGCAGCTGTTCGACCATGCCAGCGGCCGGCAGGGCATCGTCCACATCATCGGCCCGGAGCTGGGCATCACGCTCCCCGGCCTGACCATGGTGTGCGGCGACTCGCACACGTCCACGCACGGCGCCTTCGGTGCGCTGGCCTTCGGGATCGGAACGTCCGAGGTCGAGCACGTCCTCGCAACCCAGACGCTCCGGCAGAGCAAGCCCAGGACCTTCCGGGTCGAATTCACCGGCGCCCTGCAGCCCGGCTGCTCGTCCAAGGACATGGTCCTCCGGATGATCGGCCTCATCGGCACGGCCGGCGGAACCGGGTACGTGCTCGAGTACGGCGGCCCGGCCGTCCGCGCGCTCTCCATGGAGGCGCGCATGACGATCTGCAACATGAGCATCGAGGCCGGTGCGCGCGCCGGCCTGATCGCGCCGGACGACACCACCATCGAGTACGTCACGAGCGGCGGACGCCCATTCGCTCCGACGGGCGCCGCGCTGGATCGGTCGGTCGCGCTCTGGCGATCGCTCCCCAGCGATCCGGACGCGCCGTTCGACCGCACGCTGACCATCGACGCCGGCGCGATCGCCCCGCAAGTCACCTGGGGCACGAACCCCGGCATGGTGACCGACGTCGCCGGCTGCGTGCCCGAGCCCGGGCAGGTGCCCGGCTACAGCCGCCGCGACGTCGAGCAGGCGCTGGCGTACATGGGGCTGAAGCCCGGCACGCGCATGACCGACATCCCGTTGGACACGGTCTTCATCGGCAGCTGCACCAATGCTCGAATCGAGGATCTGCGCAAGGTCGCCGCTATCCTGAAGGGGCGTCGAAAGGCGCCCCGCCTGCGCGTGATGATCGTGCCCGGGTCGATGCCCGTCCGCCGGCAGGCGGAGGCCGAGGGCCTGGACCGCATCTTCACGGACTTCGGCGCCGAGTGGCGGCACGCGGGCTGCAGCATGTGCCTGGCCATGAATCCCGACCAGCTGAAGCCGGGCGAGCGCTGCGCATCGACCTCGAACCGGAATTTCGAAGGCCGCCAGGGCAAGGGCGGACGAACCCACCTGGTCAGCCCGGAGATGGCGGCCGCGGCAGCCGTCGAAGGTCATTTCGTCGACCTGAGGACGTGGAGGTAGCATGAAGCCCTTCGCCACACACCGGGGAATCGTCGCGACGCTCGACCGGGCCAACGTCGATACGGACGCCATCATCCCCAAACAGTTCCTGAAGTCCATCAAGCGCACCGGCTTCGGCGTGAGCCTGTTCTTCGACTGGCGCTACCTCCCGGACGGCCGGGACAACCCGCAGTTCGAGCTGAACGCCCCGCGGTTCAAGGGCGCGTCGATCCTGGTGGCCCGCAACAACTTCGGGTGCGGCTCGAGCCGCGAGCATGCCGTGTGGGCCGTGGCCCAGTACGGTTTCGCCGCCGTCGTGGCACCCCGGCGCACGGCCGGCGGCGAGACCGTGCCCGCGTTTGCCGATATCTTCCGGAACAACTGCGTGAAGAACGGCGTGCTGACCATCGAGCTGTCCGAGTCCGAGGTCGAGGAGATCTTCCAGATGGTCGGCCGCTACGCCGGGCTGGAGGCCACGATCGACCTGGACGAGCAGCGGCTGGTCCTGCACCTGCCCGAGGAGCTGGGGTTCCGCTTCGACATCGATCCCGTGGTGAAGAAGCACCTGCGCCACGGCTTGGACGACATCGCGCTCACCCTCGAGCACGCGGCGGACATCGCCGCCTTCGAACGAACGCACGACACGCAGATGGCCCACTCCTGAGCCGCGGCTGGCCATCAGGACGCGCTGAGCCGCTTCTGATCAGCCGCATCGAACAGCGCGTGCGCCTCCCGCAGCTTGTCCGGCACCTGGGTCGCGAAACGATAGCCGCTGAGCGCTTCAGCCAGCCTGCCCCAGTCGACGTCCACCGCTTTGGCGCCCGGGAACCAGTGTCCCCCGTTGCCGAGCAGGTTGTAGCGCATGCGGCCATACTCGATCATGTCGAAGGACTGGGCGAGGTTGTGCAGGCGCAGGATGTGGTAGAGCGGCAGCTCCTGGGGCGCCTGCACGACGGGAGGCAGCCCGTCGGTCCAGTGGCGCGCCCAGTCCGCCCCCAGGCATCGCTCCAGCTCCGCGCTCAGGCGGCTCCGGATGGGACCGAGCGCCTCGTCGGCCTTCGCGAGGAGCGGAAGGATGGCGGCATGCGCATCGAAATCCGTCGGCCGCGCGACGCCGAGGCTGAGCGTGTGCACCGTCGGGTGCGAGAGGCAGAAGAGATCGTTGAATCCCATCGGGGTGAGCGGCGCGCAGAGCCGGGCCAGCTTCTCCGGCGGGGCGTAGAGCTTGCCGCCCTTGTCTGACGGGCTGATGATGAACACGCCCATGTCGCGGGCCGTAGCCGCTTCGATCGCCGGCCAGTTCCGCTGGTCGAAGTAGTACCAGTGCAGGTTCACATAGCTGAACTCTCCGCAGTTGACGGCGGCGAGGATCGCGTCCAGCGGGCCGTGCGTCGAGAACCCGATGTGCCGGGCCAGCCCTGCGGCCTGGAGCTTCCGGCACGCCTTCAGGCTCCCGCCGCGCAGTGTCTGGTCGAGCAGCCCGGCCGTGTTGACGCCATGGACGCTGAGCAGGTCGACATGCGACAGGCGCAGGTGCTTCAGCGAGGTGTCAAACGTCCGGAGGAACTCGTCCTCGCTCTCCTTCGGCCCGATCTTCGTCTGGACGATGATCCGGTCGCGTGGAAACGTCGGGAGCACAAAGCCGAGTTGATACTCGCTCGACCCGTAGCCGCGGGCCGTCTCGATGTGATTGATACCCAGCTCGAACGCCCGTCGCACCGTGGCCTCGAGATTGTCCTGGCCCTTGCGATCCAAGTCGGCCGGCGCAATATCCTGCCACGCCTGCTGATACCGCATGCCCCCGCACGTCAGCACCGGCATGCTCAGTTCGGTCTGGCCAAAACGTCGGTAGATCATGATGCTCCCCGCCGTGCGGCCACTAGACGCGCGGCTGTGCCACCGATGTCTTCGTGTAGGCCGGCTTCAGCCCACGGATCATCGGGTAGTGCTTGGTGTTCAGTGTCTTCAAGTCGGCGTCCTCCGCTTCGACTGTCGCCGCGATAATGGCGTCGGCCAGACCGACACCATGGGACTTCGCGTAGTCCCTCCGATGGAGACCGCCCGCCCGCGCGAGCTCGGGCGAAACCGGTACGACGCGAAACAGCGCGATCAGGCTATCCAGCGTGCTCAGCTCATCCTCACCTCTGGCACCAGCGTAGAGTTCCGCCGCGACGATGCTCGACAAAATGATCCGGTCTCCAAGTGTACGGACCAGGGCAACAGCGGCCGGGTGCCCCCGGAGGAAGTCAACCATCACATCGGTATCGACCATAACGGGTTTCGTCATGTCATCAACCTCGCTCCCAGGAACGCCTCCCCGCGGCGAAGTCAGGCAAGTCGCTCCGGCTCCTCCACATGCCGGCGGCCTCATCCAGTATGGCCTGTCGACACGTCCCCCGGGTCGCGGCCAGAAACCGATCCACAGCCTCGCGAACAAGCTCCGATTGTTTCTTGCCGGTGGACTTGGCGACGGCATTAAGCCCGTCCCGCTCCCCCTCCGTCAGGTATATCTGCGTTCGCACCATGGCGCGCCTCCTCTATATACATCATCGTTATACACCGTCAGACGGCTGTCAAGGCGCCTCAACCGAGAGCACCCGGAGGAAGAGCGTCCGGTTGGTGCCGACCGGGATGTTCGTGATGGCCATCGGCCCGCTGCCAGCCATGTTGGTGTGCGGCGGGACGTTCGACCATGCGGCCGGCAGGAGCGTCGGGGTCTGCTGCAGGCTGTAGGACCAGCCGTTCGTGCCCGTCCAGGCGATCGCCGGCCCATCCCCCTGGCATCCGTTCATCAGCGCCTGGTACGTGTATTCCGCTTGGACGGCCTGCCCCGCATTGTTCAGGTGGATCTTGTCGGCAGAGAAATAGGTGGTATCGGTCCAGTCCGACAGACGCGGATCGGACCCGCAGTCGATCACCCCGATGCCCAGCGCCGGGAACTCGGCCTTCATCTGAGCGATGCAGTACGGCCTCACGACCGCCCAGTCGCCCCGTCCGTAGAAGCCCTGGTCGTGCGGCGTGCAGGCCAACACGCACGCGAAACCCGCGGCCTTCCGATCGACAAAATACTGCCGGTACGCGGCGTACACCTGCTCCTTCGTCTGCGCGGTCTGCCCCCATTGGTTGACGACCTCCAGGCCGACCAATATATCGTAGTTCGTGTGGCGGGGGTCGATCTGGGTCGGCGCGTCGGACTGCATGGCGGCAATCGTCTGCCCGGCCACGCCGTAGTTCAGAATCGAAACCGTCTTCCCCGCGTCCTGCAGCAACCCCTTCGTCTGAGCGGGGAAATTGGATCCGCCGGTGGACCCGGAGCCGTACACCCAACTGTTGCCATCGAACACGATGGTGTAGGCCGACCGCGCCGGAGCGGGATCGAACGAGAACCGATCGATCACGGCGGGCGTGACGACGGGCGACGTGAAGGCCACCGAATAGGCGGCCCAGGCATCGCCGAACACGTTGCTGGCGAAGCAGCGGTAGTAGTTGGTCGAACCGGAGGCGACGGGAACGTTTGTCGCAAAGGTCCAGTTTGCCCCCATGCCGAGCGCAATCTCGTGCTGCCACAGCCCCCGGTTGGTGCCGTGGTCGGCGTCGCCCCAGCATATGTAGACAACCGATGTCGGATAGCCGTTGATGGCGCCCTGCAGCGTCGCCGTGCTCCAGGACACGTTCAGGGCGCCGCCTCCGTTGTTCACCAGCGGCAGACCGAACACCACCGCCGGGTCGCTCCAGCAGTCACCCACGCCGTTCGTTGCATAGAAGCGGTAGTAATAGGTCGCGCGCGGCTCGGCGATCGGCACGTTGGAGCTCAGCGCTCCCGCCGCGGCTGGAGCAGGGAACCGGTTGGTGCTGCTCCAGCCCGTCCATGTCGGGCCGGGATCGTTCGTCCCCCAGAAGACATACGCCGTCGTGTCGCCGCCCCCCGCGGACGTCAGGTAGCCGTTCATCGTGACGGCGACGAGCGTCACGTCGGACGGCCCCTCATTCCGGATGTGCGGGAGTCCATTGGCCGTCGGGACGCCGTAGGCGACAAACGTGCTGCCGGGCCGCTGGTTCAGCCAGCAGGCATACAGCCAGTTCGAGCCGCGCGGAACCCCGGAGCAGCGGATCTCGTCCATCGAGCCGTTCAGGTAGTGGTCGTTGACGTCGGCGTCAAAGCGGCCGAACAGCATCGGCTTGCCGGAGTCGATGATCGTGACCGCCGAGTTCACCGACTGCTGAACGCCGTCCAGGAAGAGGTTGACGAAGCCGCTCTGGACGCGCAAGACGAAGTAGTGCCAGGCCAAGTCGTTCTGGCGGGACGCGCCGTCGCACAGGCGGTACGCGCTCGGGATGTACGCCCCGAACAGCCTGCTGTTGTTGTCGAAATTGAGGTTCCAGCCGCGGGTATACGTGTCGGACAACTTGCTCACCAACCCGTCGAAGGCCCCGTATGCATCGCGCTTGAACCACGCCTCGACGGTGAAGTTGTTCGTCAGCGCGATGGAGGCGCTGTGCTCCACGCTGAGGTATCCGGTGGCGCCATCCAGGCGCACGGCGCCATCGATCATGCCGACCACACCCGTCACGACGGCGCCGTGAGGGACCGCCGTGTTGCCGTTGACGGTGGAGTCCGGCTGGGTTGCGCCGGTCCCGGCGAGATGCCAGACGCCCCCGAACCCGTTCGTCCACACGGCCCCGGCAACCGAGCCCGACGCCGCGCTGGTGCTCGCCCCCCAGTAGGCGTAGATGAAATCGTTCGTGCTGGAGATCGCCGGCACCTCCACCCAGACATGGGAGCTGCTGTTGCTGTTCCACTTCTCGATTTCGTGGTTCAGGATCGTGGTCTCGGTGGCGTCGGCGAAGCACAGGTCGGCGCCGTCGGCGGGCGACGCGAACTGGCTGTACGCAAGCGTCGGGATCGTACTGGTGCCCAGCATGACCAGAACCGGAAAGTTGGTGAGCGCGCCCGGGACGGGACTGGGGAACGATAGCCTGACCCGGTAGGCGCCCCGGACGATCGGCCCGTCCGTCACGAATGTGCGGCTCGAGGACCACACGGCGCCCGCGCTGTTGGAGGCCATCACCCGATAGGTGTAGCCGGCCTCCGGCAGGAGGCCCATGACCACGGCGCTGAACGGCCCGTCGTGCGGGCCGACGTCGAGGACATTCGTCGCCGCATCGCCGGTCAGCCCGTACAGGATCCACGCGCGCGGAGTCTCGCCACCCGTGCCCGTCACCTCGCCCTGCAGCCGGGCGGACGACGGGCCAATGGCCGTCGCGCCCGTGTTGGTCACGGATGGCAGGCTGATCGTGGTGAACTGAACGGGGCCCGACCACGCCCGCCCGGCCGAGTTGCTGGCATAGCAGCGATAGGCGTATGTCTGGCCCGAGGACAGGCCGGCCACGTTCGTCCCGAACGCCTCGCCGGCGCCCCAGTTCGTGCCGAGCGCGGCCGAGTGAGGCCATTCGGCGATGTCGTTCGTGCCGGCGTCCTCCTCGCCCCAGCCGATGGACACCAGGGGGTTCTCCGCCGCGCCCACGCCCATCAGCCGGCCGTTCAGGGTGGCATTCGTCGGCCCGATCCGGCTCGCGCTCAGCGCCTGAACGGCTAGGTTCGTCGACATGGTCTCCGCGGGTCCATAGCGGCAGAAGGCGGCGTTCGACCGCTGGTTCAGCCAGCAGGCATGGACCCAATTCGACGCCCGCGGCACGCCGGAGACGCGAATCTCGTCGAGCAAGCCGTTGAGATAGTAGGCGTGGCCATCGTCGATCCGACCGAACAGCAGATCGGTTCCCGAGTCGATGACCGTACCCGACGTGCTCCCCGCGGTCTGGACGCCGTCGATGAACAAGGTTCGGACGCCGCCCTGGAAGCGAAACGCCAGATAGTGCCACCCGAGGTCGGGCGTGCCCGCAAAGGGCATGTACTGCCCGGCGGTGAGTATGTAGGAGGTGTACTTCTGCGCACTGACGGAATGGGTCAGAAACCAGCCGTTGCTGTAGTTCGCGGGGGACTTGGCCACCAGACCGGCAAAGGCGGGGGGAAAGCCGTCCATCTTGAACCAGGTTTCAATCACGAAGTTGTTCGTCAGCGCGAGGGATGCGTTGTGCGCCACACTCAGGTACCCGTTGGTTCCATTCAGTCGAACGGCCCCCGACACCATGCCGACCGACGCGGTCGCAACGCCGCCGTGAGGCGCGGCGGCGTTGCCGCCGGGGGTGGAGTCGGCCTGCGTCGAGCCGCTGCCCGCGAGGTGCCAGACTCCTCTGAACCCGTTCGTCCACGTCGCTCCGTTGGTCGTATACGGCGCCGCACCCCCCTCGCCGCCCCAGTAGGCATAGATGAAATCGTTCGTGCCGAAGATCGTCGGCACCTGGACCCACACATGCGAGCGGCCGTTGGTGTCCCACGACTCGATCTCGTAGTTGAGTTCGGAGGACTGGCTGGCATCGGCAAACCGCAGGTCGGCGCCGTCGGCTGGCGAACGGAACTGGCCGTATGCGAACGCCTCGATGGTGTTCGTGCCCAGCACCACCAGGGCCGGGAAGTTGGTTAGTGCGCCCTGAACGGGATTGGTGAACGCGATCTGCACCCGATGGCCCCAGCCGTCAAACGAGCCGGCCCGGGCTGCTGGGGCGGCCAGGATCAGGGCCAGCGCGCCAGCCAGACGCACATGTCGAAATCGGTTCGTTTCCACGGCAGGTCCCCGATTGTTGAAGCCGTCGCCTTGGAGCCCGGCCTGCCAGCCGGCCCCTCCCGGCTGCTAGGCCACCGCCTCGCAAAGGAAGAGCCGGGAGGTGAGCGGGGTGTCCAGGCGCACCGACAGGCCCCGTTGCTGAAGGTCCAGGCCGGCCACTTCGCTCGTCATGCATCCGGGCTCCGCGGTCACCCGATAGCGCCGGCGGAGATCCAGCCCGCGGAAGCACAGCTGAAACGTGTCCTCGCGGGCATTGGCCAGCCGGAACACGCCCGCAATGGCGCGGCTGCGATCGGCCGCCACGTTTTCCAGGACACACCAGCCGCTCGCCTCCACGCCCGCGATCACGGGGGTGTGATGGTACAGACGCGCGTCACGGTGCCACGGACGAATGAACCCCTTGTACAGGGCGACGTACTTCGCGGCCAGGGCCAGGAGGTCCGGGTTCGCCTCGGCCAGGCTGGGCGTGATCCCGGAAATCGTGGGATGGCCCAGAACGATCGCCTGGAGCTGCGTCTCCGGGTTGCCTTTGTAGCTCCCTTCCATGCAGGCGCCGAACACCCGGTCCAGGTACTCCGCCGGCATGGCCATGCTCATGCCGTTGAGGATGCGCAGGGTCCGCGGCATCCGCATCCAGTCCGAAATCCAGGCCGTGGTGAAGCGCGCGTTCATGCCCAGGTCGGTCCGGCCGCCGCCGCTGGAGCAGTTCTCAAGCTGGAGCCCCGGGTGCCGCGACCGCACCGTGTCGAAGATGGCATGCATCGCTTCGACATGGCGCCAGAGCGTGTTCTCGCGGCGCCCGTCGCGCTCGTTGAAGCCGCCCTCCCGGGCGTCCAGGTTGTAGTCGAGGCGGAACATGTCGAGCCGGTAGCGCGCGATGACCCGGAGAATATGCCCTTCCACATACTGCCGCACCGCGGGCTTGGCCAGGTCGAGGACGCGCTCCTGCGCCCGGCCGTACCGGGTGATGAACCAGTCGGGATGCTCGGCGGCCAGCTTCGAGGACTTGCCGGCGCTCTCGACCTCCATCCACAGGCCGCACAGGAGCCCCTTGGCGCGCGCCCGCTCGAACACCGGCTCGAGCCCGCGCGGCAGGCGGTTGCCCACCTCCCAGTCTCCGCTGGTGTCGAACCACGGCGTGTGCGCGTCCGCGTACCAGCCGGCGTCGACCATGAACAGCTCCGCGCCGATCGAGCTCGCGATATCGATCTCGCGGGCCAGGCTCTCCTCGCTCAGCTCATGCTCCGTGAAGCCCCAGTGGTTGTAGATGAAGGGCTGGCGGCCGTCGCCCACGCGCGGCAGCACGTGGCGCCGCTGGTACGAATGCCACGCCTGGATGGCTTCATCGAAGCCCTCGTGATTCAGCCCGAAGTGGGCTTCCGGCAGCGCAACGGCGTCGCCCGGCGCCAGCAGGCGCATGGGGGCCGGCGCGACCGGCATCAGCGCAAAGCGCAAGCGGCTGCTCCCGCCGTTGGTCTGCTGATCGCAGGCGAAGGACATGCGCCAGTTGGCCGACCACGCCAGGCCGGCCACGAAATAGCCGCCGAAGACATTGTTGTGCGCGACGGCAAAGGGCGTGGTATGCCCGCTGCGACCCCGGGCCGAGCCGAACGCCAGCTCGGTGCGCTGCGGAAGATCCTGCCACTGAAAGTTGCCCTCCTGCCCCCATTCGTTGTCGTGCATCCAGCCCACGCGGTAGGGCAGACTCCCCGCCTCCGCCTGGATCATGCGGCCGAGGTCGACCCCGTCCGCCATCCAGAACACGCTCCCGGCCAGCGGCGTGACCGCGCTCAGAGCCAGCGTCCGATCGGGCGACAGGTTGGTCACGGTCATGCGCCGGCGGAAGAATCCGCCGCCGGCCGCCGTGGTGCGGATATCCAGCTGCAGCGGCTTCCATTCGTGTTTCAGGCAGATGGCGGTCTCGGGACAGCCCGTGCCGGGATCGGTCGAGACGCGGCTCTCCGACAGACTCCAGCCGAAGTACAGCGACTCCCCGTCCATCTGCAGGTCAAACGCGGGGGAATCCACATCTTCATGCCGGGCGTGGATCGGAATGCCGGTGGACTGCAGCGAGGCCGCAATCAGGCGCCCATCGCGGAATCGCTCCACGTAGACCGCCGGGCCCGAGTGATAGCGCCAGCCCCGACAAGGCTCCTGCAGTTCGGTGATTTTGCTGCCCATCGTCGCATCCCCTTCCTGGTCATCCGGCGCCCGCGTCCGCAGCCATCAACTCGCGGCCGCGCCGCGCTCCTCACCATCGAGCGGATCGAGCTGCACGTCGGGCTCGCCTCTCACGAGTGCACCAGGACACCACCCAGAAGCTGCTTCGCCCGATTCTTGGCCGCATCGATGAAGGCCTTGATAACGGGCGACGGCTTGCCGCGCCACATGGCGCCGAAGAGCACCGGCGCGAAGCCGTGCAGGGGCAAGGCGCGGACATGAGTGCTCAGCTTGGTCGTCGGGATATCCAGGAACAGGCCGATCCCGTAGCCCTCCGCCACATACGTCTCGATCAGCTTCAGCGAGCTGACTTCAATGCTGGGGAACCACTCGATCCCTTTCCGCCCCAGCCCTTCCTGAAAATTCCGGCACATGGCCTCATATGACGGGAGCGTGACGAGCGCTTCATCAATGCGATCCATCGCCCAAAGCTCGTCAGCCGCCTTGATGCGGCTCCGGCGCGGCAGGATGAGCATGAGCGGCACCTCGAGAATCGCCAGGGTGTTGAAGTCCGCATCCTTCTTCTGTCCCAGAAGGGTGAAGGCGAGATCGATCTCCTCGGCTCGAAGCCACTGTTCGACCTGCGGCTGATACCCCTCGCGCAGATTGAACTTGAGAGCCGGAAACTTGGCCTTCACCGCTCTCGCGAGAGCCGGCAGGTGATCCCGCAGGACGATCTCGGAGGCGCCGATGCTGATGCTGTGAATCGTACCGCCCTGGAGCTTGAGCTCCATGGCCTCGATGTTGCCGAAGAACGGCTCCACGAAGGCGTAGAGATCCTTCCCCGCCGCCGTGAGCGCAAATGGACGCCGCCTGAACAGCGGCACGCCCAGCACCCCCTCCAGCTGGATCAGCTGGCTGCTGACCGCGGGCTGCTGAATGCCGTACGGCATGCAGCGGACGGCCTCGGTAATGCCGCCGAACTTGGCAACATAGTAGAACAGCTCCAGATGGTGGATGTTCATGCGACCTCGTAAGAGTACCTGATCGCCGTCGCATTGCGAGTTCCGACTGGCCATTGATCCGCTCAATGATCGCCGAAGAACTATCAATGACCCGCCATCGCGCGCCTCGGATACGCTGGGCATCGATGGAACGGAGGAACACACCATGAAGACGCGCCACTCAGACGATACGACTCATCCGCAGGTCCGCCACGGGGAGGAACCCGAGCGATTCATCGGCCTCGATGTCGGGGCCGAGACGGCAAAAGCGGTGGAACTGGTCCGGGTCGGCCGCAACCTGCGCTGGACCCGGCGGCAGACGATGGCCCACCACAAGGCCCCCGCCCGGATCCTCGCCCCTCTGCTGGAGCACTGGGGCTGGAACACGGCGCGCGGCGCCACCGTCACCGGCCGATTCAGCCGCCAGTTCAGCCTCCAAGCCGTTCCAACCAAGCAAGCCCAGTCGTGCGGATGCCGCTTTCTGGCCGGCGACGACCCCCTCGCCGTGATCTCCATCGGAAGCCACGGCTTCTCCCTGCTCGAGCGGCGCTCCGACGGAAACGAGGTGTTCCGAGGGAACTCCCGATGCTCGCAAGGAACCGGAAACTTCCTGCGCCAGCTCGTGGAACGCTTCAATCTGAGCGTGGAGGAAGCCGGCGAACTGTGCGCGTCCCAGGAGCATCCGGCCCCGCTGTCCGGACGCTGCCCGGTGATCCTGAAGACCGATATGACCCACCTCGCCAACAAGGGCGAAAGCCGCGAGGCCATCATCGCCGGGCTCATCGATGCCGTCTGCGAGAACGTCATGGCGCTCGTGCGCCCCGGAGTCACCCCGGCGAGAGTCATTCTGACCGGCGGCGTGACCCGCTGCGCCCGCGTGCGCCGCGTGCTCCGGGAGACCCTCGGCCGACACGGCCTGGCGCTGCATGAGCTCCCCGATGACGACGCCCTGTATCTGGACGCGCTGGGCGCCGCCATCCTCGCGGCCGAGCGGCCGGCCCCTCTCCCGCCGCTCGACCGGCTCGCGCAGTCCGCGAGCGCCACGTCGTTCGAAAAGCTGCCGGCGCTCTCCGAGTCCATGGCGATGGTGAGGCGCATGCCGGCGCTGCCACCCCCCCGGTTGAGCGGGCCCGCCCGCCCCCTGACGCTCGGGTTCGACATCGGCTCCACCGGATCCAAGGCCGTCGCCCTGGACGCCGAGACCGGCGAGGCGCTGTGGGAGGGCTATCGAAGCACCAGCGGAGCGCCGGTCGAGGCGGCCCAGGCGCTATGGCGCGAGTTCCTGCAGGCCCCCGCCGGCCGCTACCCCGTGCTGACGCTCGGCGCAACCGGCAGCGGACGCGAGATCGTCGGCTCGCTCATGGCCACCTGCTACGGCCGCGACGCCGTTTACATCCTCAACGAGATTGCCGCTCATGCGGCCGGCGCGCTTCACCACGACCCGGAAGTGGACACGATCTTCGAGATCGGCGGGCAGGACGCAAAGTACATCCGACTGGCCGCCGGCCGGATCACGGACTGCGCGATGAACGAAGCGTGCAGCGCGGGAACCGGCTCCTTCATCGAGGAGCAGGGACGCCGGTTCAAGCAGATGGGCGATGTCCGCGAAATGAACCGGCAGGCGCTGGCGTCGCCGTACGGAGTCTCGCTGGGCCAGCACTGCTCCGTCTTCATGGCCGAGATCATCGAAGGCGCCGCCGCGGCCGGCGTGCCCCAGGGCGCCATCATGGCCGGCCTCTACGACGCCGTCGTCCGGAACTACCTGCACCGGGTAAAGGGGCCCCGGTCCGTCGGCCAGGTCATCTTCTGCCAAGGCATGCCGTTCGCGGCCGATGCGCTCGCGGCCGCCGTGGCCCGGCAGACCGGCAGCCGCGTGGTCGTGCCGCCCAACCCCGGCACGGTCGGAGCACTCGGCATCGCCCTGCTGACCCGCCGGGAGGTCGCCCGCGACAGCCGCCGCGCGCTGGACCCCGACCGCTTCCTCAACGCCCGCATCGAAGCCAAGGAGACGTTCGTGTGCCCGTCCGCCAAGGGGTGCGGCGGAGGCGGCAACCGCTGTCGCGTGGACCGCATCCGGACGCGCGTGGACGGAGCGCGGCAGACATTCGCCTGGGGCGGCGCCTGCTCGCTGTACGACAAGGGCGCGCGCAAGCGCAAGCTGCCCGACCGGGCGCCCGACCCGTTCGCGGAGCGCGCGGCACGGGTCGCAGCCATCGCGACGGCCTGCGCGCCCCGCGGCGAGCGGCCGCGCGTGGCGATAACCGACGAGTTCGCCCTGAACGGCCTGTTCCCGTTCTTCGCCACGTTCCTGCACGAGGCCGGACTCGACCTCCTCGTGGTCAACGGCGCCGATCAGAGCGACCTCAAGCGCGGAATCCGGGAGGCCGGCATCCCCTTCTGCGCTCCCATGCAACTCTACCACGGCCTCGCCTGCCGGATGACCGAACAGAAGCCCGACATGCTCTTCCTCCCGATGATCCGGGAAGTGCCGCGCCAATGCGCCGAGCCTCATTCGACGACCTGCCCCATCGTGCAGGCCAGCCCGGACCTGCTGAAGAGCGCGCTGGCCGCCAGCGGGGTGCGACTGCTGACGCCTGTCGTCAACCTCGCCGACGGGCTGGATTCCAGGGAGTTCCGGAGATGCTGCGATGACCTGGCCGCCGGGCTCGGAGCCGGGCCCCATGCGCTGAACCGGGCGTTCGAGCGGGCCAAGGCCGCCCAGGAAGCGTTCGACGGCGAATGCGATGCCATCGGCAAGCGAGCCCTGGCGTTCTGCAGCGCGAATGCCATTCCAGCCGTGGTGGTGCTCGGGCGGGGTTACACGATCCACAGCCGGGTGCTCAACTCGAACGTGCCCGCCATCCTTCGCGAGCAGGGCGCCATGGCGATCCCCGCGGACTGCTACCCGGTTCCCGCCGAGGCGCCCGCATTCCGCGACGTGTACTGGGGCTACGGGCAGCGCATCCTCCGAGCCGCCCGCCACATCCGCCGGACGCCCGGCGTCTACAGCCTCTACTGCAGCAACTACTCGTGCGGGCCCGACAGCTTCACGCTGCACTTCTACAGCCACATCATGGGCGGACGCCCCTTCACCGTGATCGAGACCGACGGGCACTCCGGTGACGCCGGGACCAAAACCCGCGTCGAGGCGTTCCTGCATTGTGTCGAGCAGGATCGCCAGTCGGAAGGTGCGCCGGCCGCCGGCCGCGCGCTCGAGGCCGTCCAGAGCGAGGCGATCACCCTGAGCGACCTGCGACAGCCGGGCGTCCGGCTGCTGATCCCCAGCATGGGCCCATCCGCGCAAGCGCTGGCCGCCTGTTTCCGAGGCCTGGGTGTGCAGGCCGAGGCGCTGCGGCCGCCGGACCAGAAGAGCCTCAGGCTCGGCCGGCGACACACATCGGGCAAGGAGTGCGCGCCGGTCTGCATGACGCTCGGCAGCCTGCTGGACCGGATCGAATCGGAGGCCGATCGCAGCGGCCGGTTCGTATTCCTGATGCCCCGGTCCGACGGACCGTGCCGGCTGGGCGTGTATCACATCCTCCAGCGGATCGTGCTGGAGCAGCTCGGACTGCGCGACCGCGTTCGGATCTGGTCGCCGTGCTCGACCGACTACTTTGCCGACACACCGGCCGGCTTCCCCGCGCTGGTCCTGGCCGCCATCATCGGAATGGACCTGCTCGACCAGGCCCTGCACGACGCGCGCCCGACGGAGCACGCGCGCGGGACGGCGAATGCGATCTACTCCCGCTACGTGACCGAACTGCTGTGCCGGATCGAATGCGCCGCGGCTTCCGGGATGCCGCTCACGGCGGCCATCATGGAGATCGCAAGGGGGCGCGTCTTCGGGATCCGCGGGCTCCTGGAGCGTGCCGGCAGGGACTTCGCCGCGATCCGCGGCCCTGAGCCGCGGCCGACCGTCCTCCTGACCGGCGAGATCTACATGCGAAGCGAGCCCTTTGCGAGCGACTTCGCGGCCGACAAGCTCGAGGCGCGCGGAATCCGCGTCCGCCAGACTCCGACATCGGAATGGCTGGACTACGTGCGCTACCTGCGCGCCCGCCACGCGGGCCTCGCCGAGCGCCTGCAGTCCGCCTTCCAGAAGCGTCTGCACCGTTTGCTGTACGCCGCCATATCCCGCCCCATGGGATGGAGCCCGATGGCCTTCGCGGAGACGTCCCTGCGGCTCTCCGCACCTTACGTGCATCGCGCGCTCGAAGGCGAAGCGGGCCTGACCGTTGGCGGCGCGCTGGCGGAGTGGCATCACGGACACCTGGACGGCGTGCTCAGCGTCGGCCCTCTGGAGTGCATGCCCAACAAGATCGCGGAAGCCCAGCTCGCGCGCGCGGCCGAGCAGGAGGGAGTCCTGTCGCTCACCCTCTCGCTGAATGGCGATCCCCTCGAGTCCGAAGCGCTGGACACGTTCGCGTTCGAGGTCAACGCCCGGTTCGAGAAGCGGTTGGCGGCAGCCGGGCTCCCGCTCAGCCCCCCCTCAGCCAGCGCATCGCCTGGGGAAACATCGAGTTTATGGCGATCGCGCCCAGAACGAGAAACGCGACCCAGCGCAGGAGCGGCTTGGACAGGCGGGACCCGATGCGCAGCCCGATCAGGGAGCCCAGCAGGACGGCCGGCGACAGCGCGGCCCCCAGCGCCAGGCCGCGGAGCACGTCCGCACCGAAGGTCCAGTACAGCATCGCCAGCTGAAGCGGCACGAGGCTCATGAACGATGCGAAGAGGAACGCCCTCGTCCGGTCAGCCGACCAGTCGTGCGCCATGACCCAGAGCACCAGCGGCGGTCCTCCCATCGAGCAGAGCCCGCCGGTGAAGCCGCTGCTCAGGAAGGCGGCCCAGTCCCAGCCGCCGTGCAGCTTCGCCCGCGGCCGGGGCCGCCAGGACGCCTGCAGCACCACCATCAGCAGCATGACGAGCCCGACCCAGAACTTGATGTGCGAGATCGGATAGCCGATCAGCCACCTCAGCGTCCAGATGCCCAGCAGCATGGCGGCGGATCGAACGGCGAGCGATAGGCCGACGATCCTCCAGGGAACCGCGTGGCTCAGATGGTGAACCCCGCTCCCCGACTGAACGGCCGTGCAGACCGAGGCAATGGCCAGCACCATCGGCATGGGGAACCCGACCGTGAGCAGCAGCGGAACGGACAGCAGGCCGAACCCGAAGGCCACCGTCCCCTGCAGTATCCCTCCGATCAGGACAACCAGCAACGCGCACAGAATCTGCTCCATATCCATCTTTCGCCAGTCGCTAGCCCCGCTGGTTCCGGATGCCGAACGGCACGTGCACCATGGCGCCGTACCGGACGCCGGCCTCCAGATGGACGAGCTGGTCGTCGAAGAACATGTGCGGCTTGAACGCCTGGAGGATGCGCGCCTTGTCGATGCCTCCGAGGAAGAACGTCTCGTCGGGCTGGACGTTCCATTCCCTGAACGTCGTCACCACCCGCTCGTGCGAGGGCGCGTTCCGGGCCGTGATCACCGCGATGCGGACCGATGGCATCGCCCCCGGCTGCGCTGAGAGCACCGCCCGATTCTGCATGGCCGCCAGCCCGTGAAACAGCCGGTGCAGCGGGCCGGGCCTGTGGGGTACGGCGGCCTGCGCGACCTCGGCGGCATGGAAGGCGCCGATATCGCCCGTCGTCTGGAACACGGCCTCGGCCGAGTCGTCCGCCAGGACGCTGTCGAAATCGAACGCGATCCGCAGCTCCTTGTCGGCAAGATCGTCCGTAAACGGCGCGCCGAGCACCAGCCCGGCCGGATGCCCCGCCGCAATCGCCTCCCGGACATTAACCGGATTCCCGGACAGCAGGAGGCTCGCGTTGAACGCATCCATATACGTGTGCGGAGACTTGCCGTTCAGGAACGCTCCTCGCGAAATGTCGAGGGAATGGTGCCGGATGCTGTTGAAGACCCGCAGCCCGGTGTCCGGATCATTGTGGGACAGCAGCACGACCTCGACCGGATGGTCCTCCGATCCGGCGTTCAGCGAGAGCAGCCGTCGGACGAACGCGAATGCGACGCCCGGCGCAAACGGCTCCGCCTCGTGTTCGCGCTGGTGCCGGCGATACTCCACCACCCCCCTCTCCCGGAAGATCCGGTCGGATTCCGTCAGGTCGAAGAGCGCGCTGGATGCGATCGCCACCACCACCTTGTTTTCGATCGGATAGGTCATGCGCATCCCAAACGTCATCGCACCAGGTTCAACCCGTCTATCTTGCTGAAATGACTGTCGCGCGTGGCCAGTCCGGCACCCCGCTCCATCGTGATCGCCGCAACCCAGATGTCGTTGGTCGGGATCGGAGTGCCTTTCTCGTGCAGCCGACTGACGATGAGCGAATAGAACTCCGCCGTCTCCGTCGTGATCGCCGCCACTTGGACACGCTCGGTCGCCGCGAACGCGATGAGTTGCTCCCGGTTCGCGCTCTCCCGGGTTCCCTCTTTGAACCCGGCCAGAAGCTCCCCGAACACGATCGCCGGCAGCAGGATCACCTCGGCTCGCCGAAGGAGCTTCGCCGCCGCCGGATCGCCCCGCATCGCATCGCAGTAGACATTGGTGTCGATGACCAAAGTCTTCATTTCCAGAGCTCCGCATCAATCTTCCGGCCCTTACGGCAGCTCTCCATGACTTGCTTGGACTCCGCCTCGGACCAGCTCCCAAAGAACGCGTCCAGGTCATGCCACTCTCGTACTCTTCCGGGCACGCCGGGGAAGGCAATCGTCTGAAGCGCCTCCACCACAAGCTTGTTTACACTGGAATGCCGGCTTCTGGCCTGCTTCTTGAGCTGACCCAGAGCCTGCTCGTCGATCCCTCTGATCGTTAGCGTCTTCATCCGCACCTCCTTGACGACGAATGGATGATGTCACAATCTGCCATCACCTGCAATCGGTACATGACATCACGCACCGACCTCGATCCAAGCACTCGGAATGCGCACCTGCGCCTTTGGGCTGCAATGAGCCGACGCTGACGCCCCGGACTGGCCCGAACGCGAGGGAGCGAGCGCGCGGAGGGCGTCGCGACGGCCGAGGAGGCGATGCGAACGGTCGATTCCCTGGTGCATAAGATGTGACCGCCCCGCCTCACGCCATGACCCTCCCCGCTGGGCGGAGTAGTGAGCGCCGATTCGGGGGGTGCGTCAAGGGGTGTTCGAGCCTGCGAGGCACTGCATTTACTTCGCGGCCGATCCCATCTATCTTCTGGCCGGCATGACGACGGCGGAACCAGATGGCGCGCAGCTGCAGGCGGACGTGGAGGAGATCCGGCGGCGGCTGGCGGCTCCGGCCGGTCACGTGCATATGCTCGGCGCCTGCGGAGTCGGCATGGCGGGGCTCGCGCTGCTGCTGCTCCGCCGCGGCTTCACGGTCTCCGGCTGCGACCTCCACCGGGGCCGCCTGGGCGACTGGCTCGAGGATCGCGGCATTCCCGTGCGCGACGGCCACGATCCCAGCCACATCGACAGCACCGTCGCCTGGTGCGTCCGCAGCGCCGCAGTCCCGGAGTCCAGCCCCGAGGTCGCCGAGGCCCGCCGGCACGGCATCCCGGTCTACCGCCGCGGCGCCGTCCTCCCCGCCCTCCTCCACGGCCGCCTGTCCGTCGCAGTCAGCGGAACCCACGGCAAGACCACCACCACCTCGTTCCTCGCGCAGGTGCTCGCCGCCTCCGGCCTCGAGCCCTCCTTCTGCGTCGGCGGCGAGGTCCCCCCGCTCGGCGGCGTGGCCGGCGCCTCGCGCGACGAGATCCTCGTCGTCGAGGCCGACGAGAGCGACGGAACCGTGGCGCTCTACGAGCCGGACATCGCGATCGTGACCAACATCGAGTTCGATCACATGGAGCACTTCGCGAACGTCGCGGCGTTCGAGGAGTGCTTCCGGAGCCTCGCGCGCCGGACGCGCCGACGGGTCGTCTACTGCGTCGACGACCCGCGCGCCGCCGCGCTCTGCGCGGGCCATCCCCTCGCCCTCCCCTACGGATTCGGACCCGAAGCCGCCGTCCGCGCCGAGGCCCTCGCCGAGTCGCCCGCCGGCCTCACCTACCGGCTGATCCTCCGCGGCGAGCCGGCCGGAGAGATCCGGCTCTCCGTGCCCGGCCGCCACAATGCGCTCAACTCCCTGGCCGTCACGGCGGCCGCCCTCGAACTGGGGCTCACGCCCGACGCCATCCGGACCGGGCTCGCGCGCGTCACGCTGCCCCGGCGCCGGCTCGACGTCGTGGCCGCGCGCGACGGCGTGACCGTCATGTCCGACTACGCGCACCACCCGACCGAAGTCGCCGCGCTGGTCCGCACGGCCGCCGGCCTGGGCCATCCGCGCCTCGTGGCCGTCTTCCAGCCCCACCGGTACACGCGCACGCGGGCGCTGGGCGCGGACTTCCCCGCCGCCTTTGCCGGAATCGAGGAGCTCGTCCTCCTGCCGGTCTACGCCGCCTCGGAACAGCCCCTGGAGGGCGGATCGATGTGGGACCTCTATGCGCATTTTCGGCGCCACGGCGGGACCCGCGCGGTCGCCGCCGCCTCGCTCGGCCAGGCCTGGGCCTACTGGCAGCGCCGCCTGCAGGCGGGCGATCTCTTTCTGGTGATCGGGGCGGGCGACGTCGAGCGCATTGCCGAGTGGGCGGCCCGCGACCTGGGTCGCGCCGGCCTGCCCGGTCTCGACCCCACGGCCGCCTGGCGGGAAGCGGTCGCGCGGCTCGGCCTGACCGCGTCGGACGTCCGCTCGGACGAGCCCGTCGGTTCGAAGACCACGCTCGGCGTGGGCGGCTGCGCCGACCTGTGGATCGGGATCGGCAACGAGGACGACCTGGGGCGCGTGCTCCGCTGGACTCGCGCGGACGCCGTCCCGTTCCACCTGCTCGGCGGCGGAAGCAACACGCTCATCAGCGACCTCGGCGTACGCGGCGTCGTGGCCCGGCTCGCGGGCCCGGGCTTCCGGGGCATTCGCATCGAGGGGCGCCGGGTGACGGCCGGCGCCGCGACCCCCATCTCGCGCCTGCTATCCGCGCTCGAAGAGGCGGGGCTCGGGGGCCTCGAGTTCCTGCAGGACATCCCGGGCACGCTGGGCGGAGCGATCGCGATGAACGCGGGCGCTTGGGGCGAGGAGATCGGGCCGCGCGTCGTGCGCGTCCGCGCGGCGGACGGCAGCGGCACGACCGTTCGGCTGGACGGACCGGCCATGGGCTTCGGGTATCGCAGCTGCCCGGGGCTGGCCGGCCTGGTAGCCGTCGACATCGAGCTGGAGTGCACGCCGGCGGATCCGGCCGCCATCCGCGCGCGGCGGGTCGAGATCGCCGGGCGCCGGGAGTGGATGCGCGGGATGCGGTCCGCCGGGTCGATTTTCCGGAATCCGCCCGGCTCGCCGCCGGCCGGCAGGCTGATCGATGAAGCGGGCTTGAAGGGGCTGGCCGTCGGCGGGGCACGGATATCCGAGCCGCACGCGAACGTGATCGCGGCGGGCCCGGACGCCCGCGCGTCCGATGTTCTCGCCCTGATGGAGAGCGCGCGCGATGCCGTTCGCCGCAGGACCGGCGTCGAACTGCGCCCGGAAATCAAGATTCTCTCGTAGCGTCCCCATTTCGTTCTTGAATTCGGGGGGGGAATCCCAATGATACCGCCCTGACGACGCGATGCGCGAAGATGCCGCCGCGCGATCGCGCGAGGCCTGTATCCCGTGACCCGAATTCTGAAGAAAATTGCCGTGCTGAAGGGCGGGCCGTCCGCCGAGCGTGAGGTATCCCTCCGGTCCGGTGGCGCCGTGGCCAACGCGCTCCGGTCCTGCGGCTACGCGGTGGTGGAGATCGACGTCCAAACCGCGTCCCTCCCCGCCCTGCCCGCCGACACGGATGTCGTTTTCGTGGCGCTCCACGGGGATTTCGGCGAAGACGGTCAGGTCCAGGCCCTTCTCGAAACCCGCGGCATCCCGTACACGGGCTCGGATCCGACCTCTTCGCGCGCGTCGTTCGACAAGCGGATCGCCAAGCGGCTGCTGGTCGAGGCCGGCGTGCCGACGCCAGCCTACGAACTCCTTCGGCCGGGTGCGGCCCGCACGCTTCCCCTGCCCGTTGTCGTGAAGCCGCCCTGTCAGGGGTCGAGCATCGGCGTGCACCGCGTGTTCGATGAGTCGGACTGGGCGGCGGCCTGCGAGGACGCGCTCCGGTACGGCGAGGACGCGCTGGTCGAGGCGTTCATCCCGGGCCGCGAGCTCACGGTCGGCATCGTCGGCCACGAGGCGCTGCCCGTGGTTGAGATCGTGGCGCCGAACGGCTGGTACGACTACCGGGCCAAGTACACGCCCGGGACAACGAACTACCTGGTGCCGGCGCCCCTGCCCGCCGCAGACGCGGCGCGGTGCCAGGAAATCGCGGGAAAGACCTTCCGCGCGCTCGGCTGCCGCGGGCTCGGACGGGTCGACCTGCGGATGACCGACAGCGGCGAGCTGTTCGTGCTGGAGCTCAACAACATCCCCGGCTTCACGGAGACGAGCCTGCTGCCCAAGGCGGCCCGGCTGGCCGGAATGGATTTCACCCGGCTCTGCGATCGCATCGTGAGACTGGCTTTCGCCTGAAGCGGACGGCGCCGGGCCCGAAGCCGGGCGACACGGGAGGATGACGGTGTTCGGAAACCGACGAAGAACGACGAAGCGGCGCCTGCTCGATGTCAACGAAGACGGGCGGGCCTCCTCTCTGCTGCGCGTCAACGCGCGCGTCGACGAACAGCGCCGCATCCGGTCCTTCCGGATCGCCGCCGGCGTGATGGCGGCCGTTGTGATCACCGGATCGGCTGTAGTGGGATGGCTCACGCTGCAGCAGGTCGGCCGCGTCCTCTTCTCGAACAACCCACGCTATGTCCTGCGCTCCATCGAGGTACACTCCGACGGGAAGCGCATCACCCCCGACCTCTTCCGGGAATGGACCGGCGTCCAGCCGGGCATGAACCTGTTTGCCGTCGACATCCTCCAGATCCAGAAGTTCGTCCTGCAGAAGGCGCACATGATCAAGTCGATCGAAATCCTGCGCCATCTGCCGGATCGGATGGAGGTCCGCCTGAGCGAGCGCATGCCCGTGGCCCGGGTCGAGTGCCGGGGCGCCGTCTATCTCGGCATCGACCGGGAGGGGCACCTGTTCGGCATCCGCGGCGGCGCCCAGACCTTGCCCGCCATCATCGGCGGCAGCACCGTGGGGCTCCGCTCCGGCACGGTGGCCAGCGCCACGATCCAGCGGGCGCTCGAGGTGATCGACGCCTGCAACCGATCGGGCGTCAGCCGGAACCTCAAGATCGCCTTCATCGACGTAAGCGCGGAGGACATGCTCTCCGTGTACCTGGCCAGCGGCGAGAACGTGCGGTTCCCGGCCCGGGGCGGCGGGACATCGCGGCAGGGCCTGGAACGCAAGCTCCAGTCGCTCATGCAAAGCATTGAGAGCGCCGCCGCCCGCGGCCGGCGCATCGCATGGATCGACCTGACGTTTAACGACGATTACATCCCGGCGCAGGAGTACTGACCGCCGCCGGACGGAGACCAGCCGTATGCCGTTGCCCCCCGTGGTGGCACTTGAGATCGGGACCAGCAAGACCGTCGCGCTCGTAGGCGAGCAGCGCGACGACGACCAGATCATGATCACCGGCATCGGGGAGCACCCGTCGACCGGCGTCCGCAAGAGCGAGATCATCGACCTGGACAACGCGCTGGTCTGCGCGCGATCGGCCCTGCAAGCCGCCGAGGAGTCGGCCCAGGTCACGATCCGCGAGCTGTACCTGGCCCTCTCCGGCGGCCACATCCAGAGCGTCGTCCACCAGGGCAGCGTGCCCGTCCTCAACCCGCACGGCGAGATCACGAGCCACGAGGTCGAGCAGGTCATGAACATCGCGCGCGCCGTCAGCCTCCGCGCGGACTGTGAGCCCATCCACACCATCTGCCAGAATTTCTGCATCGACGAGCGCGACGAGGTGCAGCGCCCCGAGGGCCTGGAAGGCGCCAAGCTGTCCCTCAACATGCTCATCCTCTACGGCGTCCGGACGCGCATGCACAACACGGTCCGGGTCGTGCGCACGATCCCGCTCGAGGTCGCCGACGCCGCGTTCAGCGGCCTGTGCGCCGGGCTGGCGGTCCTCACGCCCGAGCAGAAGGAAGGCGGCGTCCTGCTGATCGATATCGGCGGCGGCACGACCAGCTACCTCGCCTACGCGCGCAACGCGCTTTCGGCGGCCGGCGCGATCGGCGTCGGAGGGGACCATGTGACCAACGACATCGCCCTCGCCTTCAGCATCCCGATGCGCCAGGCCGAGCACGTCAAGCACGAGTCCGGAAACGCCATCGTCGATTTCGCCACCCGCACGCGCCGGCTCACCCTCCCGGCGGAAGTCGGCTTTCCGGGCCGGACGATCACCATGGACTCGCTCCACCTGGTCATCAACGCCCGCATGGACGAGACGCTCGCCATGATCAAGACCCGGATCGAAAGCGCGGGACTGATGCACCACCTCGGCGCGGGCGTCGTGCTCACCGGCGGCGGCGCCAAGCTCGCCGGCATCACCGAGCTGGCGGAGCGGATCTTCGGCATGCCCTGCTGCATCGGCACGCCAAAGGGCGTAAGCGGGCTCACCGCCGAGGTGTCCGGCCCGGAGTACGCAACCCCGATCGGGCTCGTCCGCTTCGGATGCCGCTCCCTGACCGGCGGCCGCAAGGGCGGCTGGCGCGACCGGATCGGCAAGATGCTCGGAATCGGAAAGCCGCGGTTCAGCCTCCTATGACCAGTCACACCACCTCAAGGGACGCCAGCTCGCCGCACCGGATCTGGGTGGTCGGCATCGGCGGCGCGGGCTGCCGCGCCGTGGACCGCATGTCCGACGTCTGGACGGAAGGCCCGCAGACCGCTGCGATCACGACCAACGTGGCCACGATCGAGGCCTCGCGCGCCACCGTGAAAATCCAGATCGGCGAGAAGATCGCCAAGGGCTTCAGCGCGGGCGGCGATCCCAACGTCGGCCGCTTGGCCGCGGAGGACGACGCCGACAAGCTGCGCGGGTTCTTCGCGAACGTCGACCTCGCGTTCCTGGTCGTGGGGCTGGGCGGCGGCACCGGCACCGGCGCGGCCCCCGCCGTCGCCAAGATCGCCCGGGAGGCCGGGTCAACCGTGCTCTGCATGGCGACGCTCCCGTTCAACTTCGAGGGCGACAGCCGCCGCCAGAAGGCCCAGCGCGGGCTCGACGTGCTCAAGGCGGAGGCCGATGCCGTCATCGTCGTTCCGAACGAGCGCCTGTTCGAGCTGGTGCGGGACCAGGCCGGCGCCGAGGCCGCGTTCCAGAAGGCCGACGAGGTGCTCGGCACCGGCATCCACAGCATCTGGAACCTGGTGGTGCGGCGCGGGCTGATCAACCTGGACTTCGCCGACCTGCGGAACGTGGTCCAGAACAGCCGCGGCACGAGTGTCTTCGGGCACGGCGAGGGATCCGGCGCCGACAAGGCCGCGCAGGCCGCACAGGCCGCCCTGTCCAGCCCGCTGCTCGAAGGCGGGCGCTCCGTTGCGGGCGCCCACGCGCTCCTGGTCAGCATCATCGGCGGGCCCGACCTGGCCCTGGGCGAGATCGAGACCATCATGCGGGCCATCGCGGACGCCGCTCCGAAGAACGCGCACATGTCCATGGGCGCCGCCACCCATCCGGACTGGAAGGGCCGAATCTCGGTGACGGTCGTTGCCTCGGAGCGCTGGAGCGCCCGCGCGGAGCCCGCTCCGGAGGGCGGGGCGAACGCCGAGTCGCCGGACAGCCAGCCCGAGCCGCAGCCGGAGGATCCGACCGGTTTCAAGCGTAAGCGCCGGAGCAAGACGACCCAGACGAAGCTGGCGCTCGAGCCGTCCGGCCGGGGCCGGTTCAAGGATGTCGAGCCCACCATCCTGGACGGCGAGGACTTGGACATCCCGACCTTCATCCGCCGCGGCATCACGGTCGAGAAACCGTAGTCTTCCGCGCGAATTCGACGCACGGGGAGCCGGCGAGTCGATGGGCAGGGACTCGTCCATCGGCCCCTCCGGGATCACGCAGTCCCACGGCCGGGCAGGTCGGCATAGCTGTCGAGCCGGATGCCCGACTCGACGATGCAGTCCCGAATCCGCGGGTCCGTAAGCGTGCGCAGCTCGGCTTCGCGCTCGGCCAGGTAGACGGCCGTGTAGTCGGGCGTGACGTAGCCGGGATGGCACGAGAACTCGGTCCAGCCGTCCGGGACTTCCTCGCGCAGCATCCGCTGCAGGAACGGCACGCCCACGTAGTCGAGGTTGGTTACCTTCCACTCCCACTGGGCGTAGAAGCCGCCGACGAAGTTCACGCGGCCGTCGCCGCGCAGCGGCACGCCGAGCGGCGCCACCAGCTCCTGGAAGCACGGAAACACGTCGGGTTCCCGGTGCGCGTGCCGGTGCGAATCCACATGCGTCGGCGGGCGGCCCATCAGCCGGAGGAACTCGTCGAGCTGCCGACGGAACTCGTCGCGCACGGCTGGCCGGTTGTGGATGTCGAACTCGCGCTCGTCCTCGCCCCACACGTCAAAATGAAGGCCGATCGCCAGCGCCGGACAGTCGCGGCTCAGCGCCGCCGCCTCGCGCGCCGCGCGGCCCGTAACCATGAACGTGGTGCTGGTGACCACGCCGCGGCGGTGGCACTCGACGATTCCCCGGTTCACGCCCTCCGACGCCCCGAAGTCGTCCGCGTTGAAGATGAGATGCTTCGCCACCGGCGCCCCCCGTTTCCGGATCAGCCCAGGCCCACGTCGGCCAGCATCCGGGCGGCCACGGCGCCGGCTTCCAGGTATTCCGCCGCGATGGCCCGGGCCGCCCGGGCATGCCGCGCGTAGTCGTGATTGATCTCGGCGACCGCGGCGGCCGCCTCCTCGACGGTGCGGAACGCAAACAGGCCAATCCCCGTCGGCAGCGCGCAACCGAAGCCCGTGTCCTGCGTCACGACCGGCTTGCCGCTCGCCAGGTAGCACGCATCGCGCTCGCTGAACCAGCCGCTGCGCAGCCGCACGTTCTGGTCCTTCGCCACCGTGAACTCGGCGCGCGAGGCCCGGAAGAAGGCCGGGTAGGCGCCAAAGACGTCGAGCGACATCGGGATCGGAGCTTCCAGCGACCAGCCGTACGACTCGAGGAAGGCGCGGTCCTCCGGGGCATCGGGCCGCATGGCCAGGCGAAACGACTGCCCGGTCCGGCGCGGGAGGTCGATGACCTTCGCCCACTCGTGGTGCTTGCTCCAGCGATAGGTTTCGCCGCGGAAGACGACGTCGTTCCCGGACTGCCGGTAGTTCCCGATCGTCGTGAAGTCGGCGGCGCAGGGATCGAACGCGTCCGGCCACAGCTCCAGATCCACCGGCTGGCGCGTCTTGGCGAAGCGCAGCCCGCCCAGCGGCACGCCGCAGTCGGGCCCGCCGTAGTTTTCGCCGTAGGTCGCGATCGCATGGTGGTTCGCGAACGCGCGCTGCGTGTGGGCATCGCCCTCGGCCAGGCGCAGTTCCGCCGTCACGGGGTCGGTCTCGACGTAGACGCGGAACGGCGCGGCCAGGTGCTCCTCCCGGAGGTCCGTGGCGCCCACGATGTTGAGCAGCGCGTCGCAGCCCCGGTACAGCTCGTTCAGCCGCTCCGGCGCGAGCCCCCAGCAGGCGCCGGAGCGGTCGGCCAGCCGGAACGCCCAGCGGTCGGCGAGGCCGATCCGCTCCATGCACGACGCGATGTGGCGGACGGCGTAGCCGCAGTCGTCGGTCACGGTGTTCTGGACGGGGTCGTAGGGCCAGACGCTGTCGTCCTCGACGTACCAGACCTCGTGGCCGAGCCTGGCAAGCCCGGCCAGCCAGTTCAGGTAGAGCCACGTCTGGCCGCCGAACGGGCAGCGGCCCATCATGCCCAGCACCACCAGGCGCTTCCGGCGGTCGGCGGTCATGCCGGGCACCCCCGCGCGGCAACAAGCTTCCGGGCCCGGCCGAGTATCCGCTCGGTAACCGCGTTCCACGTGTGCTCGCGCATGGCCACATCCCGGGCCGCCGCCCCCATGGCCGCCGCCGCCCGCGGGTCGGCGAGCATGCGATCCAGGGCCGCCGCAAGCGCCGCATCGTCACCCGGGGGATAGAGCAGACCGGTTCGCCCGTCGGCGATGATGCCGCCGACCTGGCCGAGCGCGGCGGCCACGATGGGCCGACCCGCCGCCATGTACTCGAATATCTTCATCGGCGAGCCGTGAAACTCCCCGGTTGTCCACCGGGGATACGGCGCCACCGCGACGTCCATGGCGGCGAGAATATCGACCATCTCCGCGTGCGGCACGGATCCGGCGAACGTGACCGACGCCTGAAGGCCGAGCTGCTCGACCAGCAGGCCCATCTCCTCCCGCTGAGGTCCGTACCCGACCAGCAGCAGATGAACATCGCCGTGCCGCCGGAGCACCTGGCCGAACGCCCGGATCAGGGAGGGCGCGTCGTGCCACGCCTGAAAACTGCCCACGAAGCCCACCACGCGCTTGTCGGCCAGCCCGTAGCGGGTGCGAATGCCCGCTCCGTCGCCCGGCCGCTCGAAGCGCGCCCGGGCCACCGCGTTCGGGATCACCATCAGACGCTCCGCGGAGGCGCCGCGCGTCAGCGTCCAGTCGCCGACCACGGCCGATACCGCGACCAGCGCGTCCGCGCCGCCGAGCACCTCGCGCTCCATGCGGTCCGCCGTCTGCATGAGCGTGAAGCGCTCGTAGCCTTCCTGTTCGGCTGCGATCGGCGCGTTCACCTCGAGGATCAGCGGAACCCCCAGCCGCCGGCTCAGGGCCAGCCCGCCCCATCCGAACAGCGCATAGCGCTCATAGATGAAATCCGGGCGCCAGGTCCGGAACAGCTCGGCGCCCTGGTCCTGGAGCCAGGTGTTGACGAGCACGGACTTCAAGTCGCGGTCCAGGAAGCGATCAACCACAGCCGGCTCCTGCGCCAGCGAGGCCCAGGCCGCCGCGTCGAGCCCGCGCGGCTCGATCGGCGTCACCCGCGCCCTCATCCCGTCCGGGCGGTCCCCTCCGAGCCAGGCCGCGAGGACAACGACCTCGTGCCCCGCCTCGGCCATCGCATGGGTCACTTCGCGGATGTGGATCGAGGATCCCTCGTGCCCGAACACCGGAATCTCCACATCCGTGCAAATGTACGCGATCTTCATGGCTGATCCCTCTGCCGCCGCCCCTGCCCGGTCACCCGCCGGCATCCACCAGGCGCTGCCGTGCAACGGCAGCCGCCGCCATGGCCCGGTCGTATACGGCCAGCACGCGCCCGATGTAGCGGTCCATCGCGAAGTACTCGTCCACCCGCCGCCGTCCGGCAACGCCCATTCGGGCGCGCAGCGCGGCATCGCCCAGGATCCGGTCCAGCGCCGCGGCCGTCGCCGCCACGTCGCCCGGCGGCACGAGCAGGCCGGTCTCCCCGGGCACGACGGCCTCGCCGCCGCCGCCGGACGACGAGGCGATCACCGGCCGGCCGGAGGCCATGGCCTCGATGAACACGTTGGCCACGCCCGGCTCGTGCTGCGCGGGCGAACAGAACACGTGCGCCTGGCGATATAGCTCCGGCAACTCCCCGCGGCCGGCGAACCCGCCGAACGCCACGTTCGCCTGCGCGCCGGCCGCCGCCGCGCGCCCCTGCAGCTCGCGCACCAGATCGTCATCGGGCTTGCCGAACAGGCGCAGGTGGATGTCGGGGTACTTCGCCCGCAGGCCCAGCACGGCCTCGAACACGGTCCGCACCCCCTTGTTGGCCGCGATGTTACCGACGAACAGGACGGTCGGGCGAGGGCTCTCCTCGGACGGGGCGGCCCGGCGGAAGCCCGAGGCGTCAACGCCGCAGTGCACCACGTCGATCGACTCGCGGGATACGCCGTGCCGGGCCGCGGTGAAGTCCGCGATGTTGGCGCTGCACGCCATCAGCGCGTCGGCCCGGCGGATGCACAGGTCCTCCATCCAGATGCCGACCCGATGCAGGTCGCTCCCGGGCTCCGGCCAGCCGATGCGGTCGGAAAACAGCGAAAGCGGACCGTGTAGCTGAACCACGACCGGAGCCCAGTTCCACGGCGTGCGGTCCAGCAGGTACGCGAATCCTTCGCCGCCATACTCGGCCACGTCGATCACGTCCACCGGGCCGGCCTTCATCAGGCGGGCGAGATGCCCGAGCACGGCCCAGGAGTAGCCGAGCCAGTAGGCGGACTGGCCGTACACGGGGAACGCCTCGCCCGGCGGCCGGATCCGGTAGACGGTCACGCCGTCGTGCTCGCTCACCTGCGGGTCGGGCCCAGGCTCCGCGGCGCAGGACAGCACGCGTACGCGGTGGCCGAGCGCCGCGAGCGCCCGCGCCTTGTTCCAGGTCTGCGTGCCGATCCCGCCGCGCGCCGTGTCGGGCGGGTACTCCTGCGACACCAGGCAGATGTTCAGGGGAGCGCTCACGTGTGGGTCGACAGATCGAACAGCATGAGCCGCGGACTCTGAAGCACGCACGCGTGGTGCTTGAGCAGCCGCGTGCCGAACCGGTGATAGTGCTCCAGCCACCAGAAGGACGGCCAGGTCAACGCGAGGAACCGAACGCCGCGACCCGGCAGCGCGGCCAGCTCCTCCAGCGCCTCCTCGTCCGACGCCGGGGGACCCCAGTATTCGCCGTTGCGCTCGACGAAGGCGTGAACCGTCCGGCCCGGCAGGAACGCCGCCCCCCACGTCCCGTCATCGACCAGCGCGACCGGCGCGTCTGCGGGCACCGCCGCCAGCAGCTCACGGGCTGTGAGCGCAGCCCGGTGCTCCCACATTCGCTCCGGCGGCACCGGCGTGCGCACGAGCACGGCGGCCATGCCCTTGGGCGAGTCGGACCGCTCGAGCACCTCGATCGCATCGCCGAAGTTCTGCTCCCACGCCCTCAGGATCCGACGCTCGTGCCAGCGCCCCGCATCGTCCAACAGGACGATCGTGCCGCTCCGCACGAACGGCATGAGCTGGTAGAGCGTGCCCTGCCGCCCGCCCAGCAGCTCCGGCGGCCCGTCGATCAGCGCCACGTCCGCCGGCCGGCGCGCCGCCAGCCGGGCCGGATTCACCGAGTAGACGGGAAGGAGCTCGCCCCCGCAGTCCCGCATGACAACCGGAGCAATCTGGAAGCGAACCCGCGCGCGGCCGGGCGGATCCGCCTCGAACGCGCAGCGGGCGGCGGCGCCATACTCGGGGTCATGGTCGATCGACGAGATCGCGCCGCCGGCGCCGGACTCGGACAGCACGCGGGCCAGGGCCCGGGTCGACAGGCCCGATCCGAACTCGATCACGTGCCGGGCACCGACGGCGCGCGCGACCGCCATGAGCAGGCGCAGGGCGTCCGGGGCGAGCGGCCAGTTGGAGCTGCCGGGTGGCGGCTGGATCCAGGACAGGTCGATGCCGCCGGCAGCCGCCCGCGCCTGTTGAAACGCCTGCCTCGCTGTCTCCAGCGGGTCCCGCTCGCTCTTGTGGTGCACGTTCATACCCAGTTGGTCCCCGACGATCAGCCGATCAACGCATCGAGCACGCGTCCGGCCACGCGGCGACCGTCAAAATAATCCTCCGCCAGCCGGCGGGCAAGGACAGACTGCTCCGCGTAGTCCTCCATCACGGCCTCCAGCGCCCGCACAGCCTCGTCGGGATTCCGGAAGCGGAACAGCCCGCCCGCGTCCGGCAGGAACCGGCTCGGGCCCGTGTGCTCGACGACCGCCGGGCGGCCGGCCGCGAGGTAGCAGATCGTCCGGTCGCTCACCCAAGCCGCCTGCAGCCGCAGGCAGGACGGCTTGGCGCAGCTGAACTCGCCGAGCGAGCCGCGGATGTAGTCGCGGTAGTCGGCCGGAGTGGCCGATACATCGGCCGATTCGCGGATATGCCAGCCGCGCCGCTCCAGGCCCGCCCGCTCCAGCCCGTCGCCACCCAGGCACACGGCCAACTCGAGCGGCGCGCGCGTTCGCGCGGGCAGGTCGAGATACGGCAGGAACCCCTCGCGCTTGTTGTTGCAGTAGGTGTCGCCCCGGTCCGTGACCCACTCGTCCGCATACCAGTGCGTGACGGTCGTGAACCGGGCGCCGGCCGGCGGCGCGCACGACGCCCAGGTGCCCAGAGCGACGCACGGCGCGGTGTGCTCCCACGCGCGGCCGGTGTCGGGGATTCGCGAGCCGGGGCCGCTCATGTTCTCCCCGATCGTGAAGTAGCGGTCGTACGCGGGCAGGACGACCTGCCCCTGTGCGGCCCACACCTGGAGCAGCCCGGGATCGATGTCGACGAGCGCCGACCGGCGGAAGCGGCGCACGATGTCGCCGTTCAGCCCGTAGCGCAGGCTGAACAGCGCATCCGCCCCGAGCGCGTCGCGGAGCGAAAGCGTCCCGGGCGGCGCCTCCGGGACCGGCTCTCCCTCGACGGTCCGGTACAGCGCCAGGGGCGCCTCGAGCCCGAAGCCGCGGACCCGGTCCGCCAGGTCGCGCGCCGCCGGCACCCATCGCGCGGGGTCCGCCTTCGGGTGCACGCGCTCGAGCCAGATCACGCGACAGCCCGCCGCCTGCAGGGACAGCGCCCAGTTCAGGTACACCCACAGGTGCCCCCCCCCGGTCGGGTAGGCCATCGCGTCGGCCGCCAGGCAAACGGTTCGGTTCATGCATCGCCTCCCGTCCCGGGGCCGGCCGGTGGAATCAGCGCGGTGTGCAGCCGGCTGTAGAGCCCGCCGGACGCCACAAGCGCCTCGTGCGGGCCGGACTCGACGACCCGGCCCTGGTCGAGCACCACGATCCTCGTCGCGCGCCGGACCGTCGTCAGCCGATGCGCGATGATGAACGTGGTCCGGTCGCGGGTGAGGCGGCCGACCGCCTCCATGACCGACGCCTCGGTCCCCGCGTCCAGCGCCGACGTGGGCTCGTCGAGGATCAGCACCGGCGCGCGCTTCAGCATGGCCCGGGCGATCGACAGCCGCTGGCGCTGCCCGCCCGACAGCGTCGCGCCGCGCTCGCCGAGCACGGTGTCGTACCCTTGCGGCAGGCGCCGGATGAAGGCGTCCGCGTTCGCGTCGTGCGCCGCCGTCGCGATCTCGGCCATGCTCGCGCCGGGCCGCCCGTAGGCGATGTTCTCCGCCACGGTGAGCGGCAGAAGGAAGGGATCCTGAAGAACGATCGAGACGGACTCGCGGAGGCTGGCCAGGCGAATCCGGCGCAGGTCGACTCCATCGTAAGAGACCGACCCGGCGGACGGGTCGTAGAACCGGAGGATCAGCGAGACCAGCGTGCTCTTGCCGGCGCCGGTCGGGCCGACGAGGGCAATCGTTTCGCCGGGCCGGGCGTCGAGCGTGACATCGCTGAGCACGGGCCGGGCGGGGTCGTAGCCGAACGATACGTTCTCGAACCGGATCGCGCCGCGGGCGTCGGGCGGCAGCGGCCGCGCGTCCGGCGCGTCGCGGACGGCAACCTCGCTGTCCATCACCTCGAACACGCGCCGGGCCGACGCCGAGGCGCTCGCGTAGCCGGTCGACAGGTAAGCCAGCGTCTCCATGGGCGAGTACAGCGCGGCCAGGTACGAGAGGAAGACCCACAGGCTTCCGACGGACAGCGAGCCGGCGAGCACGTGCGCGCCGCCGACGGCCACGATGGCGGCTGTGCCGAGCGCCGTGACGGCGCCGGTGCCGACCTTGAACTGGAGCTGGGCGGCGATGGTCTGCAGATACGCCCGGACGGTCCGGCGCGTCAGCCGCCGGAACCGCCGCGTCTCGAACGCCTCGCGGTTGAACGACTGGACGACGGGCAGGGCCGTAAGCGTCTGCTCCGCGTGGGCCATGACCTCGCCCTCCATCTGCTGCTGGCGCAGGCTGCGCTCGCTCATCCGCCCGGAGAACGCCCGGATCAGGATGCCGAGCGGAGGGGCGACGCAGAGCGACAGGACGGCCAGCCCGCGGTCCAGGCGCCACATGATGGCGAACATGGCCGCGAGGCTGACGACGGAGGTCAGCGCCAGCAGAAAGACCCACAGAATCAGGTCGCGCACGCAGCCGGTATCCCCTGTCACGCGCCGGATCAGATCTCCCGTCCGCCGCCGCCCGTGGAAGCTCAGCGAGAGCCGCTGCAGGTGGTCGAAGAGATCGGCCCCGAGCTCGAACGTCATGCGCAGCCCCACGCCGGCCTGGACGTACCCCTGCGCGATCCGGACGCCCTGCCCCGCGAGGTACAGCACGATCGTCAGCGCGGCCATCCACGCCAGCTGGATAGCCGGCGCGGCCCCGCCGGGGAGCGCCGCGATCCAGGCCGCGCCGGGCGGGAGCGGCTGGCCGGCGAGCAGGTGGTCGATGATCCACTTCATCGGCCACGGGCGCAGGGCATCGAGGCCGACGCCGAGCAGCATGAAGCCGACGACACCGGCCAGGCCGCGCGCCTGGGGCCCCGCATAGCGGAAGAGCCGCATCCACCACGGCCGCCGCGCGCTGTCTGGCGCCCTCGAGTTCTCTGACAGGTCTCTCATGCGCTCACGTCCAGCAATGCCTCGGATGGTCTGTGCGCCCAGTCATCGCCAGCACACTTCATCGGTCACTCCCGAACTGCGTATCGTGCAGTCGCCGATAGGCGCCATTCGCCGCCAGAAGCCGGTCGTGGGACCCGATCTCCACGATCCGCCCGGCTTCGAGCACCGCGATCCGGTCCGCGCGGCGCACGGTCGACAGGCGGTGCGCGATGATGAACGTGGTCCGCCCGAGCATCAGCCGCTCCACGGCCTCGATCAGCAGGGCCTCCGTGCCCGGGTCGAGCGCCGCCGTCGGCTCGTCCAGGATCAGGACGGGCGCGTTCTTCAGGAGCGCCCGCGCGATCGCCAGGCGCTGGCGCTGCCCGCCCGACAGCGTGGCGCCGCGCTCGCCGATCACGGTGTCGTACCCCTCCGGCAGGTCGCGGATGAACGCGTCGGCCCGCGCGGCCACGGCCGCGGCCGTGACCTCGGCCCGGCTCGCGGCCGGCCGGCCGTAGGCGATGTTCTGCGCCACCGTGAGCGGAAGCAGGAACGGATCCTGGAGCACGATCGCCACCCGCGCGCGCAGATCCGCCACGCGCGCCGAGCGAATGTCCGTCCCGTCGAACCGCACGCAGCCCGACCACGGGTCGTACAGCCGGGGGATGAGCGCGACCAGCGTGCTCTTGCCCGCGCCGGTCGGGCCGACCAGCGCAACGGTCTCTCCCGGCTCGGCTGCAAGCGACACGTCGGACAGCACCGGCTGGCCCGGGAGGTATCCAAAGGACACGCCTTCAAGGGCCACCCGGCCGCGCGGCGGATCCGGCAGCGGGGCCGGCGCGGCGGGATCGACCACCTGTTCGGGGCAGTCGAGCACCTCAAGCACGCGGTCCATGCTCGCCTCGGCCGATTTCGCGGTCCCGTAGAGCCCCATCAGGCCCTGCGTGGCGCCCTGGAGCGAGCGCAGGTAGCCCAGCAGCACCAGCAGGCTGCCGATCGACAGGTCGCCCGCCAGGACGCGGCGCCCGCCGAACCAGATCAGCACCGCCGCGCCGGACGTCGTGATCAGCCCGTTCACCAGCCCGTACATGCTGCGCAGGATCGTCTGGCGCTGGGATGCCGCCACGGCGGTCTCCGCCAGCCGGCGGTACTCGCGCCGGTTGCGCCGCTCGGCGCCGAAGGCGCTCACGACCGGGATCGCCGTGATCGTCTGGTGAACGAAGCTGAGGAGACGGGACTGGGCCTCCCGGTTCGCGCGCGCCCGGCTCTTGAGCGCGCGGCCGAAGAAGAACGCCGCGCCCCCCAGCAGCGGCGCGACCGCCAGCGAGAGCGAGGCCATCGCGGGGTCCAGCCGCCACGCCACCGCTCCCACCGTCGCAAGCGTGAACACGTGCTGGAGCGGGGCGATCAGCAACCCCTCCGCCAGCGTGTTCAGGCACCACGAGTCGCCCGTCAGCCGGCTCAGCGAGTCGCCGACGCTGCCGCGGCTGTGATAGGTGAGCGCCAGCCGCTGCAGGCGGGCAAAGAGGTCGCCGGCCAGGGCGTAGACCATGCGCTGGCCGGCGGCGGACCATGCCCAGGTCAACGCGGTTTCGACCGCGCTTTGAAGCGCGAACACGATGAGGCCGGCGGCGGCGGCCACCCCGACCAGCCAGGCGGCGGCGGCGGGGCGGGCGAGGCCGGCGAGCCACGCCGCGAGCGGGGCGGGCGGCGCCTCGGATCCGAGCGCCCAGTCGAACAGGATCTTGAGCGGCCAGGGCTGCAGCGCGGTAAGCGCGGACATGCCGGCCGTGAGGCACACGAGCAGGAGCAGGGCGCGCCACTCGCGCCATGCGTATCGGATCAGGCGCCGGTATCGCTGCATGGCTCCGCGCTCCCCGGGCGTCGCTCGATCTTGGTCAGGCCGAGTTCGCGCGCCGTGTAGTCCATCAGGGCGATGCCCAGGCGCAGCGTGCGCCGGGTGCGGAGGTGGAAGTACTCGACCAGCAGCGGGATCGCCAGCAGAAGCGCCAGCGACCCATGGTGATCCGAGAAGAGCTTTCGAAAGATCAGGACGTCGGCCACAACGAGCGCGAACGCCACCTTCGCCAGGAAGGTCCAGTCCGCGGTCAGCTTCGCCCGCAGCAGGCGCTGCTGGCCGCCGTGGTTCTCGGCCACCGTCTTCACGAGCACGCGGCTCCAGCGATCCCCGTAGACGCACACATCGTACTCGTCCCAGCCGCTGTCGATGTGGGCCTGCCAGCGGTCCCGGTCAAGGATCTCAAGCATGCGCTGCAGGAACGTGAGCCGCTCCGTCCCCTGGTCGGTCCAGTACTGCACGGCATAGCGCGTGCCGAGCCCCCGGTAGCGCGAAGCCAGCGAGCGGACGGCGGCGCGCGCCTCGGCCGGCGTCTCCTGGGTGACGAATCGCCGGGCGTAGCGCGGCCACCCGCGCACGAGCGGCTGCAGCAGGTACAGGACGGCCACGATCGGCCGGGACAGCCACCGGCGCTCGCGCGGCGGCAGCTTCACCATCCACGCCGCCGCCACGCCCACGGAAATGCTGGCCAGCACCGCCAGGGCCGCCAGCGGCCACAGCGCCGACCACACCGCGGTGAGCAGGAACATGGCAAACGTCACCACGAAATGCCACTCAAGGCTGGTCAGGAACGGGATGAACCCCACCGGCTCGGGCGAATAGAGCGACTGGAAGAGCCCGCTGCCGAAGGGGCCGTGATAGATCACGGAGCGGCCGAACAGGTCCGCCATCCGGGCCTGGCTGTAGATGTGCCCCCGCCAGCGCATGCCCCCCATCGAGTTGAAATACTCCGGATGCTTGTGCCGCAGCAGCGCCTCGGCCACGCCGTAGCCGCGCTGCTGGTGCAGATAGGCCTGCACCGAGTTCCGGCGGTAGTGCCAGACGAAGCCGCCGTGCGAGAAGCCGATCCGGAACCCGAGCTGCTGGAGCCGCCAGCAGACGTCCACGTCGTCGCCCGCGGCCCGGAAGATGGGATCGAAGCCGTCGATGACGTCGAGCGCCGTCTTCCAGAACGCCATGTTGCAGCCCGGAATGTGCTCCGCGGTCCGGTCGTCCAGCATGACGTGGGCGGGGCCGCCCGGGGCCACGGCCACGCAGTGGGCAACCCAGTTGCTCTCCGGCGGCGAGAAATTGTGTCCGCCGATCGCGCAGGCGTCGGTCTTGAGCAGGTCGGCCACGATATAGTGCAGCCAGTCCTCGTCGGCCCGGCAGTCGCTGTCCGTGAACGCCACGATCTCGCCCTGCGCCGCGCCGATGCCGGTGTTGCGCGCCACGCTCAGCCCGAGGTTCTGCGGGTGGAAGATGGCCCGCACCTGCGGGTAGTGGGCGGCCACGCGGGCCGTGTCGTCCGTCGATCCGTCATCGACCAGGATGACCTCGTAGTCGGGATAGTTCAGGTGCGTGAGCGAGTCGAGGCAGGCCGGCAGCGTGTGGCCGCCGTTGTAGCTGGCCACGACAACGCTCACCTTCGGGTATCGCGGAAGCGGGAAGTAGGGGGCGATCCGGAACTGCTCGGCCACGGCGCGGTACGCCGGTCGCGGCTTGCGGTCCCGATCGGTGAGCCCGAAAAACCAGTTCTCGATCTGGTGCCCGCCCGTAAACCAGTCGTCCGTAAAGGCGAAGATGAACGCGCCGGCCACGCCGGCCCGGAACGCGATCTCGACGTGGCCCGCCAGGAACTGGGCCTGCGCCTCCTCGCCTTCCTTCATCGCGTCCATGCCAAATTCCGTCAGAACGAGCGGCTTCTCGTCGGCGATGTTCTGCAGCCGGTCGAGGTAGTTCGCGAACGGGCGCTGATCGTGCAGGTAGACGTTGTAGCTGACGAAGTCGATGCTGTCGGGCTGGAGGAACTCGGTGGACGGGAAGTTGGTGAATGTCACCAGCCGCTGGGCGTCCTCGTCCTTCACGATCGAGGCCAGTTCGTCGAGGAACCGCTCGATCTTCCGCGGCCCGTACCAGCGGGCGATGTCGTTCGGGATCTCGTTCGCCAGCGTGAGCGCGAAGACCCCCGGATGGCCGGCCAGCCGCTTCGATACCTCGCGCGTCACGCGCCGGGCCTCGCGCGCGCTTTCCCGGTCGTCCAGGAAGCAGGTGTGCTTGGACCAGTTGTAGTCGATCATGACCTTGAGGCCCCGCTCCTGGGCCAGGTCGAGGAACCAGTCGGGCGGCACGTAGTAGACGCGCAGGCAGTTGGCGTTCAGGTCCGCGATTCGGTCGAAGTCGGCCATCGCCCGGTCGCGGTCCGGAAAGGGAGAGCCGTCGGCGGCCGGCCGGAACGGGCCGTAGGTTACGCCCTTCGGATGGAACTTGCGGGCGCCGAGACGAAAAAACTTGCCGTCCACCTGCACGCGGTCGACAGGCGAAGCCGGCGCAACCCGCGGTTCCGGGGCTCCCGCGAGAGCCGCCTGCGAAAGCGGCGCCTCCCCCGCGAGGGCGGGCGAGCGATCATCTGAAACCGGCTGGTTCATCGGCTGGTGGAGTGGCGGAACCGGAGGCGTTCAAAGGCCGCAGCCCTGGGACGGGAACTCGTTGGCACACCGCCAATTATCACGGGGCCATTATTGGGATGCCGGGGCCATTGTCAAGAACCGCCCGAACCCGGACCCTTCTCCGGACGGTCGGCGATCCGCCCCGTGACGCCCGGCCATGCAAACTGACGCCGCCGCAGCGGAGGGAGATCGGCCGCCGGCGTCGATGCCTTCCAGCGAAATCCACGCCAGGCATGTACGAAAGAGCGGTCTCACGGCGCAGGTACAGGTTAGGAGAGCGTGCCATGAAGCCAGAGCGGTTGGAGGAGTTGCTGGAGCAGCGGGAAAACGGCGGAATCGAGACGATCGAGCCAGCCGGCGACGCCGAGCGCCTCATCGCCGAGTTGGACGCACTGGGGCGGGCCCCGGCCGAGCTGTCCTCGCCTCACCTCTCGCTCGGCGAACTCAGGCGGCATGCCGCGGACCGGCGCGCGAACGGTGCGGCGTGGACTATGCCCGACCACCTCTCCGCCTGCCCGCTCTGCCTGGACCTCTATGCAGCCCTCCTCGACGAAGCCCGGGCACCGGCCGCACGAGAATGGCCCAGGATCCTCTCCTTCAGAACCCTCGCCGGCATCGCGGCGGCGGCGGCCATCGCCCTCGGACTCGCGGCCGTCCTCCGGAGCGGCCTCTCCGGACGGGCGGCGCCACGCCTCGAACACGGACAGCTGGTCACGGCGGACGGCCGCACGATCCGGCCCGGACCCGCCGCCCGCGAGCAGCCATGGATCGCACGAGAGCCCAGCGCGGTCCGCCTGGCGGACGGGTCGCTGATCGAAGCCGCCGTCGGTGCGGCCCTGGCGTTGGAACGGACACCCATGGGCAGCACGATCCTGAACCTGAGGGACGGCGAGGTGACCCTCTCGGTCGCCCGTCAGGCCGCCGGGCGCCATTTCACCGTTCACACGGATCTGGGCGATATCACGGTCGTCGGAACACGATTCAGCGTGCGAGTCGGCGAGGAGGGCATTCGAATCTACGAGGCCGACGGGGCGCAGGTCCGCTCGCGCGAGGATCACGCCCGGATCGTACGCATCGCCGTGTCGGAAGGCTCGGTTCTCGTCCGCAACCGGCACCGGCACGAGGTGCGGCTCGCCCCGGGTCAAACGGCAACGCTCCGCGACCCGGAGCCGGAGATCGTCGTCGGAGGCCGGCCATGAGCCGCCATCTTCGCTTCTCCCTGTGGCTCTCGTGCGCCCTGCTGGCCGCCGGGTCGAGCATATGCGCCCGGGCGGATCCCGAGGACGCCCAGTACAACGTCGTCGTCTCCCTCTCCAACGCCGGCCAGTGGGAAGCCGCCCTGTCCAAGATCGCCGAGCGCGAGAAGGTGCCCAGCCAGTCCGACGCCACCAAAGCGCGGTACCTGCACGCCCGGGGCCTGATCTGCGAGCGCGCGGGACGGGCGGGCGATGCCGCCGCCGCCTACCGCTCGCTGCTCGCCGCGCACCCGAATGCACCGGAGGCGGCCAAGGCCAGGCTGGCCCTGCTCTACCTGGACTATGCGGCCGGTCGCCCCGAGGCCGTCATCGAGGCCTACCCGCGCATCGCCCCGGCGTCGCTGGATCCCGCCGACCAGCGGAACGTCGCCCTGATGTATGCCGAGTCACTCTGGATCCGGGGAGATTCGGCGAAGGCCGTGCCGGCCTACGAGACGGCGCTCCGGCTGGGTGCCGATGCCGCCGCCATCCGGCCGCGGCTGTTCTCGGTCTACCTGAAGGATGCCCGGCACCGCGATCTGCTGGCGCTCTCGTCAGGCGGCGTGCCGGGCGTTGAAACCGGCCTCGTCCTGCTGGCCCGAGCCGAGGCGTTCCTCGCTGCGGGAAGCCACCGCGAGGCCGAGGCCGAAGCGGCCCGGATCCCGGCGGCCGACCCGCTCCACGCGAGGGCCAGCTACGCCCGGGCCCGGGCGCTGATCGGGCTGGGGCGACCCGCTGACGCCGTTGCTCCTCTGTCAGCCGCCATCGCCGGCATGCGCGACCCGGCCGCGCCACCCGCCGCTTATGCGGCGCTGGCCGAGTGCCTCGCCGGCACGACCAATGCGACCGCCGCGGCCGTGGCCGTGCGGGAGGCGCGGAAGCGCACAGATAGCCTCGCCGCGGATGAGCGGGCACGCACGCTCGCCCGGCTCGCGCTGCTGGAGGTCTCGCTCGCCACCGCGGCAGGCGACTCGAAACGGATCATCGAGGCGGTACGCGCGGCCCGCGAGCAGGTTCCGCCGGACCAGCGCACGGCCATCCTCTACGCGCGGCTCTATGCGCTGGACCAGCAGCACGACGGCCGGGGCATCCTGGAGACGCTGGCCGCCGACTACCCCGAGATCCAGAAGGGACCCGAAGACGCGCCGGCCACCCTCATCTACTATCGCGCGCTGAAGGAGGCCGGCCGGCTCGATGAGGGACAGGCCCTGCTGACGGGGCTGATCGTCCGCAGGCCGAAGGCGCCCGAGGCGACACACGCCCGGCAGGAACTGGCCGCAGCCGCCATGGACCGCCACGCGTACCGCGAGGCCCTCCCCCTGCTCGGGGCGATCCTGGCCGACTCCGCCGCCCGCCAGGCGCTCGGACCGAAGGCATACGCCGGGGCCGCCTACAACCGCGGGCTGGCCGCGCTCAAGGCGGGCGACACAAACGCCGCGGTGGAATCGTTCGGCGCCCTGCTGAGGGAGAAGCCGGACGCGGCCCTGCGCATTCCCGCGCAGCGCATCATGGGCCGCATCTGCGCGGACCGGGGCGACTACCGAGGCGCGGCCGCCGCATGGCGTGACGCGCTCGCCGGGGCCGCCCCGGAGGATGAGGGCGGCCTGCGCGAACTGCTCGGACAGGCCCTCACGGCCGCTGGCGACGCGGCCGGAGCCGACGCCGAGTTCGCGAAGGCCGCCGCGCTGAAGGGCGGGGCCAGCCGGCTTTCGGCCGACGCCAACGGCGCATGGGCTCGGGCGCTCTATCAGGCCGGCCGCTTCACAAACGCCGCGGCGCGCTATGCGGACCTGTACCAGATCGGGAAGGATCCCGCCCGGGCCTACGAGGCTGCTGCCGCGTTCGACAAAGCCAGCCGGACAGCCGAGGCCGCCGAATGGTATGCCCGGGCGGCAGGCGACCGGGGGCGGCTGCCGGCGTCCTATGCCACCAACGTTGAAGCATGCCTGGCCTCCGCCCGGGCGCGGGCCGGTGTCGGCGACCTGGGCGCTGGTCATTGGCTGAAGCGGCTCGGGCCGGAGGAGCCGGACGCGGCCTTCGATCCGGCCGTGAAGACGCTGCTGGCGGTCGCCGCTACGAACCGGCTGGACCGCGATGCGCACGCCAGCATCGAGCAGGCCATGGGCCGCTACGCCCCCGATCGGGCGCGCCGGTACGCCCTGGGCGCCGTCCTGCTGGCCGCCCTGTCGTCCGCGGGCGAGGCGGAACGCGGCGCCAAGCTCTCGGGCGAACTGGCGTCCGAGTTCGCCGCGAACGAATCGAAGATTCCGCCCTCGACCTTCGGGGGCAGCGTCGCGCCGGCCATCATCTACTTCCAGAAGGGCGAGTCCGAGCGCCGGGCCGGCCGGCCGGCCGAGGCCATGGCCTCGTACGAGACCGTGCTCGCCGCGTACCCATACAACGAGTGGCCGGACGCGGCGGCCTACGGGCTGGCCGAGTGCTTCGCGGCGCTGGGCGACGCGAAGACCGCTCGCGAGCGGTTCCAGGAACTGGCGAAAGCAGATGCAAAACTGCCCGCATCCCGCCTCTGGCAGGAGCGCGCAAAGGTCCGCCTCACGGACCTCGAAAAGGGAGACTGAGAACATGTCCGGATTACTGACCATGCTGGATTTGCTGTGCTTCAGGGGCGGAGTGTTCATGATCCCCCTGGCGATCGTGGCGCTGGCCGGCGTCGCGCTCGCCATCGAGCGCCTGATCTTCCTGCGGAAGAACCGGCTCGACGGAGACCGGTTCCTGTATGAGCTGCGGACGGCGCTGAAGGAAAACGATCTCGATCGGGCCGTGGTGCTCTCCGCGCGGACGCCGGGCCTGATCGGCCGCGTGATGGAGGAGGGCCTCCGTCGCATCCAGGGCGGCGAAACGGACATCGTGAGCGCGACCGAAAAGATCATCCACAGCGAGATGAGCGCGATGGAGAAATCCCGCGGAGGAATCGTCACCGTCGCGCAGGTCGCGCCCCTGCTCGGCATCCTCGGCACGGTCTGGGGCATGATCGTGGCCTTCATGGCCATCGAGCAGAGCGCCTCGACCGACCCGAAGATCCTCGCGAACGGGATCTACCAGGCGCTCGTCACCACGCTGGCCGGCCTGCTCGTGGCGATCCCCATGACCCTGATGCAGGAGTATGTGCGGCGCGAGTGCAACCGCATCCTGCACCACCTCGACCTGTTCCTGCTCGAAACCCGCGACTGGCTGGACCGGCGGGGAGGTGACGGTCGCCATGCTTGAGGCCATTCGACGCCGTCGGATCCATCACGAGCTGCCCCAGAATACGGGGATCAACATGACTCCCCTTCTGGACGTCATCTTCCAGCTCATCCTGTTCCTAATGCTGACGTCCAGCCTCGCCCGGCCGAACCAGGTCGAGCTGGACCTGCCGGAGTCCACCAGCGGACTGAAGAGCCAGGAGGACCCCGACGTGATCTGCATCACGTACCGGGCTGGCAGCGCCGGGACCGAAATCCTGCTGAACGAGCAGGCCGTTGCCGACCTGGCGGAGCTCAAGCAGTCGCTTCAGCGGCTCAAGCCGGCTTCGGCCGATGACCGCCGGCGGGTCGACATCCAGATCGCCCGCCAGACGCCGTATCAGGACGTGATTTCGCTGATTGACACCGTGCGCGACGCCGGATTCCCCCGCTTCTCGCTGCTGACGCTGGCGCCGTCCGGCCGCAAGCCGCTCTGAGGCCCGAGAACACCATGCCCGAGGACAGGAACACGATGGAGTGCTGCCAGGGAAAGATCCTCCTGTCCGGATCCGTCGCCGGAGTCGATGCCTGCCAGCTCGTGACGGCGGACGACGAACTCGTGATCGGCAGCGGGCTCGACTGCGACCTGGTCGTCCACGATCCCCTCGTTCCCCGTCGCGCGTTCCGGCTCAGCCGGATCAAGCGGCACGCCGCCGGAGACGCGCCGTGCCAGTCGCACTGGGCGGTTGAGGCGCTCCCCGGCGCTCGCGTCTACGTGAACGACGATCTGGTCGGCCGTGGCCGCATCGCCTACGGCGACCGGCTCGCCATCGGATGCCATCAGTTCCGATTCCAGCGGGCCACGCCGCAGGAGCGGCGCAGCCGCCGGACCAACATCCACGTCCAAGACGTGTGCGCCCGGCTGGTCGGCGGGACAGACGTGCCGGACGAGTTCCTGAACGCATGCCCGACGCGGGAGAGCCGCCGCCGGATGCTCCGGGCCGCCCGCTGGACGCTCGGCCTCGCGGCGGCCGTTGCCCTCCTCGTGCTGCTCTCACCCCAGCGGCAGGTGTTCGAGTCGGTCCAGCCTCCGCTTGAGGTGATCGTAGCCGGCGAGATCAGCCGCGCGCCAGCGCCCGAGTCGGTCCGCTCGCTGAAAGACGTGGCCCGGAAGACCGCCCCCACGACGCCCGAGGACGCACGCCCTGCCGACCTGATGCCCGCGCAGGCGCCCGCGCCGGACATGCCGGACGCACCAGCCGTACAGTTGGTTCCTGCGCTCGCCGCCGCTCCGCCGCGGGCGGTGACGTCGCGTCCGGCAGACGCCCTGCCGCCAGCCGAGCCCATGCAGACGGTCGATGCCCAGCGCGACCGGCTGGACGTGCGCCGGGCGGCCGCCGCGCTCGCCGGCAGCGCGCCCCGCCGCCGGCTGACCGTGGCCGAGGCGGAGAGCCCCGCCCTGCGGGCCGAACTCGCCCGGTATGAGGCGCGGATCCGGACCGAGCCGGCCGCCTCCGAACAGGTGCAGAAGCTCGCGCCGGCCGGCACGCCACCCCCGCGGCCCTCCGCCCCGGCGGTCAAGCCCGACGCCCGCCAGCAGCTGGCCGCGCTGGCCAGCGCCCAGCCAAGCCCCCTCAAGTACGAGCCGCACCGGGGCGCCATGGTTCCCGTGGCCAGCCTGCCGCGCGCCCTGGCCGCCATCGACGCCGGCGCGGCAACGCCGGGCGTGCAGTTCGACGGCCAGGTCTCGGATTCCGAGATTGCCGTCTCATGGAAGAGCGGGCAGTTCCGTATCCACGGGCCGAATCCCCAGCCGGCCAGTCCGCCGACCTACTGCTATGTGGGAACGGCCACGAACGGAGGCCGTGAGTGCCTGTACGTGTCGTTCGTCTGCGAGGATCCGGATGTCAACGCCATCGTGACGGGCCAGCCGGGTGTATGGAACGACGACTCCGTGGAGGTGTTCTTCGACACGAATTTCGACCGGCGCGACTACTTCCATCTCATCGCGAACACGCGCGGCCGCTACACAGCCCAGCACTGCCGCAACGGGAACGAGGGCATCAACCACCGGGGTGGACCCTGGCGCGTATCCCCCCAGATCAAGACGGCCATCAACCCCGAAGGCAAGCGCTGGACCTGCGAGATCCTGATCCCCTTCGCCGACCTTGGCGGACGCCCTCCCAAGGGCTCTCGCTGGGCGGTGAATTTCACGCGCGCGTTCCGCGGCCAAGGGCACGCGCGGAGCGTCTACCAGAACTGGTTCCTCGTCTACAACGGCAAAAGCGTCAACTACCACAATCCCGAGCTGTACGGGGTGTTTCAGTGGTGATGTGCGGCACCGGCCGCCGACGGATTTCCGTTGAGTCGGGCACGACGCCTGCCCCATATTCCCGACCCATGCAGCCAGGCCGTGACCAGGCGGAGGATACGCGGGCGCTCCTGCGCCGGCTCCTCCGTGACGAGCCGGACGCCTGGGCCGAGCTCGTCCGCGAGCACGCCGGGCTGCTGACAGCCGTCGCCCGCCGGGCATTCGCAAGCTACGGGTTTGACGCCGCCCCGCACGATGCCGAGGACGCCGTGGCGGAGGTGTGGCGGAACCTGCTCGCAAACGACCGCCACCTGCTGCGCACGAGCCTCGAGCGCGACAGCCTCCTGCAGACGCTGCACGTGCTCGCGCGCAACCGGAGCATCGACATCATGCGGAGGCGAAAGAGCTGGACGGTGGAGCTCCGCGAGGGTCATGAGCAGCCGGCTGCCCCCGCCCCGGAAGTCTCGGAGAGCGACCTCGCTCGGCTTCGATCGGCCATCGAAGAGCTCTCTCCCCGCGAGCGCACCCTCGTCCGGCTCTTCTTTCTGCAGCGCAAGCGCTACCGGGAGATTGCAGCGCTCACGGGAATCGCCCAGAACAGCATCGGCCCCACGCTCGCGCGGGCCGTGGCCCGGCTCGGCGCACTGGTGGAGCCGGAAGGCGCCGTCCGGAACCTCCGGCCGCGGTGACGCGCCAGAGGAGACACGGGGCCGGAAGGCCATGCAGACTCGCGATCATCGTGCAGGTGCCGGTCGATCAGCGTGACCGCCTGGCCCACGGCCAGATAGTCCATTCGCCCGACGCCTTTCCCGGTTTGTACGGTTCAGCCCCCGGCTTGTCACGTAATGCCGCCCCCCACTACCCCCATCACCTAACGGCAGGACTTTGTCTGTTGTTCCGCGACCAGATGTCTCCCCTGGCGCCTTCCGTGGAGGTCTGTTCCTAGCCTCTGAAGAAGATCAGGAAGTACCCAATCTGAAGTGGTGCCGTTACAACGTCTACGGCAAAAGCCAATGGGTACATCGCCCTCATAGCCCATGCGCGAGCTTTCAGCGGGGCATGCTCAATGGGAATCAGGAATGAACAGCGATGCATGGGGTCGCCCTGTGCCGGTGCATGAAGGAACAGCAGCTCCTCCGTGCCGAAATGGGGACCGCCACACGGCGGCGGAAGGACGGCATATAGGGCAGGCGAAGCGGCGGCTTCTCTGTCGAGATTGGCAACGATTTCCGCGTATTCGGTCCAGTGGAAATGGGCATCCTGCCTGCCTGGACACATGGGACATGGGCCGTGCGACTCCGCATCCGCACCGCCGCTTCGGGGAAGACCGACAAGGCGAATGGGCGCGATGGGCTGAGTGGCTGACCCCAGCTCTGAGGTGCTTGTCCTCGTCGGTTCATGGCTCCATGGCTCCAGAGAGAAGACCGCTTGCCGCCACAGCCCCTTGACCCCCCTTGTCATGAGCCCATACCCGTTAACATCCGTGACCGTGTACCGGACTAGAAGCTCATTTCCGCGTACTCCAGCCGATAGCACCGACTCCACATACAAACTATGTGCCTCAGCCGCCCTGACCGCGTCCTTGCAGTTCGAGGAGGCGCAACCGTTGCCAGCGATGACGAGCACCAGTCCAGGCACCAGATAGCATCCGACCAGAATGCGGGACCAGAGCTGTCTCTTGCGCATCACGGTTTCTCCTCATTCGAACGTTGTTGGACAGTTCACTCCGATACGTGCAGCCGCCTAGAGGTCGATCAGCAGCATGTCGGCCACGTTCAGAGGCAGCTCGACGACCGCGGATCCGTCCGCGCGGAACTCGGGCTTCAGCGGGCCGCGTTCGACGCTGCGGACCTTGGCGCCGGCTTTGACGCCGTCGATCCGGACGCTCAGCCGCTCGATAGCCTTACCGGTGTAGTTCATCAGCGCTACCGCCAGCTTCTTCTGCTTCGGGCTGTCGATGCAGGCGCTCTCGACGAGCGCCTCGCTGCACACGACGGGCCGCGCATAGCCAGCCGGCAGGAAGTCGTCAACCAACCGCTGCCGAAGCCCGGCATCCATCGCAGTCGGGAGGAAGTGCGCGAACGCAGCGTCGGTGGAGCCGCGGTCGGCTGGACGGACCGGCAGCCCGCTCTTCAGATACGCCTGGCCGGGCAGAAATCCGAACAGGACGGCCTTCCCCTTGCCGTGCGGCTTCGAGACGACCGCCGGCTTCCCGTCCCGGAAGCGTCCGATCACCTGTGCATCGACCGGATCAAGCGCCTGCTTCCAGACAACCACGCCGACATTCGTCGCCACGCGGTCGCCGTCGCCCCAGCTGACCGCGTCGATGGGCTCGTAAAGCGGCAGGTCCTGCTTGGTGAGGAACGGCACGTTCTCCTTGAGCAGGTAGCGGCTCACGAGCTGCGGATCGGCCCCGATCTTCTGGCTCCTGGCCCCGTACAGCTCCGCTGCCGCGGCGCTGTCGCGGTTGAACTCGTCTCGGAACCCGCCCCCGCAGAGGGCCACCAGCGTTCCGCCCTTCTCGACCCATCGCTTCAGGGCGCCCACGCACGCCGAGTGCAGCCACTGCTGCGTCACGTAGATCACCGAGTAATCCCGGGCCAAGCCGTCAACGACGTCATCCTCGCTCAACATGTCGACGGGCACCTGGGCGTGACGCAGCGCGTAGTAGATCGCCTTGCGTTCGTTGTTGTGCAGCGCCAGGACGGCGTTGTTCGCGCCCGTCATGATGTCGTCCACGCTGGACAGCAGGAGCCCGACCTTCGCCGGTCGCGTCGCCCCGTCCATGACGTAGTCCTCGAACACGCCGGCCTCGTGCGTGCACGCGTGGATCTCGCGCCACATGGCGAGGTCGTCCGTCGCGACATAGTTCTCGGTCCCGCCCACGGCCAGCGGCGAGGCGCAGAAGTAGTTCATGAGCCGGGTGCCGTGCGCAACCGTCGTGTAGAACGACAGCCGGAAGTCGCGGGGCGTGTTGCCGGGGCTGTGCGGCATGACGTACATCATGATCGGCTGCCGGTTGTACTTCGTGCCCGCGCGGAAGGCCGAAGTGAGATAGCCGATCGCCTGAACGCTGAACTCGGGCACCTGCCACACGTAGTCCTCGGCCCACGCCATGCTGAGCGCGTTCAGCTTGAACGGCCGCATGTAGTGCATCTCGGTGACCAGGTAGTTCGAGTGGGGGCTGTAGTTGGCGCCGGTCAGCGCGCCCTTGCTCCGGTAGTAGGCGGTCGCCGCCACGTACGGCTTGGCGCCCTGCTCAACGCCGCAGATCTGGGAGTAGTAGTAGAGCGGGCTGCTCCGGTCGGAGGTCCACTGAACGGATCCGTCGTAGGCCACGCCCTTGGACTTCAGCCATGCCGCGAACACATCGTTGCTCACGGTAACGGACGGCAGGTGCGTCTCATCGCCGTAGCTGATCGCATAGACATTGGTCACGTTACGCTTCTGCACGGCCGCCATGGACGTGTCCGGCCAGTGACAGACCAGGTCCCGCTTCTTCCCCTCCTGACCGGTCATCGTGTTGTCGCCCAGCGCGACCATGAGTTCGCGCCCTTCCGGGAAGCTCGGAGTCCCGCCGAACCCGCCGATATTGTAGACGAGGAACCGCTGGGGCGTCGGCCCCTTGTCCGGGAACCGGCGCACCTCGTCGCGCAGCCAAGCCAGGGCCTCCTGCTGGGTGCGGATCCGCGGCGGCCACCAGCGCGCCTGGAGCGCAGCCGCCACCGCGGGGTTCGGGGCGATGTTGCCCGGGATCTCGAATATCCCGGTGTAGTTCGTCGCGCGCGTGCTGCGAACGGTCGCGGTCCGGATCGTCTTCAGGCCGCCCCGGCCGTCCGGGATGGCAAACTCGATCGCCAGGTACGTCTCGGCGACACGGCCCGTGTACAGCGCGCCGGGCCCCCACATGCAGTTGTGCAGGGCGTCCATGTTCTGCCCGATGGGCACCCAGCCGGAGGACTCGCCGGACTTCAGGTACTCGGACGGGGGAATGACCAGGGCCATCCCGGCCGCGGGCTTGTTCGTATCGCGGGGGACCAGCAGCTTCGCCGGATCGATCACCGGCGCCAGCGACGCGGTGCGGACCGCGCCCGACCGCGGGCCCGCGTACACATAGTTCGTCCCGCCTTCCAGCAGGCGCCCGCTCTTCAGCACCTTGACCGTCCCCCAGTCCCGGGCGTGGATGTAGTACGGGCTGTGCTGATCGCAGATGCCAACCGTCGGGATGCACGGGCCGGCCGCATCGCGCGGGTTGGTGAAGCGCGCAAAGAGATCGCCATCCTGGACCAGCCAGCCGTCGAACTCGAGGTAGCGCGTCTGCTTCTGCGCCTCCATGCCCCGCCTGTCGTTCGTCAGGCAGACGATATCGACGCTCCGCTTCGCCGCGTTCAGGCGCGGCTTGCGGCCGTCCACCTGCGGTCCGGCGATCAGGCGGATCACCGCCTTGCCCGCCGCCAGCCTGGCCGCTCCCGGATGCTGCCACACGATGTTGTCCGTCCCGCCCCACCAGAACCGCTCCATCGCAACCCGCTGGTGTCCGTTCAAGGGCCAGATCTTCGGGTCCTGCAACCGGCCGAACACCTGCCGGGAGACGGTTTTCCCGCCCTGGTCGATCTCGACCGTGAACTCCACGGCGAAGTTGAACGGCTGCTCGTAGCGCGCCAGCACCTGGTATTCATCGGCGTACGGAATCTCGACCTCCTGCTCGGCCACCGCCGCCTGCCCGTCCGGAACCTGCTCCGGCGCCGCCAGGCAGGCCATGCGCGAGAGGAAGGTGATCGCGAATGTGGAGGCGAAGTAGTTCTCGCGATAGGGAACGACCTCCCAGCCCGCACCCTTCGGGGCAAAATCTTCGGCCTCCGCCATGAGCCGCACCGGCTTCTGGTCCTGCGCCGAGGCCGTCATGGCCGCCGCCACCAGCACACCCGACAGAATCCGCATCGCCTTCTTCATGGCTCTCCTCTCGTGTATGCCCCGTGGTCCCGCACCGCCTGGAACATGGCGGCCATATTCTCCGCCGGCGAGTTCGCCTGCACGTTGTGAATCGGGTTGAAGACGAAGCCGCCGCCCGGCTTGAAGACCCGCAGCCGCTCGGTCACCTCCCGGTACACCTGCTCCGGCGTGCCGAACGGCAGCGTCTGCTGGACGTCCACGCCACCGCCCCAGAACGTGATCCGGGCCCCGAACTCGCGCTTCAGCCGGTCGGCGCTCATGCCCGCCGCGCTGCACTGGACCGGGTTGATGCAGTCGATCCCGCTCTCCACGATGTACGGCATGTACTTCGCGATCGCGCCGCAACTGTGCTTCCACGTCTTCCACTGCGTGTGCGTGTGCACCCACCGGTTGACGGCCCGGTAGAACGGCAGATGCCAGCGCGCGAACAGATCCGGGTTGAACATCTCGGCCCGCTGCGTCCCGAAGTCGTGTCCGTCGATCCCGAACACATCGATCGTGTCGCCCACGTGGCGGTACAGCTGCTCGAGGCGGGCGATGGTGATCGCCGTCCGGATTTCAAAGAGGCGGTCGATGTACTCCGGGTCCGACGCCATCAGGCAGAGCCAGTCCGGGATGTTGCCCACGGCCGGCGGACCGAAGTCCGGCCAGTCGCCCAGGAAGAGCGCCTTGCCCGTCGGGCGCAGCTCGCGCGCACGCGCGGCCAGGAAGTCCAGCCGCTCCGTCGGGATCGGCGTCGACCAGTCCTTCTCGAGCTCGGCCAGCGCCGGCGGCTGGAAATCCGGATGAAGCTCCTGGTCTCCGACCCGGTCAAAGTAGAAGCCATCCTTCGGCATGCGCCCGACTACGGGCTTGGCAGGATCGCCGCCCTCGTGCAGAAGCCAGTCCCCTTCCGGGCCCACCTCCACGGCGAACTGGCCGGGCATCAGCACCATCGTGCCGTCGAACAGCTTCCACGGCTTGAAGTCGCGCCGCGCCAGCCCGAAGAAGAGCGTCTCGGGCTCCACGGGCAGCACGTCGATCCCGAGGCGTTCGACGAGATCGGGCTCGACCTCCCCGAGCATCTGGTACACCTCGTACACGCGCGGCAGGCGCTCGGCCAGCTTCAGGTGCCGCCGGAGCTTGCCCAGCGCGAGCGCCGTGATCCCGCTCATGATCGTCCCGCCCAGGTCCACCGGCACCCGGTCCGGCTCCCGATGCTCAATCGCCGCCAGCACCCGCTCCCGTGATGTCATGCTCGCTCCTCCACGGCCCTTGCCCGCCACATGCCGACTGGCCGGCATCATATCGCGTTCGCCCGCCGGGTCCAACGATTCCCGGCGGAGGTTGACGACTGATGGGTCTGCTTGTAATCTGATAGCAGAACAGTAGCGGAGGTGCATCATGTCAGCAGTAGTCGTCAGGGGGTTGCCGCCTGTCCTGCACCAGCGGTTGAAACAGGAAGCCGAACGCCATCACCGGTCCATGAACGGTGAGATCATCGCGATCCTTGAGAGGGAGTTTCAGGCTCCGATGCGAATGGAGCTGCCGCCGCCGGTGAAGGGCAAGGTCCCGGTTGATGGCCGATGGATAGCACAGGCAATTCGGGACGCCAGGGATGGGAAGCGATGATTGTCGTCGATGCCAATACGATCATCTACCTGGTCCGAGACTCATCGTTCACCTGGCTGGCCCGTGAGGTTTACGCTCAGGACAGTGACTGGATCGTTCCGCCTCTGTGGAAGCCGGAAGTGCTCAACGGGCTGCTCAGAGAGGTGCGGGCAGGCAATCTCGTTCTCGGTGATGCCATTGAGGCGGCAAGTAATGCTGCGCGCATCCTGTTCGGCAAGGTGCAGGACTGCGAGCCCGCCACCGTCTTGCGCACCGCCGAAGAAGCGCGGTTGACGGCCTACGATGCCTGCTACGTCGCGTTGGCTCGCTCTCTGGGGGTCAAACTGGTTACAGAGGACGGACGAATCAAGAGACAGTGCAAGGATGTGGCTCAGTCGCTGAAGGGCTTCCTTGGGCTGCCGGAGGAACCACCGGCCGTGCGCGAAAGACGGGTTGCGTACCGGCCGAAGCGACGGAAGTAGCACATGGGCACCAAGACCGGACGAAACGACCCTTGCCCATGCGGCAGCGGCAAGAAGGCCAGGAAGTGCTGCTATGCTATCAGTCCTTGAGTCTCGGGATTCGCGAAGCCGCCGAGACCGATGATGCCGACGGAGGCCCCCCATGAAGCGCCCAGCCTGCTCAGACCCTGATTTCGCAACCGCCAGCCAGTGGTGGGACGACCTCCCGGCCATCTGGACGCCGCTCGGGTGGCGGGAGCACATGTTCCGGTTCAACGTCTTCTGGAACGGCACGGTCATGGCGCAGCCGAGCCTGAACCGGCGGACCGAGCGCTGGGCGGAGCAGGGGCTGCTGCTCGGCGTGGCGCCAAATGTCACCGACCACTACAGCGAGCCAGCCTACATGCTCGTCGACGACCGGCAGGTCCGCCAGGGCTGGGTCGATCACGACGCGCCCGTGCTCTGGAGCGAGTGGGCCCGGGACGGCGTGGTGCTGCGCGAGTACGCCTTCGCCCACATCCCGGGCGGCGGCGACACCGTGACCGGCATCGAGCCGCTCTTCGCCTGGCTCCGGCTGACCGTCCACGATCTCTACGACGGCCTCGACCTGGAGAAGCGCCACGGCTTCCACCTCATCCTCCACCGGCCGCATGTGAACTCCAGCATGACCCTGCGGATGAACTACAACTTCTGGAAGGACACGGCCTCCACCTATCCGCGGCCGCTCGCGCCGGAGTCCGAAGCGTACAGCCCGGCCACCGGCCTGCGCATCCTCGAGGAGGATGGACGCGTCCGGCTCGCGGTCGCCCCGGGCGCGAAGGACGTCACCGCGCAGTTCTTCCCGCCCGACCCGAAGCAGGCGCGGCCGGGGCATCGGCTGTACCTCCAGCTTCCCGCCCGCCGCGGGGCGCATGTCGACGTCCTGTTTCCCATGATCCCGACGGACCGGGAGACGGTTGATCGCGAGCTGGCGCTGGGGTACAGCCGGGCGCTCAAGCAGACGGCCTCTTACTGGCGCCGCATCACCGCCTCGCCCGCCCGCTTCGAGGTGCCCGAGCCCTCCCTCACCGAAGCGTTCCGCCACAGCGTCCGCATCAGCAACCTCCTCAGCGAGCGGAACCCAGAGACCGACCGGCTGTGCAAGATCAGCGGCACGTGGTTCTACACCGACCTCTGGACCACCCCCCTCGCGATGGACCTCGTCATGATGATGGACCTGCTGGGCCATCACGCGACGGTCGAGCGCTACCTCGACATCTTCCGCGCCGAGCAGGGCACGGTGAAGCCCCCGGGTGACGCCTATGAGCTGCACCCCGGCTACCTCAGCACGCCCGCGCGCTACAAGTCCATCGACTGGCTGCCCGACAACGGGGCCGTCCTCTGGACGATCTGCATGCACTACCGGCTCTCCGGCGACCGCGCCTTTCTCGACCGGTTCGTCGACACCATCGTGAAAAGCTGCGACTGGATCCGGTCGAGCCGCGCGAAGACCGGCCACGGCGGCTACCCCGGGGTCCTGCCCCCGGCGGTCGCGTCCGACTTCGGGACGAAAATCCAGGCCGCCTGGTCGAGCGCCTGGAACTACAAGGGGCTGGCCGCCGCCGTCCGGCTGCTCCGCGAGATCGCGCACCCGCGCGCCGGGGAGTTCGCGGCGGAGGCGGACGGCTTCCGGCGCGACTTCATCAAGGCCATGCGCCACCGCACCCGCTCGATGCCGACCTGGCGCGACGCCCGCGGCCGGACCCGGCGCGTGGCCCCGTTCTCGCTCATGGGCGACCAGCCAAGCGAGCGTCGCTCAGCCGCCTACCTCGACGGCGGCCCGCTGACGCTGATCTTCGCCGGGCTCATGGACGCCGATGATCCGATCATGCGCGACACGCTCGCCTGGCTCCGCGAGGGCTCGCCGGCCCGGCACCTGCGGCACGACTCCAACTGCTGGCAGACGACGGCGCTCGACCACGAGATCTCAAGCTGCGAGCCGTGCTACTCCTGGAACATCTTCGCGTCCTGGCAGAAGGCCGATCGCGCCCGCTTCCTCGAGGGCATGTACAGCCTGTTCGCCGGTGGAATGTCCCGTCAGACCTGGGTCTCGTGCGAGACCCGCGGCGGCATCACGGGCAATGTCTTCACCGCCCCTCTGGCGATCTTCTTCGCGCGGCTGTCGGTGATCGACGACCAGCTGAAGACAGGCGAGCTTCACCTGCTGCGGCTGATGCCGAAGGCATGGCTCAGGCCGGGCGACGCCTGCCGGTTCGACCGGATGCCGACTGAGTTCGGCCCCGTCACGCTACGCACGACCGTGTCAAAGAAGGGCGAGCGGCTGGACCTCGAGTTTCGGCCGGAATTCCGCTCGAAGCCCAAACGGATCCATCTGCACGTGCCGGACGGATTCCGCACCGTCACCCTGAACGGCCGCCCGCTGCCCAAAGGCCGCCGTCGTGTCGACGTCTGATCGCCAGGCAAGCAAGAAGAACGGACGGCTTGTGCCACGGGAGGTGGCCCCTCCCGCGACGTGAGCGACCGGCACCGCGCGATGTCGACCGCAGCCGCCTCGGCGAACGGCCCTACCGCACGGAATCAGAGCGCATCGGTTTGGGCAACCTCTCAACGGACTCACACCGTCGCGCGGTTCATGAGCGACAGATTGAACGGCGCGTTGCGCACCCCGCGATCTTCGAGCCCGAGCCGCCGGATCAGCTGCTTCAGGTATTCCGCCCCGGAGCGCAGCCGCTCCTCGACTTCCTCGACGTGCGGCTTCTTCTCGTACTCGTCCGGATCCGGCAGGTCGCCGGACATGAAGCGCTTCTGGCACTGCCACGTCAGCCGCATGAACGCCGCGAACTCCTCGCACGTCAGGTCCGGGTGCAGCGCGATCCAGCGCGGCTCGAAACAGTGAAAATCGAAGAGCCACTTGTGATCCTCGATCGACACCGGCAGGTCGGGCTCGTACTGCGCCAAAATCGGCAGGATGATCGCCCAGTCCAGCGCGCCCCGCCCCGGCGGCAGCGTCTGCCGCCGGATTCCGCGCCCGGTGAAGAACGTGACGCCGTCCTTGATGTGCGTCAGATGCGTGTACGGCGCCGCGCGCCGGGCTGCGGCCACGGGGTCCTCCGCATGGCACAGCACGTTGGCCGTATCGAGGCAGATGCCCGCGATGTCGGGGCCGACGTCCTCGATCAGCCGGACCAGCTCGAACGTGGTTGAGTCGCCGTGCGTCTCGAGGTTGATCCGGCTCCCATGCTGCCGCAGCGCCGGGCCCAGCCGCCGGATAAACGCCGCCGAGTCCTCGAGCTGCCTCGTCCACGGCACGGGATGCGTGTACCGCTCGTCCCCGCCGCCGAGCGAGCCGTGCAGCTCGCGCCAGCCGCACGCGGCCGCCAGCTCGATCTCGCGCGTCAGGCACGCCAGCACATCGTCGGGCGCCCCCCTCATGATGTGCGGGTTGCACGTCGCCGATATGGAGATGTGGCTGTACAGGCCCAGCTCGTCCGCCCGGGCGCGCACCGCCTTCAGCTTGCCCGGGTCCAGCTCCGGCGAGAACCCGCCCAGCGAGCCGAACTGCCCGCCCTCCAGCCCCCAGCGCTTGATCGTCTCAAGCATCTCGAAGGGCCCGAGCTTCAGGTCGCGTAGCGTGAACGTATCGACTCCGACGCGCATGGTGCAGTCCTCCCGTTCGACCCCGCCTCAGCGGGTCGCGCCGCGGTCCACGTGGTACGAAACCTCCCGCGCCGCGACGATGCCCGCCAGCTCGGGGGGCATGCCGACGGTCTTCCACTTGCGCGGCTTGATCGGCAGCTCGATCCGCCGGCCCGTCTCCACCGACCGGTACGCCGCCTCGGCCACCTCGACGGTGCCGCGGCACTCGCGGCCGCTGGTCCGGATCTGCGCCGGCTCGCCGCGCAGGAGCGACACCCACTCCGCTACGCAGCGCTCGTGCCCGCCCCACGCCCCGGCCTGGACCGGAACGAAGCCGTCGAGCGCAGCCTTGCCGTACTTCGCCACGGCGGTCTCGTTCGTCGGGTCGTGCAGCCGGAGGAACGTCCCGCGCCCGTCCATCCGGTACGCCTCGCCCTTCGTCCCGCACACCTGGACCATCTCGTACCAGAGCCGGTTCTCGCCGCAGTTCGAGCGCGTCCACCAGTTGATCGAAAGCTCGGCGAGGGCGCCGGATTTCATGCGGGCCGTCACGACTCCCAGGAACTCGCCCTGCATGCGCTCCGGCCGCTCGTTGGTCATGCACACCACGCTGTCGATCTCGCCGCCGTACCAGCGCAGGCCGTCGATCTGGTGCGTCAGGCAGGACATGATGCAGCCGCCGCCCAGCCCGTCCTTCCAGTGCGCCCAGCTCCCCGCGGGCATCGGCACGTTCTGGTTGTGATCGAGCTTCCAGAAGAAGATCTCGCCGAGCACGCCGGAATCGATGATCTCCTTGAGCGCCATCCACTCGCCGTGGTAGCGGCGGTCGTGGCAGATCGTGAGCGAGACGCCGGCCCTGTCACAAGCCGCGATCATCTTGTCGCACTCCCAGACGTTGCGAGCCATGACCTTTTCGATGAGCACATGCTTTCCGGCACGGGCGGCCTCGACGGTCGCCGGCATGTGCATGTGGTGCGGGAGCAGGATGTCCACGCCCTGGATGTCGGGCATGGCCAGCACCTCGCGGTAGTCGCGCACGATGGGCACGTCGCCGCCCGCCAGCTGGCGGATCGCCGCGTGGCGGCCTTCGTTCGGCTCCGCCACCACGGCCACCTCGCAGCGATCCGCCACCTTCCGGAACGCGGGCAGGTGTGCCCCGATGATGCCGCCGCCGCCCAGGATTCCCACCCGCACCTTGGTCTGGTCTGTCATCGTGCTCCACCTCCTGGGCGACACGGCCCCTGTGGGTGCCGACGCCGCTATCCGCTATCCCGACTCGCCCGCACATTTCGGCGGACTCTATCACATTCAGCTCACGCCGCAACGGTGCGAGATGTCACGCGCAATGCCTCAGGTGGATCGCGCCAGGGATGGCATCTGCAGTAGGTCCCGCCTGCCGGGCGGGACCCAGGCGCCACCCGGCAGGTGGCGCCTACCGGCCGTGATCAGACGGCTATGGGGCTCGAAACAGACGGGTGCCGGGGCCGTCGCCTCTCCCGCCGCGCCGAGGCAATCGGGCAACTATCACTCCGCTTGCGACCCGAAGAGCTCGTTGAGGAACGACTTCATCAGCGCCCACGAGCGGCGGTCGGCGCGGGCGTGGTAGGCGGCTCCGCGCGAGGGGTCGCTGCCCGCGTCCGGGTTCGTGAACGAGTGCACGGCGCCGCTGTAGGCGATGAGCTGCCAGTCCGCGCCCGCCTTGCGCATCTCCTCCTGGAATCCCTCGACCTCGGACTTGGGCACATACGGATCGTCCGCCCCGTGACACGCCAGCACCGCGGCGCGGATTCCGCCCGGCGCCGCGGGCGCGGCCGTGTCGAGCCCGCCGTGGAAGCTCACGACGCCTTTGATGTCAGAGCCGGCGCGGGCCAGCTCGAGCACGGTCGTCCCGCCAAAGCAATAGCCGATCGCTGCCACGCGATTGGTGTCGGTCAAGCGGAAGGCCTTGAGCGCAGCCAGCGCGGCCGCCGCGCGACGCCGCATCTCGGCCCGGTCGCCCTGCTTGAGCGCGCCCGCCAGGGCCTGCGCCTCCTTCGTGTCCCTCGCCACCCGGCCCCCGCCGTACATGTCGGCCGCGAGCGCCACGTAGCCGAGGCCCGCCAGCTCGTCGGCGCGGCGCTTCGCATAGGAGCCCAGCCCCATCCAGTCATGCACCACGAGCACGGCCGGAAGCCGCCCCGCGGACTCCGCCGGGTAGGCGACATACCCCACGTGCTCGACGCCGCCCACCCGATACGCGATCGTGTGGGACTTCGCCTGCGCCGCGTGGACTGCCCACGCCCAACTCGTGACCGCGCACACAGCCAACGCCACTTTCGCCATCCGATTCATGTTGCCTCCTCGTGGAGCCAAGTGCACGCGCTCCACGGCAGGGAATCTACGCCGGCTCGGTGCGCGGTCAAGATCAGACACCACCGTGTTCTTGGTCCGTCACGGGAGAAGGCGAGCTCGGGCCGAACCGCGCGTGAGAGACCGCGTGAGAAAGCGCGAAAGGCTCCGAGCCTGGAACTCAGGAAAGGGAGTGGACGCTACGGAGCAAGGCTGTCTCCTTGCGCTTCCCTTCCTGTCTTCCTGAGTTCCAGATCGTTTCGATATGGCGCGGGGGAGCATACACACAGTCTCGTAAGAGCGCGGCTCTTTCGTGCCGCCCACGGCCACGGCTGACGCCCGCGGCTACTTCCCGAGACTGGCCCCCGATTCCGCCTTGCATCGCAGCACGATTCCGTTGAGTCTTGCTGCCGCGCATCGCGGCACGCGCGGGAGGACGGAACCGATGAGAGGGGGCATGGGCGGCTTCTCGCAGAGCCTGGGCGGCATGGGCCGCAGCTTCGGGCTCGGGCAACTCGGGCGCGAGCCCGACGCCGGCCGGCCGTCGATTCGACTGGAAGGCGCGCTGATTCGCCGTGTCCTCGGCTACTTTCGCCCGTACCGCGCCCGCTCGCTGCTCATCCTGGCGTGCCTCGCGTTGGCCTCGGTCCTCGGCCTCGCGCCGCCGCTGCTGGTGCGCGCGATCCTCGACCGCGCTCTGCCCGGACGCGATCTCTCGCTCCTCTCCGGCCTGGTGGCCGGCCTGATCCTGCTCCCCGTGATCACCGGCCTGATCGGCGTGCTCCAGAACTACTGGCACGTGCGCATCAGCCAGTGCCTGATGTTCGACATCCGCAACGACCTCTACCGGCACCTGCAGCGCCTTTCGCTCCGCTTCTACACCACCACCCGGGCCGGCGAGATCCTCTCGCGCGTGAACAACGATGTCGGCGCCGTGCAGGGCGTCGTCATCTCGACCGTCGTCGGGATCGTGACCAACCTGCTGACGATCGTCGCGACGGCGGCGGTGCTGCTGGCCATGGACTGGCGGCTCGCGCTGCTCGCCTGCGCCATCGTGCCGGCCTTCCTCCTCCCCACCCGCCGGATCGGCCGGGTCCGCCACCGGCTGGCCCGGGAGACGCAGGCGAAGCAGGCCGAGCTGCTCGCGCTCATGCAGGACGTTCTGAACATCGGCGGATTCATCCTGATGCGGCTGTTCGGGCAAGCCGACTACGAGGCCAACCGGTTCCGGGATCGCAACCGGGAGGTGCTCGACCTCCAGATGAAGCAGGCCATGACCGGGCGCTGGATGTTCATGTTCCTCTCGGTCATCGCCTCCGCCGGCCCGGCGCTCATCTACTGGTACGGCGGGTGGCGGATCATCGACTCCGACGGCGCGGAACCCACGCTCACGATCGGCACTATCATCGCGTTCGTCGCCTACCTGGCCAACCTCTACCGCCCGGCGGGCCAGCTCGCGAACATCTACGTCGACGTGCAGGGCGCGCTGGCCGTGTTCGTGCGCATCTTCGAGTATCTGGACATGGACCCCGAGGTCAGCGATCGCCCGAGCGCGCGCCCGCTTCCGGCCTCGGCCGGCGACGTTCGGTTCGAGCACGTGACCTTCACCTACAAAGCCGGGCACCGGCCGGCCCTCGCCGACGTGTCCTTCGAGATCCCGGCTGGCCGGATGGCGGCCCTCGTCGGCCCCAGCGGCGCCGGCAAGACGACCGCCACCTACCTGGTGCCGCGCTTCTACGACCCGCAGTCGGGGCGCGTCTGCATCGGCGGACACGACTTGCGCGACGTCGCGCTCCGGTCGCTCGCGGCCCACGTGGGGATGGTCACGCAGGAGACGTTCCTGTTCCACGCCACCGTCCGCGAGAACCTGCTTTACGCGCGGCCGCAGGCGACCGGCGCGGAACTCGAGGCCGCCGTCCGGGCGGCGAATATCTATGACTTCATCTCGGCACTGCCGGACGGCTACGACACGATCGTCGGCGAGCGCGGCTTCAAGCTCTCGGGCGGCGAGCGCCAGCGCCTCTCCATTGCGCGCGCCATCCTGAAAGATCCGCGGATCCTGGTGCTCGACGAGGCGACCAGCTCGCTCGACTCGGAGTCCGAAGCCGCGATCCAGGCGGCGATGATCCCGCTGATGAAAGGGCGGACCACGCTCGTGATCGCGCACCGCCTCTCGACGGTCCTCGCCGCGGACGTCATCCTCGTGCTCGAGCACGGCCGGCTCGTCGAGCAGGGCACGCACCCGGAGCTGCTCGCCCTCAACGGCCTCTACACCCGCCTCTACGAGCGCCAGTTCCTGCGCCATCGCGCACCGCTGGAGACACCCGAGGGGGAAGTCGATGCATAGCCGCATTTCGCCAGGGCGTTCGCGCATGTCCATTCGTTCTCGTTCACCGACCAACATGGCGGGATGCAGCGAATCAGAGATGAGACACTCAAGCTGTATCCCTCCCTGGTCGACGAGGACATTACCCAAGCGCTGACGTATGCGGCGGGGCGAACCGAGGAAATCGACGTTCCACTTGTTCCGGCATGATCCGGACTCAGGACCCAACGCCCGAACACTGCGGTCAGGTCATCGCGGGAGCCCTTCACCGGTATGCCGACGCCCTGACGGCTGGCGCCTTGGTTACGGTCGATGAGGCCCGGGCACGCGTACGACTGCTTCCGCTCCGTCAACCGAGCGACTGAGAGCAGACGCAGCTGGTTGCCACGTCACACCCGTTCCAGCGCCAGCAGCCAGAAGGGCTCTCCGCCGACTTGTACGGTACGCGTCTCCAGGACCCGCCACGGCTGGCCCGGCGCCAGATCCACGGACTTCGCGCCGTCCGCGCGGGGCACCAGCACGGGGCGCGGGATAGGCATGCGGGCCGCCAGCCCGTCCTCGGTGCACGCGATGCGCTGGACGCCGTCGGCGACCGCAACCGTTTCCACCCGCAGCAGCTCATCGACGAGCGCCTCCGTGGCGTTCCAGTAGTGCGAGAAGTGGTCGTAGAACGCATCGCGTGTCGGCACACCCCACATCTCCACGGGCTCACCGGGCGCGTAGCGCTCGAACGAATGGCGCCGCTCCCAGTAGGCGAGGTACTTGATCGGGTCGCCGCCGTGGCTGTCGTACGCATTGGCCCAGCCGCCGTGCTCGGCATCCCTCGAGACGAACGTGCGCTGTAACATCTGGTGGATCTTGTAGTGCATGAGGCGGAAGTCGTCCTCGTCCACCCAGCCGCGCCGGCGGGACAAGTAGAGGGCCGGCAGCAGCTCGCAGTCCAGCCAACAGGCGGGCTCGATATCGGTGTCGCGGATGGAGTAGCGCGCCATGTGCGTGTGCTCCTCCACGCCGAACCGCATGTCGAAATCGTAGATCAGGTCCCGCATGGCCCACCGAGTGAGGTGCGGGCTCACGCCAGCCTCGGCGGCGACGGAGATCCGGGGAACCGGATCGAGGTGCGAGCCGCAGTTATGCCAGTGGCGGAAGCCCGGGCTGAACGGCTCGCCCGGCGTGTTCCCGCCGATCGCGACCTCGGCGTACGTGGTGTGGCGGACCGGCAGCCAGCCCTCGACCCAGAACCGCTCGAGCGTGTTCTTCACGCAGCGCCTGAGCATGGCGGCGTCATTCCGCGGGTCGTCGCCCCCGGCCTCGATCGCCTCGGCGAGCAGGTGCACGCCGCGCGTCGTGTCGCTCACGCCGCCGCCCTTGACGATCTCCCACGAGTCCGGCCGGATCCGCTGGTAGTAGTCGTTCATCACGCCCATCGCGTTCTCGAGATAGGCGCGGTCACCCAGCAGCTGGTACAGCCGGAAGTTCAGCGTGGCGAACTGGTTCGTGTTGACGGGCCAGAAGAAGAGCGCCTTCCCGTCGGGGCCCCAGCCTCCGGCGTGCCAGAGGTAGTCCGGCCATCCCCACGTGTTGTTCCCGCCCCGGTGCTCGACGAACCAGCGGATCCCCGCGTCCACGGCATCCTTCAGCGCGGGCTCGCGGGTGACGCGATACACGCGCGCCATGGCGAGCAGCAGGTAGATCTGCTCGTTCTGGTATATCCCCCCGCCGTTCGCGCCCACGCCGTCGCCCCGCGTTCCGAAGCGCCCGTCCTGAATCCAGCGCGCCGCATGGAGCGCGGCGTCGAGCGCGACGTCCCGGAACCGCCCCCACCCCGTCTTCTCGTGCAGCCGGATCATCTCGCCGATCGCCGCCATGCAGGTGTCGGAATCGTCGCGGAACGTGCCGTCCGTCCTCACCGCATTGCGGATCCGGCCGGGCCGCATCAGGTGGTCCAGGTTCAGGTTGGCCCAGCGGCACAGCCGCTCGAAGGTCTCGAGGAAGGCCAGGCTTCGCTTGACCGGAACCGAGCCCAGCACAGGAAACGTATCCAGCGTGTCGAACACCTCGCACACCCGATCCACGGTGTCAGCGAGCACCAGCATGTAGCGGTCGCACGAGTGGTAATGCCCCTCCACCTCGGACCCCCACGGCTCGAGCGCCGCGATTCGATTCCGCCCGCTGCGGCCGGCCTTGAACGGGTGATCGGGAAAGTGGCTCCGGCCGTGCGCCGTGATCCCGACGGCCGCGCGGCCGTCCTCCAGCGCCAGCCAGTTCCACCCTTTCTGCTTGCGCTCGCCGTCGTAGACCAGGCTCAACTCACGATCCGACTCGACGACCCCGAACCGGTGCAGATGGTCGCGCACCGTGCTGCCCGTGGCCCGCATCGCAACCACAAATGCGGCGTAGTGGACGCCCGCGTAGGGGCTCGCGAGCTGTCCGGCATAACAGCGCTTGTGCTGTTCGGGGGGAAGCTCGGGTCGCGACCGAACGGTCCGGTAGTCGCTGAACTCGAGCACGAGTGCTCCCGCGTGGCGGAAGATCCGCAGGGTGGTCTCAACGCGGCCCGCCTTCACCTCCGCGCGGACTCGCACCACGAGCACGACGCCGGAGCTGACCTCGGGCACGAACTCGACGCGGCCGCCGGAGCCGGCTCGCAGTTCGTCCAGCGTCTCGGTCGGCAGCCAGCGCCACGTCAGCCCGCGCGGCACCCGGTTCGACCCATCGGCCCGCGCCGCGAAATCGATCTGGTACTCGCGCGCGGCGTCGAAGTGAACCAGCTGGCGGCGGCCGGCCTTGACCGCATAGCCCGATCCGGTCTGCATGAGACGCAGGGCGTCCCGTGACTCAACCCGCGGAGGCGGCGCGTGCAGCGAGTATTCGACCTTCACGCCCTCCAGCCGGGCCCGGTCGCGCGAGTCCCAAAGCCGCAAGTCGATGGATCCATCGGGACGCCAGCGGCCGGGCGCACCGGCGCCCACCGGCTCAGCCTCGGGCGTGTGGAAGCACAGCCGGGTGTCGGCCGTCGGCGAGTCACCGCACGCCCACCGATCGAACCCGTCCCCGCGGTCCATGTGGACGGCGGCGGCGACCGGGCCCCTCGGACCTGATGCCACGACCCGAAACGAGCGAATCGCATGCAAGTCGGTGCCGGGAGGCAGCGCGGGCTCGAGGTCAATGAGCTTGAGGCGGACCAGATGCCCGTGGCGGCGCCACACTCCTTCGCGGGTCGGAATGGTCCGGTGGATGATGCGGAATCCGGCGTTGGCGTCGGCCGTGTCGTCAGGCGCGTTCGGTCGAGAGGGGTCCATGGGCATCCTTTCTCCCGAGCCCCGGCCTGGGGCGGCGGGCATGTGCCATGTACGCGGAGCGCCAGCGGATGTCCAGCCCGGTCGGAGCGGTTCCTGCGATTCAGACAGTGGGGAGGCGGGCGGCGGGCGGCAGGCGCGGTAGCGGG
>CAYSLU010000012.1:0-11032 GCA_964431965.1 uncultured Verrucomicrobiota bacterium
GGCTTGCCCATGCCGCCCGCCCCGATCTTCGAGAACGCGCCGATCATGCCGCTGACCGTGCCCAGCAGCCCCCAGAGCGGCGACATCGACGTCAGCAAGGCCAGGAAGTTAACGAAGAAGGCGTACCGGGCCTCTTCGTGCCCCGCCGCCTCGGAGATCGCCGCCTCCACCTTCTCGCGCGATCCCGGCGCGTTGTCCGGCTGAACCTGCTCCAGCCCTCGCACCAGCACGCGCGAGAAGAAGCAGTCGGTTGTCGTCGCCACGGTGTGCATCTGCTGGAGATCGCCTCCCGCGGCCGCCGCCTTCATCTGCGCCACCACGCCCGGCGGCACCATCTTGCGCAGCCCCACTCGCTGGAAGTTCAGCACGACCAGCCAGACCGACATGAACGAGCACGCCCCGAGCGGCCACATGGCCCACCCGCCCGACTTGATCAGGCTCCAGAGCGTCACGTGGCTCTCCATGCGCAGGGGGGCTGCCGGAGCGGCCGCAGACGGCGCCGGGCCTCCCGTCTGCGCCCCGGCCCACAGGGCGCCGAGGGCCAGAATCGCCAGTACGCCAAACACCATCTGTCGATGCGCTCGTGTCATTTCGCTTTTCCCTTCTCCGCTGCCGCCGGCTCCGCCGGCGGATTCTGATCCGTACCCTCGGCCGGCGCCTCCTTCGACGCCGGGCCGGCTCCGCCCGAGAGATCCGGCCTCGGCCCGCGGACATCGGTTCCCGCCAGCAGCCCCTGCGACCGGGCGTCCATGTCCTCGTTGATGCCGAAGAATACGTTCTCGATGGCCGACGTCTCCTTGGCCTTCGTCAGCCCCTTCTCCATCACGAAGGCGAGACGCGCCTTGGCCGCCTCCCCCCACTCCGTTCCCGGAAACAGCTTCGCCACCTCGTAGTACACATCCCGCGCCCGGTGCCACTCCAGCAGTTCCTCATAGCAGCGGGCCGACAGCAGCAGCGCGTCGGGGAACACATCGATGTCCTTGTTCTCGAACGACAGCGACTTGACCGCAGCCCTCATGCCGCCCCGCGCGTCCCCCGCCGCCAGCCGAAGCCGGGACTGCGTGTACCAGTAGAGCCCGAAGGCCGCATCTCCCACCTCCGGCTCGCGAGCGGCCTCCAACTCTTTCGCCGCGCCGCGGCTGTCGCCCGCAAGAACCAAGCACAGCGCCGCGCGGATGCGGGCCGCCTCGGCCCCGGCAAAGCTGTCGGAGTCGGCCACCGCGCGGAAGATGCGGCACGCGTCCAGATAAGCCGCCTTGATCTTCTCCGCCTCCGCGGCCTTCGCCCGCGCCGCTGCATCCGCCGCCTTGATCATGGCCACGCCGCACGCCGAGGCCATCTCGGCGCCATTGTTGTCCTTCAGATCCAAGAACGGGATCAGTGGTGTCACAGCCGGCAGCAGCGTCCCCGCCGCCGCCGCCCAGTTCCGGGCCAGCAGCGCGCGCTGGTACGCCGTCTCGTCGAAGGCCACCCGGAAGTCCACGGACTCGACCTGGGCCACCGGCATGGACACATAGGCGCCGGCCGGCCCCCCGCGCTCTCGATAGAGCAGCTTTACCCCCTCGCGGCCCACCAGCTCCAGCTCGCGCGAGACGCGGCCGGCCGTCACCTTGGCGACCACGGCGCGCGCCTCGGGGCCCGGGCCGGCCGGCGCCGGCTCGGCGCGCGCCGATGCCCCGAGGATCGCGGCCGCACACGCGGCCCCCGCCCATATGGCTCCCGATCGGCTGCTCATAGCTTGCTCCGCAGCGCCTGCAACCGCTTCTGCGCCTCCGCGAGCTCCGGCGAATCCTTGAGCTCCGGGCTGGCGATCATCTCGGACAGCGTGTCCGCCGCCTTGTTGTACTGCTGCATCCGCGCCAGGCACTCCGCCCGCGCCAGGTAAGCCTTCCCAAGCCAGAGCGTGTAGTGGCGGTACATCACGTAGATCCGCTCGTAGAACGCGCAGGCCTCCTCGTAGCGCCGCTGCAGCCGGGCGCACTCCCCACGGCCGAACAGCGACTCAGCCCACATGGGCCCCCGCCACTCACGCACGTTCAGCACGGCCGTGTAGCACGCATCGGCCTCCGCATACCGGTTCTGCTTCAGGTGGATCTCCCCCAGCATCATGTGGGCCTCAGCGGCTTCGCCGCTGGTCGCATAGACGTCCTTGATGACCGTGAGGTGCTTGATCGCGGTCTTGAAGTCCAAGCCGGCCGCCGCGTCGCGCGCGATGAACATGCGCGCCGACAAGGCGTAGTCGGTCTCCGGAAAATCGCGAACTGTTGCGTCGGCGACCTGAAGCGCCAGCTCGTGGTCGCCGCGCTTCTCGGCCTCGTCCAGCATCAGCTCGAGTACGCCGGGGCTCGCGTTCGTGATGTTCTCCGCGCGAACGATCTCCCGGAGCAGCTCCCGCTGGCGCTCCGGCGCCACGCCCGACTCGTACAGGAACACCCGCTTCAGGCGAAGCGCCAGGACCTTCTGCCCGCTCGCCGAGGCCCGCTGTTCGAGGTCCTCAAGATCCTTCCAGGCGCGCTGGACGGAGTTGGTTTCCACCTTCTTGCCGCGCCCGATCCACTCGTCGAGGATCATGTCGATCCCCAGATCCGCACGCTGGTTGCCGTAGCGCTCAACGGCCTGCCGGTAGTACTCGATCGCGCCCGTCTTCTCTCCCATGCTCCACATGGCGGAGCCGACCCAGTAGATCGCGAGCGGGAGGTTCGCCCCCTCGCGGTTCGCCTCGATGTAGTCCGTGAAGTGCCGGATCATGCCGGAGAAGTCGCGCATCTCCTCGAGTAACTCGCCGCACCGGAAGGCCGCGTGGTTGTAGAACTCGACGTTGGTCTCCCGCTTCAGCACCTGCTGGTACCGAACCACCGCGCGCGGAAGCTCGCCGAACACGCCGGAGATGTCGCCGAGCATCATGAACGCCTCCGCGCCCAGCTTGCTGTCCGGGTTCTGACCCACGAACTGCGCCAGCCGCGTCTCGGCGTCCCGGTAGCGCGTGCGCCCGAAGTCGCAGACGGCGCGCCGGAACGCCGCGTCGATGCGGTACGGGGAGTTGCTACCCGCCTCGATGACGTCGTCGAACGCCGGCGCCGCCTCCTCGAACTTCCGGTCGAACATGAGCCCCATCCCCATCCAGTACGTCCCGTCCGCCTGCCGCGGATTGCCCGGGTATGCGGTGTTCATCCGGCGCAGCCAGCCGACGGACTCCGCAAACCGCTCCTCCATGAAGTGCGCGTAGCCGATCAGGAACATGCACTCGGCGGCTTCCTCGTGGCGCGGGCTCACCTCGAGCGCCTTCGTGAGCGTCGCGATCACGGCCGGCCAGTTTTCCATCTTGGCGTGCATCTGGCCGACCATCAGCGTGACGCGATCGTAGTACTCGCCGCCCGGGTACACCTTCGTATACTCGTCGCCCAGCTCGAACGCGCGGTCCCACGGCTGCACCCGCGAGCCGCACTCGAACGCCAGATAGAGCGCTTCCTCGGCGCGCTTCCCCTCGGCCTGCCCGTACAGGTGAACGAACATCTCTTGCGCCTCGCGGTAGCGGAAGATCTCCATGTAGGCCCGCGCGATGCGGTAGAAGAGCTCGACGTCGTAGTTCTCGACTCCGGCCAGGGCCTTGATCTCCGCCTCCAGCTCGCCGATCCGCTCCTGCACCCGCATCACCCGCCGCGGGTCACCGCCCATCTTCTTGAGGCGCTCGGCGCGCTTCTGAAGCACATCGAGGTGGATCTCGCTCCGGGCCACCAGCGTGTCGTGCGGATACACCAGCCGGTACACCCACAGCGCGTCCCGGTACTTCTCCTCCCCGAACAGGATGTCGCCCGCCTCCAGCGCCGACATGTTCAACGCCACGCTGCGCGAGGCGAACGAGTCCGGCAGCAGCAGGTACGGAACCAGCCGGTACACGTTCTCGAGCCGAAGCTCCTTCATGTAGGCGGTCGTGAGGAATGTGGCCGCCCAGCTCCGTCGATCCATGTCCGGCGCGATGTCGTACAGCTTCTTCAGCAGCGGCATCGCCCGATCCCACTGATCCTGCGCGAGGTGGCAGCGAATCATGCCCGCGTAGACGTCCGCTTCCAGGTCGCCCCCCAGGACATACCGCTTGAGCGCGTCGTCGTACGCCTTCAGCGCCTTCTCCAGCGCGCCGTCGAATCGGTAGGCGTCGGCTATGTAGACGGCCGCCTCGCCCGCCCTCGACCCGTTCCGGTACTTCTTGAGGTACACCTCAAATGCGGTTCGCGCCTCGGCGAACTGCCCGGTCAGGAAATGGCAGATGCCCAGGCTGAAGTAGACGTGGGCCATGTCGGTCACCGTGGTCTGGTCCGTACTTTGGCCATACCACTCGACCAGCTGCTGGAGGAGGCCGATCGCGTCGGCGTAGGCGCCCTGGCTGAGCGCCATGTTGGCCTTGGCGCGGACTTCGCGCGGCGTGTCCTGCGACCATGCCGGACCGGCAGCGACGACGAGGGCAATCGCCATTGCCGCCGCGCGGGCGATTCGACTCAAACCGGGCTCTTGGTGCGTCGCCATTCGGTTCAACCGGACCCGATCCCTCGCCAGCCGTGCTCAGCGATGACGGGACTGAAGAGTACCGCAGCGCCACCCGAACCCGCAACGCTTTTGCCCCGGCTTCTCCGCTCGTGCCATGCCTTCACTTCCCCTCGACGCACCTTGATCCGCTTCCCATGCCCTCTCCCGAATGGCACTATATGCCCGCGTTCGCGCGAGCCGACGCCCCGCGGATGGGACGAAGCCATGAACAGCACGCCACCAGCCCGAGTTCGCCTCCGCGCGGTGCACCTTCGGAGCCTCACGCCCCCGCCGGCGGCGCCACTCCTCGCCGGGATCTGCGTCGCGGCACTCGCGATCGCCGCGACGGGCGCATGCGCTCAGACAGACGAACCGGAGACAAACGTGGCGCCCGCGACCGTCCTGCGCGTGCGCATCCGGACCGCGCAGGAGGAGTTCGTGCGCACCGTATCCGGGGCCGTCGGCGTGGACGAGCGCATCATCTGGGTGACCCTCCCGGCCGGGACCTCCACGAACAACCTGGCGGCATGCCTGTTTCCAGCCCTCGAGCGCGCCCGGGGGGCCACACTTACCGCGCCGGAGAAGGACGAGATCGCGCGCGCCGAGGAACGCCGCGCCAAGCGCATCGCGAGCGCGTGGCAGGATCACATCGAGGACACCGCGAAGCGGCGCCCGTAGCCGGCCGGGTTCATCTCAGGCTGGACGCGCCCGCCGAACGGCCGCCAGCACCACCCCATACTGAACGGCGAAGCAGGCGAGCAGGGCGGCGGCGGCCATCGGAACGCCCTTCCATGGCAGGGCGGCGTTCAAGGTGGGGTAGAACACGAAGACGTTCATCCACCAGCCGTCACACACCGCGTCGGGCACGCCCGCATACCGGGCCAGCCCCGGAACGATCGCCCACAGCCCCAGGCCCCAGGAGGCCAGGAGCCACAGCCGGGCCGCCGGCGCCAGAGGGCGGCGGGCACGCCACGCCGTCGCCAGCGGCCCCGCGGCCGCCGCCATCCCGGCCGCCATCCCGATCGCAAAGTGCAGCCCTGAATGCGCCATGACCTACTCCCGCCCTCCCCCCTCACGCCGCCGCAGCTCGCGCCACGCCGCCCACAGCATCGCCACGGCCATCGCGATCGCCGCGATGTTCCAGAGCGACGAGTCCGTCTCGCGCTGGTCGATCGTGTAGTGCCAGAAGAAGATGTCGGTGCGCGGATCATGAGCCAGGCGCTGGTAGAGGTCCGCCATGCCCAACGCCCGCGGCAGGTCGGGCGCCACCGCCCACAGCGCGCCCGCCGCCATGGCGACCGGCGTGAGGGCCAGCATGCGCCAGGACGCCCGCCCGCCGCGAGCCGCATACGCAATGGCCGCGAGGGCGAAAGGCAAGAGCGCGCCCAGGACTGCTTGGTTCATGTCACTTCTCCGGCACAGCCGGAACCGGGACCCACGCCCGGATCTCCTTCACGCGCGCGAATGCGGTGCGCGCGCCCATGCGGTTGCCCAGCTTCAGGCGCGCCGCGCCCAGTTCCCGCCACACCCGGTAGTTGTTGCGGTCGTACCAGGCCGCCTGCAGCAGGCAGCGCTCCCCGAACCTGACGATATCCCGATCCGAGGAGTCGGATGCCGCCCGCCCGAGATGATACCACGCCTGCGCCGAAGGAGGCGCCCAGACAACGGCTCTCGCCAGCTGCTCCGGCGGCGAGGCAATCAGGTCGGCCTCGGAGTCGAGCGCGCCCATCTCGCCCCACCACACGCATAGAACGAGAGCGGCCGTCACTCCCGCCAGCGCGCCGGAAAAGCCGGCCCGCGCACCGACCTCGGCCTCGGCTGGCGACTCCGGCGCGGCCAGCGCGCCCGCCAGCGCGGCCAGGGTCACCGCGTAGAGCGGAACGCTCAGAGCGAAATCGAGGCTCGCATGCACGGCAGCCACGGCCAGCGCGCCGCCCGCGGCCACCAGCCGCACGCTGTCGGCCGCGCCGCCCGCCCGACGCACGTCCCTCGCCAGCGCCGCCGCCAGGAGCAGCGCCAGCGCGACTCCGACCAGCCCGCCTTCCGCGAGCGCCTGCACGTACTCGTTCTCGGCGTGCGTGAGGTAGCCGCTCGCCGTGGTCCGCCGGTGCTGCGGGTACACCGTGCGCAACGCGTTCGCGCCGACTCCGGCCACCGGATACGCCTTCCACACGGCCACGGTGTCCCGCCAGGCCGCCACCCGCGTGCGGAAGCTCGGGGTGTCCGTCGCATGCTCCAGCGTTCCGATCCGGTCAAGGACCTCCGGCTCGGCGAACCGCAGCACGGCCATGGCGGAGGCCGCCATGAGCAGGATCACCAGGAAGCTCAGCACGACCCGGCGCCGCGCGAACAGGAGGACGGCGGCGGCCAGAAACGCCGTCGCGCCCGCGACGACCGCGCCGCGCGAGTGCGATGCGACAACGCCGGCACCCAGCAGAGCCACACACAGCGTGCTCGCCTGCGCGGTGCCCAGGCGGCGCTTCGACAGATCGTCCGCCAGCAAGGCAAGCGCCGCCGGCAGCAGCAGCGCCATGTATCCCCCGAAGTGGTTTCGGTTCATGAAGCAGGCCGCCGGCGCCGGCAGCGCGTGCGGGATCGGGATCAGCCAGAGCAGGGTGTCGCCCTGCGGCGCATACCAGCGGTTCAGGCACCCGGCCACCGCAACGGCCGCCCCGATCGCAACCACGCCCCGCACCAGCCGGCGCGCCCCGGCCGCTCCCAGCCGCGCGCCCAGCGCGAAGGCGCCGAACATGGCCACGGCCAGGACCGCGATCCGCATCGTGCCGGCGCGGTTCCGCGTGAACGACACACCCGGAGTGGCGCCGTCCTCCGCGATCCATCCCAGATCCCTCGCGCGCTCCACCGCCTTCACGGCCTTCACATTCTGGGTGTAGCGCTCCTTGCCGAGGAAAGCGGCCGCCCTCGGCGGAAGCGGAAGCAGCGTCAGCATCAGGAATCCGAGAATCGCCAGGAACGCCCATGGCGCCCACGAGCGGCCACGCGGCGTGGGCACCGGCCCGCCCGCAGCGGCGGATGGCAGGCCGATCAGGAACGCGGAGCCCGCGAGCCCCACCGCCGCCGCGCAGACCGTCCAGGCAAACACGCCGGCGCCCGATCCGGCCAGAAACAGGATCCCCAGCAGCAGGACGAGCAGGCTGATCACGCTCATAGATTCGCGCCCCCGTGTTCGGCGGCGATCATAGTCCCCCTCCCGCGCCCCGATCAATCCCCGGAACCCGGGCTCCGGGAGGATCCGCCTGCCCCGCCGGCGCATACACCGAAACGCCGTCTCGCTCGTACAGAGAGCGCGCCCCGGCAGGCTTCTCGCCGGCACCGCTCACCGTCACGTAGTAGGCCCGCGGCGCCCGGCCATACCAGGACACATCCGTGTCGCTCAGGGCCAGCACCTCCCGAAGCCAGCGAGTCCATGCCGCGACCGCCTCCCGAGGGGCCCCCCGCAGCGGCGGCGGCGGCGTCACCGAGATCCGCGCGGCCCCCCCCGGCGTCACGTCGAACCGCGGGCACCCCGACACATACGCCTGCACCTGCGCCTGCACGCGCGGCGGACCGTGCACCGTGAACGGGCCGGCTGGGTCATAGGCCTCGAGAAAGAGCGCGGCCGACCGCACCGCGCGAGGCGTCGCCAGCATCGACCGATGCACGACCGTCGCGCCGGCCGCGCCGGCCGCCAGCACGAGAATCACAGCCCCGAGGATGCGCCCCGCGGACCCGCGCACGCGCCCGAGCGTGGCCACGCCGTCCGCCGCCATCAGGGCCGCAAAGGGCAGCAGCACCAGCGCGCCGTAGGCATCGCCCGTAAACGACAGCGGAAGAGCCACGCAGGCGCCGGCTGCAATCATCCGCCCGCCCGGTTCCCGGTTCCACCGGCGGCCGGCCGCGAGACTGACTGCCGCCAGCGGCAGCAGCACGCCGAACCGCATGACGCCTGCGCGCGCGACGGATAGTGGCGCTCCCAGCGCGCTGCCGGGCGCCGCCATGGACGCAACAACGGCGAACGGAACGATGGCCAGGGCCAGAGTGAGCCGCCCCGCACTCCGCGGAAGAGCCAGGGCCAGCACGCCCGCCACCGCCATCAGCGCCACGGCCACGCCTCCGGTCTTGTGGCAAAGCGCGAGTGCGACGGCGCCGGCCGCGGCCCCCGCCCACGCCCGCCAGTGCGGGAGCCGCGTGCAGGCCAGAAGGAAGAGCGGAAACAGCGCTAGGAACAGGCCCCGCCCGGTCGCCCAGTGCGTGTAGCGGACAAACACCGGCGCCAGGCCGTAGAGCACCGCCGCCCACGCGGTCGTCCGCCCGCCGCCGAATACCCGCTCGGCCAGCCGGAACATGCCGCAGATCCCCGTGAAGCCGGCCACGAGTGACACGAGGAAGTATCCCCACTCGACGCCGGCTCCAAACAGCTGAGCCGTCGCCAGCACCAGAGGCTGAGCGCTCGGATAGGAGCGCGGGGTGAAGCCGAACAGCGAGAGCGGGTGGACGAGCCAGGCGATGCGTTGCTCCAAGATCACGCTGGTCGCCAAGTCCTGCCACTTGTAGGTGTCGATACCCGCCAGCGCGGTCACGGGCACCACGAGCACGGCGAACGCCAGGAGCACAACGGCCACCGGCCTCTCGTCACCCGTCACGCGAGGCCTGATCTCGACCCGCCGAAGCCCGGCGAGGAGCGTCACGCACGCCGTGAGCCCCGCGTACATCAGCGCCGCGGCCGCGGCGCCGATGGGTATCCCCGCCGCGTGCAGCGACAGAAGCACGCCGCCCGCCATCGCCACGGCGCTGCACCCCCACCCGGCCACGGCGGAGGTGAGCGTCGCCCTCGGCATCAGGACGCGCGACGCCAGCCACGGCGCAACGCCGAACGCCAGCACGAGTCCGGCCGCAGATACGATCAACGCGGAAATGTCATCCATCCGGGCCTCCCGCTCTACAGCCCGCTGCGACTGATCGGCGGTTGGGTGGTGACCGTTGTGCTGCTGGTAGTGGTCGTCGTCGTTGTGGTGCCCGGCCTGGTAGTCGAGGTGGTGGTCGTCGTGATGGTCGTTGTTGTGGTTTCCTCGATCGGCGGTCGTCCCGGGCCGGGTCCACCTCCACCTCCGCCCCCACCCCCGCCGCCCCCGCCACCACCCGATGGGGGCTGTGTCGTCGGAGGAGTCTCGGTCGTGGGCGGGGTCTTGTACATGAAGCCGCCTTGCGTCGTAGACGGATAGGGTCCGCCGGTGCCACCGGGCTGCTGCCCGGTGGTTCCAGGCTGCTGCCCGGCCGTTCCTTCCGCGCCCTCGGCGCCGGCCGTCCCCTTTGCGCCGACGCCCTTCTTCAGGCCGGGCGCGCCCTCGGATACGCCGCACATGCAGATGCGATACGGGATGCGGATCACGTACATGATGTCGTCCGAGACCGTGGAGACAACCCGGAACCCGCCAAACCCGGGCGTGGCCGACGGCTCGCTGTACGAACGATCCGTGAGGGGAGGCAGCGGACCGTCCCACGCGCCGCCGTAGAACGCGCGGGACCGCGGTATGTTGGTGTCGCCGGGATCGTTCAGCCACTCGCGGACATTGCCGCTCAGGTCGTAGATGCCGTAGACATTATCGTTCGTGCGCGTCTGGATCCGCCCCAGGACATTCGAGCCGTTGAAGAACCCGACCGGCGTCGTATCGAATTGCCACAGCCCGTTCGTGTCCCGGAAGTTCGCGTCGCCCGGAAGCACCACGTCGCGCCCGAACCCGTACGGCGCATTCGATTCCCCGCCCCACCCGCCCGCCTTCAGGAACTCGTTGAACAGATTCGGCCAGCTGTTCGTGCCCCAGCAGTTGTCCATCGGCAGCCGGAACCCCTTCAGATCCAGCCAGCGGTAGCGCTCTGCCGTTCCGAAGTAGCCGCGCACCCAGTTGGTCGCTGCAGCGGCCACCGGACACCAGTCCCACTCGTTCGTGCCTTCCCAGTAGCAGCGCTCGGCTCCGCCGCGGCCGGCGTCCACCGTGAGCCAGTTGCAGTACTTGACTGCGCCGAACCACGACACCCCCACAACCGGATGGCTGTAGTAGCCGCCCCCCTCCGGAGGCGTCTCCGCCGTCACGCCGTACCGGCTCCCCACGGCGTACTCCGGCCGATAAACCAGGCGGCTGTTCGCGATGACAAAAATCTCATGCCGGTTCGTCTGCATGGCCGGGTTGAACCACACGTTGCCGCGGGCGTCGAAGAACAGGTTCGTCCCGCGCAGGCCGTTGGTGTTCGCCTGGGAATCGTTCAGGAATCGGGCATACTCCCCGTTGCTGATCTCGAACTGCGACACATAGAAGTCGTACTCGGGGCCGCCGGGCTGTCCGCCGCCCGATACGAGTCTGAGCGCCGGGCCGCGCGGACGCTCCGGCCGGATCGTGGCCAGCAGCGCGTCAGCCGCCCCCCCCTGAAGCTCGGCTTGCACCGGGTAGACGACGGGCAGCACCGGGGAGGCCGTCGTTCCCGCGACGTGCGCCCGGCGCTGGCCATCCACCCA
>CAYSLU010000012.1:11132-75744 GCA_964431965.1 uncultured Verrucomicrobiota bacterium
ACGGCCCCGGAAGGGGCCAGCTTCATCACGAAGCCGTTCCACGGCGCCCCGCCCGGCAGGCCCTGGGCGGAGGCAATCTGCGGGAGGTTCGTGGAGGTTGTCTCCCCGGCCAGATACACGTTGCCCGCGCCGTCCACCGAGAGCGCCAGCACCGCGTCGTCGCCGCTGCCGCCGATGTAGCCCGCGCTATCGAGCAGGAGATTCGTGCCGTCCAGCCGCACCACGAAACCATCGCGCCCGCCCAGCGGCCCGGCGAAGGCCGAGCGGCGCACCGGAAAATCGGAGGAGGAGGTCTCGCCGGCCAGGTACACCCCGCCCTGGCCGTCGAGGGCAATGCCGTATGCCCGGTCATCCCCGCTTCCGCCAATCCGACCCGACCCCGGCTGCATCTCGCCGGCTGCGTTCAGCTTGACCACGAAAGCATCCCACGACCGGCCGGCCGCCCCCGCCCCACCCTGGCGACCGCCCGGGAAGTCCGCCGACACGGTCTCGCCGCACACATACGCATTCCCTTCGGAGTCGCTCATCACCGCGAACGCCCGGTCTTCGGCGCGCCCCCCCAGGATCGTCGTGTAGACCACCTTGGAGTCGGAGATGCGGTACTTCGTCACAAACACATCCGCGCGCCCGCCGCCCCGCGCCCGCACGTCCGCGAGCGGCAGGTTGCCGGAGGCTGTTTCCCCCGCCACATAACCGTATCCGGCCGCGTCCACCGCCATCGCGTACGCGTGGTCCGCGCCGTTTCCGCCCAGGTAGCCCAGATGCTCGATGGCCGGCTTGAGGGTCCGCCGCCGAAGCTCGGCGTCGGGCTCCGCCACCGGATCCAACTCGAAGCTCACCGTCTTGCCCTGAACGACATAGTGGCCGGCCGACGGCCACACCTGCCCGCCCTCCAGGCGGTAGAAGGTCGGCGCGCGCTGGATGATCTCGCCGCACTCCATGTCAATCGCCAGATTCCCGGAGTTGTCGACCCGGAACGGATGCGCCGTGTCGTAGTCGAGCCGCAGCCGGGAAATATCCGCGCCCGGCCAGGCGATGAAGACGTGCTCGAGCTCCTCGGCCTCCGCGTAGAGGAGGTAGTCCACGCCCGGCAGGACGTCCGCGTACCGGATCGTCGCGAAGGATGGCAGATCCTGGATCAGGCGCATCGGGTCGTTCCCGAATCCGAAGTAGTGCCGCCGGCCAAGCGACGGGCTGACCTCGCTGGCCTGGGCCAGCCGGCTCATGCCCATGATCCCGATGCGGATGGTGAGCTCCTGCTTCAGGTCGATCGCCTTGTACTCCGTCCCGCGGATCCGGTACACCGTCGGCTGCGACGGGATGTCCTTCACGATCGGGCGGCGGATCGTCATCAGCACCTGCCCGGGGCCGGGCATGACGTCGTATCCGGCTCCCCTCGCCAGGAAGTCGAAGGCGCCGCCGTACTCCGGGCAATCGGCCTGAAGAACCGGCGTGCCGCCGACGAATCCCCCGCCGCCGGGAGGGGGGTGGGTCGCGATCGACTGCGGCGTTCCCGGCGGGGGAGGCAGCGCGGGAGCCTTCTCGATATACTTGTCGCCGGACGGCCCCAGCGATGTGGCCGATACCGTCGCCGCGCCGGTTCGGTAGGCCGGCGCCTGCGCCCGCGCCGCACCCGCCGCTACGGCCAGGGCTACGGCGCACGTGATGGCCGCACGGCAGGTCTTCATGGTTAAGGCGACTTCGGATTATGCAAACGCCAGCACCAGTATACGGGCGGCCCGGCCGGGTGTCAAAGCCGTGCGGTCTGCCGAGCGGCATGGGGTCAGCGGGCGGCCGCCGGGCGGTCCGAACGGAGCACCAGGGGATCCACCAAGTCGAGAGTGGCTTCCACGGCACCCCGGTGGCTCTCGACGACGCCCCGCGCGCGCCGGCCGACATCGGCGCGCCACGCGGCGTCCTGCATCATGCGATCGATGGCGGCGTGCACGCCCGCGGCGTCGGGCACCTGCACGAGCCCGCCAGCCGACAGGAAGTCGGCCATCACGTCCGCAAAATTCTCCATGTTCGGGCCCACGATGACAGGCTTTCCGTACAGCGCCGGCTCGATCACGTTCTGTCCGCCGTGCTGCGTGAGGCTCTTGCCCACAAAAATCGCCGACGCCGCGGAGTAGAAGCTCTTGAGCTCGCCCGTGGTATCCACGAGCAGCACGTCGGGATGTCCGTCGATAGCAGGTGCCCCGCGGGTCAGCTCGCTCCGGCGCACGACGCGGACGCCTCGCGCGCGCGCTGCCGCCAGAACCTCTTCCGAGCGCTCCACGTGTCGCGGTACCAGCACCAGCGCCGGAGCGCCGGCCTGTCCACGCCGGGCCGCGATGTAGTCGAGGAGCACGTCCTCCTCGCCCGCCCACGTGGAGCCGCCCACGAGGATCGGCCGCCCCTGGTCGATGCCGGCCGCCGCCAGCACGCCCGCCACCTTCGCCTCCCCGGCCGCGTCCGGTTGCGCCACATCGTACTTCGCCGTACCGAGAACCCGCACCCGGTCGGGCGGGGCCCCCAGGCTGATCAGCCGCTCGGCGTCGCCGCGCCCCTGCACGCACAGCACGTTCATCGCCTGCGCGACCGGCCGGAAGAAGAACCGCACCTTCCGATAGCCCCGGTACGAGCGCTCCGAGATCCGGCCGTTCACCAGCGCCACGGGAACCCCGCGCGCCCTTGCCTCGCGGATGACCGTCGGCCAGAGCTCGCACTCGGTCAGCACCAGCGCCCGGGGCTGAATCAGATCGAGCACGCGGCGGGCCACGATCGGCACATCGACCGGGAAGTACAGCAGCACGTCGTCCGCGTGCAGGATCTTGCGCCCGATCGCGTGCGCCGTGGAGGTCGTCGTGGTGACGGCGAACGCGATCTCCGGCCGCCGCCGCCGCCACGCCTTCATCAGGAAGTCCGCGATGTAGATCTCGCCGACGCTCACGGCGTGCACCCAGACCCGCGGCTTCGCCCGCAGCCGGGCCTGCGTGTCCGCGTCATACCACCCCAGCCGCTGAAGGAAGCCCCGCCGGTACCCCCCACGCCTCCACATGCGGTAGAGGAATCGCGGCAGCATGGCCGTGAAGCCGATCGCGAACAGAATGTGGTACAGCGTCCAGCGCATCGTCAGGCCTTCGGATGTGCGTCCTCGTACACCTTCTTCAACCGCTCCACGCTCACGTGCGTGTAGATCTGCGTCGTCGACAGGCTCGCGTGCCCCAGCAGCTCCTGCACGCTGCGCAAGTCCGCCCCGGCATCCAGCATGTGCGTCGCGAAGGAGTGCCGCAGCTTGTGCGGCGTAACCTTCTCGCTCAGCCCGGACTCCGCCAGATACCGCTTCAGCAGGCGCTCGATCGATCGCGAGGTCAGGCGCCCACCGGAACGGTTTCGGAACACCGCCCGGTTACCCACCGAGCCGCGCACCGCTGGCCACAGGGCCCGCCCCCGCTCCATCGCCGCCTTGAGCGTCCGGCACGCCGGACGGCCCAGCGGACACAGCCGCTCCTTCTTCCCCTTGCCGCGCACCAGCACCACGCCCGAGAGCAGATCGACGTCCCGCTCCTCCATCCCCGCCACCTCGCTGACCCGCGCCCCCGTGCTGTACAGCACTTCCAGGATCGCGGAGTCGCGCAGCGCCGCGTACTCCGCCGCCGTGCGCTCGGCCGGCTTCAGCGCGCCCTCCGCCTTCACCCACCCGCGGGCCGGCGACTCGATCAGCCGGGTCACCTCCCCAACCGACAGGATCACCGGCAGCCGCCGCCCTTGCTTCGGCGCGCTCACACCGGCGAACGGATTCAGCTCGACGTACTCCTCCCGCTCCAGGAACCGGTAGAACGAGCGCAGGCTCGACAGCTTCCGCGCCGCCGTGCTGGCCGCATCCCCGCTCTTTCGGAACTCGACCAGAAACTTCCGGGCCGCAAACTTGTCGGCCGACTTCCACGCGTACGGCTCCCTGGCGCCCGCCCCCCATGTCAGTCGGGCGAACTGCCGGATGTCGAGCAGGTAGCCGGACAGCGTATGGCGGGAGGCGTTCCGCTCGTGCTCCAGGTAGCGCGTGAAGTGCTCCACGCACGGATCCGCGCGGATGTCGCCCGCGTCAGCCGGCATCGGGTTCCTTTCGCGCCGCATCGCCCTCGGCCGCGCCTTCCCCCTCGGCCGCGCCGGCCAGCTGGTACCGCTTCGCCAGCTTCTTCAGAGCCGCAACCTGCTTCGGCGACAGCGAGCGCTTGCGCGCGAACTGGGACGAAAGGGAGTCGTAGAACACCTTGTCGTCCATCACCCGCCGCCCGCGCTGCACGGCCGGCTTCCACTCGGTGACGGCCCGGAACGTCTCCAGCAGCTGCGCGGTCTCGGCCCCGTCCGCCGCCGACGGAAGCGCGATGCCGATCTCGGTCATGGTCGCTTCGAAGTTCGGAATCTGGTCCCCGTACTTCATCAGCAGCCGGTCCAGGGCGCCGATCTGCGCGGGCGACAGGTCCCGCTCCATCGCCGCCTGGCTCGCCACCGAGTCGATGAACTTGCGGTCGTCGTAGGTGCGCCCGCGCCGCTCCGTCGGCTCCTCGCACGTGACGAGCTTCAGGATCTCTAGCTTGCGGATCGTGCTCGGGCTCGGCCCCTGCGGAACCCCGGCGAAGTGCCCGAAGCCGACCTCGCCCAGCGTCCCTTCCATCGTCGGAACCTGCTCGCCGTAGCGCGCCGCGATGCGCGCCAGGGCCTCGAGCTGCCGCATGGAAATGCCCGCCGCGTTCTCGGCCAGCTTCTCGCCGATGGAGTCGGCGAACCGCCGGTCGCTGTACGTGCGCCGGCCGCGCTTCACCTCGGGGCCCCACGCGGTCACGCCCTTCAGCGCCTCCAGCAGCTTGCCCACCTTCGCCGGGTCCGCGCTCGGGCCCTTGGCCTGCTTCATCCACTCCACGAAGCGCGCATAGAAGTCCGCCAGCATCTTGGCCCACGCCACCTTGCCGTTCTCGATCTCGTCGAGCGACTCCTCCATGCTGGCCGTGAACTTGACGTCGAACAGCTCGTTCAAGCTCTCCACCAGCAACCGGAAGACGCGCATGCCCAGTTCGGTCGGGCGCAGCGACCGCTTCTCGAGGTCGACGTAGCGCCGGGCGTTGAGCGTCGAGAGAATGGCCGCGTACGTGCTCGGGCGGCCCACCCCGTTGGCCTCGAGCGCACGCACCAGCGAGGCTTCGCTGTAGCGGCCCGGGGGCTGCGTCTCCTTGCGCTCGCTCAGCCACTCGATCCGGTCCAGCGCCTCGCCCTCGCGCAGCGTCGGGAGCTGCTCGACCTGCTCCTCCTCGTCCGCCTCGCGATCCTTGTCCTTCTCCTTCGGCGCCGTCGCGTCCACGCCCGTCACCTGCATGTAGCCCGGGAACAGCACCCGAGAGGCCGACGCCCGGAACAGATAGGTGCTCGTCTTGCCTTCCGGCGGCACCGCCTCGATCTCCGCCGCCCGCTGCTCGATCTTGGCCGGCGCCATCTGGCTCGCCACGAAGCGCTTCCAGATCAGCGCGTAGAGCTTCATCTGGTCCGGCGTCAGCCGGTCGGTCAGGCTCTCGGGCGTGCGGGTGACGTCGGTTGGCCGGATGGCCTCGTGCGCCTCCTGAGCCCCGCTTCGGCTGCGGTACACGTTCGGATTCTCCGGCACGTACTCGCGGCCGAACCGCGCGGCGATCATCTCCAGGCAGGCCTGCTGCGCGTCCTTCGCGATCGAGAAGGAGTCCGTTCGCATGTAGGTGATCAGGCCCACCGGCCCCTCGCCGAGCTCGACGCCTTCGTACAGATCCTGCGCGATCCGCATCGTCCGCGACGGAGAGAACCCGCACACGGTCGATGCGCCCTGCTGCAGCGTGCTCGTGATGTGCGGCGGGAACGGCCGCTTCGAGATCTCCCGCGTCGAGAGGCGCGTGACCCGCATCGCGCGGTCGTCCAAGTCCTCCGCGATCGCCTTCGCTCGCTCCTCGCTCGTGATCTCGGCGGTCTCCCCGTCGATCTTCGACAGGCGCGCCCGGAACGGATCGCGCGGGTCCTCCTGCTTGCGGACGAGCGCGCCCATGATCCAATACGGCGCCGGCACGAACTTCGTGATCTCGTCCTCACGCTCGCACACCAGGCGCAGCGCCACGGACTGCACGCGCCCCGCGCTCAGCCCCCGCTTCACCCGGCTCCACAGCAGCGGGCTGACTTTGTAGCCGACGATCCGGTCCAGCACCCGCCGCGCCTGCTGCGCATCCACCCGGTTGCGGTCGATGCCGGCCGGGTGATCGAACGCCGCCCGCACCGCGCGCGGCGTGATCTCGTTGTAGGAGACGCGCACGTAGTTCGCGTTCGGCGCCTTCTCCTTGAGCAGCGCCTCGAGGTGCCAGGCGATGGCCTCGCCCTCCCGGTCCGGATCGGGCGCGAGGTACACGGACTCCGCATCCTTGGCCGCCTTCGTCAGCTCCCCAATAATCTTCTCGCGGCCCTTCACGACCACGTACTCCGGGGCGAAATCGTGCTCGATGTCCACGCCCAGCTTCTTCAGCGGCAGGTCGCGCACGTGGCCCATCGACGCCTTGACCACGAAATCGCCGCCCAGGATCTTGTTGATCGTCTTCGCCTTGGCCGGCGACTCAACGATGACCAGGTTCTTGCCCATGTGATGTCCTACCTTACCAGTTCCAGCACCCGCCCCGGACGCATCCGTACCACCCGCTTCAGCTCCAGCCCCACAACCGCCGCCGCCGCATCCGCCGCGCCGAGGCCGGCCGCACGGGTCAGCGTGTCGAGATCCATCCGCTCCTCGCCGCGCAGGGCTTCCACAACAGCCGACTCGGCTGGCGTCAGCACGGGCATCGGCCCCGTCCGCTCCGGGCCGGCGCCGCTCGCCGCCGAAGTCGCGCTCCGTCGCTCCGGCCGAACCAGGGCGCCCAACGCGTCCAGCACATCGTCTACGCTCTCCGCCAGCGCAGCGCCATCCTTGATTAGGCGATGGCTGCCCTGCGAGGACGCCGAATCGATCCGCCCCGGAACCGCAAAAACCTGCCGCCCCTGGTCCGCCGCCTCGCGCGCCGTAATCATGGCCCCGCTCGTCAGCCCCGCCTCCACCACCAGCACGCCCTGCGACAGTCCGCTGACGAGCCGGTTCCGGATCGGGAACGTCGTCTTGTCCGGCTCCCGGCCCATCGCAAACTCGCTCAGCACCGCACCTGCGCCATCGGCAATCGCACGAGCCAGATCGGCGTTCTCCGGAGGATACAGCCGGTCCAACGCTCCGCCCAGCACCGCGATCGTCCGCCCCCCGGCCTTCAGCGCGCCCTGGTGCGCCGCCGTGTCAATCCCTCGCGCCAGGCCGCTGACCACCGTATAGCCCGCCTGCGCCAGTCCGTATCCGAACCGTCCCGCCGTGTCCAGACCGTAGTGCGTCGTCCGCCTCGACCCGACCACCGCCACCGCATGCCGGTCGCGCCGGCCGTCCAACCCACCCTGCACGTACAGCGCCAGCGGCGGGTCATGGATCTCCCGCAACGGATCAGGGTACCCCTCGTCCGCCGGCGTCACGATGGACGCGCCCGTCCGCCGGGCACGGTCCACCTCGTCCGACGGGTCAACCCGACTCCTGCGCTCGGCAATCGCACGCGCCAGCTCCGGGCCGACCCCGTCCGCTCGCATCAGATCCGCCCGCCCCACCTCAAAAATCGCTTCAACCGACCCCAAGACCCCAGCCAACGCCCGCACGCACACCGGCCCGACGCCCTGCATTATGTTGAGCGCAATGTACGCTTCACGCGTGTTCATCGTCTCCCCCTCCCCGCAGCCCCCCCACCCGTAGACACGCAGCAAAAAAAGAGGAGCGTAAATACCACAGTTCGCCCGATCCACGCAAGCATCACGCCTGAGACGGCTGTAACCAAATGTCAACAAATAGGTTGCGCAGACGCCGCAAACGAATGCTCCGTTTTTTGGGGATTGATCCTCATCCACCCGCCGCCTATACATGGCATCTGTATTCCCTGAGGAGGCTCCGATGCTCAAGACACTCCACTACTCGGGCCGCATGGCCGGGCGGCGCCCCGACCGGTTGTGGCGCGAACAGACGCAAGAGGCGCTCCGCTCCCTGCTCGACAGCCGGGGGCCCCGCCTGTCGACCGCCGGTGCCGCCTCCTGGCGACAGTGGAAGGCGGACTCCGCGCTCCTTGTTAAGGAGTCACTGGCCTGCCTGCGATCGGGTCTCCCGTCGATTGTGCCCGCCGCCACCGTCGTATCGACCCGTTCCTACGATGGCTTTGGCGTCGAGCGTCTGACCGTCGAGGCCGTCCCGGGTTGGGTCGTCGGTCTGGATCTCTACCTGCCCGCCGGCGGCGGCCCGTTCGTGCCGATCATCTGCCCCTGCGGCCACGGGCCCAAGTGGCTGGCGGACCATCAGGTCCCGCCGCAGGTCCTCGCGCGCAACGGATTTGCGGCGGCTCTGTTCGATATGCCCATGTTCGGCGAACGCAGCCGCGACAACGATCACTTCATCCAGGGGCCGCAGAGCCTGCTGACCGGCCTCCCGAGCATCTTCTACTTTCTCGTGGATCTTGTGCGCGTGGCGGACTACCTGCAGACGCGCGCCGACATCGACTTCTCGCGCGGCATGGGCGTTACCGGCGTTTCCGGCGGCGGCGTGGCCACCATGTTCATGCCGCATGTGGACGACCGGGTGAAGGCCATTGCCCCCGCCTGCTGCACCGTCCCGCTCGGCAACCACGTGGTCGATGGCCTGTATACCGGCTGCGTCGAGAATTACCTCGGCGGGCAGGCCGCCGCCGGCCTCGATCTCCATCACCTCATCTGCATCGCCGCGCCCATCCCGTGCCTCGTCATGGCCGGAGCCCGGGACGAGCTGTTCCGCGAGCCAGCCGTTCGACGCGCATACGCCGACATCGAGCGCGCCTATGCGCTCGAGGGCGCCGCCGACCGGCTCTCGCTGATCATGGACGACGCACCGCACCAGTACACGCCGCGCATGGCGGGGCACGCCGTCCGCTGGTTCCGGCACTGGCTGCGCGGAGTGCCGGACGCTCCCGCCGACGAGCGGGTGGATCTGATCCCGGAGTCCGAACTGCGATGCGGCTCGGATCATCTGACGCTGGGGATGCTCCAGATGACCGTGCGCCGCGTCACCGATCTGGCGAGCGGGCGGGCGATCCGATGCGACGAGGCCGCCATACGCGCGGTGCTCGGTCTGGCCGCCGGCTCCCTGGCCGCTGATGTCGAATCCGTTCACCCGCCAACCGACTGGGGGCCGCTCGGGCTGCACCGGCACGTCCTTCACCCCGAGGGCGACATACCGGTCCCGATCCTGGAGATGGGCTACCCCGGGGCAGCGGAGGGAACCGTTCTCGCCTTCGGCGAAGAGGGCCCGCTCGCCATGCTGCGCCAGAAGGGCGGCCTCGGCCCGCTCCGCCGCCGGATGCTGGCCGCCGATATCCGCGGGTACGGCGAACTGACGCCGGAGTCCGTTGACTACGACGTGTACGGTTGGTGCTCGGTGGATCGGGCCATCGGCGATCTGCACTACCTGATCGGCCGCACGGCGGCCGGCGCACAGACGATGGACGTGTTGCGCGCGATCCACTTCGCCTGCGCCGCCGGGGAGGACGGCATCGCGCCCACGCTGGTCGGCCAAGCCGGCGCTGCGCTACCCGTCTTGTTCGCGGGCATCCTGGACTCGCGCGTGAACCGCATCGTGCTCGACTCAGGCCTCTCCACGTTCGCGGCACTGGCAACAACTCCCCAGCCCGTCTGGAACCGCTACCACTACATCCCGGACGTGCTCCGCTCGTTCGACATCCCGGAACTGATGGCCGCCCATCCGGGGAAGCAGTTCCTGCTCCTCTCGCCCCGCGATGGTGATGCCGGCGAGCTGAGCGATCAAGCCGCCCGAGTCCTGTTTCCCAAAGGCCAACCGTCCAATGTCCGGCTCGTCCTCGGCAGCCCATCCGCCCCGGCCGCCATCGCCGCTTGGCTGAATGCTCACCCACAGGCGATCTGGAGTCCGCGGCCGCAGGGCGCAGGCTACTCCGGCGTCACCAGCCGGCAGCCGATCCCGGGCTCCGTCGTCAGAAGGACCGGATGAGCCGGGACCGCCTCGATCTTCTCCCTTAGCCGCGCGACGTACACCCGAAGATGCGCGGGAGCGCCTCGGGCGACAATCCCGGCCCCGGTCGGAGACGCTGATGGCCACCGCCTGTTCCTCCACCGCGGCACTCACGTCCACGGGCGTGCCGGCCGGCGTGTGCATCGCCGTGTTGAGGAGCAGGTCGACCAGCGCCTGCTCGATCAGCCGGGAGTCCGCCCGCACAAGCGGGAATCCCGGAGGCAGCGTGACCGACACAACCCGGCTCGCCAGCTTGTCGCCGACCCGCCACAGTGAGGCGTTGACTTGGTCGTGAATCCCACAGCTTCGCGTCTTGAGCCTTCTGTGTCTTTGCGGCTGCTCTGCTCTCTCTCGGATTAGATGCGTCTGCCTGACCCCTTCGACGCTCCCATTGACATGCCGGACGGCTTGTGTTTCGCTCCCGCCACCAAGGAGATATCACCATGATCGAGTGCTACTGGATCCGGAACACGGAAGCGACGTTCGCGCGGCTGCGGAAGGCGTCCCAGGGCGTGGCCCTCATCCCGCTCGGCAGCATCGAGAGCCATGGGCCGCACCTTCCGCTCGGGTGCGACCCGATCAAGACGGATAACCTCGTCCGCCACGTCGTAGCGCGTGAGACCGTGGCCGTGCTGCCGACCGTGCCATACTCGTTCGTCGCCAGCGCCCGCATGCTGCCCGGCGCGGTGCACATCCGCTCCGACCTCCTCATGGACTACGTGGAGCAGATCTGCGAGGAAGTGCACCGCAACGGCTTCGCCAAGATCATTCTGCTGCACGGACACGGCGGCAACCCGGCCCTGCACGAGATGTTCTGCCGACGCATGCTCGAGCGCGAGAAACCCTACGCCGTCTACAGCATCTCCGCCCAGGCCGGGCGCTGGGACGAGATGTACAAGGCCGGTGGCGAGAGCCAGTGGGGCCACGCCTGCGAGTGGGAAACCAGCATGGCCATGGTGGCGTGCCCCGAACTGGTGGATCTCAAGGCGCTCGGGAAGCGCACGTTCCCCAGCGCGCCGACGCCGGACGTCGGATCCTCGCTCACCCCCGTCGACTGGGTCGCGCCCCACCCCGACATGTGCGTCGGCGAACCCCAGCGCGCATCCCGCGCCAAGGGCGAGAAGTGGCTCGCCATGGCGGTCGAAGGCGTCGTGGACCACATCCGGAAGATCAAGAGGGATGGGCGAACGCTCGCCGTGATGGCGGACTACCGCCGGCGGGCCCATGCGGAGGATCCCTCATCGGCGAAGCAGCCGCGCGCAAAAACCACTCGCCGACGCTGACCGGCAAGCCGCCGCCCCGTTCGTCGCCGCGATCCGCCGCCCGTGCCGCGCGGCTCTTAGTACAGAAACCCAAACAGCCAGAGCGGTATCCTGCATCCCGCGCCCACCTCAGTATCGTCCACAGCCAGGAACGCGGATCGCTTGCCGCGAATCTGACGTTCGGACTTGGTCCGGCCGCCGACCTCAATCAGAATGCCATCCCCGACGACGAAGTCGCCCTTCTCGGCAGCGTGAATGCTTCCCACCTCAGACAGCATGCGACAGAAGAAGGTCTCCCGGACATTCCCGATACAGGCTTGGTCCGGCGTGCATAGCGCGTAGATCTGATTGGGGTCTCCCAGATAGATTTTCTCCGGCTTCTCCATCGCGCGCAAGCCCCCGGTCGAACGGCCTATGGTCATGATGAGGCCAGCGGCCTCCAAGTGACTCAAGTAGGTCTTGAGCGTCCGATCGTCGGCGATCTCCAGAAGCCGCCGCAACTTGGCAAGATCGGGCGTGAATGGCACGGAAGCCGCTATCACGGCCAGCAACCGCTTGATCCGTGCGACACTGCTGCCACTGAGGTTCGGATGCAGAGCGGTCAGATCGCTTTCGATGGCCGTGTGCACGCTCTGCTCGAGCGTCATCCTGAACAGGTCGACATCCTGGTATTCAGAGAAGTACGGATAGAAGCCGATCCGAAGGTAATCGTGAAACAGGCCGAGAACCTTGGCATCCCTCTCCCTCAGGCGCGTGACCACGTCCGCAGCCAGGCGCTCATGGCCCTCCAGCAACGGCTGCAGCGTGAGAACCGGCAGTTCCAAGCTCAGCCTCAACTCCAGGTACTCACGAAAGGATAGACCCGTCATTCGGTGCACAATCGCGCGCCGACTCAGATCGTGGCTGCCCTTGTGAATCTGCAGCATCGAGCTGCCGGATGCCACAACGCGCAGGTCCGGGAACGTATCATGGATACTCTTCAGGCTGCGGGCCCAGTCGCTCTGTTTGTGGATTTCGTCCAGGCACAGAAGCTTGCCCCCTTGACTGGCGAAATCGCGGGCGACGTCGTAAAGGGGCCTCTGGGCCACGACGAAGTGATCCACCGGGATGTAGAGGCATGCCCGCGATGTGACGCGGTCGGGAAAGGTCTCCACGAGATGCTGCACGACGGAAGTTGTCTTGCCGACACCCCGTTGCCCCACCAGAATAGAACACCGGCCTGCAAACGCTCGCATCGGGCGAAACTGGCGTCGGTATGGTCGATCCAGGATGCGGATCAGATGCCGGCTCAGCTCAAACAACTCGTCAATCATGGGCTCCCCCTTCCCTCAAACCGCCCGATGCAGACGGCGCACACGGAAAGCATTACATACAATACCGCACCTAATATGTAATGCAATACACTCTGCAGCAGGGCTTGCGTTCTGCCGACGAGAGGCGAAAGGCGAAGCAAGCGCGGCCCGCCAGACGTTAACCGCATGGCATGCAGAGAGCCTAATGTGCCGACCTGACGAGCGGCGGCACACCGTCGAACAGCTGCGAGAGCGGCCGCGCGTTTTCGACCGGGTCAAACCGTGACCGGACCATGCGCCGCCCGCCTTCGCTCAACCGGGAAGCCAGTCCGGGGTCCCGGAGAACCCTGCGGATCGCGGCTGCCAAAGCGTCGGGCCGGCCAGAGTCCACCAGCAGACCGCTGTCGCCGTCCCGAACGGCTTCGGGAATGCCGGACACTCGCGATGCGACCACCGGCACGCCGGACGCCATCGCCTCAAGCACGACATTTGGAATCACATCGCGATCTCCATCCGGCGCGATGACGGACGGCGCGATCAACACAGATGCCCGGCGGAGCCATCCCGCGACCTCCTCCCGGCAGTGCGCCCCCTCTAGGGTCACGACCCCACCCACCCCCAGGCGACCGATGGCCGCCTCGATCTCTTCGCGACCCGGGCCTTCGCCGATGACTCGACATGCGAACCGCTCGCCGTCGGCGGCGAGCCGCGCACACGCTTCGATCAGATGGACGTACCCCTTCTTCGCCTCCAGTCGACCGACGGCCAGGATGAGCGGGGGGTCGTCCGGCTGGCGGGGGGCCTCCTCCAAGGATACTCCATGGTATATGCGGTGCACCCGCGCACCCGCTTCATGGGGAAGCGCAGTGCGCAGATACTCGACGTTGCAGTCGGCGCATGTCGCGATGAACGCCGCACCGGTCAGCCGCCCCGCGAGCGCATCCCGCGGCGTGCAGTAGATGTCCCACGCGTGAGCCGACACGCTGTACCGGCATCCGAGCAACCGGGCCATGAGCAGGGCGACGTCAGCTGTGACGTAGGCGAAGTGAGCGTGAACATGCGTCACGCCGGCTCGCCGAGCCTCCGCGGCCAGGCCCGCGGCGGCCGCGCCCAGGCGAAGTCCTCGCCAGATCCCGTTGCGCCGGATCACCCCGGCCAACTGTGGTCGCCACCCGCGGGCCGCGGCCACGCCCCGGACCGAACCGCCCAACGTCGGGCGAGTGGCGGCCGAGTCCGGCATATCGTCCGTCCCGCGCCCGCGTAACGCGAAGACACGCGTCTCCACGCCCACCACGCGCAGCGCTTCGAGTTCCCGCCGTATGAACGTCTCGGTGAGCGAGGGATAATCCGCCACGACAACGCCGATGATCATGGCTGCCCCCAGGGCGATCCTGGCCGGCACTCGGCCAAAACCTCCCGATAGACGGTCTCGGTGAGACGGGCCGCCTCATCCCATGTGAAGGCTCGCGCCCGTGCCTCGCCCTTCGCGCGCAGGCTGGCCTGCCGCTCCGAATCGGCCACGAGTTCGCCCAGCGCGCGCGCCCAGGCTTCGGGGCGATCCGCCGGCACGACCATTGCGGCCTCGCCCGCCACCTCCGGCAGCGCGCCGCGATCCGAGACGATGACCGGTGTTCCGCACGCCATCGCCTCGAGCACCGGAAGGCCGAACCCTTCCTGCAGCGACGGAAATACGAACGCATCCGCCGCCGCGTAGAGCATCGACAGGTCCGGCTCCGCCACGTAGCCCCAGAATCGGACCTCGCCCGCCAGGCCCAGCCGCACCACGTCCCGCTCGACCGCCGACTGCCCCCACCCCGCCTCACCGGCGATGACGAGCTTCTGGCGCAACGCGCCCTCCGCCCGCGCCATGTGAAACGCCCGGATGAGCATCGGCAGGTTCTTCCGCGGCTCCACGTTCCCAAGGAACAGAATGTACCCCTCGTCCAGCCCGTTCCGTCGGCGGAACTCCGCGCGCCGGGCCGGATCCCGGGGAACACCGCCACCCAGGCGCACGCCCGGCGCCACGACGCGCACCTTTCCGGCCGCGCCTGGAAACAAGCGGCACACGTCGGCCTGCGTCGCGCTGGACGGAACGATCACACGCCGCGCCCGTCGGACCGACCGCGGAAGCAGGAGCCCGTAGTGAAGCCGATTGGATGGCGTGCACCACTCCGGATGATCCAGCGCCTGCGTGTCGTACACGGTCACAACGGTCGGAACCGGAGACCCCAGCGGCATCACGTACCCGGGAGCATGCAGGAGCGCGGCTCCGTCCCGCCTGAGTCGCCCGGGCAGAGCCAGCTGCTCCCATGCGATCCGCAGGAGCCGGCCGGCCGTTCGCACGCCCGGGTGAACGACCCGCGTACGAGCGCCGCCGCCCGCCCCGAAGCTGCGCGGAGCGTACAGCGTGTACCGAAACTCGTCGCGCCGCTCGAGGTGACGGAACAGCTCATGAATGCACACTTCGACACCGGAGAAGCGCCCGCTCAGCAGCATGCCGTTGTATGCGACGTTCATGGAGTGGCGAGCACCTCGGCGTACAGCGCCTCGACAGCCCGGGCCACACGCGCCCCCTCGAACCGCTCGGCGATCCGCGCCCGCGCGCCACGCCCCAGCGACTCCGCCGCAGCCTTGTCGCCCGCAAGTGACAGGATGGCCATTGCCAGGGCATCGGCATCCCCCGGCGGCACCAGGAGCCCGCTCACGCCGTGCTCAACGATCTCCGCCGGTCCGGCCCGGTTCACCGCCACGACCGGCCGACCGCATGCCATGGCTTCCGCGAGCGCCCGACCGAACGGCTCGGCGTCCGCCGGGTGGGCGACGATGTCGAGCGCTGCGTGCGTCGCGCGCATGTCCCGGCGCCCGCCCGCGAAGGTCAGCCGCTCCGCAATCCCGCGCGCCGCCGCCGCCTGTCGCAGCCGCTCGCGATAGCCCGCGTGCTCGCCCAGCAGATCCTCGCCGACCAGCACAAATGACAGCCGACCGTCACGCGCGGCGGCCTGGGCCACCGCCTCGATGAACAGGTCGTGCCGCTTCCACGGAACCAGATTCGCCACCATCCCGACGACGATGCGTTCCGGACCGAGCCCCCACTCGGCGCGTACCCTCAGCCTCAGCGGATCATCGCCAGCCATGGGCGCGAAGGCCGTCGTATCGACGCCGTTCGGAATGAGCCGCAGCCGCTCCCCGATCCCCTCCTCGCGCAGCTGCCGGGCCACGGCGGCCGAGATAGCCACCACGCGGGTCGCCCGCCGGGCCGCCCACCGAAGCGGCGGCGGCAGACGCACCATGTCGCGGCAATGCCAGATCAGCGGAACCCCCAGCCGCCGGGTGGCCCAAGCCGCTGCGATGCCGGCAGACGAGCCGTTGGCGTGAATCAGCTGGATCGACTCCCGCTCGGCGATGCGCGCCAACGCATTCGCCGAGCGCGCCACCCGCGCCGCGTCGATTGCGAGCCGGATCGGATTCCACGTCCGCTTGAGCCGGCACGGCGGAATCTCGTGCACGGCCGCCCCGAGCCGGCGCAACTCGTCAGCCAGGCGCCCCTCTCCGGGAACCGCCACCGCCGGGCAGACGCGCTCACGGCTCACGAGCCGAACCAGATCCAGCAAGGCAACCTCAGCGCCGCCGATCGCGGCGACCTGGCTAACGTAAAGGACTCTGACCGGAGTCGCCATGTGCGCGCGTCCCGTCACGGCCGGGCCGCCGGCAGGCCGCCAAGCCAGCGCTCCGTGACGGCCAGGACGTTCGCCCGAGCCGCCAGCGAGTAGAAGCTGTGGTCTGCGCCCGGCTCCACGTGGAATTCGTGCGGCATGCCGGCCTGGCGAGCCACGGCCTCGAACTGCCGCATCGCAGGCGCGGCTTCGGGATCAGCGCCGCCGTAAACGAAGAGGACATGCCCACGGAATCCCGCGAACTCCCGAAGGATGGACTGATCCTCTCGGACCTCGCTCGAGCCCGCCGCGGCGCGCCCTGCCAGGGCCCGTCCGACGAGGTGCGTGTTCACGCGAAACGACAGGATCTTGGCCCAGGTCGCCGGCTGCAGGAGCTTTCGGGCATACGTGCGGAGGACCGACGCGGACCGGCGAGCCTTCCGCTCCGCCTGGGCCGCCCCGGCCATCGCCTCAGCCGACCACAGCACGAGCGCGTCCACGCGGCCGTCGGCGCGGCACGCACCCATGGCCACTTTCGCGCCCGAGCAGACGCCCGCCAGCACGATCCGTCTCGGCTGGCACGCGCTCCGCACGAAGGCGACGGCCGCGCCCGCGTCCTCGACCATGCGGCCGATCGACGCGTCCTCAGCCGCCCCGCCGCTGTCGCCCCGCCCGCGGAAGTCGAACCGCAGCGAGCTGTATCCGTCCGCCGCCCAGCGCCGGGCCGCATCAACAAACAGCCGATGGGGCCCGATCCGATATCCGCCCCATCCGTGGAGAAAGATGACGGCCGTCCCGCGGTCCGATGCAGCGGGCGGCCGCGCGAGGATTCCGGCGACCGGCTCATCGGGATGCCCGAACGCCACGCTCGACTCACATGCGGCATCGCCCGGCTTCGGCTCGAGGCTGGTCGTCATGGGATTCGGCTCATCCGAAGGAATCGGGCCGCGTTGGTCGGGACCGAAACGACGCCCACGCCCCCGGTTGGCGCAACGGGGTTCGCGCAGCGCGTGAAACGCCCCGTCAGGCTCGCACTCGCCTCCAGCGCATACAGGTCGAGCATGCGCGCCTGCCAGCGCAGGGCCGCAGGGGCCAGCATCATAATCCGCATGTTCGAGGCCCGATCCCTCGGGTTCGAGCCGATGAGGTACTCCGTGAGGTTCGGATAGCCGTCCCCGTCCGCGTCATCCGCGGCGCGGGAGCTGTCGCTGACTCTCGGGTCGAGGTGGCCGAAGTGCGTGTTCATCCAGGCGTTCGGAAGACCGTCACTGCCCGAGTTGCCCGACTCCGAGTAGGAGTCGCTGTAGTAAGCGACCACCCGCACTTCGGCCGGCGGGGACAGGTTCACCCCGTCCGACCATCGAACGTGAACGCGGTCATAGAACTCGCCGGACAAGGGATCCGCAACCTCGTAATCGGTGTCCGACCACCACGCATAGATGTAGCCCAGGCGATTGCTGGACGTCGAAAACGATCCGTAGTCAGAGGTCATATTGGTCAGCTGGATCGACAGCGGCGCCCCCTGCAAGTCCGCACCCCAGAGCATCAATTCGTTCACTCCGGGAATCGCCGGCGGCGGACTGCCGACCACAATCCGCATCACGCGTCCGTACCCGTAGGGCGGCGTGTTGGTGGGGTAGATGCTCCGGATCGTCGCCACATCGTCCGTGCCGAGCGAGGCGCCCCGCCCATCGCCGTGAGCCGCCGGCCACATGAGCGCCGGAGCGTTGCTCGAATGCGCCAGCCCGAGCGCATGCCCCACCTCGTGCCCCAGAACCTCTTCGTACGTCAGCAGATTGGAAATGCCGGCCGCCGTGTGGCTGACAATGACGTATCCGCGCACGGTCCGATAGAATTCCCTCGCTCCAATCCGTCCGCCCTCGCCGCCCGACGCGTAGTCGTCGGTGTAGCCCTCAACCCGCCCGCCGACGCCCATCACATCGACCATGTAGGCCCCGACGCGGTTGTACGGATCCCCCAGCTGGATGCAGATGGCCCCGGGATGGCTGGTCACGGCATCGGCGCCCCTTCCGAACGTTTCCAGTCCCATGTCGGTGAAGATCAGGGAGGAGTTGGTCCGCCAAGCCGACAGCGCATGGCTGAGCGCCGTCAGCGCCTGAGCGGTCGATACGCCGGCCGGCAGCACGGACGCGTCGACGTAGTACGGAATGCCCTCGCCTCGATCGCTAGCCGTGAACCGCCCCGGCACGCCGTTGCTCCCGGCCAGCAGATTCCCGGCTGGAGCCACGGTCAGAAGCCCGGGTGCCCCGGCGATCCGGTGGAACGCGCGCAGGCGCAGAACGCCGCCGTCGTCACCAGCCGTGAACACGCCGACATCGCCTGCCCCCAGCGGCTCATAGCCCCCATACGCGGATCGCTCGCGCCCGACAGAGCCGCCCGCCTGCAGCATCTCAACGTCCGCCGCCCGGCCGAAGTCCGAATGCCGAACCCACACGCGGGTCATGATGACGCCGTCATCCGCCCGAAACGCCTCGGCCTTCACGACCCGGCCTGTAAAGCAGGCCGTCGCCGGCTCCGGCGCGGCCGCTCCGGGCCACGGCCCGACCAGCGCGGCCGCACTCATCCAGATCCATGTCACGACACGTCGCATCGATGCACCCACACGGGGCGTCACGCCCCAGCCGACAACACGCGGCGAACCCAGTCGGCCGACAGGCGCACCGCGTCGGGACACGCCGCCAGGCCAACCAGGTTCCAGAACGGCATCGCCTTGACCGTGGCGGACTCCACCCGCGCGGCCCCGAACGCCCGCCCCACCTCCGCAACCGCCTGGCCCGGTGCGCCACTGCTGGAGATGCCGAGCACCAGCACGTCGCCCGCAAACGCGGCCGGCCGGCCCGGCCAGTCTATCGCACCCAACTCCTCAAGCAGCGCCGGAGTAACCGGGTACCCGTCGAAGTCCAGCGGGTGCTCCGCCGAGGCCTGTGCCATAAGGTCGCCCCTGGCACCATGCGCCTTCCCGCGCGTCAGCATCTCCCGCACCAGCCGCCGCCGCAAATCCTGCGCCAGGCTCCCGCGCGGGTCCGCCACCGGCTCCCATAGCGCCAGAAGCCGGACTCCCGGACTCCGCTCCGCCGCCAAGCCGGCAAGGGTCGCTCCAAAACGCAAGCCCAGCAGGCCGATCGGAACGCCCGGCGCCAGCCGCCCGAGCTCATCCACCGCAAGGTCGATATCCGCCTGCCAGCCCGACACGCCGGCCTCTTCAAACCGGCCCGAGCTGTCGCCGCAGCCGCGCAGATCCACGCGCAGGACCGCTACCCCCGCCGCCGCAAACGCGCCGGCCGCGTCGAGCAGTATCCGGTGCGCCGCCTTCTTCTCCTCGAACAGCGGATGCACGAACGCAAACGCCGCCCGCGGCGGCGCGGGCGGCGCATGGTACCGGGCGAACAGGCGCACGCCGCCCGGGCCGTCCAGAAACATGGGCTGCCCGAGGTTCACACCCCGCTACTTCCCTTCCTGCTTCCGGCGCACGTAGTCCGCAATGCTGGAGACCGACCGGAACGTCTCCAGCGAGAAGTCGTCGTCTTCGACGACAATGCCGAATGCCTGCTCGATTCCCACGACCATCTCCAGCAGGCACACCGAGTCCACGCCGTAGTCATCGACGAGCGACTTCTGCTCCTCGATCTCACCCGGCTTCGCCTTGAGGATCATCCGGTCGACCAGCATCTGCTTCAGCGCGTCTTCAATCTGCTCTGTCATCTCGTCCTCCGGGTCTGAGTCCGTCCGTCGGGCAGCAGCATGCACCATCGCCGGCCGGCCCGCAATACCCTCCCCCGCCTAGTCGATAACCGGCAGCTCGCCGACGCTCTCGAGCGGGCGCCGCTCGACCCGGCGCCACCGCGCCTCGGATTCCGCCGGGCCGCTCTCCCGCTCGAACATGTGCCGCCAGCGCTCCTTGAACAGTAGGCCATGCCGCACAATCAGGGACGTGTTGGGGATCGACGCCGTTCCGGCGGTTGTGACGCTCTCGAAGTGATACATCTCCGCCTCGGGGACATAGGCGATTCGGTACCCGCGCGCCCGGAGCCGGTACGAGAAGTCGATGTCCTCGAACTCAACCGGGTTGAACGCCTCGTCCAAGCCCCCGATTTCCTCGAACACGCTCCGCCGAATCATGCAGCATGCGCTGATGAAGCACTGCACGTCCCGCCCCGCGGTGAACCGCGGATCGTCACGCCGTTCGCCGCGGCCGCAGAAGCACACGCGGCCCGACCGGGTCACGCCGCCCCCCGCAAACTGGATGTCGTGAGGGGGGAACGGATAGACGATCTTCGGCCCGGCCATCCCCGCTTCGGGCCGTTCCGCCAGCCGCCCAGCCAGGATCGCCAGCCACCGTCGGCTGCGCAGCGCCACATCGTTGTCGGCAAAAACCACGTGCTCGCCGCGCGCCAGTGCCACGCCCTGGTTGCGCGCCGTCGAGCATCCGATGTTCCCGGGGTTGAGCACCAGGCGCACCGGCACGCCACGCCCGCCCGCCTCCCCGCGAAACCCATCGAGCCACTCGCGCGTGCCGTCCGTCGACCCGTTGTCGACAACGATCAGCTCCCACGCGGCGCCCGTGGTCTCAAGCCAGCTCGACAGACACCGGCGCGTATACGCCAGCTTGTTGTGCGTGAGGGTCACAACCGAGACAAGGGGGCTCACCGCATGAGCTCCCGCGCCGCCGCCGCGATCCGCCCGGCGTCCGGGATGGCGGCCCGCTCGAGCGTCCGGCTCGACGGGATGGGGATGTCGGGGGTCGTCACCCGCCGGATCGGCGCATCGAGGTAGTCGTGCGCCCGCTCGAAGATGCGGAAGCCGACCTCCGCGCAGATGCCACCGGTCCGGCACCCCTCCTCAACGAGCACGGCACGGCCCGTCTTGCGCACGGATGCCACCACCAGCTCCGTGTCGAGCGGGCTCAGGCTGCGAAGGTCGATGACCTCGGCGCTGATGCCCTCCGCCAGCAGATGCTCCGCCGCGCGCCCGGCCTCGACGGCCATCCACGAGTGAGCCACGATGGTTACGTCCGTCCCCTCCACGGCGACGCGGGCGCGGCCGATCGGTACCGGCTCGCCGCTGCCCGCCGGACCGCGGAGCCCGTACAGCAGCTTGTGCTCGACGAAGATCACCGGGTTGTCGTCGCGCACGGCGGCCCGGAAGAGCCCGTCGGCGTCCGCCGGGGTGGCGGGCGCCACAACCTTCAGGCCCGGGATGTGCGTGAACAGCGCCTCGAGCGACTGCGAGTGCGTGGGCCCGTAGGATCGCCCGCCGCCCCCCACCGTCCGCACGACGATCGGGCACCGCGCCCCAAACACGTACTTCATCTTCGCCGCGTTGTTGACCAGCTGGTCCGTGCAGAGCGTGATGAAGTCCATGAACATGATCTCGACGATCGGGCGCGAGCCCGCAAGGGCCGCTCCGACGGCCAGGCCCATCACGCCCGGCTCCGAGATCGGCGTGTTGATCACGCGCTCCGGGCCGAACCGGTCCAGCAGCCCGCGCGTGACCCCGAACGCGCCGCCGTAGCAGCCGATGTCCTCGCCCAGATGAATGACGGCGGGGTCCCGCTCCATCTCGCCTGCGATGGCGTCCCGGATCGCCTCCTGGCCCGTCACGTCCTTCACGCGTAAACCCCTTCCTCGAGTCGGCGGGGATCGGGCTCCGCGCTGGCCCGGGCGAATGCGACCGACGCGCGGACCGCGGCCCGCGCTTCCGCGCGCAGCGCGCGATCCCGCTCGGCGTCGAGCAGCCCGGCCCGCCGCAGCTCCCGCCGGAAGCGCGGGATCGGATCGCGCCGCCGCCACTCCGCCTCCTCCTCGCTCGTGCGATAGCGCCTCGGGTCCCCCCGCGAGTGCCCCGCGAACCGGTAGGTCTTGCACTCGATCAGCGTCGGACCCTCGCCGGCACGGGCGCGGCGGCACGCCTCCGAGACCGCCTCATGCACCACGAGCGGATCGTTGCCGTCCACCACGAATCCCGGCAGTCCGTAGGCGGCCGCCCGGTCCGCCACGTGGGGAATCGCGAACGCCGCGTCGAACCGCGTCGACATGGCGTAGAGGTTGTTCTCGCACAGGTAGACCACCGGAAGGCGCCATATGGCCGCCATGTTCAGCGACTCGTGGAACGTGCCCTGATTGGACGCGCCGTCTCCGAAGAAGCACAGCGCCACCTGGCCGGTGCCACGCAGCTTGGCCGACAGCGCCGCGCCGGTTGCCACCGGGATGCTCCCGCCCGTAATCCCGTTTCCACCCAGGAACCCGATCCGGCGATCCGCCATCAGCTGGCTGCCGCCGCGGCCGCCCGAGTACCCGGTCGCCTTCCCGAACAGCTCCGCCATGATTCGCCGGGGATCGCCGCCGCGCGCCATGAAGTGCCCATGCCCGCGGTGCGTGCTCGTCACGTAGTCGCGCCGCCCCAGCGCGAAGCAGGCCCCGACCTCGGCGGCCTCCTGCCCCACACACAGGTGTGCCGTGCCCGCAATCCGGCCCTCCACGAAGAGCCGGTCAACCCGCTCCTCAAAAAAGCGGATCAGCAACATCCGCCGATACATCTCCACGCGCATTCTGGATGGGATCCGGCTCATCGCGCGTCGCCGCTCCTGCGGTCGGCCTCGTGCCGGCGCAGCACCAGCGACACGGCCGCGCCGCCCGGGTCGATCGCGTTCACCAGCGCGGCCCGCACGCTCCGCGATACCGCCCGCCCGGCCGCGACCGGGAGCGGCAGCCCGGCGCGCCCGCGCTCCAGCCCCACCGTTGGCGGAATGCGGCCGGTCTCCATGGCGCGTGCGGCCGAGATCGCCTGCAAGGCGCCCGCGGCTCCGCGGGCTTCCCCCACCGCGCCCTTGATGCTGCTGAGCACCGGCTTGGAGTCCGACCCGGAAAATGTCTCGGCCGCAGCCGCGACCTCCGCCCCGTCCAGCCAGGGGATGCCGTCAGCCGCCCCGCTCACGAAGTCGATGTCCCCCGGCGCCATTCCGGCATCCGCCAGGGCGCCCCTCATCACCCTGGCCAAGCCCGCCCCCGCGACCCCGCCGCGGCCGTCTCCGAGGTCCGTCTCGGCGCCCATCGCGGCCCCGGCCAGCTCCGCATGGACGTGTGCGCCGCGCCGGCGGGCGTGCTCCAGCTCCTCGACAACGAGGATGCCCGCCCCCTCGCCCGGCGCCATGCCGCACGCCCGGGCGTCCAGCGGGCGGCATGTCGCAGCGCCGTCGCCAGCCGGAGCGCGAAGCCCCTGCGCCGATAGCCCGCGAAGGCCGACATCGACCAGCGCGTCAAACCCGCCGGCGAAGACCACGTCCGCTCGGCCGGCCCGGACCACGTCCAGCGCATACGCAATCGCCGCGCTGCCGGCTGTGAAGCCCGCGGCGAACGAAACGTGCACCCCGCGAATCCCATACTCGATCGCCAGCAGGCTGATGGTCGTGTTGGAGTAGACATGAGGGAACAGGAACGGCCGGACGGCTCGGGGCCCCTTCTCGACATAGTCCCGGAAGAAGAGATCCATCGAGCCCAAGCACCCGTCCGCCGTGCCCAGGCACAGCCCCACCCGGTCCGGATCCTCGAGCTGAAGCTCGAGGCCGGCGTCGTCGGACGCGAGCCGGAACGCGGCGAAGGCGAACGCCGAGGCGCGATCCAGATACGTCTTCTGGGACGGCAGGTACTCGTCGGCCCGGAAGTCCGGCATGGCGGCCACGGGACCTCCGCCGCCCGCCGTGTCGGGACGAGTCCCCGTGCGGGCGTCGGCCAGAGCCGCGTCAAACCCTTCCAGCCCGATGCCGATCGCGCTCACCGGACCCAGGCCCGTCAGCACCGCCCGTCGCACTGGCTTCAGCTCACTCATCGAACCTCCGAAACACCAGGGCCGCGTTGCAGCCGCCAATGCCCGCCGAATTCGAGATCGCCGTCCGAACGTCGCGCCGCGCGGCGGCGCCGGGGACATAGTCGAGATCGCATTCCGGATCCGGCGTCTCCAAGTTCATCGTCGGGGGAATGATGCCGTCGCGGATGGCCAGGACCGTCGCCAGCGCCTCCATCGCGCCGGCGGCCCCCATCGTGTGCCCCGTCATGGCCTTGATCCCGTTCACCGGAATCGCGCGCGCCCGCTCGCCCAGCACCGCCTTGATCGCCAGGGTCTCGGTGACGTCGTTGTACTTTGTGCCCGTGGCGTGCGCGTTCACGTGGTCGATCTCGCCCGGCGCCACGCCGGCATCGCGAAGCGCCATCTCCATGACCGACCGCACGCCGCCGCCATCCTTGTCGGGCGCGGTCATGTGAAACGCGTTGTTGTTCATCGCATGACCGAGCAGCTCCGCCAGCACCACGGCCCCGCGCGCCACGGCCCGATCCAGGCGCTCCAGCACCACCATCGCCGCGCCCTCGCCGAAGATCGTGCCGCTCCGCTTGAGGTCGAACGGACGGATCCGGTCCTTCGTCATCGTGCGCAGGCAGCTCAGCCCGCTCCAGCAGAACACCGACAGCGCGTCGTATCCCCCCGCCAGCATGGCCTCTGCCCGTCCCGCGCGGATCTGGTCCGCCGCATAGCCGATCGCCGCCGCACCCGAAGCGCAGGAGAGAGACATCGCCACGCGCGGCCCGGCCCAGCCCGCCGCGCCGGCCACGTGGTCAGCCGCGCGCTGGAAGCCCACCTCATCCCACCGCGCATAGGCCGTCCCATCGGCCGCGGGGCGCCCCAGCGCCGGCTCCGCCGATGTGACGCCGCCGAAATTGGTCGCCACGGCAACCCCGCGCTCAGGTCCGGCGCCGAGGCCCGACTGCCGCCGAGCCTCTTCTGCCGCGACGACGGCAAACCGCGTCGCCAGGTCCGGCTCCGGGCCGAGCGACTCGGGCCACACAAAGCCCTTCACCTCGAATGCCTGGCGCACGTCGAAGGGCGCCGGGTCGAACCGGGTGATCGGCCCGAGCCCGCCCACCCCGGCGCACAGTGAGCGCCAGAAGGCGCCGACGCCGATCCCCACCGGGGACACCACGCCCATGCCGGTTACAGCCACGCGAATCACGCGACATCCTCCCGATGCGCTACATGCACATCCCGCCGTCCACGCACAGCACCTCGCCCGTCACGTACCGGGCCGCGTCCGACGCCAGAAACAGAACCGCGGCCGCCACGTCCTCCGGCGTGCCCACCCGCCCCAGCGGCACCCGCGCCAGCTGGCGCGCGCGCGTGGCCTCCGGAACGGCGGCCAGAAGGTCGGTTGCGATCAGCCCGGGAGCCACTGCGTTCACCGTCACGCCCGAGGCCGCCATCTCCCGCGCGGCCGCCTTCGTCAGCCCGATCAGCCCGGCCTTTGCGGCCGAGTAGTTCGCCCGCCTCAGGTCGCCGATCACGCCGGCGGCGGACGCGATATTCACGATCCGCCCGCGCCGCTGGCGGGCCATATCCTTGGACACGGCCTTGATACAGTGAAACGCACCGGTCAGATCGACGTCCAGCACATCCTTCCACTCGTCGGCCTTCATCAGGGCCAGCAGGTTGTCGCGCGCGATCCCCGCATTGTTCACCAGAATGTCCACTCGGCCGAACGCGGTGCGTGCCTCGGACACCATCGCGCGGACGGCCTCCAGGTCCCGCACATCGGCGCGAACGACCCGTGCCCCGCCGCCGCCGGCCTCGATCTCGCGCGCGACGGCGCGCGCCGCTTCCTCGCCCGACGCATAGTTCACCACCACGCGAGCGCCCGCCCGGGCCAGCGCCAGCGCGACGGCCCGCCCGATCCCGCGGGACGCTCCGGTGACGATTGCAGCCTGACCGTTCAATATCACCCTGCCGCCCCCCCGCCCGAAAAGGATCGAACCATCTCCTCGGTGACCGGCTCGCATCCGCTCTTCGCGCGGACCGCGCCGATGTCGACGCCGATCTCCCGCGCGAGGCGGCGGGCCGCCGGAGTGGCGCGCACCCGGCCCGGGGCATCCGGGCCCTTCGCCGCAGCCGCACCCTCGCCCGAGCCATCCGGCCCGCCCGCAAGCCGGTCGCGGATCAGGCGACGATTCCCCTCATCGACCTCGGGCAGCGGGCCGGTCGCGTCGCCGACCAGCGCGATGACGTAGCGCACCGGAAGGACGCTCTTCGGCGGGGCCACGATCTTCCGGAGTATCCCGGAGGCCGGCGACTCGTACTCGAACACGGCCTTGTCCGTGATCAGCTCGACGAGCGGCTCGCCGCGGCGCACCGGCTCGCCCTCCCGCTTGAGCCAGCGACCGATCGTCGCCTCTTCCATGTTTGCATCGACCTTCGGAATCGCGATCTTCCGGATCATGGCCTTCCCCCTGCTTCGCCGCCTGTCGAAACGACCTCGAAGTCCACGGGCACGGTCATGACCGTGGCCCAGAATCCGCCGTCGCCGTAAGCGTGGAAGCTCTCCTCCGTGAGCGCCAGGTCCGCCCGATACCGGCCCGGCGGCAGCCGAACCTGTCCCACCGCGCCACGGCCCGGGGCGTACTCGACCTGGGCCCACAGGAACTGGGCGGTGGGCCCCGGCTTGGGCCGCGCGTACGAGTCGGGGCTGCTCGCGTCCACCACGAACCGGCTGATCGGCGAGTCCATGTAGGAGCCCAGCCCCTGAAACCGCGCGTTGAAGAGCACGTGCAGCGTGCTGTTCAGGTCAAACTCCTTGGCCGCGCATCCGCGGGCATCGGTGACGAAGTAGTCGAACAGGATGTACGCTTCGACCCTCGCGGGGTACGGGTACGCCCGGTAGTCCTCGTCCCCGTAGTTCGTTCCCGGCCCCGGGAGGCGCCAGCGCCCGGCGTATCCGATCCGCTCGAACGCCGCCCGGTCGCGGGCGCAGTCGCCGCGCAGCTTCATCTGGTAGGCGAAGTTGGGCTTGAGGCCGGTGGCCTCGATGCGGCCGCGGAAGCTCCCGCCCCGCCGCTCGTAGCGAACCCGCACGCATGGCGAAAAGCGCTTCCCCCCGGCGTAGCTGAAGTTCCGGCCGAACTCGCTGCCGTAGGCATTCCCCGCCACGTCGAGCCAGCGCTCGTGCTCCGGATCGTCGCGCCCGCGCATGGCCTCGCTGTTCGTCGAATCGAGGCGGTAATCCCGATCCGCCGCCGGCGGCTCGGCTTTCACCGGGCGCCCGGCCGCAGCCGGCAGGTCCGGCTGGGCCACCCGCCGAGCCAGGCGCGGCGCCAGCGCACACGCCGCCCAGCCGACGGCAAAGCCCAGGAGTGCGATCAACCACGTTGTGCGCGCGCGTATCATCGGCTTCGCCCCTTCCTCACGGCACCGGGATGCGGACGGACTCGGACAGGTTCCCGGCCCGGTCGCGCACCTGCAGGGGCAGCCACCCGGCCTCGCCGCAGCCGTGCGGAAGAGCCGCCGGCTCGACCGTCAACCCGTCGATCAAATTCGTGCCACACCATGCGGCGCCCGCGACACCACTGACATCGTACGCGTCCAGCACGACCTTCTGCCCCACCGGCCACGGCCGGCACACGAACACGCTCTTCAGGTGCAGCGGGGTGCGCTCCACCGGCTCCCGCCGCTGGATGCCGAAGCTCGTGATGAGCGCCTTGTCCACCTGCGCCGGAGTCAGGCGCTGCGCCAGCAGGGCCGGCACGTCCAGCACGACCGTCTGCCACACGTTCGAAGACCACGCGATGGGCGCCGCGAGCGGAAGCCGGTCCTTGTGCTTGTCCGGCTTCCCGGACAGCGGCACGTAGTACGTGCCGATCGACTCGACTTCGAGCGCCACCTCGATCCGCGCCGGGTCGGCGTTCGTCAGGGCCGGGCGGCGCATCATGAACATCAGCGTCGGGTACGCGCGCGCCCGCCACTTCCGGTCGCCCAGTTTCATGTTGATCCCCCCGGGGCGTTTGCCGGTGTTCTCGGTCACCAGGAACGGCTCGTCGCCCGGCTTGTACTGGACGCTCACGGTGTGCCCCTGCTCCGCCTGAAAGAACGTCGGCTTTGAGGCGACGCCCTGCCATGAAGTCGCAAAGAACACGGCACCGGTCGGGAAGCGCGGGGGCAGGAGCGTGGGCCCGCGCTTGTCCTTGGCATAGTCCACCGAGACGGGAACGCTGATGTCCGGCGTCCGGTTCCCCGCGCCATCCACGATGCCGGAAACGATGATCGCAGCGGCCAGCCCGTTCGTGGCACGGTTCAGCTGGTCCCGGAACATGTAGGGCCAGTTCAGCCACACGGTCTCAAGCCCGGGATACCGGGCGAACTGGCTGAGGTAGTCGCTCATGCTCGCCGGGCGGTCGTTCCAGCGGAACTGAAGCCCTTCCATGTCCAGCGGCACGCCGTCGTCGCCACGGAAGGCCAGGCGGAGCATGCTGCCGTTGCTGAGCGGATCGATGCTCCGCTCCAGCTCGTGCGTCACGGTCAGCGGCTTCCGATCGAGAATGAACGGGACGCGCGTGACGGGGGACTCCAGCCCGGACTCTCCGACGGCCTGGAGCAGCAGCATGCACAAGCCGTCCTCCAGCCGGGTCACGTCCGGCGTCGTCCGGGCGCCGTTCGTGATCGTCTGCCAGGTCGGATCGGGCTCGCCATCGGGCAGCGGCAGCGGCTGGGCGCCGGTCGTGGGGCCGCGCAGGTGGACGAGGGCCATCCGAACCGATTTCACTCCGCCGTGCGCGAAGTACCCCGGCGTGAACGCCAGCTGGGCGCCGCCGGACACGGCCGGCCCCAGCACCACATCGTCCACATCCCACCAGCTGTAGCGCCCGGTCTGATCGGGCGAGGCGAACGACCCCAGGGTCAGGCTCGGAATCTGGAAGAGCCGGCGGTTCAGCGAGCTCTGAACGACCGCGTCGCTCACGCGCCCGATCCAGGTGTGCCACGTGTCGTCGACGACACCGGGCCCGGCGTACTCGACGGCCCGCGCCGCCGGACAGACTTCGGCGAACCGGACGATCGACTGCGAGTCCTGGAGCCCGATGGAGATGTTGGCCATGGGGGTTAGGCGGTAGCGGAAGGCCAGCACGGGATAGCGCGCCAGCGACGTGTTCACGCGGAATCGCATCCGAAGCCGCTCTCCGATCTCGCGGTTCTGCATCTGCAGGTACGAGCCCTGCATCGGGTCCAGGCTCCGCACCGTCATTCGCTCCGGGCTAGGCTCCAGGCTGGGCCCGAGGCCGCGCGCCTCGAAGTTCTCGAAGAGACCCGCCAGCCCATCGAGCCGCACCAGCGCCGGCGGCTCCCGATCGTTCGCGCCGGCCCACGCCAGCCGGAAGGTCCGATTGGTCGAGCCCAGCCGGACCACCGCGGTCAGCGCCGCATTGCTGGGCGACGGCGTAGTCTCCGGCAGGCGCGGCACGAAGGCGCTTCGGGCGCCCTTTCCGGCCGGGGCCAGAGGAACCGAGACCCCGTTGAGCGAGAGCGTGGCGTGCTCGAACCGGGGCTCGGGATAAGCCGCCCCGCTCCGGAGGACCACGGCGTTCGGCAAGACCGTGCTCCACTCGCAGCGCACGTCGGCTTCGGCCGGCAATCGGATCCACGCCAGCAGGCCCCGGTTCGTCTTCGCGCCGTCCGCGACGGTCATGGCCACGTGGTTGAAGCCCGTCGCGGTGTTCGCATCGAGCCACCGCACCGCATTCGTCGCCGGCATCCAGCCGGAGCGCTCGGCGCCCGACCGCGCGTCGGCGAACTGCGCCCGGCCGCTCCGCCAGGCGCCCAGTTCGGGAGCCGCGCTCCCGTAGCGCACCTCGTGCAGCCCCGCGACCGCGTACCACTCGCCCGGCCCGTTGCCCGTCAGGCCCTCCTGCTCGTAGCTCGGCTGCAGGATCCCAAACCCGTCGATGCGCACCAGCAGGTTGCGATCCTGCCATCCCGCGTCCTGCCCCTCCGTCGGCACCCATGCCTGCACCAGAGTCCACGGCGCCTCGTCCGGGCTCACGCCCGACTTCGCCCCCGGGACATCCGTCGCACCGCCGGCGCGGAATCCGTCGCCCGCAACCGCCGGGCCCGAGATCCGGTGGAAGTACCGGCGCTCCGGCACGAACTCACCGTTGTTCACGCGGCCGATCGAATAGTAGAAGTTGAACTGGGAGCCCGGGCTTCGGCGGACGTAGAAGCGCCAGCCGGCCAGCTCGGCATACCGGACCGGCGGCAGACGACACGCGACGAACTGGCGGCCGCTCCCGAGCCGATTGCGAAGGGTCAGCGCCGGACCGACCTCCGACGGCGCCCACGCGAGCTGCGAATGGCCGACCGAGTCACCCAGCGACCACCAGGCCGCGGACATGGTGGCGAGGATCATCCGTTCGGCCGGAGCGACCGGGGCCGGAGCGGCGGCGGCCGGGGGATCGGGGCGCCGCGCGGGGGGCTGCGCCTGCAACTCGTCCCGCGGAAGCGGAGTCGGCGTGAACGGCACGCCCGCCGGGCGGATGCCCTGAGCGGCAATCTTGACGCGGGCCACCATCATCGAGTTGATGAACGTCCACACGCCGGCCAGCCCGTCGTTCAGGGGCTCCGAATCGATCTGCCGATAGATCAGCTCGTTGTCAAAGTAGTACTCGAGCGTGTCGCCGATCCGCCGCAGCTTGATGTAGTACCAGGCGCCGTGCACGTCGCGGCCTCCGCTGATGATGGATTCGGAGCGCAGGCGCCGGTTCCCTTCCCGGATGCGCGGCACCAGGTACTTGTCCGATTCCGCCAGCACCTCGCCGCGCCGGTACAGGCGCGAGAGCTGCTGGGAGAGGTCGTAGTCCCAGCCGGTGCACGTCGCCGTGTAGCCCGAGCTCGGCGAGGTTCGATCACACATGATGGAGATGTTGAGGTCGCCGCACCGCTCGTACCATCCCATCCGCATCCCCGCATACATCTCCATGCAGAAGTCGCCCGAGAACCGGTACTTCGTCCAGATGGCCGCCAGCCCATTCGTCCCCTCGCCGTTCATGTGCGACCAGCGCGGGTCGCAATTGAAGCGGTTGATGACCTCCCACCGCCCGCCGTTGATCGTCCAGTCGGTTGGCGCCTCGGTGAACAGGTAGTCCTTCACGCCGTAGCGAACCGCGGCACACCGGGGCAGCTCGTTGGTGAGCGCGCCGGCCACGCGCATCCGCGTGCCCCGGAGCGGTTGCTGCAGGGCGAGTTGGAACACCCGGTTCGTGGACTCCGTCAGCCAGAGCCAGTCGCCTTCGTACGAGAGCGTCACCGGAGCCCCGGCGGTGCAGGTGAAGGACGCCGACAGCAGCGCGGCATCCGGCCGGGGCGGCTGCCGCGGCAGACGCGCCGCAAGGGCGTCGTACGCATCGGGGTCCAGGCCCGTCTGATACGCCGTCCGGCGGCTCTCCGCGCCCGCCCGGCGCAGATTCTTGGCCAGCCCCTTCCCGCGCCCCTTCCCCTTTCTGTCACCCATGGGAGCCAGCTCCGCCGCGCTCACCGCGTTTGTGGGCTCGCCCGGCGGCACGGGGCTCCGGACGCGCGGCGGCTCCGGCCACCGGTCGCCCGCAAACACCCATATGTTGCTGGCCCCGACGTGCACCACATACTCGCCGTTTGCGCGCCCCTCCGGCACGCCAACATGCACCAGTGAACCTGGCCGAAGCGGGAACGACAGGTCTATCCGGCCGAAGAAATCGCTCTTGTGCCAGTAGAGGTGCGCCTCGTCCTCGATCCACTCGCCCTCGGGCGACGACCAGTGCCGCATGAACGGATCGACCGTGTAGTTCAGGTTCTTCTCGGTCCGGCTCTTGTACACGTCGGACCGCGCCATCGCATACGAAAGGCCCGCGATGCGCACATCGGTGTCCGGCCCGACGTACAGCCCCGACGCTCCGTCGATCGGAGCCCCGGCCGCGTGCACCAGCACCATCTCGCCATTCCGATACAGCCGGATCTCCGATCCGCCGCTGGCATCGGCCATCAGCACGTCCGGACGCCCCGAGCCCCCGCGCGACGGACGCTCCAGCCGCTCGATGACGACAGCCCGCCCGCCGCTCACCCGCTCCAGGCGGAACTCCTCCCGGCCGCGCGACCGGGCACAGACGAACCGCAGGTGCGGGGAGCTCGGCCCGGCATAGCCGGCCAGCAGCCCGAATGACCCTCCGCCGGATTGAGCCGTGAAGGTCGCGCTGAACACATGCCCCGGATGCCCCGGCGCACCAAGAGCCAGCCACTGCGCCTGCGGCGAAACAGCCGGGGCGAGCTCGCTCGCCGACGGCTCCGCCCGGAACCACCGACGAGGGGCACCCAGCAGGTCGCCCGATTGCTCCCGGCTGTAAAACCGGATGGCGGCCCGGCTCCGCAGGTCGATCTCGTGGTTCGATTCGATCGTGACGTCGTCGAAGAGCGCGTCCTCCGCGCCGCGCACGAACAGGCCGAATCGCCCCCCGACCGGAAGCGCCTCGCTGACGTCCGCGACTTCGCTGCTGTCGACGAAGCACCGGATGCGATCCTGCGACAGCGCGACCCGAAGGCTGACCCACTGGCCGGGGATGAGGGGGGCCGTCCCGGCAGCGAGGGCGTGCCGCACCGTCCCTCGCGCCGAGGGCCCCACCCGCCACAGCACAATCCGCGCCGGGCCGGACTCGTCCTCGAACTGAGTCGTGAGCGCGTAGTAGTTCGTCGCATCGACGTAGAGGAACACCAGCCCCATCTCGCCCGGCTGCACCTGCAGCGCCGCGGCGGCCGAGTAGGCGTCGTAGAACCGGTAGCCGGTCGTGATCACGGCCGGCCCGTTCGACGCCGTGCCGTTGAGGCTGTAGAAATTGGGGCTGAAGTCCGGCTTGAGCGGCTTGGTGTCGAGCCGGGCGCCGCGCGGATCGACCAGCGCGTCATCCAGCGCCGTATGCAGGCGCCAGGTCCCCGACTCGACGGTCCAGGACGTCAGCGAATCGGGCTCGTTCGTGGGGACCATGAAATCGTCGTGAAAGACGATCTCCTCCACCCGCTGGAAGCTCGTCCGCATCGCATCCGCCGGCGGAAAATCCCCCCGCTGCTGCGCGACCAAAGCGGGCGGGGCGAACGGCACCGGAAGGAGCGCGATCAGCTTCCCGGCGCAGTACAGGGACCACGACTCGGGGCGGAACTTCAGCACGAAGGAGGCGTTGGTCGATCGCTGGGCCGGAAGCGCGTCCAGCCAGTAGCGAGCCTCGGCCGTCGGGGTGACCGCGCCCGCGGCGCCCCCGAGCACGCTGAACCGTCCCCCCGACTTCCGGATGTCGATGACCGCATCCGAGCCGCCCGGGAGGCTGGTCACGCGCAGATGCAGCCCGGCCGACGGGTCCCACGGCGATGTCAGCGTCAGGTTCCCGCAGGGGTGCCTAACCTCGGCGCGGGTCACCCAGTCGTTTGTTCCGGCCCTGCCCGGCACGGCGGCGGCCGCCGCCATCGCCACAGCCCAAATCCACCAGCGCGCAAATGGCATAATTCCACTCGATTCTGAAAGATAGATGATATGCCTCGAAGGGGAGCGCGGGAAGCAGAATCGGGTGCTCGCGCGTGCGGCGCTGCTTGTGCTGGCGTTCCGGCATGGCGTAGCATCCTGTCCGTGAACGGTTCGTACAGCGCCCTCATCCAGACGGCGCCGGATGCCTGGCTGGCGTTCGGCGCGCCCATCCGCGTGCTCGCTGCCCGGAGCCGGGAGCAGGTGGCCCGGCTCCTGTCCGCCGTCGAGGCCGAGACCGCCGCCGGGCGCTACGCCGCAGGCTACATCGCATACGAGGCGGCCGGCGCGCTGGACTCCGCCCTGCATACGCATGCGGACCCCGGCCTGCCGCTTGCCTGGTTCGGCATTCACGCTCACGCCGGGCGTATCAGCGCGCTGCCGGCCGAAACGGCGGGGTTCTCGGTCGGCCCCTGGGAGCCGGCCGTCGACCGGGCCGCCTACACCGCCGCCATCGCCCGGATCCGGGACTACCTCCGCGCCGGCGACACCTACCAGGTGAACTACACCATGAGGCTGCGGGCCGCCCTGCAGGGCGACCCGTACGCCCTCTTCGCCGCCCTGGCGCGGGCCCAGCGCTCGTCCTGCTGCGCCTACATCGACGCCGGCGCGCACGTCATCTGCTCCGCCTCCCCCGAGCTGTTCTTCGAGCTCGACGGACGGACCGTCCGCTCGCGCCCCATGAAGGGCACGGCCGCCCGCGGCCTGACGTGGACGGAGGACCAGGCGCTCGCCGCCGGGCTCCGCGGATCCCGCAAGGATCAGGCCGAGAACGTCATGATCGTCGATATGATCCGCAACGACCTCGGGCGGCTGGCCGACCCCGGCAGCGTGCGCGTCTCGCGGCTCTTCGACGTCGAGCGCTACCCGACCGTCCTGCAGATGACGTCGACCGTCGAGGCGGAGACGGATGCCTCGTTCGGCCAGCTCATTCACGCGCTCTTCCCGTGCGCCTCAATCACGGGCGCCCCCAAGGCGCGCACAATGGAGATCATCCGCGAGCTTGAGCCGGACCCGCGCGGCGTCTACACCGGCGCGATCGGGTACGTGGCGCCGGGCCGGGAGGCGCGTTTCAACGTCGCCATCCGCACCGTCGTCCTCCGCCGGGACACGGGCATGGCGGAGTACGGCGTCGGTGGCGGCATCACGTGGGACTCGACCGATACGAACGAGTACGCCGAGTGCCTTCGCAAGGCCGCCGTCCTCACGCACCGCGTGCCCGACTTCGATTTGCTGGAGACGCTGCGCTGGAGCCCTGGGGAGGGCTTCGCGCTGCTGGAGCGTCACCTCGCCCGCCTCGGGCAAACCGCCGCCTACTTCGATTTCCCGGCCGACATCGGCGCCGCCCGGCGATGCCTCGAGCGCACAGCCGCCGGACTGCCCGGCGCGCCGCACCGCGTTCGGCTGACCATCGACCGGACGGGAGCCCCCCGCGCAGCCGCCAGCCCGATGGCCGTCGAGCCCGACGCCCCCCCGATTCGCGTGGCGCTGGCCTCGACCCCGGTAGACGAAGCCGATCCGTTCCTCTATCACAAGACCACAAACCGCTCCGTCTATGATGCGGCGCGGCGGCTCCGCCCGGACTGCGACGACGTGATCCTCGTCAACCGAGCGGGACAGGTGACGGAAGCGACCATCGCGAACATCGTGGTGGACCTCGGCGGCCGGCGCCTGACGCCGCCGGCCCGCTGCGGGTTGCTGGCCGGGACGTTCCGGGAGGAGCTTCTGGAGCGCGGGGAAGTCACCGAAGCCGTGTTGACCCCCGCCGATCTCCGCGCCGCCGATCGGATCTGCCTGATCAACTCCGTCCGCGGCTGGATGCCCGCCCGGCTGGCCGACGGCTGACGGTGTGCCCGCTGAGCATCGACCTCCGAACGCCGACATACGCTTCGTTCGCTGCAGCGCGACAATCGTCGCCGGTGGCTCAGCGCTCGACGCTTCCGTCGCTCGGACGAAAATCCTCGAGTCGAAGCTGGAGCGAGTCGCGGCCCATGTACTGGTCGCGCTCGAGCGCGAACGCGCAGTCGATCGGCCCATCGGGCAGCCGGCGCGCGCCCATGCCGAACCCGATCGCCGGGATCTGCCTCCCGCCTCCGGCCAGCATCAGCTTCAGGTGGTCGCCCCCGACGATGCGCGGGGGCCCCAGCACGCGCAGGTTGCGGGCGGCCCAGATCGGCCGCGGATGCCCCTCTCCGAACGGGCCGAGCCGGTCGATCCAGTCCAGGAGCTCCTTGTCCGCTTCGCCCAGCTCGATCCACGAGTCCACGCGCTGCACGGCCCGACGATCCTGCCCTTTCAGCCGGGCCGTGCACACCCGACTGAACTGCGCCTGGAAATCCTCGAACTTCCCTCGCGCCACCCACAGGCCGGCCGCGGCGCGGTGGCCCCCGAATCCGTCGAGGAGGTGGGCACACTCGCCCAGCGCATCCACCAGGTCGAAGCCCTCGATCGCGCGGCACGAGCCGCGGCCCCGCCCCTCGGCGTCGAACGCCACGACCACCACGGGACACCGGTGCGCGCTGCAGAGCCGGGACGCCACGATGCCGATGACGCCCGGGTGCCACCCGGCGTCGCCCACCACGATCCCGCAGTCGGCTTCCCGGTCGAACGTCCGGGCAATCCGGGTCTCGGCATGCCGGAGGATCTCCCGCTCCACGGTCTTGCGCGCCGCGTTCGCGGCGTCGAGCTGCTTCGCCAGGCGCTCGCCGTCCGCCTCATCCTCGGCCAGCAGGAGATCCAGGGCCGAGCGAGCGTCGCCCATGCGGCCGGCCGCATTGATGCGCGGGCCGAGGACGAACCCCAGGTGATGCTCGGTGATGGCGGACTCGAGGCCGGCCACCCGCGCGAGCGCCCGCAGTCCGGAAAACTCGCTCCGGCCCAGGCGCTCGACCCCGTGGCGCACAAACACCCGGTTCTCCGCGCGCAGGGGGACGACGTCGGCCACCGTCCCGATCGCCACCCACTCGAGGTAGCGCCGCAGGTCGATCCCCTCCATGCCGGGCCGGCCAAGCTCCCGGCCCCGCTTGAGCAGCGCATGGCAGAGCTTGAACGCGATGCCGACGCCGGCCAGGTCCTGCAGCCCGACGGGCCCGCCCAGCTTCGGATTGACCACGGCCAGAGCCGGCGCCACCGTGCCCCCCGGCTCATGGTGGTCGGTCACGATCACATCCACCCCGGCCGCGGCAGCCGCGGACACGGGCCCGGAAGAGGACGTCCCGCAGTCGACGGTGACGATCAGGCGCGGCGAGCACGTTTCGATGCAGCGACGAAGGCCGTCCTCCGAGAGTCCGTACCCCTCATCCATGCGGTCCGGGATGAAGGGCGTCACGCTCGCGCCCAGCCGGCGGAGCACGGCTACGGCCAGCGCCGTGGCCGTCACGCCATCCGCATCGTAGTCCCCATAGACGGCGATGCCCTCGCGGCCGTCGATCGCGCGCCAGATCCGCGCGACGGCGATCTCCATCGCCGGCAAGAGGAAGGGGTCGGACAGGGTACTCAGGCGCGGCGAAAGGAACTCCCGGATCACGGCGGGGTCGAGAAAACCCCGCCCCACGAGGCAGGCGGCGGCCGCCCTGGGCATCCCGAGCTGCCGCGCGACTTCCGCCGCGCGGGCCGGGTCCGCCTCCACCATGCTCCACCGCTTCACGGAGCCGTCGGCTTCTTGCCCAGCTGCGGCGTCTTGAACCCGTACCACATCAGGACCACCGGCGTGGCAATGTAGATGGTTGAGTACGTGCCCGAGATCATGCCGATGCACATGGCCGTCGCGAAGTCCTTGATCGCGCCGCCGCCCATGACCAGCAGGAACAGGATTGACACGAACGTCATGAAGTTCGTCAGCAGCGTCCGGCTCAGCGTCTCGTTCATGCTCTGGTTGCAGATCTCCGTGAACGACTTGTTGCGCACGAGCCGCAGATCCTCGCGGATGCGGTCGAAGATCACGATCGTGTCGTTCACCGAGTAGCCGATGATGGTCATCAGCGCCGCCACGATGGTCAGGTTCAGTTGGAACCCGAGCAGGTGCATGACGCCCGCCGTCACCAGCACGTCGTGGATCAGCGCCGCGACGGCCCCGAGCCCGAAGCCGAACTCAAAGCGGATCCAGATGTAGATGATCATGGCGACGAACGATGCCAGCATCGCCCAGCCGGCCTTCGTCTTCAGCTCGCTCCCCACGAGCGGCCCGACATCATCCTGCTTCATCAGCTTGAACCCGGCGCCGGGGAACTTCTCGAGAAGCATCTTTTCGACCTTCGCCCCGTCGCTCTGGGCGCCCACCTTGATCTGCAGGAACTCCCGCCCCCCGCCGGCTTCCATGCCGGACTGGTACTGGATGGTCGCATCGCCGATTCCCGCGCCGCCCAAGGTGCTGCGCACATCCTCGACGCCCGGCTCCTGGCCCTTGTGGAAGCTCAGCGTCAGCGACGAGCCGCCGGTGAAGTCAACGCCGAACACGCTTCGCTTGTCCTTCACGCCATGCGCCACCATCAGCCCCCAGCTCGCGACGATCACAACCAGCGAGATGCCCACCGCCACCTTCCACGGCTTCATGAAGTCGAAGTTCGTCTGCTTGATCAGGGACATCATCCGCAGGACCTTGGTGTCCGTCCGGCGCGACGCGATCACGTTGAAGCACATCCGCGTCACGATGACGGCCGTGTAGACGCTGACGATCAGGCCGGCGGTCAGGGTGACCGCATACCCGCGGATCGGCCCGGACCCGAGCAGGAACAGGATGACCGCGGTGATGATCGTCGTGAGATTCGAGTCGATAATGGCCGTGAAGGCCCGCTCGAACCCGGCCTGGATCGAGGCCACCAGCCCCTTTCCGGTGCGCAGCTCCTCGCGTATGCGCTCGAAGATCAGCACGTTCGCATCCACGGCCATGCCGATGGACAGCGCGATGCCGGCGATGCCCGGCAGCGTCAGCACCGGCAGGGCGATGGCGCCGGTCGAGCGGCCCTCGCCCGAGAAGATGCCGAGGAACCCCGCCACGAGGATCATGCCCAGCGGCAGGAGCACCACGTTAAGAATCAGCGCCAGGTCGGCCAGCAGCCCCGCCACCAGGTAGTACGCGCCCATCAGCACGATGATCGCCACGCACCCGTAGATGCCGGCCTTGACGCCGCTGTCGATCGAATCCTGTCCCAGCGTCGGATCGACCACGCGCTTCTCGACGATCTTCACCGGCGCCGGCAGCGCGCCCGCGCGCAGCACGTTCGAGAGGAACGTCGCCTCGGCGATCGAGAAGCTGCCGCTGATCTCGGCCCGGCCGCCGGGGATCGGCTCGTTGATCCGCGGCGCCGAATACAGGGTGTCGTCCATCACGATCGCCATCATCATGAACCGCTCGGCGCCGGCCCGGGTGGGGTTCTTGGCGCCGCCCGGCGCGTAGTCCGACGTAACCCGCCGGAACTTGCGGGTGCCGTTCGCGTCGAACCGAAGGGTCACGACCGGCTGCCCGAGCGCGCGGTAGTCCACGCCGGCATCCTTCAGGGTGTCGCCCGTGAGCTCCTTCCGATGGCTCACGAAGTACGGGCGATACATGTCCTCACCCGCCACCTTCTCACGCTCCAGCATGAGGTCGTAGCCCGCGGGCGCCTGGAAGCGGGCCAGCTCGCGGCGCAGCGCGGGGTCCATCGGAGGCGCGCTCTTCTCGCGGCGGTACAGGGACTCCTCGCGGCCGCGCACCGTCCGGCTGACGACCACATAGCCGGTCGGGGCCAGCCCCTTGTCGAACAGGGCCTCGACGAGCGCTTCGTTGTTCTCGTGGACCATCCGGAACGTGAGGAAGGCCGCGCTCTGGATGCTCCGCTCCGCCTCCTCGCGCTTCTCCTGCCCGATTCCCGGCAGCTGCACCACGATGCGGTTGCCCTTCTCCGGGTAGATCACGGGCTCGGCGATGCCGAGGTTGTCGACGCGGTTGCGGATGACTTCGACGGCGCGCTGCTGGGCCTTGGCCACCTGGGCCTTCACCTGCTCCTGGATCTGCGCGTCCGTCTGCTCCGGGTTCTTGTCCCGCAGCTCCTGCGCGATCGCTTCCTCGTCGATCTGCACGACGAAGCTCGTCCCGCCCCTCAAGTCCAGCCCGAGCCGGATCTTCTGCTTGAGCGGCAACACCGTCGCCAGCGCCCCCGCGATCAGCACGACCAGGATCAACCACTTCCACATCGCCCGCTTGTCCATGACTCTGCTCTCCTCGGCAAAGAGCGGCCGTCCTCTCGGACCGGCCGCCCAAATCAGCGGCTCTCGCCCACGTCGCCGACGTTCTCGTCCTTGTCCAGAGCGCGGATCACCGCGCCGCGCGCCACCTCGACCTTCACGCCGTCGGCGATCTTGATCGAGAACGTCTGCTCCTTGACATTGGCGATGGTGCCGATGATCCCGCCGCTGAAGACCACGCGGTCCCCGCTCTTGATCGCCAGGATCATCTGCTTGCGCAGCTTCTCCTTCTTCATCTGCGGCCGGATCATCATGAAGTAGAAGAGCAGGAAGATGATGGCCATGTAGCCCAGCATCAGCATCCCGCCGCCCTGCTGGCCCTGCCCGCCGCCCGCCGGGGCCGGGGCCATTGCCAGCCAGACCGAACTCGCTCCGAATATGCTCATCATTCCGCTCCTCGCTCCCGGTACTCGCGCCGCAGCTCCTCGAAGCAGCCGGCGCGGATCGCCTCGCGCATCTTCCGCATCAGTCCCATGAAATAGTGCAGGTTGTGGATCGTCACCAGCCGGACGCCGAGGATTTCGTCCACGTTCAACAGGTGCCGCACGTACGCCCGGCTGAAGTTCCGGCACGCGTAGCACGAGCAGCCTTCCTCGATCGGCCGCAGATCCTCCTTGTACCCGCCCGCCTTAACCGCGTAGCGCCCCGCGCCCGCGTAGGCCGACCCGTTCCGGCCGCAGCGCGTGGGCATGACGCAATCGAACATGTCCACGCCCCGGGCCACCGCCTCGATCATCTGCCACGGCTTGCCCACGCCCATCAGGTAGCGCGGCCGGTCCGCCGGCAGATGCGCCGCGCCGGACTCGATTCCGCCCAGCAGCACGTCGCCCGGCTCACCCACGCTCACCCCGCCGATCGCGTACCCGTCGAACCCGATCGCCCGCAGCTCCCGCGCACACCGGGCGCGCAGTTCGGCGAACTCGCCGCCCTGCACGATCCCGAAAACGAGCTGACCCGGCGCACGCTCCTGTCCCGCACAAAGAGCCGCCCATGTTAGGGTTCGGTCCACAGCCTCGCAAGCATAATGATGCTCGCAGGGATAGTGCACGCACTCGTCGAAGGCCATCGCGATGTCCGACCCGATCCGCCGCTGCGCCGCCATCGCTTCGACCGGGCCCAGGAAGATGCGCCGGCCGTCCACGTGCGAGCTGAATTCGACCCCGTCCGGCCGGATCTTCCGCAGATTCGAGAGGCTGAACACCTGGAATCCGCCGCTGTCCGTCAGGATCGGCCGGTTCCAGCCCATGAACGCGTGCAGCCCCCCCACCGCGTCCAGAACGTCCAGTCCGGGGCGGATCATGAGGTGGTAGGTGTTGCTGAGGATGATCTCGCTGCCGACCGCGACCAGCTCGTCCGGCGACATGGCCTTCACCGTGGCCTGGGTGCCGACGGGCATGAAGACCGGCGTCTCGACCACCCCGTGCGCCGTCGTCAGCCGCCCGCAGCGCGCGGCGCTGGCGGGGTCGGAGGCCGTCACCTCGAATGTGCCCGGCCCGCTCATGAGCGCGCCGCCGCCAGGAGCGCGGCGTCGGCCAGGACCAGCGCGGCCATCGATTCGACGATCGGGACCGCGCGCGGCACCACGCAGGGATCGTGCCGCCCGCGCGCTTCCATCACGGCCGGGCGGCCCTCGTAGTCCACCGTCTGCTGCGCCTTGCCGATCGTGGCCGGCGGCTTGAACGCCACGCGGAACACGACCGGCTCGCCCGTCGAGATTCCGCCCTGCACGCCGCCCGATCGGTTTGTGGCGGTGCCGATCCGGCCGTCCGGGTGCCGTGTGTACATGTCGTTGTGCGCCGAGCCGCGCATGCGCGAGCCCGCGAAGCCGGAGCCGATCTCGAACCCCTTCGTCGCCGGAATCGAGAGCATCGCGCCCGCCAGCGCCGCGTTGAGCTTCCCGAAGACCGGCTCGCCCCACCCCGCCGGCAGGTTGCGGCACACGCAGGTGATCACGCCCCCGACGGAGTCCTGCTCGTCCTTCGCCTTGAGCACTTCCGCCGCCATCTCTTCGGCCACGCGGGCGTCCGGGCACCGCACGAGCGTCCGGTCCACGTCCGCGCGCGTCAGGGGGCGCTCGCTCAAGTCCTCGCACCGGACCCCGCCGATCGCCGACACCCAGGCCACAATCTCCACGCCGTGGCGCTCCCGCAGCAGCTTCTCCGCCACCGCGCCGGCGGCCACGCGCCCGATCGTCTCCCGCGCGCTCGCCCGACCGCCGCCGCTGGAGGCCGTGATGCCGTACTTGGCGCGGTAGGTGAAATCGGCATGCGACGGGCGCGGAACATTCGCCATGGATCCGTAGTCCTGAGGCCGGCGGTCGTCGTTCCGGACGAGCATCGCGATGGGCGTGCCCAGCGTGACCCCGCCTTCCAGCCCGCACAGGATCGTCACCCGGTCCGGCTCGGCGCGCGGCGTCGTCAGCTCGCTCTGGCCCGGGCGCCGCCGGTCCAGCTGGGGCTGGATGTCGGACTCCTTGAGCTCGAGCCGGGCGGGACAGCCGTCGATAACGGCGCCCACCCCCTCCCCGTGCGACTCCCCGAAGGTGGTAACCGCAAACAGACGTCCGAATGTGTTCGACATGTCCCCTCCGGCTGATGGAAGCGGCGGCTACGGTATCACGCACCGCTGATCCGGTGAAGCGCTTTCCCGGCCCGAAAACGGGCGGCGCATCTTTCGGTGCGGGCTAGAACAGGCGCTCTTGAAACTCGGGGTGACTCAGCAGGCCGCGTCGACGGCCGGGACTCATCGGGCGGTGGCTCGCACACGCCGCCAGCGTGGTCCGCATCGTCGGAATATCGCTCGTCGTGCAGATCCCCGTGATGGCATGCGACAGGGCGAAGTCCACCGCCAGCTGCACGTGCTGCGGATCGGTGAACGGCCGGTACCAGCACGTCTGCGCCTTCGGATGCGAACCCCACTTCCCGCGCGCGATCGCCTTCAGCGACATGACGCCCACGTCGCGCCGCCGGCAGTCGCGCAGCAGCGCCAGCGCGCCCGCCCGATACGCCGCGTCTCCGAACTGCGTCGCGAAAACCGGAAACATGACCGTGTCGAACGGGAACCGCCGCAGCGCCTCGCGCAGCACCGCCGGCGACTCGACCCCGTGGCCGGTAATACCGATCCAGCGCGTCAGCCCCGCCGACCGCGCCGCCAGCACCGCCTCCAGCGCGCCGCCCCGGCCCGTGATGGCGTCGAGGTCCGCCATCCGGTTGACGGCATGGAACTGATACAGGTCGAACGCGCCCGCCTTTAGCCGGCGCAGGGAGGAGCGCAGCTCGGCGCCGGCCGCGCGCGCCGTCCGCTCCGTCGTCTTGCAGCCGAGAAACATGCCGGATCGGATCCGCTTCATCCACGGCCCCAGCCGCCGCTCGGCCACGCCGTAGGAGGGGGCCACGTCAATGTGGTTCACGCCCGCTGCCAGCACGGACTCCATGGCGGAGTCCGCCTCCCGCTGGCTGACATTCCAGAAGGCGGCGCCGCCGAAGATGGCCACCGTGCTCCGGTGGCCCGTGCGACCGAGTCTGCGCTTCTGCATCGGGTCATCGCTCCTGCTTCGCTGCGGCCGCCATAGCTTCCGCCCGCGCCCGCCCCATGATCCGCGCCCCCTCATGCCAGTCGCGCAGCGGCAGCACGTCCTCGCCCGCCGGCGCCAGGGCTTCGATCTGCGACGCATCCTTCGCGCCCACGATGGCGGAGGTCACCGCCGGATGCGTCAGAACCCAGCGGATCGAAAACTGGGCCACGGTCAGGCCGCTCCGCACCGCCACGGCCCGCAGCTCGTCCAAGCCGTCGAGCATGCGCTGGAAGCCCGCCCCCGCGAACAGGGGGTCCGACGACCGCTTGTCCGCAAAGACCCGATCGCGCGCGTGCCCCCCCGCCAGCAGTCCGCGGTACAGGGGCGAGTACGGGATCACGCCCATCCGGTGCGTCAGCGCGTACGGCAGCTCCTGCGCCTCGCACTCCCGCTGGATCAGGCTGTACGGCGGCTGCATGCCGTGAATCGGCAGGTATCGCCGGTACATGTCCATCTGGACCGGATTCAGGTTACTCACGCCGAACCACCGGACCTTGCCCTGCTTCTGCAGCGTGATCAGGGCCGCCGCCACCTCATCGGGCCGCGTCAGCGGGTCGAACGAGTGGATCTGGTAGAGGTCGATCCGATCCGTCTGGAGGCGGCGCAGCGATGCCTCGCACGCCTCCAGGATGTATGAATAGCGCGTGTCGGGAAAGTAGGCCGGCTCCTCCCGGAAGTTCCAGTAGAACTTCGATGCGACGATCACGCGGTCGCGCAGGCCGTCCCGCTTCAGGCACTCGCCCAGCAGCGTCTCGGCCCGGCCGTTCCCGTACGCGTCGGCCGTGTCGATGAAGTTCACGCCGAGCTCGAGCGCCCGCCGGAGCGCGCCCTCCCAGGATGCCGTCGATACCTCACCCCAGAAGAACGGCGAGAGCTGCCACGATCCGAGGCAGATCCGCGACACCACCAAGTCGGTGCTTCCGAGCTGGACGTATTTCATGGTCTTCGCGCCGGCAACCGCTTCCGTCAACCCGCAGGACGGTGGCGCTCGGCCGGGCCGCCCCGGCTCAGGCCGGAAGGATGCCGGCCCCGCCGACCGCCGCCACGATCTCGACCTTCGGCTCCAGGCCGCGGGCGCGGTAGTACCGGTCGGCCAGGTGCTTCACCACGGCCTCCGCGCTCGCGGACTTCACCAGCGCAAGCATGCTCCCGCCGAGCCCGGCGCCCACCAGTCCGGCGCCGACCGTGCCGTCGATCTCAAGCGCCAGGTCGACCAGCATGTCGATCTCGGGGACCGACACGTTGTAGCCGCCGGGCTGCGCCCAGACATGCGCGCGCTCGATGCGGGCCGCATCGCCCGACTCGAGGTCGGCGATCAGCTGGTCGATCCGCGCGTCGGAGTAGTCCTTCACCTCGGGCACCATCTCCCCGCCCTTGAGCCGGGCCACCCGGTCGCCGTCGTGGTGCAGGCTGATCAGCCGGCCGAACCCCGCCACGTCGCCCTTCTTCAGGAGGTCGACCGCGAGGTCGGACCGGATGCATTCCGAGATCCCGTACATGCAGGCGTGCCGAACTTTGTACCCGTCCTTCGGATCGCTGTGGCTGCGGAACAGGTGGTTGAGCGCCTCCGCCTTCTCGGGGAGCATCGCCAGAATCTCGGCGCGAGTCGCCCGCTCGGGCATGCGGCGGATGATGCGCATCACCTCGGCCTCGCTCACGCCCAGGCGCTTCGGCGAGATATCCCGCAGGTGCTGCATCTTCGCCGCATGCTGGGGGAAGTTCTTCTGGGACAGCCACAGCCCGAACGCATACGACGCGAGCGGCGTGTTGTATCCGTCCTTCGCTCCGGCCTGCTTCTTCGCTTCCACGCGGCTGTCGGCCAGGACGACGCGGTACCCCGCCGGGAACGGGACGACCTCGAGCGAGAACGGGAAGGCCGTCATGTGCACGATCGCATTCGCGCGGCCCATCTTGATGGCGGCGTGATCGCCGAAGCCGCCGCGCGTGCCCACGTACCACTCGGCCGGCCCGCAGTGCTCGCAGAACTTCATCGGGTCCATCTGGATCCCGTTGATGTGCAGGATGGCCTCGGCTGAGGCGACGACCAGGCACGACGACGTGCTCAGGCCGGCCGCCGGCGGAACGTTGCTGCCGATCATCACGTTCATGCCCTTGAACGCCGGGGTCATCCGGCCGCTCTCGTCCGTGTGCAGGTGCTGGAAGTAGAACACGCCGCCGCGCACGTAGTTGGAGAAGGTGATCCCGGGCACGCCCTTTCGCTTCTCGAGCTCGTCGTGGCACCAGGTGTCCCAGTTCGGGATCTTCGTCCCGCGCGGCATGCACTCGCCGATGGAGAACGATTCCTCCGGGAACTTCTCGCCGTTCACGTCGCGAAGCACGACCCGGTCGTCCGAGCGGGGCTCGACCACGAAGAAGCACTCCTTGATCGCGATCGGGTTCACGGATCCGCCGCGGTGGTCCACGTGCATGCCCAGCATGTTCACGCGGCCGGTCGAGCGCACGATGAACGCGCGCCGGTCGAGGCCGTACGAGCGGCCGAACTCCTCGATCGTCCGCTTCAGGAGCCGGGCCGGGCCGGCCGCGAGATCGGGAGCGCCGTAGATGGCGGCCAGTTCCCGGCGCAAGCCGCTCGACGGGTCGTCGATCGACTTCAGCCACTCGGTGATCGGATGCATATTGGACGCTGCCATGGTGGTGCCTTTCGCGCAAGTTGCCGACCCCGCGCAGCGGCGCGGACCCAGTCAGCGTGCGGGACTCTACTGATTCGCCCGTGTCCTGTCAAAGAGGGCGAGAGACGGCGGCGTCAGTCCCCGGCGTCGGGCGAGAACGGCCGGTTGGATTCCGTCCGGCGCACCCGAAAGAAGGCCCTCGTGATTTCAGCTCCCACGGAGCCCGTCCAGGTCGCGGCGGGCGCCTGGCCCACGAAGGATCCGACGGTGGTCCACGGGCCGCTCGCCGATGCCGTGCTGCGTTCGACCCGGCTGGTGCGCCCGACCGCAACCTCTTCCAGGCCCAGCTTCACACCCGCGCCCTGAAGGGTGGCGGTGGCGACGCGCGTCTCGATGGACAGGTTGGAGCGCCACCACGCGGCGCTCGCCCCGTTCACCTCATTGGACCAGTCGTCCGCCGCCGGATCGGATGCGGCAATGCGGGAGTCCACGCCATCCGCGTTGCTCTGCCAGTAGATGAACGCGCCCAGCTGCGGGTGGGTCGTCTTGGCCGAGGCGAAGAAGTTCGTGAACCAGGCCGAGCGATCGCCGAGGAGAAACGTGCCGACCCCCATCTCGAGCAGCATGACCGGCTTGTGGGGCGCGATCGCCAGCGCCTCCGACCAGTCCGGCTCAATCGTCTCGGCAAACGTGTCGGCCACGGTCTCGGATTCCGTCCCGACGTACAGGTTGATGGCGTGCCAGTCCGCGTAGGCATCGCCCGGGTACCACTGCGCGTAGCCGCCGGGCTGGCGGGACACGATCGCCCCGGCCACCCAGGTGACATTCGATGCGATGGGCGCAACAACATCATGGATGTGCCGGCACATGTCCACATAGCGCTCGGGCCCGTCGAGCTTCGACGGGCTGCCGTAGGCCGCGGTGTCGCTGAGCCCCTGCCCGGTGGCCTGGGCGCGCCGAAGCGTTCCCGACGGGCCATAGCCGCCGCCGTCGTAGCCCACGCCGGGCTGCAGTGAGGGCTCGCGCGGGTAGGCCCACAGAATCGGCCGGCCCCAGTTGCGAATCGCCCGGGCAACGGCTTCGAGATTGGTGTCGATTACGCCGTTGATGACGTCCTGCGGCGTGAAGGTCGGAGCGGGAGAGCCGAGCGACGTCTCGACGCTGAACCACGTGACATAACCGGCCTGCCAGTTCCGCTCATGGCCGACCGCATCGAAGCTCGGCCAGCTCCCCTCGGCGCCGCCGTCGGTCATCGCGTAGGGATTGCCGATGGCGACCTTCCGCCCGAGCACCTGCTCGAACTTGAGGAGCCCGTCGCCCGCCCAGTTGTAGACGCCCAGGTAGACCCCGCCGCCCGCCGGCGGAAGGATCTTCGTCTGGGCGAGCACCGGCGAGACCATCCCCATCAGCGCCGCCACCGCCCCCAGCCGCCCGAAACGTATGATCGAATGCAACATCACGTCATCCCAAACAGCGGGTATCGTGCCTCGCGAAACTCAATGCGAGTATACAGCACGATTCATGCCGGGCGCGATGCCCGTTGCGCAGGCCCTTCGGGGATGTGCCGCGTGCCGCGCGGAGGCCACGGAATGCGCTTGAACCGCACGTGCGCCGCGCCCATCCTGACGGGCGAGTCACATGCGGAAGGGACCGGTCGCGTCCGAACGAAACAGGGAGATGATCCTATGGCTCGAAAAGAATCTGCGCGCGGTCGCCAGTCTCCGTCCGTCAGTGTCGCCCCCCACGAGGCCGGAAACCGCCCGAGCATGCGGTATGTCTCGGCCAACGCCGTGTGCGAGGAGGCTCTGGAGCACGGCCGGTGGATCGGACTCTATTGGTCGGCCACCGGTCATGTCCACCGCGAGAACGTCGTTCCCGGCCTGCCCGGCCTGGATTCCCTCAAACGCCCCCTTCACGCATTCGAGCTGGAGATCGACGGACAGTCGCTGCACAACCGATGGGATCTGGTCAGCCGCACCCGACGCCCGGGCAAGCGCTCGGGAACCACGGAAGCCGTGGTCGAGCTGAAGCATCAGATCCGCCCCGTCACGGTCAAGGTCGTCACGCGCCTGGACGGCACGCCCGTGCTGGCGCGCTGCCTGGAGATCACCAATACGGGCGGTCAGCCCGCCGCGATCGGAAGCGTGTCCCCGTGGTCCGGGGTGCTGTGGAATACCAACACCGCCCTGCCCCGCCACCACACCAACGCCAACCCCGCGTTTGACGAGCGAAGCCAGTCCAAGTTCTCGCTCGGCTACCTGGCGAGCGAAGACTGGGGCCACGAGGGCAACTTCGTGTGGCAGCCCCTGCCGCAGGAGCACTTCCGCGTCGAGCGGACCCAGTCCGGCCGCTGCTGGGGCTCCCCCTACTACATCCTGAGAAACGAAGCCACGGGTGAGCTGTTCTTCATGGGGCTGGCGTGGGGCGGCAACTTCTTCGCCGAGTTTGCCTACCGCCACGAGGCCCTGCTCTCCTTCCGGATCGGGCCGCTGGCCCCCGCCCCGTTGCGCGTCATCGCCGCGGGCGAGACAGTCGTAAGCCCCGAGGTGCATCTTGGTCCCATGCACGGCTCGTTCGACGAGTCGGTGGGGCTCTGGCACCGGCACATGCGCGCCAGCGTCATACCGCCGCGCCCCAAGGGCCGGGAGATGTATACGGTGGCCGGACGCGTGGTCGAGGAGACCGGGGACTGGATCAAGGCTGAAATCGACATCGCCGCCGAGATGGGCGTCGAGGCGTTCATGGTGGATGCCGGCTGGTACGGCGATAGCTTTGCCGGGTGGTGGGAGCATCGCGGCGACTGGTTCGAAGGCAGCTGGCTGCCCGGCGGCATGAAGGGGCTGCGCGACCACACGCACCGGAAAGGCATGCTGTTCGGCCTCTGGCACGAGGCGGAGGCCATCGCCCGGAAGACCCGCCTCTTCGAGCAGCATCCGGACTGGGTTCTCAAGACCGACGACGGCCGGCCGTGCGCCGAGACGCTGGACCTCGCCAACCCCGACGCGGCCAGATACTTTGAGGACTCGATCCTCAGGATCGTCAAGGGGTTCAAGCTCGACTTCTACAAACTCGACTACAACGTTCACACGGGCGAAGGCGGCCAGACTATCCGGGACGGCTATGCCGAGAGCGAGTTCTGGCGGCACAACGAGGCCGTCCACAAGGCGTACGACCGAGTGCTCGCCGAGTGCCCGGGTGTGTGCCTCGAGAACTGCGGCGGCGGCGGCGGCCGGAGCGACCTCGGCATGGCCGCTCGCTTCCACTACCACTGCGAGTCCGACTGGAGCGTGATGCCCTACAGCATCCGCGCCATCAACAGCCTGAGCCTGTTCATTCCTCCGGAGGCGATCGTCTACTATCACAACCACATCCAGCACGCGCACCAGGTGGCCGACCTCGACACGCACCTGCGCGTCACGCTGTTCGCCGTCCCGATCTTTGTGGGCTTCGGCTCACAAGGGGCCGACCGATCCACCGAGCACTTCGAAAAGACCCGCCGGACCATCGGCCTGCACAAGGGGTTCTGCCGGCCCGTCCTCGCCGGGCACCCGGTCGTCTATCACCACACGCCGGACATCGGCCTCTTCAAGCCGGCCGACTGGTGCGTCCTGGAATACGCCACCCCGGACCGACGCCGCGGCTACGCCGGGCTCTTCAAGCTATCCGGCGGACGCTCCGAATACCGCTTTCGCCCCCGCGGCGTGGACAGTTCCGCCACGTACGACGTCACGCTCGACAACCGCCGCCACGTGATGCGCCTGTCCGGGCAGGACCTCCTGCTCCACGGCCTTCCCGTGGCGATCGACGCCGCGCTCACCAGCGAGCTCATCATGTACGAGGCGGTTTGAGGCGCCCGCATCCAGTCTCGTCGCGCGCCGCGCGGATCGGGATCCGCGCGGGCGCGACCGCCATCATGCTCGTCGCGGCGGCCGCATGCGGCCGCGATATGACGACCATCCCCGGGCTTGTCCTTTGGCTGAAGGCGGACGCCATCACCGCCCACACAAACGGGCAGTCGGTCGCCGCCTGGGGCGACGCCAGTACGAACCGCGACGCGGTCGGCCAGCCGAACCCCGCGAACCAGCCGACCTATTACACCAATCGCGTGAACGGACTGCCGGCCATCGGCACCGTGGGGGCGGCCACCGTGCTGGCGGGCTCGAACAGCATCACCCTCGGCCCCCGCACCTATGCGTGCGTCTTCAAACTGCGCGCCACGACGCCGTTGGGCACTTGGCACAGCATCGCCTTGCAGTCCCTCACGCCGTTCTTCCAACTCTACGGCGGAAGCACCGATTGGTTATTCTACGACGGCACTTCCACCGCCCTGCGCATCCAGCCATCAACCAACGTCGTCTTGCTGGTCGTGACCCGCGGCACCAACTCGCTTGCCGCCTACACCAACGGTGTACAGACGCTCTCAACCAACCGCCCAGCCCTATCACCCCTATCCGCGACCTTTCACGTGCTGGGGTGGAACAAGCTCTACGCGATGAACGGCTACCTCTCGGAGTTGGCGGTCTACGACACCGCGCTGTCCGCGTCCCAGCGCCAACTGGCGGAGGGCGTGCTCGCGTGGAAGTATGGCCTGCAACACACTCTCCCCGCGTCCCACCCGTGGCGCACGCGCGACCCCAACGCGCGGCTCCGGAGCATCCTGATCAGCATCGAATGACCGGCTTCAAGAGCGGAATTGACCCGGGCCCCTATCGCGCCTAATCTCACGGGCGTCGGGCGACTCACGGAGGTGCCTATATGGATTCAGAGGAGAATGTGGAGCGGGCACGCGTCACAGACCCCGCCGACCAGGCAACGCCCTCGCTGTTCCCCGTCGCTGACTTGGGGCGCCGACCGCTGACGACGAGGGAGGTTTGCGCGCAGATTGGCCTGAACTGGTATGCGGCCGGAAAGACCCACGAAGACGGCTTTCTCAGCTTCGCGCCAGACCCGGACGCAACGCTGACGCCGGGCGAGGAAACCGAACTGCGACTGGTCGGCACGCTTGTCGCGGCCGGCTGCGATGCAGCCCTGATGCGCCGCCTGCTGTCCGGTCTGAGCAAGCCCTATCGCTACCGCATCGACCTGCTGGCCTACGACTGGGCCGCGGGCGCGTGGCGCTTTGTCGAGGGGCCCATGCAGATCATGAACCGCTTCGACGACTGGCTCGACGAACTGGTGTCTTCGGCGGACCGCGCGCGCCTGGACTCGATTCAGCGGCGCGTGGACGACGCCGTCCGGCGCCTCCGAATCGAGTCCGCGCGCATGTCGCCCTGGTAGCGGCGCTCTACTCCGAGGCCTTTTCCTGCTTCGCCGCCTGGCGGGCCGCCTCTTCCTGCATGGTCTTCAGGAACGCAGCCGCAGCCTTCTGGGCGTCCTCCGGCGTCATCTCCTCGGCGGACTTCCCGGCCGGGAATCCGTAGGAGGAAAGATCCCTCTGCAAGCGGCGCATCTTCATCTGCGCGGAAATGGATCCCAGCGCGAACACCGCCGCGATGATGCCGAACACCAGCCACGCGGTCTGCGCCTTGATCTTGTGAACCTCGACGCTGGCGGTGACCACCAGGTAGAGCCCCCACGCCATCGCCAGCACCCCTCCGACATACGGGATCGCGCCCAGCACCGCGGTGATCGGACTGATCGCCGCGCTATAGGCCACGCACCGGTAAGCGGTCTCGTACGACTCCGCGGAGCCCATCAGCTTCCAGATGACAAACATGATGGCCGCGGCAACGAACCCGAAGATCGCCGCAAAAATGGGCGCCAGAATAATCCCGCCCAGCGCCATGCCAATCGTCGCCGGCGAGAGATGAACCAGCGCCAGCACCGCCTGCACGGCGCCCGTTACCGCCGCCATGACGGCGAGGAACATCAGCGGCTCGCCAAATCCGCCGCCCTTGGCCATGCCGCGATAGAACCCGGCCGGATTCGTGACGACTTGCTTCGCCGTGTCCAAAAAGCCCTGCCACTGCACCTTCGCGCGCGCCTCAGTCGTTCCCGTACCATCGCTCATCTCCGACCTCCTTGTGTCTGCCTACCGCACCCAACAGCCGCTGCGACGGCCGAAACTCTACCGCTTTACGGGCAGATACAGCAAGTCGCACTTCACGCCGTCCGGCCCGGCCTCGTACCGGATGAGCCGCCAGAGGAACGAGAACCCGTGTCGGCCGGCCGCAGTCCGGTCGTACGTGACCGCCGGGAAGACGTCGATGCTTACATCCTGGCCGGTTCGCTGGTAGTGCCAGAGCCGCCACAGGATCCGCTTCCGCACGGACTCGGCAGGCGTCCCCCCGGACGCCGGCGGGGGGGTCGTTTCGATGGCGTCGTACAGCAGCCCCAGCACGCGGAACTCTGAGTGCCGGCCGCCGTCCGCCTGCCCGACCGCGCAGTAGCTCCAGAGCGGGAACACGCCGTGACGCCGACGCGACTCGTAGCCCATCGACTGCTGCGATGTCCGGACGCGCACCGTATCCTCGTACCAGCAGGCGGGCAGCGACCAGAACTTCCGGCCGTAGGTATCGCGGGCGGCCAGGCCCGGAGCCTTCGGCGCTTCACCATTGTTCACGTATCGGTAGAACGGAAGCAAGTGGCTCTCCGAGGTGGATCCACCGCTCCGGAAGCGACCCCAGAGCATGAACCCGGCCGTCGAGCCGCTGTCGCGATCGCGCTCCCGGCCGTACAGCGGCCAGAGCCATCCGCCCTCGCGGCGCCCGCTCCGGACGCCGGCCAGGCCTGCGAGCGCATACGTCATGTTCTGCGTGCCGTCGCGGTGCCAGCCCAGCGGCAGCGTATACACGCTCGATGGACCGTCAAACCAGTAGAGCGGAAGCAGCCACCCGGACGCCCGGCCCCCGCCGCCCCACTCGTGCCTCACCAGCCCGGCCAAGCCGGTTGCGGTCTTCCGTGCGCCGGTGTCCCGGTAGGCGCCCAGGAGGGGCGGACAGATCCATCGCTCGGCCATGCCGTCGGAGCCATGGCCGAGCAGCGGCGTGATCCACCAGTCCCTGCCCCTGAGATAGACCGGCGTGAGCAGCCAATCCTTGCCGCGGAAATAGACGGGGAACACATAGGAGGCCCCCCGCGCCGAACCGCCGCTCCACCGGGCCAGGCCGCCAGCCAGCCACATGTCGCGCCGCTGGGGCGACTCCCGGTACCACGACAGCAGCGGCGGCACGAGCGTTGTGGCATCCCCGCGCGCATCCTGCCAGTTCGCCGCCAGCAGGGAGTACAGACGCCGCCGCTCCCCCTCCCACATGTAGAGCGGCAGCACGTGGTGCGAGTACACGCCGTTCCGATGCCCGATGTGTACGAGCGGGGCGGCCAGCCACAGGCTCCCGCCGTCGGCCGACCGGGTGCCGCCCGAAAGCAGTGGATAGATCGCCCATCGATGCCCGGCGCGATCCTCCTCGTACCCGCCCAGCAGCGTCGCCAGGCGACGGCCGTCCGGCGTGTCGCGCCGGTAGTACAGCGGAAACACGGCGCTCCACCGGTTCGATCCCGCCGCCGTGCCGCCCGCGCAGTACAGGGGCGAGACCAGCGCGCTATCGCCGGACTGGCTCTGCCGGAACAGCACCGGCGGGATCAGGTTCCAGCCCCCGCCGGTGGCGCGCCGGCGATACGAGTAAGGCACGGACAGGAAGGTCTCGCCCGACTGATCCGCCCGCCGGTAGAACAGGGGCACCACGTGCTGCTCGGAAACGCTCGCCGTGTGCCGGGAATGGGCCACCACCCCGCCGGCCCACCACCACCTGTTCCCGTTGCTGTCACTCCCCCCGAACACCAGCCCCGGCCCCACCATCCAGCACTCGCTCCGCTCACGGCGCGAGTAGCCGCCCAGCGGAGTCGCCAGAAAAGACCCGCTCGGAGAGGTCTGCCGCAGCGCCAAGGGGAGCAGCAGGTTCCACGAATTGGAGCGCACGCGATCCACGCCGCGCGCATACAGCGGTGTCAGCAGCGTGGAGACCCGTCCGTCGTCCTGGCTCCAGAAGAGCGGCGGGACCGCCCGCCACGTCCGCGCTCCGACTGTGCCGGTCGAGTACGGCAGCGACAGGAAGTAGCTCCCCTGTCTCGTCCGCCCGGAGGCGAAGAGCGGGAGCAGCATCGAGCCGCGGCTCCCCTTCGCCGGATCCGACCACTGGTGCCCGAGCGGCCAGAGCAGGAACCGGTACCGATCGCCCGCGCCCGATCCGTACGATCCGGCGAGCGGCCACGCGCGCCACCCCCTGGAATACTGGCGCCGCTCGACGTTCACCAGAGGCCAGAGCACGTCAAGGCTCGTCCCCGATGCGTCCCAACGCTTCGCCCACAGAGGGAGCAGGGCATCCCATCCGTCTTCCGGATCGGACCATCGCCAGTAGAGCGGAAAACCGACCATATAGCGTTTGCCCCAGAAAACCGGAAAGATGCGGTTGCGCTGCCGCTCCTGATCGAACTCGGACAGCGGCCAAAGGACGCTGTAGATGCGCTCGGGCCGGTCCAGCCCGTAGACCGAGTAGAACGGACGGACCGCCGCAAGCTCGTCCGAGTGCTCAATGAACGGCCAGAGTACCGACAGCGTCGGAGCCCGGTAGTAAACCAGCGGCCAGAGGTTCACCCGCTCGGTTGGCGCGCCCGTGCGGACCCGGTACTCGCCCGTGTAGAAAGGCGTCCCCTTCATGCGGGGCGACGCGCAGCCCGACACCAGCGCACAAAGCCCCAAGGCGGCCAACCCAAAGCCAACGCGGGACCGAAACCGCGCGCGAGTCCTCGTCATGGCCCACCTCCCCCGGTCAGGCCCACGGCCGCCGCCGGCGCATCGGTCGCGCCTCTATAGCCCGATGCGCTTGAAATGCGGCAGATGGGCGCGATTCCGCTTCAGCATTTCCCCGACCATCTTCTTGATCTCGCTGAGAGAAAGCTTCGCCGCCGTCAGAGGGTCGTGCGCGATCGCCTGGTACACGAGCCGCGGATCGCCCCGCAGACAGCCCTCAACGGCCATCGTCTCGATCGTCGCCGACAGGCACGTCAAAGCCGCGCACTGCGGCGGCAGCGCCCCCACGCGGATCGCCTCGAATCCATTCCGGCTGGCCACCACCGGAACCTCCACGCAGCACTCCGGAGGCAGGTTGTCGATGAGCCCGTGGTTCGGCACGTTCCCGTTGAACTTGAACAGATCCCCGCCCAGGTACGCGCTGATGATCGAAGCGGCATACTCGTGCCCGCGCTCGAGCGAGATCGGCTTCTCGGCCTTCAGCCACTCGCGCACGCCCTTCTTCCAGACCTTCTCCGAGGTCCGGTAGTGGTCCAGAATGTAGGCGTGCCGGCCCGGGTTCCAGCCCGTTCCCGTCGTGCAGTGCTTCCGGATCAGGTCCGGCCGCTTGCGGAACCACCAGTTGTACTCGCTGTTGTGCCCGCTCGACTCGGTGACGTAGTAATCCAGCGCGAGGAACATCTCGTTGCGCACCTGCTCGTGGTTGTAGATCTTCTTGTTCCGGGCCACCACATCCCGGAGCTTCGGGTACAGATCTCGCCCCTTGTGCCGGAGGTCGAGATACCACGACATGTGGTTGATTCCCGCGCACGTGTAGGCCATTTCCCCGCCCGGCACGCCGAGCCAGCCCGCGAGCATCGACGCCGTCCCCTGCACGCTGTGGCAGAGCCCCGTCAGGCGGATCGAGCTCTCGCGCTGCATCGCGTGGCAGAGCATGGCCATCGGGTTCGTGTAGTTCAGCATGATGGCGTTCGGGCACAGGCGCTCCATGTCGCGACAGATGTCCAGCATCGTCGGAATCGTGCGCAGGGCGCGGAAGATGCCGCTCGGGCCGCGCGTGTCCCCGACGTTGATGTCGATGCCGTACTTCTTCGGGATCAGGATGTCGTGCTGCCACACGTCCGTGCTGCCGCACAGGATCGTCACGCAGACGGCGTCCGCGCCCTTCAGCACGTCGCGCCGGTCGGTCGAGGCCACCACCTTCGCCGGGTAGCTGCCCATCGCGACGATCTTCTCGACCATCTGCCGCGCAAACTCCAGCCGCTCGCGGTTGATGTCGACGAGCGCGATCGTGGCGTCGCGGGTCTGCGGAAAAGTCAGCAGGTCCCGCACCAGCCCGCGCGTGAATCCCAGGCTCCCGGCTCCGATGAACACGACCTTGGCCATCTCAGCATCTCCTCGACTTGATCCGATTGCGCTCCGACTACCATACGCCCAGGCGCTGCAGCTGCGCGGTCGCCTGTCCGGCCCATCCCCGGTTCGCTGCAGGGCTGGCCGGGCTCGGGTGCAGCACCCCCGCCACGCGAATCGTCGTCCCTGCCAGCGCCTCACGCGCCCGCGCCTCCGCGAATGCGCCGACGCCGATCGCCCACTCGGGTTTCAGCGCCGACATTACGCGCTTGAGATGAGCGTCACAAGCAGCGAAGAGCGGAGCCCGCTCCGCGCCCGGCAGCTTGTCCGGCGTCCGGTTCCGGCCGCCCGCCTCCATGAACATCAGCGGACAGTAGTTGCACACGAAGTGATCGCGAAAGAACGCATCGGCCGTGCCGAACCGCGCGGCAAACAGGCCCCACAGGCGCCGGCCGCTCACCTCGGACCGCGTGCAGCCGAATCCCTCGACCAGCCGGCGCGGCTCCTCCGGGGCCGGCTTCTCGATGCGCCCCCCGATCTTCATCCAGTCGCGCACGAAGCCCACCTCGCCGAACGGCACGCCCACCTGGGCCATGCCCCATGGCCCGGGGTTCATCCCCAGAAACACGGCGCGCTTCGGGCTGCTGCCGTATCGCTCCAGATAGCGCCGGTGCGGCTCCCATGCGTAGTCCAACGGGTTGTAAACGCAGGCCACCGGCGGGCCGAATGCCAGCGCATCCACGGAACGCCGCAGCTGCTCCGCTGCCCGAATCAGTTCTGTTGATCCGCTCACGCTGCGCCTCCCGTTGTGGTGACTAAGCGGAAGGCTAGTACAGAAACCGCAGAATATCGAACCGCAGATCTCGGAGTGTCGAAGGGCAGACGAGTAGCACGCCTATCCAAACACGACGGAGATCACGGACGAGAGACTCGCCCCTTACATTCCGTTCCGGAGTCCGCGAACGGAACGGGCGTACCGCGAGGCGGATTGGGTTGCCCCGAGTCCGCGAGGGGCCCGAACACGGGCGCGTCAGACCGGTCCGGATGGGCTGGCGCCGCAGGCGGCGCTGTACTCCTGTACGCGCCGTCCTGCGGCAACGGCCCAGGCGGGCCGGGATCACGCGCCCATGTTCGGCCCAATCCGTCGAGCAGTCTCGTACCGCGCCGCCCAGCCCCCCTCGCGCACCAACCGACCCGCGGTCCAGCAAGCAGAGCGATCGGGCCGGGCCTGGCGTCACAGCGCCTTGAGGATGCGGACCGCCTTGTTCGCGTCGGACGCAGAGTCAACCGCGACATGGCACACCGAGTTCTTGCCGATGGCCGCGCCGGACAGGCCGCGCAGGCTGATCCCCGCCGCCGCCAGGGCCGCCGTGATCTTCGCCCCCTGCCCCTTGCGGTTCGGTCCCTCCACGCGCACGTCGTGAAGTCCTTTCGCCTTCGAGAAACGGGCCTCCTTGGCCGCGCGAATCGCCGAGCGGCCCTTGATCGGCGTCACGAACACTACGGCCGTGCCGGCCTTGTCCGGACAGCGCCGCGCGATCACGAACTCCAGGTTCGCCCCCCCCTTGGCCAGCACCTTCAGCTTCTCGGCGAGCGCCCCCGGCTTGTCCTTGATGCTCGCGGCCCACGTATCCACGCGCTTCACGTTCATCCGGCACCCCCTCGTTTGCCCGGCGGCACAGACGCCGCCGATGCCCGCAGATTAGGGCGCCCCCCGCGCCCCGTCAACACATCGAATATCGAGGTTCAGATCGCACCGCTTCATCGCGCAGCCCCGCCCCCTGCCACACGCGCGCGGCTGCCCTACCAGCAGTGAGAGAGTGATGGCTGCAACCCGACTCCCCTGCCCCACCGTTCCGAGTCCGCGACGGAACGGGGCGAACTGCGACGCGGCTTGGGTCGCGCTGAGTCCGCGAAGCGCCCAAACGGAAACGCGCCAGACTGGCACAGATGGGCGGGCGCCGGGGGCGGCACCATACTCCTGTATGTGCCGTCCCCCGGCAACCGCCCAGATGGGCCGGTATCGCGCGTTCCCGTTTGGCCCAAGCCGTGTCGCTTCTTCATCGCGCAGCCCTGCCCACGCCACACGCGCTCACGCATGCGGCGTCGGGAATATTGAGCTGGCCGCACCGAATGCGATACACTCCGCCACGCAGGCCGTCGCTCGGATGTGGTGGCCTGCGCCGAGCCACTACATGCCATGGACCTCAACACCGCCATCCGCATCGCAACGGACGCTCACGCGGGCCAGAAGGACACAGTCGGCCGCCCCTACATCCTCCACCCCATCCGCGTCATGCTCCGCCTCACCGGCCGGGACGAGATGATCGCCGCCATCCTCCACGACGTCGTCGAGGACTCCGGCACGACCCTGGCCGATCTTCGGCGTGCCGGCTTCTCCCCGCGCGTCCTCCGGGCGGTCGACGCCATGACCCGCCGCGACGGCGAGCCCTATGACGACTCTGTGGCCCGCGCCGCCAGCGACCCGGTCGGTCGAGCCATTAAGATCGCCGATCTCGAAGACAACATGACGCTGCGCCGGGAATTTCGACTGATGTCGCGCCAGCGGGCGCGGATGGCCCGCTATCGCCGGGCCTATCGGTCGCTGACGGGTCGCGAATGGAAGGGGTAATGCCGTGAAGTTCTACCTCATGCAGCACGGGCTGGCGGGATCAGCTGCCACGGATGCGGAGCGGGCGCTGACGCCGGAGGGCGACGCGCAGGTCCGGAAGAGCGCCGACGCCATCCGCCGCATGCGGCTCGCGTTCGACCTCATCGTCGCCAGCCCCAAGAGGCGCTCCCTGCAAACCGCACAGATCGTGGCGCAGGCGGCCGGCTACCCGGCCACCGGCATTCACGTCACCCCGGCCGTTGTTCCGGACGCCGCGCCCGAAGAGATGCTGGCGGCCATCCGCGAGTTTCCCAACCGCTCGTCCGTCCTCATCGCCGGCCACCTGCCCTCGCTCATGGGGCTGGCCGCGCATCTGCTGGCCGAGGGCCCGCCCGCCCGCATCCGCCTCAAGAACGCCGGCCTCTGCTGCCTCGAATCCGCCTTCCCCCTCATGCGCAACTGGGAACTCGTCTTCTACCTCACGCCGGAGCAACTGGCGCTGATCGCGACCGGGCCATAGTCCGCGTACGGGGGGGGGCTGTCGGCCGCATGCGCTCCAATAATGAGGTGGAAGACCGGACGCTTACGGTCTTCAGGCGTGAGTCACGAGCATTGGGCTCGAGTGCTTCACTCCGATGAGACCATCAATTGACAGATCTTCGTCAATATCCGGCCAGTGAAGTCCGTATCCGGACGGGGAGTCCCTGCGAAAGGGCGGGACGGATGTGAGGCGTCAGTGACGTGGCGGGTCGGAACGGCGGAGACCGCCGTCTCCACGGAACGAGGCCGAGCGGGCTCCTTGGAGCCGGCCGTCCCCGGCCGGTTCGGTCCATTTCCCCCTCACGCCACCGGCCCATCGGATGGATTCGCGTCCCCCATAGACCATCAACCATCGCTCCTGCTATGCTCTCGACCTTCCCGCCACCCGGGCCCGTAGCTCAGTTGGTCAGAGCAGGGGACTCATAATCCTCTGGTCGCTGGTTCGACCCCAGCCGGGCCCACCAAACAGTCCTCGACCGCGCTGCTGCGGGTACTGCCGCCGATAACAGTGGTACAGGCATCGAAGGGCGGACGGCATGGGGCCGGCGCCATCTATCTTTCGATTGTCTTGAGCGTCTTGATTTCGGCGAGCACGGAGGCGTCGGCCTTCACGTCCCTGATGCGGAGTTCGGTGAGGGGCATGTCCTTTAGAGGAGAGAGGTCGGTGACGAGTGTGCCGTTGATGTTGAGAGACTTCAGCGGCATGCCTTTCAGCGGAGACAGGTCGCGAACAGCCGTTCCGCCCATGTGGAGTTTGCTCAGGGGAGTCCCCGTCAAGGGCCTCAGGTCGGCGATGCTCGTGCCGGGAAGCTCGAGTTCCCGCAAGCTCGTCATTCCGACGAGTGGTTGAAGGCTGGATAGGGGGAATCTGCGACTCATGTATCCATGGTCACCCAGGACGCATACGACCCTCAGCCTGGACAGAGGCATCCCTTTGACAGCAGACAGATCGGCCAGACTGCAACGAGTTGTCCATTCGATCACAAGCGATTCCAGGGGCATTCCTCTCAATGGGTCGAGGTCGGCGAGTCCGATCGAAAACGCCCGGATAAAGACGTTCGTGAGTCGCATCCCCTTCATCCACTGCAGGCTTCCACAACTGGCGCGCTCGGCAATAAAAGCGAAATCCGTGAGGGGCAAACCAGCGAGGGTGCCCAAGTCAAAGGGCCCGTCACCCCCGCACCTGAGCCGCCGCAGGGGTGCCCCGCGCAACGCGCGGAAGTCGGATACCTGTGTCCCCGAAACGTCCAAGCTGACAATGGCGATCCCCGCCAGCGCGGAGATGTCGCCCAGGCTCTTCCTTCCCTGGAAGCTGAGTCCTGCACCGTCGTCGCCCATCGTGACGGCGGGCGTCACGTCACCCCCCGGATTAGCGGCCTTGAGTTCAGCCAGCGCCGCCTCCAACGCGGCTGGATCCACGTAGAGCGTAAGGTTCGGTCGAAGCAGCTCCAACACATGGAGCACCCGGCTGTTCTGTGCGGCCGCGTCCGTGGCGGCGTACTTGGCGCGGAATGCCTCCACCTCCGTCTTGATCCTCTCCACCTGCGTCGGCGTGCACTTCTTCTTATGAATTGCGACCACGAGTTTCCCGGCGTCCGTCTCGCGGTCGTCGACGCCCGCTGCCTCCAGAACCGAGCGAAAGGCCGTCATCGCCGCGGCCTCCGCGGCCGTCTTCTGCTGCGTCTGGGCTGCCGTTCGCTGCTGGGAAGCAGCCTCGTCCAGAAAGGCGATCAGGGCCTTGCCGAGCGGATCGTTGGCTTGACCGAAGAACTCCCTGGCCTTGTCAGGGGCTTTGCCCTGATAGGCCAACAAGCCCCGCATGACCTCCCGTTCCGGCGCCTTGTCCGTGCCCAACCGCCGGAACGCCTCCGTGATGCTCAGGTCCGCCAGGGTGAAGGTCCGCTGGATCGAAGCGCCCGGCACATTCTGCTCGACGTTGATCTTCCCGGCTGACGCGCTCCGGATCGTGCAGGTCTCCGTGCCCTGCTGCAACCCGATCGCCAACGTCTTGCCCGCATCCCCCTCGAACGAGGCCAGAATCACGTCGGCCATCCGGGACACCTCGGACACGGATTGGGCCAGCGCATCCAGTTCACTGGCCGACGAGGGGCGCTCCGCTTTCGCCTTCTGAAGCAACTCGCTCGCGGAGTTGAAATCCTCCTTCAACACCGCCCCGGCCACGGCCGTCCTGACTTTGTCCAGATCCGCGGCTGGAGCCGCAGCGGCTATCTTCGCCGGGGTCTCCGTCCGGTCTGTGGTTCCGACCTGTGCCGGGCCGTCCGTCACCGGGGCAGGTGCGCCGGAGCGATCCCCGGAGTCCTGCGGTGCAACGGTGGAGGTGGTGGTCGTGGTGGTGGTCGTCGTCGTGGTCGTGGTGGAAGTCGTCGTCTCGAAGGGCATCTGAGTGGTGGTCGTCGTGTTCCTCACCATGGTCGTGGTTGGCGTCACATCCAAGGGGGGCGTCGCCGGGGGGTGCTGCGGCTTGCGCGCCACCGCCAGCGCTCCGAGCGCAGCACCGATCGCGACCACTGCGCCTGCTGTCACCATGAGAGGCGCCTTGGACTTCCTGGCCGGGCTCTCGGCTTCTTGTTTCCCTCCACGGGCCGCCGCCTCTTGCTTCTCGCCCGCGGGCGGGACGCCTGCGCCACGAGCCGGCTTCCTCACCACGATCCTCTTCTTAACCCCGTTCGGCACCGCAGATCCACGGATCAGCGCCGATTCGCCTCTCATCGGCGCTGGCCGGGCCGGCATTTCCCCCTGCATGACCCGCTTCAGATCCTCGATCAGCGCCTCCCAGCTCTCGTGCCGGGCCTCTCGCGCCTTGGCCAGCATCACCTCGAGCAGCGCCACGCACGGCTCCGACACCGTGTCGTTGTGCTCGCGGGGGTCGGTCAGCGACTGGGTGGCAATCTTGTGCAACACCTCCAACATAGTGCTGCCCCCGAACGGCATCGCCCCGCTCAGCATGTGGTAGAGCGTCACGCCCAGCGAGTATATGTCGGCCCGCAGATCCAGATCGGCATCTCCCGACGCCTGCTCCGGTCCCATGTAGTTCGGGGTCCCCATCACCGTACCGGAGAGCGTCAGCCCCTCTCCTTCCGCCAGACTCTTCGATATTCCCAGGTCTACCAGCTTCGGCTCCCCGCTCTCTTCATCCAGCAAGACGTTCGCCGGCTTGATGTCGCGATGCAGCAGGCGATGCCGCTTCCACGCATACTCGAGCGCCCCGGCCAGCTTGAGCGTCACGACCAGCGCCTCATCCTCCGTCATCGCGCCGTCTCGCTTCAGCCGCTTCTCCAGCGATTCGCCCTTCACGTACGCCATGGCCAGGAACAGAACGCCGCCGTCTTCCCCCGCCTCGTGTGCGGTGACGATGTTGGGATGATCCAGCTTGGCCAGCAGTTTCACCTCCTGCAGGAACCGTCCGCTTTCCTCCGGGTGCAGGCTCAGCTGCGCCGGAAGAATCTTCAGCGCTACCTTCCGGTCCATCGAAAGCTGCCGGGCCAGATACACTTCGCCCATTCCGCCTCTGCTAAGGAGCTTCTCGATGCGGAATCCGCCGATCGTGGCCCCCGGTCCGGGGCCTTTCTTGGGTACCACCAGGGTGGATTGACAGGCAGGACACTGGACTTCGGAGCCGGCCTCCGTAGCGTCGGTCTCCAGGCTGGACTGGCACTTGGGGCATGGAAAGGTAATCAGCATAGGGACTGGCCCCGTGAGAAAAGAAGGTATCCCCTCAGTCTGGCGCCACCTCTCGGCGGCTCGCACAAAGCAGTTCGATCCATTTGCAGACCGTGTCCAGGCGGACTCCCACGTGCGCCGCGATCTCGTCCACGAATAGCCAGCGTTCTTGCTGCACGGTCGTTCTCGATTCCGTGCTCCGGCCCGACACTATTCACCTTCGCCCTCATAAAGATTCTGAATGTAGCAGCGTGTATCGAGCAAAGCCAGTTGAAGAGCAGAGAAGCAGGTAAAAGTATGTCGCGTAACGAGGAATTCGCCGCAAGTAGGCGCAGGAAAGCCGCCGCTTTCCATCCCATTGCGCTTCTTGTGTCGGTGCATGTGTGCGCCCTCCCTTTGTCCCTGCGGCAATGAAATCAGGGGGTCTCGGGGGAGGTCGGATGGTGCCGGGGGAGGGACTTGAACCCTCATGCCCTTGCGGGCGCCAGATTTTGAGTCTGGTCTTTTTTCAATGCAGGCTTGTCTTTCAAGCATATTCATTGGCCATCGTTGGCCATTCTTGACATACCCCCACCCCGGCGCGTACTCTCCGTGACAGTTGAGACCTGAGGTCGGTGATGCGCGGCGAGGTCTCTGAAACCTGTACCGACCGATTCCCTCTCCCTGCCCCTTGCCTCATCTTGCGCCCCTATTGAGCAGTCCCCGCATCCGCGTCCGTCCATGGCCAACCATCACGCAACACCCTCGCACCGGCATGCCGAAGCAAGTACAGGCAGACTGTTGCATCTTGTCACGTGCCAGACAAGACGCAATCAAATCGCCACCCCGCCCGTCTGCGGACAGGTTACCCTGCTTCGCTGATGCACGGGGACGGGCAAGGGCGCTGGTGTGGAACTGGAGTCCAGCGCTATCTCGGGTTTCCACGCGACCGGCTCAGCGCGCCCCCCCCCTCCACCGCCTGTCCGTGATTAGGATGCCGTCAGCGTTCGCCATGAGGTGCGTCGTAGGTAGTCGTCGGCGAAAACTTGTGTCATGCTCAGTGTCATACAGCCTAGTCGCTATCCTCGGTGCGGACCCGCATGCCATGTGGTATGGTGTGGGAGCCACGACTGACCTAATGGGGCTGTCCGCGGGGCCACGATTGGCATTGTGTTACCCTTTTCAGAAGTATAGGCGGGCCTCAACGCGGACCTCGTCTTGCGGCCTGCTGCCTACCATTTGCTCTCTGCCACATTGGCAGACAATACTCATCCGTTTTGTGACTGCTACAGATACCCCTGCGGTCAAGTTGTACCGGTGACGATCCAACGCGACGAGGTTTACTTGGTATCCTCCCTCAACGACCCCCCTCGATCTCCAAGGCAAATCAGATACGACTCCTAGGGAGGGACCAAATCCAAGCCATGTATCGTCTTGCACGTTTCTTGTTTGGAGCTCAAACTCTCCCATGCCATGAATCAACGTCCTCGGCAACAGTGCATATGAGGTCCCCAACCCGCCTTCAACCACCCAGTTCCACCTATTCGACAAGAAAGTGTCATCACGATAGCTCGTATCGATCCTGAAGGCGTGCGAAATTGG
>CAYSLU010000013.1:0-67847 GCA_964431965.1 uncultured Verrucomicrobiota bacterium
GCGAACGGGTAGTGGGGCTGCGCGTAGGGCATGGCTCCGCTCTCGAACCAGCAGTGGAGCATCTCGGGGATGCGGCGGAGCGGAGCCCCGCCCGTTTTCGAGGGGATCTCGATGCCGTCGACGAAGTGCTTGTGCAGGTCGGAGACCTTCTGCCCGGTGAGCTTCTCGAGTTCGGCGATCGAGCCGACGCAGACGACCTCCCGGCCGTCCTCGCTCTTCCAGACGGGGAGCGGCGTCCCCCAGTAGCGGTTGCGCGAGATGTTCCAGTCGCGAGCCTGCTCCAGCCACTTGCCGAACCGGCCGTCGCGCAGGTGCTCGGGGACCCAGTGCGTGTCCGCGTTCGCCTTGAGGAGGCGGTCGCGCATCTGCTCCACGCGGACGTACCAGGCGGAGATGGCGCGTGAGATCAGCGCCGTGTCGCATCGCCAGCAGTGCGGGTAGGGGTGGTTGATGGTCCCCTGGTGCACGAGCTTCTTCTCGGTCTTGAGCCGCCGGATGATGTCGGTATCGGCATCCTTCACGAAGCGGTCGGCGTAGTCGGGCACCTCGGCGGTGAAGCGGCCTTCCGCGTCGATCGGGCAGGGCGCCGGGATGCCGTGCTGCTGGGCCGCGCGGTAGTCGTCCTCGCCGAAGGCGGGCGCCATGTGAACGATGCCGGTGCCGTCCTCGACGGAAACGAAGTCGCCCGTGACCACGCGGAACGCGCCGCGGTCGCGGAGCCCGGCGAAGTAGGGGAACAGCGGCTCGTAGCGCCGGCCGGCCAGCTCGGACCCCGGCAGCTCGGCCAGCACGCGGTAGTCCGCGTCCTTCTTGTAGTAGGCGGGCAGGCGCGCCTTGGCGAGGTAGTAGATCGCATCCCCGTCCTGGATCCGGACGTACGGGATGTCGGCCCCGACGGCCAGCGCCATGTTGGACGGCAGGGTCCACGGCGTGGTCGTCCAGGCCAGGAGGTAGGCGTTCGGCTCGCCGTCCACGCGGAAGCGGATGGTGATGGCGGGGTCGTTCACGTCCTCGTACCCCTGGCCGGTCTCGAAGTTCGAGAGCGGCGTCGCGCAGCGCGGGCAGTACCATACGATCCGGTGGCCCTCGTAGATGAGGCCCTTGTCCCAGAGCGTCTTGAACACCCACCAGATGGACTCCATGTAGGCGGGGTCCATGGTCTTGTAGTCGCGGTCGAAGTCGACCCAGCGGCCCATTCGGGTGACGACCTCCTGCCACTCGCGGGTGTACCGGAGCACGATGCTGCGGCAGTGCTCGTTGAACACGTCCACGCCCATCTTCTCGATGTCGCGCTTGCCGCTGATCTTGAGCGTCTGCTCCATCTCGTACTCGACGGGCAGGCCATGGCAGTCCCAGCCGAAGCGGCGGTCGACGTAGTGGCCGCGCATGGTGTGGTAGCGCGGGACGATGTCCTTGATGGTGCCGGCGAGCAGGTGCCCGTAGTGGGGGAGCCCGGTGGCGAACGGAGGGCCGTCGTAGAAGACGTACTCCGGAGAGCCGCGGCGGTTCTCGAGCGATCGCTTGAATGTCCCGTGCTCCTTCCAGAACGCCAGCACGTCCTGCTCCAGCGCGGGGAAATCCATCTTCTTCGACACGGGCGCGAACATAGGCACATCTCGCTTTCTGACCTCCGCCCTTTCTCTGTCGGGCGAAGCGGGCACACATTAGCCCAGCGGCTCGGGGCGGATCAAACCATTAGGTGGTTGACGCCGCGCGGCGGCTTCGTGTTCTATGGCGCCTGTCCGGTTCGGCAGGAAGCGGCCGGCGAGAGAAGGGGATCGACGCATGAGCACGCGGTTGGCTTATCTGGACGGCGACTGGGATCAGGCGCGCGATGTGTTCACGTCATGGTGGCGGCACCAGAAGCCGTCGCGGCCGCTCATCTCCGTCCAAGGCCCTCGCGAGAGGCCGATTCCGGGGCCGAAGGCGCCGCCGGCGCCGGCCGATGCGAAGGCCATGTGGCTCGACTCCGAGGGCAACCTGGCCCGGTTCGAGCAGCACCTTCGGAAGAACTGGCATGGCGGGGCCTGCTTCCCCTACATCACCGCCGGGCTGGGCCCGGGCAACATCAACCTCTACCTCGGCTCCAAGCCGGGCTTTGCGCCGGACACCGTCTGGTACAATCCGTGCTTCGACGATCCCGCCAAGGCCGATCTGAAGTTCGACCCCGACAACGAGTACTGGCAGTGGACCCTCCGCACCACGCGGCTCTACCAGCAGGCCGCGCGCGGCAAGTTCGTCTGCGGCATCCCCGACCTGATCGAGGGGCTGGACATCCTGGCCGGCGTGCTGGGCACCCAGGAACTGCTGGCGTACCTGCTGGACTGCCCGCAGGAAATCCACCGCTTGCTTCGGCAGATGGACGATCTCTACTGGAAGTACTTCGACCCGCTGTACGATATCGTCAAGGACGAGAGGGACGGCAACGCGTTCATCGCCTTCCAGATCTGGGGGCCGGGGCGAACGCTCAAGACCCAGTGTGACTTCGCGGCGATGATTTCGCCGGACATGTTTGCCGAGTTCGTGTGCCCGTACTTGGAGCGACAGTGCGCGCGGGCGGACTTCTCGGTGTTCCATCTCGACGGCCCCAGCTGCATCTGCCACCTCCCGTTGTTGCTGAAGGTGCCGAGCTTGAAGGCGATCCAGTGGACGCCCGGTGCGGGGTCCCTGAGCTCCAACTCAGCCAGTCCCGTCTGGTGGAAGACGATCTGGGAGAAGGTCTACGCCTCGGGCAAGTCGGCGCTGGTGCTGGGTAACCCGCCCGAGCTAGTCGAGCCCTTCCTCAAGGAGTTCGGCTGGACCGGAACCTTCCTGAGCACGGGCTGCGACACCGAGGGCGCCGGACAGCGGATGCTGGCCGACTCGATGAACTGGGGCTCGTAGCCTGGGCGCCTGCTCAGGCCGCGCCCGGCAGCGCCGGCTTCAGCGCATCGAACACCATTCCGGCGTACTGGCGGTTGCCTTCGGCGGTCAGGTGGATGCCGTCGCCCGTCAGGAACCGGGTCAGGTCCACTCGCCACTCCGTCATCAGGCGGGGCAGATCGATGGCGCACACCTTCAGCTCATCAGCCAGTTCGCGGATGGCGGCTTCGTAGGGCTCGTAGCTCTCCTCGTACGGCTGCCCGTTGCCCTGGACCAGCACGTCGTGCTGGATGTGGTTCACGATCAGCACGACTGTGCCGCCGCGCGTCGTCACGATGCGATAGATCTCCCTCATCTTGACCTTGAACTCCGGGACCGTCACCTTGGGCACCATCGTCTGGGCGGGAACCACCGCGTCGTTGAACCCGAACTCCACCAGCACGATGGCCGGGAGCCATGGGACGACGTCGCTGAACATCCGGTCCAGCCCCTGTGCCGCCGTCTGGCCGCCGATGCCCCGGTTGAATACCTTGAACGCACCCGGCGAAGCGCGGTCGAGCGTCTGCTGCAGGACGCCCGTCCACCGGTCGCAGTCGGGCTGGTCGAACGCCTGGGTGATCGAGTCGCCGAGGCAGATGATGCGGGTGGCGTCGGGCATGTTCGGTCCTTCCTCATTCCGTCTGGCGCGCGGAATCGTCCCGCGCGCGGATCGTCAGAATCGCGGGAACAGGGCGTATCTTCACGGAGCCCAGCGAGCGGTCGGAGGGGCTGTTCACGACTGACAGCCGCCCGTCAGATCCCCGGAGGGTCATGATGCTGCTGCCGCCGCCGTCCAGATTGGCCGCGCTCCAGCATCCGATCCCGCGCATGAGGTCGGCCAGCTCACGGCGTGACATGCCCTCGCTGAGCCCCTTCTGGCGCCCATCGACCACCACGAGCCAGAGCGTGCGGCCGGACTCATCGAGTCCGATCGCCGTGCGCGGGGCCAGGTTCGCGTCCGGGCCGGGAAGCGAGGCGCCGCCACGGACGATCTGGTCCCAGCCGGCCAGTCCTTCCCGCGGCACCTGGTTGGTTGGGACGGGGCCGATCGTCAGCCGGCCACGCGCGTCGATCCACACGGGGAAGGACGACCGGTCGGACGGGCTTTGCACGAAGCCGTTTGTAGCGGCCAGGCCGATGATGTCCACGGGCTGCCCCGCGTACCAGTCGCGGTTCCTCTTGCCGTCTGCGTCCGGAAGAGCGTCCCAGGGGTTCGTGTTGATGAAGGCGAAAACCGGTCCGTCTCCGGCCAGGGCGAACGGATCGGTCAGCGTGGCCTCGGCGGGACCGCCGCCGTCCGGGTCGCGTCCGAGCGCCACGGCGAGCGTGAACCCGCGGTCCTCCGTGTCGATCCGGAGGATGCTGGCGCGGTTGGGGCGCGGAACCGTGAGCTCGCGCCGCTCCAGCTGCACGCCCGGAGGGGGCGGGCCGGGGCAGTCCGGCGCCGCGGCGCATCCGGTCCCGGCGAGGGCGATGGCGGCCGCCACGCACAGGGGCCATGTCGGGGCGCTCGGCATCACGCGGGCTACTCCGGCTTCTGCGCGAAGAAGACCTTGCGGTGGTTCGTCGCGAGCGGGTGAGGGGAGAGAACAGGCGGGAACAGGACGAACCGGCGGACCACATCGGGCGCGAAGTTCGACTCGTCCACGGTGGTCACGCGGAAACCGGCCGCCTGGAGCTGGGCCGGGAAGTCGGACCCGAAGATGCGCAGGTGATCATCCTGGCCGAACGCGGCTATGCGGCCTTCGGGAGTCACGATGGACGCATCTTCGTAGGTGCGCTCCTCGTTGTCGCGCTGCGGGACGGTCAGGACGGCCCATCCGCCCGGTGCGAGCACGCGGCGGATCTCCGCCAGCGCGCGGCCGACGTCCGGCACGTGCTCCAGGACGTCGCAGGCGATTAGCGCGTCGAAGGATCCGTCGGCGATGCCCTCCAGGCGGCACAGGTCCAGCTGCAGGTCGCACGTCGGGTCGAAGGGGTCGCAGGTCACGTACCGGGCCGCGTGGCCAGCGAGCGGGGCGCGCAGGATCTTCTCGGGGGCGATGTGCAGGATGCGCTTGCCGCCGAAGAGCGCGTCGCGGCGCAGGGCCGGCAGGGCATCGATCGCCTGGACGAACAGGCGGTGCCGGATGTGCGAGACGCATCGCGGGCACAGGGTGAAGGGGTGCCAGGCATCGCCGAAGAAGCAGCGCCCGCGCCAGCCGCAGACGTTGCACGCCACGCGCACGGGCCAGCGGCACGCGAGGATCCGTGCCTCCCGCGCGATTTGCCGCCCGAGCCGCTGCAGCCGCCACACGCCGCGCATGGTGATGCCTCCGTTGAATCCCGGGCCGTCCGTCGATGGCCCGGAGAATACGGGGCGAGACTATAGCCTGCGTGCCCCGCGATGATCCAGCCTGCTGTTGCGAGCTCCGTTGCCTCTAGCCGCAAGAAGGCGCGCGGGGGCGGACGGGGATCGAAGGGGAGCGGGGGGCGTGGTAGCATCTGGGCGTGCGTGACTGGGGAGGGCATGAGCCGTGATGCTGCCGGACAAGGTGAAGCAGAAGCTGCGGGCGCTGCCCGATCAGCCGGGCTGCTACATCATGCGCGATGCCCGCGGGTCGATCATCTACGTGGGCAAGGCCGCGTCCCTGCGCAAGCGCGTGCAGTCCTACTTCCGCGACGCGACGGCGCGGCGCGGCGATCCCAAGGTCCGCAGCCTGGTGCACAGCGTCGCGGACCTCGACCTCATCGTGACGCGCACCGAGGCGGAGGCGATCCTGACCGAGGGGCAGCTGATCAAGGACTATCGGCCCCGGTACAACGTCAGCTTCCGCGACGACAAGCGCTTCCTCCTGCTTCGTGTGAATCCCGCGGATCCGCTCCCGGAGTTCAAGGCCGTCCGATTCTCGCGGGACGACGGCGCCCGCTACTTCGGGCCATACGCGTCATCGGCCGCCGCGCGGGCGGCGCTGGACTTTGTGGAGAAGCGCTTTGGCATCCGGAAGTGTCCCCCGAGGGTTCCCACCGAGGAGGATCATCGCCACTGCATAAACGACATCGTCCGGTTCTGCTCGGCCCCGTGCATCGGGAAGGTGACGGCGGCGGAGTATCACGCGCGAGTCGCCGAGGCCGGGGCATTCCTGGAGGGCGAGCGCCCCGAGCTGCTGAAGGAGTTGCGTGAGGCCATGACAGCGGCGGCGGCGGCACGTGAGTTCGAGCGGGCGGCGGCGCTGCGGGACACGCTCCTGCTGCTGCAGGCGGTCGTCCGTCAGCGGAACCGGCTGGGCCTGACGCCGGAGCTGGCCGCGTCCGAAGGCCTGGCTGGCGTGGCGGAGCTGCAGCGCGTCCTCGAGGCGGATTCCCCCCCCCGCGTGATCGAGGCGTTCGACATATCCAACATATCGGGCACGCACTCCGTTGCGAGCATGGTCTGTGCGGTTGACGGGATCCCGCAGCGGAACCGCTACCGGCGGTTCCGCATCCGGACGGTCGAGCAGTCCGATGATCCGGCGATGATGGCGGAGGTGATCCGCCGCCGGTATCAGCGCGTGCTGGCGGAGGGGGCCGCGCTGCCGGATCTGGTGCTGGTCGATGGCGGCATCACGCAGCTCCAGGCCGCGCGGCGGGAGCTTGAGCGGCTCGGCCTGCGCCAGCTGGCGGCGGCGGGGCTGGCGAAGCGGTTCGAGGAGCTCTACCGGCCGGGGCGGAGCGAGCCGCTGCTGCTGCCCCGCGATTCCCGCGCGCTGCGGGTGCTGCAGCGGCTGCGCGACGAGGCCCACCGGTTCGCCCTGACGTACCATCGCCAGCTGCGGGCGCGCCGGCTGCGCGATTCCGCGCTCGACGACGTGCCCGGCCTGGGCGAGAAGCGCAAGCGGGCCCTCCTGGAGCGGTTCGGGTCGCTGCGCCGCCTGATGCGCGCGTCTGCCGATGAGATCGCGGGGGTGGCGGGGATCGGACCGGGGCTGTCGCGTTCGGTCCTCGAGCACCTGGGTGTCGTGGCTCCGGCCGATGGGGAGCCCTGACGCCGCCGGGGGGGAGGGGCATCAGGTCAGCGCGACCCGGTCTCCGTACGCGGGAACAGACGTCTCAAGCTGCCGGCGCTCCCGGACGTACGAGGCGAATGACTGCGCGGCGTCCGGCTCGCCGTGTGTAACGAACACGCGGCGAACCGGAGCTTGGAATCCGGACAGCCAGCGCAGCAGCTCGTCGCGATCCGCGTGGGCGGAGAAGCCGGTCAGCTGCTCCACGTGCGCCTGGACCCGGTAGACCTGGCCGAGGATCCGTACGTCCTTCACCCCGTCGGTGATGATGCGCCCCAGCGTGCCGACCGCCTGGTAGCCGACGAACACGACGGCGCTTTCGCGCCGCGTAATGTTCGACACGAGGTGGTGCTTGATTCGGCCGCCCGTGCACATGCCCGACCCGGCGATGAGCACGGCGCTGCCCTTGACGCGGTTGATCGCCTTCGACTGATCGACGGACTCCACCATCACGAGGCCCGGGAATTCGAAGGGCGAGCGCCGGCCCTGGACCAGCCGGGTCATCTCCTCGTCGAACAGGTACGTGTGTCGCATGAACACGCGCGTGACGCTGACGGCCATGGGGCTGTCGATGAAGACCAGGACGTGCGGGATCGAGTTGGCGAGCAGCATCAGGTTCAGGTGGTACAGAATGTCCTGGGTCCGCTCAACGGCGAAGCTCGGGATCACGATGTTGCCGCCGGCGCGGCAGGTCCGGTCGATGATGGATCCGAGCTTTTCGGCGGACTGGTCGATCCGGTCGTGGAGGCGGTTGCCGTAGGTGGACTCGACGAGGATGTAGTCCGCGCGCTCGAGGAGCGTGGGATCCCGGAGGATCGGGCTGTTCCAGCGGCCCAGGTCGCCGGAGAAGACGATCCGCCGCTCGGACGGGCCGGCGCCAAACCGGGCCTCGACCATCGCCGATCCGAGAATGTGCCCGGCGTCGTGGAGGGTGACGGACAGGTCGTCCGACAGCGCGTGGGCGACTCCGCAGCGGACGGTTTCGAAGCGCGTGGCCGCCAGCTCCGCGTCGTGGGGGGTGTAGAGCGGGCCCGGCGGCGGGTCCTTCTTCCTGCCCTCCTTCTCGTGGCGCCGGGCCTTGAAGGCCGCGTCCTCATCCTGTATCCGCGCCGTGTCGAGCATCTGGATCTTGGCGATCTCGGCCGTGGCGGGGGTGCAGACGACCGGCCCTCCGAATCCCTCCCGGACGAGGCGCGGCAGCAGGCCGCAGTGGTCGAGGTGGGCGTGGGTGAGCACGACCGCATCGATCGACGACGGGGGGACCGGGAAGGGATCCCAGTTTCTGGACTGCAGCTGCCGTTCCTGATACAGGCCGCAGTCCACGAGCACGCGCAGCCCGCCCGCCTCGAGGAGGTAGCGGGAGCCGGTAACGCCGCCGGCGGCGCCGAGGAACCGAAGGCTGGCGGTCATCCCCATATGACGAGCTCCGCTTCCTGCTTGCAGGCCAGGTTCCGGTTGCAGGGCATGACCCGGATTCCGTAGGCGTGCGGCCCGTTCTCCTGAACCACGTAGTCGGCGGTCAGGGTCAGCGTGCCCTTCGTGTCCGGCACCGGCCGCAGCGGGACCGACTGGGGGTAGCCGATGAAATCGCGCCCATCCGTGCGCCCGATGATCAGCTCGGCGAGCACCTCGTCCGGCTCGAGCTGGCCGGGATCGACGCGCACGACGACGGAGAACGGCTTCCCGACGACGATGGAGTCGCCGCGCGTTCCCTTCAAGCGCACGTCGAGGATGCGCAGCGAGGAGAACCGCATCGGAATGCGGCGCTTCCAGTCGGACGTTTCGCGGGCGAGCTTGAACCGGTCGGCGGCGACCAGCGCAGCGCGCTCCGCGGTGGGGATGTAGAGCTCGGAGAGGTACTCCTTGAGCATCCGCTCCGAGCTGAAGCGGGGGGCGAGCGTCTCGACCGCCCGCTTGCTCATGGCGACCCACTCTTGCGGGATGCCGGATGCGTCCCGGTTGAAATAGAGCCGGACGATCGTGTCCTCGATGAGCGAGTAGAGCGACTTGCTGTCCGTCTCGAGCGAATCCTCGTCGTCCGGCGCCGGCGTCGTCGCCACCGGCCCGATCGTCCACCCGTTCGTGCCGTCGTAGCCCTCGCACCACCAGCCGTCGGAGATGCTGAGGTTGAGCACCCCGTTGACGGCGGCCTTCTGGCCGCTGGTGCCGCTGGCCTCGAGCGGGCGGCGCGGCGTGTTCAGCCACACGTCGACGCCGCGCACCATGGCCCGCGCGGCGCGCAGGTCGTAGTCCTCGATGAAGAAGATGCGGCCCTTGAAGCGGGGCTCGTTGCACACGTCCACGACCTTCTTCAGGAGCTCGATTCCCATCCGGTCCTCCGGGTGGGCCTTTCCCGCGAAGAGGATCTGCACGGGCATGTCGTCGTCGCTCACGATGCGCTCGAGCCGCTCGAGGTCGGACAGGATCAGGTCCGCCCGCTTGTAGGGCGCGAACCGCCGCGCGAACCCGATCCAGAGCGCCGACGGGTTGATGAGGGACAGCAGCTCCTCCCGGTAGCTGCAGGACGCGCTGTACTTCGCCCAGCACCGCGTGATGTTCTCGCGGAGGAAGACCGCGAGCTTCTGCTTGAGCTCGACGCGCGTCTGCCAGAAGGCGGCGCTCGGGATGTCGCGGACGCGCTTCCATCGGTCGGTGCTGCTGATCCGGCGGGGCCAGTCGAGGCCGAGATAGGTGTTCAGCAGATCGGCCATCCGCGGGTCGATGAAGGACGGGGCGTGGATGCCGTTCGTGACGTGGGTGATCGGCACGTCGGAGTAGTGGAAGCCCTTCCACGCATCCTGCCACATGCGGCGCGAGACGAACTCGTGCATCCGGCTCACGGCGTTCCGCGCGTGGGAGAGCTTGAGGCCCATCATGGTCATGTAGAACGGCTTGTCTTCGCCGGCCTCCCGGCGCCCGAGCTCCCAGAACTGGGACCAGCTGATGCCGACGCGCTGGACGTAGCTCGCGAAGTAGTACTCGATGATGTCCTTCGCGAAGCGCTCGTGCCCGGCCTCGACCGGGGTGTGCGTGGTGAAGGCGACGCGGGCGCGGACGGCCTCCTTGGCCTCGTCGAAGCTCAGTCCTTCATCGGCCATCATCTCGCGGATCAGCTCGAGGATGAGGAAGGCGGAGTGCCCCTCGTTCATGTGGTAGACGGAGGGGCGTATGCCGAGCTTGCGGAGCATGCGGACGCCGCCCATGCCCAGCAGGATCTCCTGCTCGATGCGCGTGCGGCGGTCGGCGCAGTAGAGCCGGGACGTGATGTGGCGGTCCTGCGGGGTGTTGCGGACGGTGTCGGTGTCCAGCAGGTAGAGCGGGACCCGGCCGACCTGGACTTCCCATATGCTGGCGTGCAGGGTGCGGCCCGGCAGGTCCAGCGTGATCTGAACGTCGTTCCCGCGGTCGTCGCGGACGACCTGGACCGGCATGTTCGAGAAGTCGCTGTCGGGGTACTCGGCGATCTGCCAGCCGGCGCGGTCGATGCGCTGGCGGAAGTAGCCCTGCCGGTAGAGCAGTCCGGCGCCGATCAGCGGGAGGTTAAGATCGCTGGACGATTTGAGGTGGTCGCCCGACAGGACGCCGAGCCCGCCGGAGTAGACGGGCAGGCACTCGTGAATGCCGTACTCGGTGGAAAAATAGGCGACCGGCGAGGACCACTTGATGCGGCCGCGGGGCTCGGCTGCCGCGCTCTGCGACTTGTCGTGCATGTACTCGTCAAACTGCTGCAGGATCTGGGCGTAGAGGGCGGTGTACCCCTCGTCCCGCGCCATTTCCTGGAGCCGGGCCGGCGAGACGGATTCGAGCATCCGGACGGGATTGTTCTCCATCGAATCCCAGAGGTGCGGGTCGAGGTGGGAGAAGAGCGAGAGCGCGCGCGGGTTCCAGGCCCACCACAGGTTGTACGCCAGCTCGCGGAGCCGGATGAGGTTCTGGGGCAGGTTCACCTCGGCTGTCACGATGCGGAAGTGGGGCTGGGACGAGCCGGTGCCGACGAAGGCGTGCTTGAGCTCTTCCTTCGGCCCGGCGATTCCCTGCGAGCGGCGGCGGGCCGCCTGCTCGAGCGCGACGTCGTAGGCGCGGCGGTAGTGCCCGTAGAAGTCCTTCCACTGGGCGTGCTCGGCCACCCGGCGGGCGGACGCCCGCCGCTGGGCGAGCTCCGCGTCGGACCAGCCGATCACCCCGCGCAGGATTTGATGCAGCTCGCCGGCGATGGTCGGCATGTCCTTCTTCTGCCGGTCCAGCAGGATCACGCCGCCGTTCTGGCCGTCGGTGGTTTCGCGCGCCCAGAGCCCGAAGCCGGCCTGATCGGTCGTGACGGTCGGCACGGCGAACGCGGCGCTTTCGAGGGGGGTGTAGCCCCACGGCTCGTAGTAGGAGGGGAAGACGCCGATGTCCGCGCCGGAGATCGCCGTGTAGTAATCCATGTTGAGGGCGCCGTCGTACCCGTTCAGGAAGGCGGGCACGAAGATGACGCCGACCCGGCTGTCCGGGGCGTTGCGCAGGCCGAGCTCGCGGCATGAGTTCGTGATGGGGTCACCGGCCTCGTGGTCGAGGCGGTGGGTGGCGAGCCGGTGCATGCCGCCGGGGTGGGCGGGGTCGACGATGCTGCTGGGGATCACTTCCTTGTGGCCGGCCATGACGAGGCAGAATGCCAGCACGGGGCGATCGGGGGTCGTGTCAGCCTCCAGGCGCTGAAGCGCCTGCAGGAAGACGTCGATTCCCTTGTTGTGGAACTCATACCGGCCGGAGATGACCATGATGGTCGTGTGCGGCGGGAAGGTCTTGTCGAGGAAGCGGGCCGCGAAGTCCAGCAGGCGCTGGCGGGCGGCGAGCGCCGGCGCGCGGTCCACGCTCAGGTCCGGGATCGACCCGAGGTCGAGGCCGTTGGGAACGATGACGTCCGGGGTTCGGCCCAGAAAGCTCCGGGCCTCGGTTGCCGTGATCGCGCTGACGGTCGTGAAGCAGTCCGACTCGCGCGCCGTGGCGCACTCCATCGAGCACTTGGCCACGACGTTGAAGGCGGTGGCTTCCTTCTGCGGGGAGATGTGCTCGATGTCGCCGTAGATGTCGACGCCCGATCCAGCCAGGGCGCGGCCGAGCATGGTGGCGTGGGTCGTGAACACCGTGGCGATCTCGGGCGTGGACTTCTTCACCTGAAGGAGCGCGGCGCCGCACATCCACTCGTGCACGTGCGCGATGGCCTCCCCGCCGTGGGGTGCGACGACCACGTTGTAGATCGTCTCGATCACCTCGCCGCAGGCGTGGCCGAACATGACCGGTTCGATGTAGTCCCACTGGCCCGCGATGGAGTCGATCCCGTAGTCCTCCCACAGCTGGTAGAGGAGCTGCTCCTTGTTGTACTTCCGCCCGAAGTCGATCAGGATGGCCTTCGGGTTGCCGGGGATGCGCCACCGGCCGAAGCGGCACGGAATCTCCTTGATCGCCGTGGCCTCGCGCACGCGCTGCCAGCACTCCTCGTCGGTCTCCTCGAACTCCGCGTTGGTCTTGAGGTCGGGGCCGAGCACGTAGTAGTTCTCGCCGAAGGTATCGGCGGCCGTGCGGGCCTTGCTCTGCAGGACCGTGTAGATCCCGCCGACCTTGTTGCAGACTTCCCAGCTCACCTCGAAGAGGTATCGGTTCGGTTTCGGCTCCATGGCTCAGGCTCCCTTCGGCTGCTCGACCCGGTTGGCGAAGTCGGCCAGCACGTTCATGTATGTGATGTAGGCATCGTACGGCGAGGCGTACGGGTTGAAGTACTTGTGCACGTCTCCGTCCGCGAACCACTTGGTGCACATGTAGTAGAAGTGGTCCGACGTCTGCAGCAGGCGCCACGTCCGGAGGAGCTCGGGGTCGCGGCGGCGCTTGACGGCGCGCTCCATCTTGTAGAGCGCGGCCGCGGCGTCGTTCTGCATGTTGTTGCCGAGCCAGGCCGTGAGGTCGCGCTCGACGTCCGCCCAGGAAACGAAATGCGGAACGTCGATCTGGGCGACGGGCGCGTAGGAGGAGGCCACTTCCGCGGGTGTCTGGAACCGGAAGTCGGGGTGCTTGAGCACCTCGCGGGGGATGACGCGGAGGAAGTCGAAGATGCCGGTCTCGCTCCACTGGTGCTCGCCGAAGGTCTCGTAGTCCATGAAGAGATTGATGGTCTCGCCGGCGGCGTTGATCTGGTGGATCCAGGCGGCGAACTTCTCGGCCGTGAGGGGGTACTCGGACCACTCGCGGTTGGAGAAGCGGAAGGCGATGTCGTCCGACAGCCGGTAGTTCTTGAGCAGGCACTTGATGCGCGTGCAGCCGGCGGGCTGGTAGACGTAGTTCGGGCTGCGCCACCCCAGGATGTGGTCGGCGCCCTCGGCCAAGATGGCCTGGTAGCCCATGGCTTCGACCGCGCGGGCCACGTCGTTGTTGTAGATCAGCTCCGTGTTGCGGAACGTGCGGGCCGTGTGCCCGAAGAGCGCCTTCACCCGCTGCCGGTGCTGCAGGACCTGCTGCTTGAACTCGGCGGGCGAGTGCAGGAACGCCAGCGAGTGGTAGTAGGTCTCGTTGAGGAATTCGACGCAGCCGGTGTCGGCGAGGCGCCGGAAGCTGTCCAGAACGGCCGGGTTGTACTTCTCGAACTGGTCGAGGGCGACGCCGCTGATGGAGAAGGAGAACCGGAACTCGCCCCGGAACTCGCGGGCGAGCTCGAGCAGGAGCGCGTTGGCGGGGAGGTAGCACTTCGTGGCCACCTTGTTCAGGATGTCGCGGTTCTTCTCCTCGTCCTCGTAGGCGTGCGAGCGGCCGATGTCGAAGAAGCTGTAGCGCCGCAGCCGGAACGGCTGGTGCACCTGGAAGTAAAAGCACAGTGACGGCATGATCGCCTCCGTTGTCCGGCCCCTTCGGGCGTTCCCCCTCGCGCCTCAGCGCGTGATTCGCTCGTAGATCGACAGGACCGCGTCCGCCGCGGCCGCCCATCGGATGGACCGCAGCTCCTGGCGGCCGTTCCGCACCACCTCCCGCGCCAGAACGGGATACCGAAGGAGGGCGGCGATCTTCCCCGCCATCTCATCGATGTCCCAGAAGTCGACCTGCAGCGCGTGCTTGAGCACCTCGGCCACTCCGGCCTGGCGGGACACGATCACCGGAACGTCGTAGAGCATGGCCTCGAGCGGCGCGATTCCGAACGGCTCGGACACGCTCGGCATGACATAGACGTCGCTCATCGCGTACATCCGCTCGACATCGTCCGCCCCCAGGAAGCCGGTGAAGTGGAACGCGCTCCCGATCCGCAGCTGGGCGACGCGGTCCACCATCCGCGGCAGCATGTCGCCGCTGCCCGCCATCACAAACGTGACGTCGGGGAGGCTGTGGAGGACGCGCGCGGCGGCCTCGACGAAGTAGTCCGGGCCCTTCTGGAACGTGACGCGGCCGAGGAAGAGCACGATGCGGCGCCCGTGCTCCTTCCGGACATGGTACACGGCGCCGGCCCGGCGGCGGGAGACGGCGTTGTGCACGACGGAGACCTTCTCGGGCGCGATTCCGTACCGGCTCAGGATGAGGCCGCGCGTGTAGTGGCTGACGGCGACGACGTGGTCCGCCGTCTCCATGGCCAGCTTCTCGATGGCGTAGACGTCGCGGTTGATGTTTTCCCCGCTGCGGTCGAACTCCAGGGCGTGCGCGTGGTACACGAGGGGCTTGCCGGAGAGCTTCCGCGCGCGGATGCCAGCCAGCGCGGTCATCCAGTCGTGCGCGTGGATGACATCAAAGCGCTCCCGCAGGGAGAGGGCGCCGGCCACCTCGCTGTAGCGGATGACCTCCGACAGGAGGTTCGGCCCGTAGTCGCCGCCCATGTCGATCACGCTCTCGTGATGCCGGGGCTCCGGTCCGGACTCGCGCTCCCACTCGCGCCGGCGGAGCAGGGCCCGGTACTCGGGCTCGTTCAGGTAGGGCCGCAGCAGGGAGTCGACGCAGCGGACCTCCTCTTCGAGGAGGAATCGCTCGAGGCGCCGACGGCCATGGGCCACGCGCAGCGGGACGTGGGCGGCCGAGATCAGGTGCACGTGCGAGTCGGCCGGGCCGCGGGCGCGGGGGATGACGAACAGGATCTCGGCGCCCCGTTGCCGCATGGCCATGGTCAGCCCGTGGCAGGCCGTTCCCAGACCGCCGCTGATGTGCGGCGGGAACTCCCAGCCAAACATGAGGACGCGCATGCTTCAGCCTCCCTTCCGCCGCGAAGGGCTGTCCAGCACCTTCAGCAGGCGCAGGATCTCGGCGACGCTCCACGCCTGCGCGATGCAGCCGTTCGGCCGGTGCGGAGGGTCGCCGTCGAACACCTCCGAGATGCTGCCCAGCCCGGCGTCCGAGAGGTGGTTGTCCAGGAGGGGGGCGATCGACCGGCGCAGGAAGGCGACGGCCTCCGACCGGTTGCGCGACACCCGCAGCATCGCGTCGCCGAAGTGGCCGAGCAGCCAGGGCCACGCCGTGCCCTGATGATAGGATCGGTCGCGCTCCTCGGGGCTCCCGGCGTAGCGCCCGCGGTAGCGGGGATCGGTCGGCGAGAGGGTGCGCAGCCCGAAGGGGGTCAGCAGGTCGTCGCGGACGCGGCGGACCACCGCCGTGGCCTGGTCGGGCTCCAGCGGCGAATGCGGCAGCGACACGGCGAACACCTGGTTCGGGCGTACCGACGCGTCGAGGCGCGCGCCGTCATGCACGTCTCCGAGGCAGCCGCCGGCGGCGTACCAGAACATCGCCCGGAAGGCGGCGGCGATCTGCTCCGGCGGGGCCGGCGGGGCAAAGCCCGAGTCGCCGAACGTGCGGGCGAGCGCGACGGCTTCGCAGACGGCGTTGTACCAGAGGGCGTTGACTTCGACCGGGAACCCGTGCCGGGGGGTGACGGGGCGGCCGTTCAGGCGCGCGTCCATCCACGTCAGCTGGGTGTCGGCGTCGCCGGCGCGCAGCAGCCCGCTCGGCGCCATGCCGATCCCGAAGTCCGTTCCGCGGGCGAACGCCGCGAGGATGCGCTTCATCGCCGGCCACAGCCCGTCGCGGACCACGGCGTCCGAGCCGCCATACCGTCGCAGTTGCTGGACGGCCCAGAAGAGCCATAGCGAGGCGTCGACCGAGTTGTAGGCGGCGCGGCCGTCGGATCCGATGCAGTTCGGGATGAGCCCCTTGTGCTCGCGTGCGGCCATGGCCAGCAGGATGGCCGCTCCCTCGTCTGCCCGGCCGCGACAGAAGGTCAGGCCCGGCAGCGATATGAGCGTGTCGCGGCCCCACGAGCCGAACCAGGGATAGCCGGCGACCACGGCCGGCTCGCCGCCCGGCCAGCGGACCAGAAAATCATCGGCCTGGTGGGCCAGCCGGACGGCGGGCGATTCCCCGCTTCTGGCGGCACGCGCGGTGGCGCGGGCGGCGGGCGGGGGGGTGGCGCGCCGGGAAGCCTCCCGCTTCCAGAGGTCCAGCGGCGAGGCGGACGGATCGGACGTGGAGGCGCGCAGCACGAGCACGCGCCCGGTTCGCAGCGGGAACTCGAACACGCCGGGCTGGAAGAGGTCTTCCCGGCCCGGGTAGCCGCGCTGCTCGTCGGTCACGTACTCGAACTGCCGGTACCAGAGCGGAGACGGCGAGAAGCCGGGCCGGATGTTCGTCGTGAGGCACAGGGGCGGCATGCCATTGTACGGCTGGATCTTGAACCCATTCTCGATGGGGAACGTCCGGACCTGGAGAAAGATGTTTTCGCTCGTCAGCGCATCGGCGGCCCGGAAGGCGAGCAGGGGGCGGATCTGGATCGAGAACGGCGCGTCGGCGCGCTCGACGAAGTACCGGACGAGAACGGTGTTTTCGCCGTGAACCATCATCACGCTCTTGTGGATTCGGATGCCGCCGACGCGGTAGACGGCGTGCGGCCCGTGATCCAGGCGGAACTCCTCCAGGTGGCGGTGGCCGTGCGGGTGGAACACGCCGGGGAACTTGTGGCAGGAGAGGGGGAACTCGCGCCCCTGGGCCACCAGGGTCTCGTCGATGCCGGAGAGCAGCACGAAGCGGCCGGGCGGCGTGTCCAGGCTGGCGACCAGGTACCCGTGGTATCGGCGGGTGTGGCACGAGACGACGGTGCTGGACGCGTAGCCGCCCAGGCCGTTCGTATCCAGCCATTCGAGCTCCAGGGCTTCCCGAAGGTTCTGGCTGTGCTCGTGCGTGAATCTGATTTCCATCGTCTCGCCACTCCGCTTTACGCTCGAACGCTGTGAGCGGCGACATGGTACATGCGTTTTCCCGGGGGTTCACGCAAAAAGCGACAGCAAAAAGCGAACCGCCGCGTGATGGGCCGGTGACGCGAGGGGGACGGAGCCCGAACCGGCCGGGCACGGCCGGCTCCAAGGAACCCGCTTCGCTTCGTCCCGTGGAGACGGCGGTCTCCGCCGTTCCGACCCTCCCGTCACGGACGCCTTACACCGCCGCGGGCGGCCGGCTCAGACCGGAGCCGGCGTCTCGCCCCGGCGGATCGCGTCGATCGTCTTGACCAGCCGCACGGGCAGGTTGCTCGGCACGAAGGCGGCCAAGTTGATCGGCCGCGAGGCGGCATCGCGCATCCCGCTCTCGTCGTAGACGATCACGGGCACGCCTTTGACGCTGGGCAGGGTGGACAGGATGGCGGCCGCGGCCGTGCCTTTCATGCGGGGGAGCAGCTGCTTGATCACGATGACGGCCGGCGGCTCCATCACCGCCCGCTCGATGACCGCGTAGCCGTCCGCCACGGCGGTTACGGCATAGCCGGCCATGCCGATCACTTTGACCATGTTTTCGCGCACCTCGGGATCGTCCTCGGCGAGGAGGACCTTCCATCCGGCTTCGCTGTCCGCCCCGCCGCCCGCGCTGGCGCGCCGCGCGGAGATGATCCGCCGCACCTCGCGGGTGAGCGTCTCGGGGTCCGACGTCTTGGGAAGGAACCCCGTCACCTCCACCTGCTGGAAGAACTTGTCCAGCTCGGCGCGCGCCGTGAAGATCAGGACGGGGTACATCAGGCTGCCCTGCGGAGTGGTCACCTTTCGGAGAAACGCCATGCCGCCCTCGCCGGGCATGCTGATGTCCAGGATGATCAGGTCCGGCCGCGCGTCGTTCAGCCGTTCGAGCGCCTGCTCGCTGCTGGCGGCGCGGATCACCGCGTAGCCTTCCGACTCGAGCCGGTCCCCCACGGTCAACAGGATGGCCGGATCGTCGTCAACCAGCAGAATCGTATCTTTGTGTCCGCTCATGGTTTCTCCTCCTGCGTTGTCTGGGGTGTCGTCTTGCCGTGCTGAAACGCTGTTCGTCCGATGATGGTTTCCTCGACCGCGTCAATGACCCGGTCGCGATGCCGCGGATGGGCGACGACGCGGATGGCCAGGTCTAGGAAGACCCGCATGTGGGCGTCGGTCGGCGAGTCGGATGCCACGGCCACGATCGGCACCTCGCGGAGCGCGTCACTGCACTTCAGGCGGATGGCCTCATCGAAGCCGCTGTCCGCGTTGATGACGATGCAGCTCGGCCGCTGGGCTCCGGCTGTCGGCGGCGTCTCCTCGGGGTGCTCGCTCGCGACGAGGCGGTAGCCGAACCCGGCCAACTGGCGCTCCACGGGCTCGCGCGCGTCTCCGAGCGGCCCGGCGATCAGGATGAGCGGCGGCTCGGTGGGCGGCAGGCGGACGAGGACCTGCGTGCCGCCGGCTCGCCCGGGCGCGGGGCTCGTCACCGACAGGTCGCCGCCGTGCAGTCCGATGATTTCCTTCGATATGGCCAGCCCGAGGCCAGACCCCTGGGTGTGGGTGCCGGCCCGGAAGTAGCGCTCGCCGATCTTCGGCAGCGCATCGTGGGGAATGCCGACCCCGGTGTCGGTAACCGTCAGCAGCGGTGCGCCGGACGGATCGCGCGACACGGCGACGGACACGGACCCGCCGGCTGGAGTGAACTTGATGGCATTTCCAATGATGTTGTAGATGACACGCTCGAGGCGGGCCGGGTCGCATTCCACGAAGCCCGCCCTGTTGTCGACGGCCAGCTCGACCGTCACCAGCTTCTCCTCCGCCTGAACGCGCAGGCTCTCGGCGCCGCGCGCGACGATCCGGGAGAAGGGGAGCCGGATCCGGGCCATCTGCTGGGCGATGGAGTCGGCCTGCCTCATGTCGAGGATCGCGTTGACCGTGTGCAGCATCCGCTGCGACTCGCCTTCCAGCATTTTGAGGTACCGGTAGGCGTTCTCCGGAAGCGGCCCCGCCACGCCCTTGAGCAGGTTCCGGGTGGCGTAGATGAAGCTCGCGAGCGGGGTCCGGAGCTCGTGCGACACGTTCGAGACGAACTCCGACCGGATCCGGTCGTGGTCCTGAAGCCGCTCGATCGCGCGGCGCAGATCGACCTCCATGTGCTTGCGGTCGGTGATGTCGCTCCACATGGCGTGGATCAGGTTCTTGCCCCGGATGGTGATGAGCCGACTGCTGACCAAGACGTCGCGCAGCTCCCCGTTCTGGCGCCGGAACCGGGTTTCGTAAACGTCACGCCCCTCGCGGGCCGCCTTCTCGATGTGGCGGAGCAGGCCGCTCGCCTCGGTGCCCGCGTCGAAGTCGGTGATGCGCAGCCGGGCATACTCCTCGCGGGTGTAGCCGAGCGACTCGTGCGCGGGGTCGTTGAACTCGGCGATCTCCTCGGTCTGGGCGTCGAAGATCACGATCGAGTCCGCGGCTTGGTCGAAGATCGTGTGGTACCGCTCCATCGCTTCGCGGAATGCGGCCTCCACCCGCCGGCGCTCGGTGATGTCCTCGGCCATGGTCAGCTGCCAGATCGGCCGTGCGTCGGCATCCCGGATCATGGACGTGGTGGTGGCGGACCACACGATGTCGCCGGAGCGGGTCACATAGCGCTTCTCGAGCTTGTAGAAGGGGATCTCGCTCGCCGCCAGCTGATCGGTGTAGACGGTCTCGGCGTGCAGGTCCGGAGGGAAGGTCAGGTCCTGGCTCCTCATCCCGACCAGCTCCGACTCGGCGAAGCCGAGCATGGCGCACATGCTGCTGTTGACCCTCAGGAAGCGGCCGTCGGGCCCGCTCATCCCCATCCCGATCGGGCTTTCCTCGAACACCTTGCGGAACCGCTCCTCGCTGTCCCGGAGCGCCTCCTCCCCCCGCCGGTACTCCGTCATGTCCGTGATCATGGCCAGCGAGCCGATGTACCGGCCCTGCTTGTCGGTCAGGGGGTTCGACGAGACCAGCGTCCAGACGGGCCCGCCGTCCCGCCGCCGGAAGAGGAAGTCGTGGTGCTCGGATATTCCCTGGCGACGGCGCTCCAGGTAGGCCACGGCCTCCCGCTGGCCGTCCTCGTCCATGAAGTCGAACATGGATGCGCCCAGCATGTCCTGCACGTCCACGCCCAGCATGTCGGCCATCTTGGCATTGACGAACGTGGTCATGCCCGAGGCGTCGATGGCCCATATCCCTTCCTGCGCGGTCTCGATGATCTGCCGGTGCCACTCTTCGCGCTCGTGCAGCAGGTCCTCGATCCGGCGCCGCTCGCGGCGATCCTCGGCCTCGCGCAGCTCCCGCTCGATGGCGGGCGTCAGCCGCGACAGGTTGTCCTTCATGACGTAGTCCTGCGCGCCGGCCTTCATGGCGCGGACGGCGGCTTCCTCGCCGATGGCGCCGGACACAACGATGAAGGGCGTGCTGAGGCGCGCGCGGCGGCAGATGTCCAGCGCCGCGAGCGCGTCGAAGGCCGGCATGCTGTGGTCGGACAGGATCACGTCCCACTGGCCCCAGCCGATGGCGTCCTGCATCGCGAGCGCCGAATCCACGCGGTGGGCCGTCACCTCGTAACCGCCGCGGCGGAGCTCCCTCTGGATGAGCAGCGCGTCATCCTCGGAGTCCTCGATCATGAGGGCGCGCAGGGGCTTCAGGGGGGCGGCTTCCGGGGCGGTGGGATCCGGGGATGTCACAGCGCAACCTCCTGGGCAGGCGCCGCCCCTTGGGGGACAGGCGGCTGTTCGTTGAGCGTGAGCCAGTACAGCCGGAGGGCGGTCACCACACTCATGAACTCCGTGAAATCGATCGGCTTGCGCACGTAGCTGTTGCACCCGAGCCGGTAGCTTCGGAGCAGGTCGGTCTCCGTCTGGGACGAGGTGAGGATGACCACCGGCAGCAGCTGGGTGCGCGGGTCCGACCGGAGGCGCCGCAGCACCTCCAGGCCGTCGATCCGGGGGAGTTTCAGGTCAAGGAGGACCAGCCCGGGCAGATCGTTCGGGTTCCGCCCGGCGTACCCGCCGGTCCCGAAGAGGTAGTCCAGCGCCTCGGCGCCATCCCGCACCACCGCGACGGGGGGGGCGAGCTTGTGCTGACGGAACGCCCTCAGCGTGAGGTCCGCGTCGTCCGCGTTGTCTTCCACCAGAAGGATTGAGGATTGAGTCGCCATACGCTCCTCCCGGGTCATCGGGGGACAAACCCCACGAATCGACGACGCGCGGTCATGCGGCCTCCTGCGCCGGAGCGGGAGGCCCCGGCAGCGTGAAGTAGAACGTCGCGCCCTCGCCGGACTGGCCTTCGGCCCAGACCCGTCCCCCGAGCCGGTGGATCGCCCGCTGCACGGTCGCCAGCCCGATGCCGGTCCCGGCGAACTCGCCGGGCGCGTGCAGTCGCTGGAACGCCCCGAACAGCTTGTCCGCATAGCGCATGTCAAAGCCGACGCCATTGTCCCGCACGAAGAACGCGCGGCCGTCGCCGTCGCCCGTCCGTCCGACTTCAATGCGCGCATCCGCCCGCCTGGCCGTGAACTTCCATGCATTGCCGATCAGGTTGGAAAGCGCGATCCTCAGCAGGCGCGCGTCAGCGATGGCACGGAGCCCGGCCTCCGGGACGAACGTCACCTGCCGATCCGGTGCCTCCGCCCGCACATCCTCGAAGGCGTCCGCGGCGATGGCGCCGACGTCAACCAGCTGCCACGCCACGTCGCTGCGCGTGACGCGGGAGAGCGAGAGCAGGGCGTCGATCAGCTGGCCCATGTGCTGGGCCGCCGCCCGCACTCGGGCCAGATCGGCGGCTCCCGCCGGGATCAGCCGGTCGCCGCAGTCCTCCTCGAGCGCCTGTCCGAAGCCGTCGATCGCGCGGAGCGGCGCCCGCAGGTCGTGCGACACGGAGTAGGCGAAGGACTCGAGCTCCCGGTTGATGCTGTCGAGCTCGGCCGTGCGCGCCTGGACGCGGCGCTCGAGGTCCGCGTTGAGATTCCGCAGCCCGGCCTCGGCGGCTCGCTTGTCGGTGATGTCGATCCCGGTCCCGATGACGTACTGCACGGCCCCGTCGGGGCCGACGATGCAGGTGTTGGACCAGTCGATCCACCGGCGCTCGCCGCTCCGTCGGAGCCAGTGGTTCTCGTGCCGGCTCGGGAAGTCGCCCGCCCGGAGCCGCTGGAAGATCCGCCGCACCTCGCCGACCTCTTCGGGCGCGAGGAACAGATCCCAGAAGGGCCGGCCGACGACCTCCGCGAACGTGTAGCCCGTGGTCTGCTCGCATGCGCGGTTGAACCGGGCTATCCGGCCTTCGGGGTCGAGAACCACGACCAGGGCGCCGACGGTCTCGGTCAGCGCCGCCAGGAAATCCCGCTCGTCCCGGAGCTCGCACTCGCTCTGGAACCGCGCGCCGATCTCCCGGACCAGGTCGTCGTTGGCCTGCCGGAGCTGAGCGGTCCGCGCCTGCACCTGCTGCTCCAGCTCGGCGTTGAGCCGGCTGACCTCTTGGGCGCTCTCCTCCAGCCGCTGCTCGCTGCAGTGGATGGAGCGGGCGCTGGTCCAGATGAGGGCGGCGAGCAAGGCGGTGACGGCGGTGGTCATTAGCGTTAGCCCGAACTCAGTGCCGTAGAGGCTGGCGCGCTCGCCTGCGATGCGGAGCCAGCCGAGCGCGACGGGGATCAGGACCGCCGCGGGGATAAGGCGGCGCAGCATGGAGCCCGACAGGCTGCGGCTGGCGAGCACGCGCACGAGGGTGGCGTCCGGGGTCATGGCCATCGAGCCGACCGCCAGCGCCAGAACCATCGCGATCCCCGGCGTGGGGATGGCCAGGTGCGCGGCGATGCCGTCGTCGGAGCGGTTCCCATACAGGTGCTGGATGGCGGCGATGAAGGCGATGCCGGCGGCCGCGAGCGCGGGGAGGGCGATCAGGCGGGGGCGGATGCGGGCGGAGCCCAGCAGCAGGGCCCCCGCCGCGAGTGCGATCGCGGCATGGGTGGCGGCCGCCGGAGCGCCATGCTCGGCGGTGGCGGCTCCAACGCGCGCAGCCAGTGCGCACTGAGCGGAGCCGAAGGCGCCCAGCACGAAAGCGGCTCCGGCGAGACAGGCGGCAGCCGCGTCGCCGGTTGCACTCTGCCCGTTCGCGCGGCCCCGTGCCTGCACGGCGAGCGCGATGCCGCACAGGCAGAACTCGAGCGTCACCGCTCCGCACGGGATGGGGGAGCGCCCGGCGGCGGCCCACGCCAGGGCGCCGGCCGATACCGCGATGCCCGCCGTTCCGGCCAGGAGCCCGGCGTGCCGCCCGGCCGAGAGCAGCGCGGCGTCCAGGATCGCCATGGGGTTCGGGAGTCTCATGCCTCCGCCCCTCCCGATGGCTGGGTGCCGGGCGCGCCGGCGGGGGAGGGGAACTGGAACTCGAACGACAGGCCGGCGCGCCGCCCGATCGTCATCGTTCCGTGGAGCTGCTCGCTCAGGGTTCGGACGAGGTTGAGCCCGAACGAGTGGTCCCGCTCGGAGTCCAGCCCCGGCGGCAGTCCGCAGCCGTTGTCCGCCACGCCGAGGTGAAGCACCCCGTCGCGCGAGTGGAGCGAGAGGCGAATCTCGCGGGACGCCCGCCGAGGCTTGCCGTCGCCCGGCTCCGGCGGGAAGGCGTACTTCATCGCGTTCGACACGAGCTCGGTGATGATCAGGCCGCAGGGGATGGCCGTGTTGATGTCGAGCTCGACGTCCTCGCACTCGTATCGGAGCGCGATTCCCCGCGCGAGGGCGCCGTGCGAGCGGACGAGCTCGTCCCCGAGGCTGCGGATGTAGGCGGCGAACGAGATGCGCGTGAAGTCCTGGGACTCGTACAACTTTTCGTGCAACAGAGCCATGGATCGGACGCGGTTGCGCAGGTCCATGAACCGGTCCAGGTCGCGGCGGTTCTTGACGAATCGGGCCTCCATGTTGACGAGGCTGCAGATGATCTGCAGGTTGTTCTTCACGCGGTGGTGAATCTCGGTGATCAGGATCTCCTTCTCCCGAAGGGATGCCTTGAGCCGCTCCTCGGCCGACCGCCGCTCCTGCCGCACCCTCGCTTCGCGCAGCTCGCGCTCGACCACCGAGAGCAGCCGCGCGGTGTGCCCCTTCATCAGGAAGTCGTGGGCGCCCGACTTCATGTCCGCCACGGCGCGCTCTTCGCCGATGACGCCGGAGACGATCACGAACGGGATGTCGAGTTGGCGGGCGGTGATGATCGCCAGGGCCTCGGTTGACGAGAAGCTCGGCAGGCTGTGGTCGGCGAAGACGAAGTCCCACCCGCCGGCGTCCAGGGCGGCGGTGAGGGCGGCCGCCGTCTCGACCCGGAGGTGATCGACGGCATAGCCGCCCCGCTGGAGCTCGCGCAGCAGGAGGAACGCGTCGTCCTCGCTGTCCTCGACGATCAGCACGCGTAACGGCTTCGCTTCGGCGTGAACATCGGCATCCATCGTCCACCTCCGCGCCCGGCATCCCTCCCGTCCGGCACGCCCCCTCCCCATCGGTCCCGCCTCCTCAGGCGCTTCGGTCCGGGGGTGGCGGGATCTCGTTGAGCACGAGCCAGTAGAGCCCGAGCTGCTTCACGGCGTCCATGAACTGGCCAAAGTCCACCGGCTTGACCACGTAGCTGTTGCAGCCCAGCCGATAGCTCTCGGCCAGATCCCGCTCCTCCTTGGATGTCGTCAGCATGACGATCGGAAGGAGCCGGGTCCGGGGATCGGACCGGAGCCGGGACAGGACTTCCAGGCCGCTGATCCGCGGGAGCTTCAGGTCGAGCAGAACGACCGCCGGCAGGTCGTACGGGTCGCGCCCGGCGTGCGCGCCCTCGGCGAAGAGGTAGTCGAGCGCTTCCTCGCCGTCCCGGCAGACCACCAGGTCGTTGGCGATGCTGTTCTTCTTGAATGCCCGCCGCGTGAGCTCCACATCGTCCGGCGTGTCTTCGACGAGCAGGATATGCGAACGCTTCATCCGGTCTCCCCCGCTGAGTCGCCGCGCAATCGATCCGACGACATTACCCGCCAGCTGCCGTGATTCTGATAACGAGAGGGGTGAGTTGGCAACAACTATTTACACCGCTCTGGCTCGCGCCCGCTGCGCGTCAGAAACGCCCCGGAAAGACGTTGGCCGGCGGGCCGCCGGGACCTATGCTACGGGCTTTCGGCCGCTGTCGAGCAGGCGGCTGACGACGCGGGAGGATCCATGAAGCTATCGGTCTATGAGCCGCTCGCGCACTATGCGGACATACGCGGGCTGTGGGAACGGGCGCTGGGCGGAACCTATCCGGTGAGCGAGCGCGTCCTGTGGCCGCGCGTGGCCGCCCGGGTCACGCAGGAGCCGGGCGATGGGGTGGTGGCCGAAGCCGGCGGGCGGGTGGTCGGATTCGCTCTGGCGGAGATCGATCGGGCGCCTCTTCGCCCGACGGATACCGGCTCCGTGCAGGTCCTGATGGTGGACCCGGAGCACCGGCGCCAGGGGATCGCCGCGGCCCTGCTCGAGCGTCTCCATGCGAGGCTCGCCGGCGCAGGGTGCCGCCAGGCCATGGTGGGCACCGGGCTGCACCGATTCTGGAGCGGCGTGCCCGTGGACCTCGCGGACGCCGGCCGGTTCTTTGAGCGTCACGGCTATAGCGTGAGCTATGAAGCGATCGACATGTACGGCGCGTGGTCCGGGTTTCGAATGGAGGACCGGTGTCGCGCCCGGCTGTGTGAGCACCGGGTCGAGGTGGGTGCGGTCACGGACGCCGACGTCGGCTCGTTCTACGACTTCCTGTCGCGTGAGCAGCCGGGGTGGCGGGCGTCCATGCTGGCCATGGTCCATGCCGGAGACATGGACCACCTGGTCTTCCTGCGCGTCGGAGCGGAAGTCGTCGGCGCGATACAGACCTTCTCGCCCCGCAGCCGGTTCCGCGCGGCCAACCTGGTCTGGGAGCGGCTGTACGGCGAGCAGATGGGCGGGTTCGGCGCCGTGTTGATCGCCAACGCGTGGCGGGGGAAGGGGCTGGGCACATGCCTCTGCCAGGCCGCGGCGGAGCATATTGCCGCGCGCGGCGCGACCGGGTGCTTCATCGACTGGACGTCACACGCCCGGGCACCCCTGTACCGGAAGGTGGGCACGGAGGTGTGCCGCACCAACCGCATGTATCTCAGGGCGCTGGTCTGACCGCACGCCGCGCGATCGTCCGCCACGCCTCCTCCGCGTCCGGCAGGAGCGAGAACAGGACGAAGAGGCCGGCCGGCACGAGGTGCGAGAAGAGCCGGTCGATGGTCGTCCGGACGTGCCACGCCAGGTCGTGCGGAGTCAGCAGCAGGACGAGCAGGTAGGCGAGCGCGGTCGCGGCGAGCGCGGCCGCCGGAGCGGCCAGCGCGCGGGACGGACGCAGGGCGCGAAGGGCGAGCATGACGACGATCGACGCCGCGAGCGCGATTTCCCACGGCCGGAGCAGGAGGGCGCGCAGGCCGTCCAGCAGGATCCGGTAGCGGAGCGGATCGGCCAGGCGGCCGAGCGTGGCTGACGGATCGGCGCACCATGCCGCCATGAGGTCGTTCGCCGGGGCGCCGGCGGCCTTGGCTGAAAGCGCGGGCATCAGCGCGGGTAGTGAGCCCAGCACAAAGCACGCAAGCGCCCGGAACTCGGCCTTGCGGCGGGGGCCGACGAGCACGCGCCTGCCGAGGATGGCCAGCAGAACACCGAGCGGAATCAGCCCCTCGTTCTTGGCCGATGCGGCGAAGCCGGCGAAGAACCCGGCGAGGGCGGCCAGCGCGTTTCCGCGGGTTCCGCCGGTGTCCCGCATGTGCAGGAACACGACGGCGCCCAGCAGCCCGTAGGCAACGAAGTTGTCGGCGTACTGCCAGGACGCGAAGATCCACGTCCACGAGGCCGTCGCGAGGAACATGCCGGCCAGCATGCCGTTCCAGCGGCCGGCGCGGCGAGCGATCCCCGCCGCCAGGAGCAGCGCGGCGGCGAGCAGGACGGCGACCTGGATCGCGATGGGGATGAGCGGGGTCTCCATGCCGCCGACCGTCCATCCGCGCGCGACGCTGAGCGGGAGCAGGGGCGGGTACTCCGAATGGGACACCAGCGGAGAGAAGATGTCGGCCCAGTGTGCCCCGCCGTCCCGAACCAGCATCCGGGCCCGCATGTTCCAGATGGCCCAGGCATCCCACTGGCCGTGCGGGCTGAGCAGTGCGACAAGGAACGCGGAGACGCAGCCGACGGCCAGCGTGAACGCGAAGAGAGCGACGAGCGTGCGCTGGGGGGCAGGCGGGGCGTCGGAGCGGTCGGGACTGCCGGACCCGTCCGACCGGCCAGACGGGCGGCGCCGCCAGGCGAGGGCGGCGGCCAGGGCGAGCACGGCCGCGCACTCCGCGGCCAGCGTCAGCGGTCGGCTGGGGCCGCACGTGGCGACCCACGCGAGGAACGCGGTGGAGGTCAGGCCCAGGCCGATGCCGAAGCCGGCGGCCAGTTGCATCGCGCGGCGCCAGGGAGCGCGCGAGTCCGGAACGCCCAGAAGCGCGAGGATGCACCAGCCGATGAGCAGCGGGAGTACGATGACCGGAAGGGCGTACACCTCAGGGCGTCTCCTTCCGGTAGAGGCGGAGGAACAGGCCGCCGGATATCGAGTCGCTCCAGACGATCCGGTAGCCGGACACGGCGCCTTCCGCGATAGCCGGGGCGGCATTGGTCGAGACCTCGAGCACCGCGGCGCGCGGCGTCGGGTGCGTCCGGTCCATCGCGAGGCCGACGATCTCGAAGCGATGCGCGGCGCCCGCCAGGCGCGCCGGGAGTCGCGGGTTGAGATCGAACAGCAGCGGGGCCGCATCATACTGGAGGCTGAATGCCACCAGCTCCGCATCCGGCGACGGCAGGTCCGTGATGTATCCGACGGGAGCCGGGCCCGCGGCCGCCCGGGCCGCGGCCGCCTTTGCGGTGGACTCGGACGCGAAGGCGTCGGGATCGGAGCGTGCGAAGCCGAGGCCGGGGTAGCGAGCCGCCACGTGCGGCCAGGCGCCGCACGTCGTGCGGATGCCGGTTGCGACGGAGCCGCCGGCTACGCCGAGGGCGAAGAGCAGCATGAGGATGGCGGCCGGCTTCTTCATGGCTGAAAGCGGAACCGTGAAGTGCGCCTTGTACTCCCCGGGTGCGCCGATGGCAAGCGCGGGGCGGCTTCGTCTGCCCGGACGTTGTGCGGCCGGCGGCGAGTGATATAGTAGCGCGCTTCGGACCTTGGAGATCGAGGAGGATCACATGACATCTGGCACCATTCGGTTCGGCGTCGTCGGCATTCACGGCTATTCGCGTGCACACATCGGCTCGATTCAGGGCGTGGCCAGGAGTGGCGGGCCGGCCAGGCTGTCGGCGGCTGTCGGCTTTGCGCGTGAGCTGGACGAGCCGTACGCCGCAGGCCTTGAGGCGGCGGGCGTGAAGCTCGTGCCGGACCTGGATGCCCTGCTGGGGTTGAACGGGGAGATCGACATCGTCACGCTGCCGGTCGGGATTGCGCTTCACGTGCCGATGGCGACGAAAGCGCTGCAGGCCGGGTTCCCGGTGTATCTCGAGAAGCCCGTGACGGGCACCATCCAGGACTTCGACCGGCTGGCGGAGATTGCGCGTGCCGCGCGGGGCCCTCTGTTCATCGGGTTCCAGGACATCTTCCAGCCGTCGCTGCGCGAGCTGAAGCGGCGCATCCTGGGCGGCGACCTCGGGAAGCTGCGCCGCGTGGTCCTGATGGCGGCGTGGCCGCGGGACATGCAGTACTACGGCCGCAACGGATGGGCGGGCCAGCTCGTGAACAAAGGAGTCATCGTGCTCGACTCCCCCCTGAACAACGCGTGCGCCCACTACCTGAACATCGCGCTGTTCCTGGCGGGCGCGCAGGCGGATGAGGCCGCACGCCCCCTGCGCGTGGAGGCGGAACTGTACCGGGCGAATCCGATCGAGTCGGCCGACACCATGGCCGTGCGCGTGAAGACGGGCGAGTCCGTGGACGTCGTGTTCGCCGTCTCGCATGCCTGCGAGACGCACCGCGGCCCCATCTTCCGTCTCGAGTTCGACGGCGGGGCGACGGTCACGATGGACCGGACGGCGGGCGTGTCGGATCCCTGGCGGCTGCGCTGGCCCGGCGGGCGCGAGGAGGCGATCGCGATCAACTGGGTGGATTCGCTCGGGCAGACGGCCCGGATTCTGCTCGGAGAGCGGGATCTGCCGGCCTGCACGCTGGCCATGTCGCGGGCTCACACGCTGGTTGTGAACGGGTGTCACCTGGCGACTCCGATCGTCACCATCGCGGAGTCGCGGCGGGCGTCGAAGACGCGCCTCGAGAACGGGGCGCTGCTCAACTACGTGCCGGGGATGAACGCGGCGCTGGATGAGTCCTTTGAGAAGGGGTGCCTGCTGTCCGAGACCGGGCTGGCTCCATGGGCGGCGCGCGGCGGCTGTGCCGACGTGAGCGCGCTCCGCCGCTTCGCGCTTCCGTGATTCGGGCGGGGCCGCTCAGGCGTTCGCCCGGAGCTCGCGGAGCAGCCGAACGGCCGCCTCGCCCATGCGCTTCCCGGCATCGGGTGCCAGCCGGCTCTGCAGGGCCAGGCACGACTCGTAGCCACCACGGGCGATTCCGTCCTCCTCCGGGATGTAGCCTTGCCAGCCGTTGGCCAGCTCGACCAACTGGGTGGCGGGAAAGGGCGAGGCGGCCCGGACGGCGTGTCCCAGCGTGCTGAAGTACTCGCAGGGGAATCCGACGATCGCCAGATCGCCGCAGGCGAGCGCTTGGATCTCGACGTCCTCAACCAGTTCGCGCGCCCCGACGCGGCGCTGGTGCTCCCACGTCCCGACGATGTCGCGAGCCAGCCAGTCGTCGACCGCCTCGGAATTGTGATGGAAATGGTACGCGTAGCCGTACAGGTCCCGCGCCAGGCGTCCGCTCGACGGCTCGCCCCGGGCGCGCGACTCCAGATGTCGACGGGCGGTTTCGACCTGCGTGCCGGTCACACGCCGCTGGGCTATGCGGAGGATCTCGCGCCGGACGAGGAGGGGCGAAGCCCGGATGGCGGTCGCATCGCGAAGGGCCACGATCGTTCGGTCGGCGATGCCTTCGCCCATCCGCCGGGCATACTCGGCTCCACCCTCGCCGGTGCGGCCTGGGATGCCGCTGTTCTGAGACAGATCGCCCGCCGGCCCGTTCGCGAAGACGAACGTGCCGCCCAGCTGCTGCTCCAGCCGGTCCCTCAGAGGCCCGGGGTAGTCGGCGCTGAAGCGCGTGTCGCTGTACATCGCGGTGGGGTGACAGCCGAAGTTGACGATGCCACCCATGGGCCGGCTGTCGGCGGCGACGGCGAGCAGCGCCCAGACGTCGCGCTCGTCCGGGCCCTCCATGCGGACGAAGCCGGGGGCGTCGCGCCGTCCGTGGGTGCCGACCTGCTCGCGCCCGTCCGCATCCCGGTAGATCGGTCGGCGGTTGAAGGACCAGCCCGGCGCGTCGCCGTGCGCGAAGCGGAGCGTGGCCGGGGCCAGCGCGACCGCCGTGCGCCGGGCGAGGTCGCCGAGCAAGGGGAGGATGCGATCGACCCCGGCATACGCGTCATCGACGGGCAGCCACGGGTTCGTGGCCGGCGCGCAGTGCGTGTGCGTGGTGGCGACCATCACGTGCGCGGGCGGCAGCCCGGCCGCGGTCGCGATGGCGGCCCGGAACTCGGCGGCCACGGGCGGGAAGATCACGTTCAGGTCGAGCACGCACACGGCCAGCCGGGCGGACCCGTCGTCGAACAGCGCCAGCCGCGCGGTGAGCGGCCACTTGACGCCGGTGGACGTCAGGATGTTGATGCCGAACCGTCCGAACCGAGGACCGATTTCAGGGGTGATGTCGATCGCGCCGAATGCCGCCTGTAGTGTGCTCATGTCGCTCCTCGCCCCGCTGTTTCGCCGGGCTGCCCTTCCGCTCTACTCCACAATCGTCCGCAGCCTCTCGACGCGATGCTTTCGCAGGAACTCCTTCAGAAACTGAACCGCGACGGGGGTGTCCTGGATCTCGTAGTACTCCTCCCCGGTCTCCAGCTGCCTCCACATCTTGGCCGTCAAGGACTGGGCGAAGTCGACGTTCTCCGGGTCGAGTCCCTTCGCGATCTCGACCTCGTCGATCGGCTTCCCGTCCCGGAACCCGTTCTCGCGCCGCAGCCAGAGATTCTGCACGGCAATCTCTGCGGGGAAGTCGCGCGCGGCGATCTCGGCTAGCACGCCGTGGTCCTGCCGAAAGTATCGGAACCGGATCCGCGATTCATCCGACTCGCGGTCGAAGACGACGAGGTGGAGCAGGTTGCTGTGTGCCCGGAGGCAGATCGGCACTCCGGGGCCAACCCAGAGGACCTGCCGTCCCTGCCAGGGGATGGAGAGGTACGTGGTGTCGTGCTGAAAGAACTCCGCTTTCGGCGTGCTGAGGAGGTGGACCGCTCCGAACGACTTGTACTTCAAGCCCCAGCGCTCGGCGTGCTCCCGGTAGTCGATGAACCTGCCCGGCTCAACTTCCGCCCTTCCCCTGATGTCGACCGCCTCGCGCACGAGCCGGTTCTCCACGCCGCGGCAGACGGACGGCAGCAGCAGGAGAAAGAGCAACGGGAGTCTCGGGCTCATATCACTTCCTTCCTTCCGAATGCACCGGCCGGATTCCCGGGCTTGGGGTCGCCGGACAGCGAGAGCACAGGCGACGGCATTCCGATGTGTCTGCGGACACTAGATCGGCGGTTGGAGGAGATCAACGGGAAAGTCCGATCTGGAGCGGCTCGGAAGCCATCTGAGCTACCCGACCGCCACAAGGACCAGGCCGGCGAACATGATGAGCACGCCGACAAGTTTGGGGCCGTGCGGCGGTTCGCGCAGAACGAGGATGCCGAAGGTCGCGCCCAGCGGGATGCTGAGCTGGCGGAACGCCACGACGTAGCTGATGTTGCTCACGTGTGCCATGGAGACCAGGACGAGCGCGTAGGCGGCATAGATCACGGCGCCGGCCGCGGCGGCGTGCGGGAGGTGTGCGCGGACGGTTTCCTTGAGGTTCAGGCGGCCTTCGCGGCGGGGAAGGATGAATAGCAGGAGCCAGAGCGACGTGATCGCGCCGTCCAGGCACAGGTAGAGGAGCGTGATCGCCGGCACTCCCCAGCCGTCGGCTGCGGCGCCCCGCAGTCGGCGCAGTGCTTCATCGTCCACGAGCGAGTAGCCGGCCGTCCCGAACGCCGCTATCAGCGCGAGCGCGCACGTGGCATTCAGATAATGCCGGACGTGGATCTGCGAGAATCTCTGCATGGGGAGCAGGAAGCATCCCGTCACGACGAGCACGATGCCGGTGACGCAGCCCATGCCGACCTGGGTCCGGCGGCCGAGCGCGAAGGTCACGAGGGCCACGAGCAACACGGGCACTGAGCGCGCCAGCGGGTAGGCCACGGACATATCCCCCGCGCGGTACGCGCCGGCGAGCGCGGCATAGTAGACGGCCATGAAGAAGCCGGTCGCCAGCAGCAGCGGTCCGACATCGGCGAGCGCGCGGATGGCCGCGCCGTCGAGGCCGCGGATGAGCACCGGCAGGAGCAGCAGGGAGCCGGTTGTGTTCGCCAGAAGGAAGAACGACGCCGACGGGTGCCGGCTCTTCGTAAAGAGGTTCCACCCCGCGTGCATCACGGAGGAGAGGAGGATCAGGATGATGGCGGCGAGCGTCATGACCGGCGGATGCTACGCTGGGACCCGCCGGGGATCAACGCGCGGATTGGCGTAGCAGCGGGGCATGCTGTGAGCTCGCTCTACGTGGCCGGCGAGCTCGCCCGGGTTCCGACAGGTAGGGCGGTCTCGCCGAGACCGCCGCGTGTAGGCGGACTGCGCGATACGAGACAGCTCGACGGATTGGGCCGAAGGGCGACACGCCAGCCCGGCCCATCTGGGCGGTTGCCGGGGGACGGCACATACAGGAGTATGGTGCCGCCCCCGGCGCCCGCCCATCTGGACCAGTCTGACGTATCGCCCTTCGGGCCTCTCGCAGACTCGGGGCGACCCAATCCGCCTCGCGGGTCGCCCCGTTCCGTCGCGGACTCGGAACGGTGGGTCAGGGTGACCTTCGACACTCTGCTGTTCCTGGTCTGCCGGGTAGGGCGGTCTCGCCGAGACCGCCGCGTGTAGGCGGACTGCGCGATACGAGACAGCTCGACGGATTGGGCCGAAGGGCGACACGCCAGCCCGGCCCATCTGGGCGGTTCCCGGGGGACGGCACATACAGGAGTATGGTGCCGCCCCCGGCGCCCGCCCATCTGGACCAGTCTGACGTATCGCCCTTCGGGCCCCTCGCAGACTCGGGGCGACCCAATCCACCTCGCGGGTCGCCCGTTCCGTAGCGGACTCGGAACGGTGGGTCAGGGTGACCTTCGACATTCCGCTGTTCTTGGTCTGCCGGGTAGGGCGGGCTCGCCGAGACCGCCATACCGTTCACGGTATCGGCTCTGCGGGCGCGAAAGAACGATCGGGCGAAACGGATGCCGTCCGCAGTCACCTCTCACGGCGCCGGCGTGAAGGTCCGGATGGCCTCTTGTGCCTGCTCGACGTCGTCCGAGTTCAGGATGTCGGCGCCCATGGCGAGGCGCTCGTGATAGAGGCCAAGCCCCTCCTGGCGGGCGCGGCGGTCCACCTCCAGGAATGTGCCGTAGGTGGTGAGGATGCCTTCGTCGTGCAGGCGCTCGAACACCTCGGGAGGGGTCTCGTCGTGGATCCACGCGACGAGCCGCTCGTGCGGGATGCCGGACGAGAGCAGGTCGCGCATGTGCGCTTCGTTGGTGGCGCGCCCGTACACCATGACATCGGGGTCCAGTTGGTGGGCCCGCACGGTGTCCACGATGGCGTAGGTCAGGACGACGCAGCACGTGTGCTGGCGCCGTTCGCGGACATGGCGGAGCACGCGCCCCCAGGCGTCGCCTTCCTCCTTGATGTCCAGGAACACCACGGTCGTGCCTGCTGCCCAGTCCATCACCGCGTCGAGCGTCTCGACGGTCTGGTCAAGCACCCGGTGTTCCTCGTCCTTGAGGCGCAGGCTCCGCAGTTCGGCGAGGGTGCGCTCCGAGAGGTCGCCCGTGCCGGTGGTGCAGCGATCGAGGGTGCGGTCGTGGTTCAGGACCAGCGAGCCGTCCCGGGTGGTGCGCACGTCCACCTCGGTCCAGCAGCCGGACGCTTCCCATGCCCGGCGATAGGCCGCGAGCGTGTTCTCCGCGAAGCCGATGGGCGGCGCCCCGCGGTGGGCGAGGATGGCGGCTTCGCGGCCCGGGAGCCAGCGCATGTACTCGTAGAGATCGCTCGGCCGCTTGAACTGGATCGGACTGGGCATGTGCGTGCTCTCCCGGCTTCGTGATTGCCTCAACGGGCCGCGCCGTCTGTCAGCCGGTACACCCAGAGGTCCACCTCCGGGAACTGAAGTGCCGGCGCGGCCATGCGGAGAAAGCCGGGCGAGTCGGAGGGTGCGGGCAGCACCAGGTATCGCACGCCCAGCGCGCGCCACACGTCGGATGTCGGGCTGATCGTGACCGCATAGGCGTCGAACGCCGTGAGCGCGAACCGGGCTTGCGCGGTTTCGCCCGTGGCGAGCGCCATGTGGCCGTAGCGATTGTAGACGGCGGCGCCGTCGCCGCTCGGATCCAGGACGCGCATCAGCTCCGGGTCCGGCACCACGCGCGTTCCATTGAGGACCGTGGCGCCCGCCGCCTTCAGGTAGTTGGCGAACAGGTAGTTGCCGTAGACGGCCCAGCGGGCGCCGGGCTCGGCGGCGGCCAGGCGGCTCGCCTCCCGGTGCAGGCGGGTCTGGGCGATGGGGGCGAGGCCGCGGGCCAGCGGGTTGACGAGGGCGTGGGCGATAAGCGTGGGCGCCACGACGCAGGCGGCCAGGACCGCGATCCGGCCCGACCAGATGGCGTAGCCCGCGCCGCCGGCGGCGAGCGTCACGAGTGCGATCCGGCCGCCGGACAGGAGTTCGGGGGCCGACGGCCGGAGGGCGATGCCGACGGCCAGGGCCATCGCGGCCAGCGCGACGCCGGCGGCGATGGCCGGCGCATGGGCCCGGCGGCCGGTGCGCCCGGCGGCGCAGACCGTACACCACAGCACGCTGGCCACGCCGAGGCCGAGCATGGCCCGGGCGGAGGGGACCAGCGCCAGGCCGGTGATCCGGGCGAGCGGGGCGGGCCAGCCGAACACGATCCACGCGAACAGGGCGATGGTGTAGAGCGCGAGGGCCATCTCGATGGGGCGGACTGGCCGCCGGCGCACAGCGTCCCAGGCCAGTGCGGCGAGGGGGAGGGGAAAGAGGAGGACAAAGCGGCTGGCCTCGCAGACATTCGGATAGGGACGGGGATGGGCCCCTTCGGACATCCAGACATCGAACAGCCCGCCGAACGCCTGTGCGAGCGTGCTGTCGCCGCCGGCCGCTACGCGGGCGCCGGGGTAGACGGTGGCGTGGACGAGGGCCAGCGGCTCGGATGCCTGCAGGAAGTAGGACGCCGAAAGCGCCAGCCCGGCGGCGACCGCGGCGGCGGCCGGCAGCCAGGTCCACCGGCGGGTGCCGCGGGGAATCCGGGCGGCCACGAGGACGACGCACAGCCAGGCCAGCGGGATCTGGAACGGAGGGTAGCAGCTCATCGTGAAGTTGAGCGCCGCCGCCGCTGCGAGCGCGGCGGCCGCGACGGATCGGGCGGGGCGGCCGGCCGTCAGGGACCCGATGAGGCCGGCGGTCATCAGGGCCCAGGAGCCGAGCATCTCGGGCAGAGCCGAGGGGGAGGAGAACCACCACTGGACAAACGCCGACCCTGAGATCCAGGCGGCGCCGACGGCTGCGGCGCCGGGGCGGCCGGTCAGGACGAGCAGCAGGGCGAAGCAGCCGCCGGCGAGGAGGATGGCCTTCATCAGCCAGTAGAACGCGAAGGCCCGCTCCGCGTCCAAGGCAAAGAATCCCCAGAACTGCGGGCGGAAGACGGCGCTCCAGTGACGGATCGGCACGTTCATCAGCATCGTGGTCCGGCCGGGGCCCCAGGCGGGATTGACGAGCGGACAGGAGGGGCTCCGGTTCAGCTGGCTGAGGATGGCCGGCGTCACGACCGACCACTCGTCGATGCGGATGAATCGCGGCGTGCCAGCGACGACTCCGTCGTCCGGCGTCCGGCCCGGGAAGCCGGAGTTCCAGATACCGATCGAGGACCCGTGAAGCCGCGCCAGCGTGCCGGCCGCGAGGAGGGCCAGCGCGACGAATCCGGCGGCGGCAAGCGTCCGGTGGATCGGCGCGGCGGAGTGGACGGTCGACACGGCTGACCTCCCGCTATTCAGACCGCCTTGCCGGTGTTCTCGGCCCGCAGGGACATGAGGTGGGCGGCGTCTGACTTGGAGAGCGGCTGAAGCCGGTCGCCCGTGTCGAGGATGATCCGGCACGCGAGTTCAAAGAAGGCGGCGCGCTGGAGGGCCTCCTCGTAGTCCTGTCCCACCGTGACCTGCCCGTGGTTTCGCATGACGACGAGGTTGTGGTGGATCACGGAGGCGATCACCGCCTCGGAGAGGGTGGCCGAGCCGGGGAGGTAGAAGGGCACCGTCCCGACGGGGCCGACATAGTAGGGGATCTCGGGGATGACAAAGTAGTTCGGCGGATCGCCGGCGCGGCAGGCCAAGGCCGTGGCGCAGGGCGAGTGGAAGTGGAGCACGACGTTCACTTCCGGCCGCTTGCGCATCGCGCCGGAGTGGAAGCCGGCTTCCATGGATGGGCGGACCGCGCCGAGGGGGGTGGCGTCGGCGATCCGGCAGACGGCGACCTGCTCCGGCGTGATGGTGCCGAGCCAGCTCTGCGTGGCCGAGACGAGCATGCGGTCGCCATCGATCCGGAGCGACATGTTGCCGCTGCTGCAGCGGGTGAGCCCGTACTGGTCCACGCGGTGGCACGCCGCCACGAATGCATCGATCACGCCCGGCGAAACGGCATCGCTCATGACAGTCCCTCCCTTTTCTTCATGGGGTCTCCGGTCTGCGGGACGGGGCATCGACCAGCTGGTCCAGCGGCGTGCCGTCGGCGGGCACGGCCTGGCGCCAGAAGTCCGCGCTGGCTTTCATTCGCGCGAGTATGTCATCCGGAGCGTCCGCCGTTCCGCTGAACGCCTCGATGGTCAGGAAGATATCCGCGCAGCGGGGCGGCATCAGCGGATCGGGCGGCCGCTCGTACGATGCCTTCAGGGCGCGCAGCACCCGGTGCGGGTCAATGATCCCGGCGGCGTTGTGCTCGGCGGTGAACGGCTTGTGGGCGGAGGATGTGCCATCTGTCTGCTGCAGGTGCACGATGGGCGAGTAGCAGCCCAGCCGGTCGAGCCACTGATACGGATCACCGTCCTCGTGCGAGGCGAACAGGTGCGGATGCTCCGCGGCATCGGCCAGCACGTCGGCGACCGCGCGGTCCTGCCCGGCTGCGCCCGCGCCGGCCGCGGCGCGCAGCGCCGCCCGGGCGCGCTCGGATCCAGCCCATGGCATCCGGGCCGGCGGCGAGCCCGGCGCGCCGGCTCGCAGCCAGGCCGTCAGCGCCTCTCCGGTCGGCCGCAGGAATCGGCGCTGTCCGTACTGGTGCCCGACGTCGATGGTGACGTAGAGGGGGCAGCCGCGGCGGCGCAGGACGCCGGCGAGCATCGCGTGCGTGCCCGCGAGGGTCCATGGCGGCTGATGGGGCGAGTACATCTGCTCCACCCCCACGGTGGTGGCGCCCGCTTCGGCGCCATAGGCGGCGGCCTGCGCGAGCCGGTCGTACAGGTCCTGCTCCGCTTCCTCGAAGCGGGCCCGATCGTTCAGAACCGACTGCGGGAAGGCGTGGGCGAAGAAGCCCAGGCCCGCGTGGAGCCGACCGGCGGCCTCTGCCATGGGCTTGATCCACTGCGTCAGCAGGTGATCGCGCACCCGCCGGTCAGTGTGGGCCAGGCCGAGCGTCGCATAGGTTCCGTGCCCGGAGTAGAGGCTGACTACACGAGCGCCGGTCCGGGCCTGGGCCTCCTGGACGGCGGCGATCCAGTCGTGGCGATAGGCGGCCGGCGCGTACAGGGGATCGCACTCATTGTCCGCGCTGGCCTCGATGCAGGACAGGCCCAGTTCGTCGCGCACGATCCGGAACCACTCGTCGGGGGTCGTCCAGCGCTTTGAGGCAAAGCAGTTGTCGACGGACAGATGGATGCGCGGGTAGTTCACGCGGCATCGTCCGTCGTCGAGCTTCTTTCGCGTGAGCGATCAGTCAGCATGGCATCCGTGCACAGGCCGGTGGTTGAGACATCGGGCTAAAGTAGACTGCACGAACGGGTTTGGCAAGGACTGGAGAACTGGGGTCGTGCACGTCTCTCTGGACATTCGGCCGCACGGCTGGCTAGAGTGCGAGCGTGCAGCCGGAACGGAAACTGCGAAGACGGAGGATATCATGAGCACATGGTGGAGGGTGGTGGCCATTGCGATGGCGGCGCTGATGGGCGTGGCTCCGTCAGCCGGGGCGGCCGGCGGCTTGCCGGGCGACGCCGAGGCGGCCACGCACGGCGACGAGGCGGCCACTCTTCAAGTGGTCAAGGAGACCGTCGAGAGCCAGCCGGACTTCGTGTTCCGGCAGTACAATCTGGCCGTGCTCTCGCACTATTCGTATCTGATCGGCAGCGGCGGCGAGGCGATTGTGGTCGACCCGGCGCGGGATATCAGCCGGTACCTCAAGGACGCCGCGGAGCTGAAGCTGAAGATCAAGTACGTCTACCTCACGCACTCGCACGCCGACTTCGTCGCCGGCCACATGGAGCTGCGCAAGGCCACCGGCGCGGAGGTGGTGATGAATGAGGACGCGGGCGCGCTCTTCCCGCACCGGCGCGTGCGCGAGGGCGACGAGATCCGGGTCGGCTCGGTGCGCGGGATCGTGATGGCGACGCCGGGCCACACGCCCGACGGCACGTGCCTGTGCGTGTTCCGGCCCGCGGATGCGCCGGCGCCGGCGTTCGTCTGCACGGGGGATACGCTGTTCATCGGCAGCGTCGGACGCCCCGACCTGATGGGCGAGGGCATGAGCGCGGCCACGCTGGCGCGCCAGGCGTTCCGGTCGTGGACCGACAAGCTGGCGAAGCTGCCCGATGCGACGCGGATCTTCCCGGCGCACGGCGCGGGGTCGCTGTGCGGCGCGCACCTGAGCGACAAGCCCGTGTCGACGATCGGCGAGCAGCGGCGGGAGAACCCGTACCTGCAGCACGCCGGCGTCAACTCGTTCGTGATGGCCATGATCGACGGCCTGCCGGCCGCGCCCCAGTACTTCGCCCACAACGCGAAGATGAATCACGACGGTCCTCCGCTCGTGGACTGGTCGGAGAGCCTGCCTCGCCCGCTCAAGCCGACGGTGGTCTCGGAACTGCCCGACATGGGCGCTTGGATTATCGACCTCCGGGACTCGGTGGCCTTCGCCGCCGGCCATCCGAAGGATGCGATCAACATCGGCATTCGCGGGCGCTTCGAGACGTGGACCGGCATGATGATCCCGTGGGGCGAGCCGATCGTGCTGGCCGGGTCCGACGATGAGGTCAAGGAGGCGAGGTTCCGGCTGCACCGGATCGGGTACGACCGGCTGGCGGGCTACCTCGAGGGCGGAGTGGACGCGTGGAAGAAGGAGAAGCTGCGGATGCCGACGCTGACTCTGCTCCAGCCGGCGGATCTGTACGCACGCATGCGGGCCGGGACAGCCCCGGTGATCGTGGACGTACGCCTGCCGACCGAGTGGATGGGCCTGCGGATCGGCGATGTGCTGAACATTCCCGTCAACCGGCTGTTCATCGACGGCCGTCGGCTGGACTCCTCGATGCCTGTTCTGACGGTGTGCAACTCGGCTTATCGGTCGAGCATGGGGGCCTCGGTGCTGCAGAAGATGGGCTTCACGAACCTGTTCAACCTGGCAGGCGGCAGCGAGGCCTGGATCGCCGCCGGGCTTCCGACTCTGAGCGCTCCGGCTGCTGGCGGGCCTGCGGCCCCGGCGGGCGCGGCCGCTTCCGGGAGCCGCGTCAATCTGCCGGAAGGAGTTGGCGCCCCGGATCTGGCGCAGCGGCTGATGGATCTGCCGGGAACGGTCGAGATCGTGGACATCCGGCCGGCTTGGCAGTTCGCCGAGTTCAGCATCCCGGGGTCCGCCAATGTGTCCGTCGAGCAACTGCTGCTGTCGCCGGTATCGCCCGCACCGGCTGACGCGCGACCGCTGGTCATCGTATCGCGCGACGGCTATGTGGCCGCCGCCGCGGGCGGCGTGCTGAGCCAGAGAAGCGGGCGCTCGATCCGGTACCTGGTGGGAGGGGCTCAGCAGTACTACGATCAGGTGATGCGCCCCGCCGGCATCATGAGCGAGAAGTCGCCCCTGCCGGCCGTCTCCCCGCCGCCGGCGGCCCCGAAGCCCGGCGCCCCTGCTGCGGCGCCCCCGCCCGCGGCGCCCCCGTCGCCACCGGCTGCATCACCGCCGGTGGCTGCACCGAAGAAAAGCGCGGGCTGCTGAGGAGGGAAATCTCATGGCTTCCGATAATCGACATGTGCCGTACTGGTCGCCCTACGCGGCCGGTTTTGGCTTGGGCGTGACGCTGTTGCTGTCGTTCTGGCTGCTGGGCGCCGGGCTGGGGGCGTCGGGCGGCCTGGCGCGGATGGCCGCATGGGCTCAGCACCTGGTCGCTCCGGCGCGCGTGGAGGCATCGGCCTATTTCGGGCCGTGGTTCGCGGCAGGCGCGCCGCACGTGCTGGCCTATTACCTGGTATTCATGGCCGTCGGCGTGTTCGTCGGGGGGCTCCTCTCGGCGATCGGGTCGGGGCGCGTCCGCCCGATGGTGGAGCGCGGGCCGCGCGTGACGCCGGGCGTCCGCCTGGCGCTGGCGCTGGCGGGCGGGGTGATCGTGGGGTTCGCCAGCCGGCTGGCTCGGGGCTGCACCTCGGGGCAGGCCCTTACGGGAACCGCGATGCTCCTGACGGGAAGCGTGATCTTCCTGGTCTGCATCTTTATCGGCGCCTACCTGACGGCATTCTTTGTGCGGAGGGAATGGCTGTGAGCGGAACCCTTTACTCCCTCGACATGCTGAACACGCCGGTCGGATTCGCCATGGCCGGCCTGATCGGAATCCTGTTCGGCCTGTTCCTCGAGCAGGCCGGCTTCGGCAGCAGCCGGCGCCTCACGGGCATTTTCTACTTCCGGGACATGGCCGTGCTGAAGGTGATGTTCACGGCGGTGGTGACGGCCATGGTGGGCTACCCGTATCTGTCGGCGTTCGGCTGGGTGAAGCCGGGACAGCTCTATCTGCTGGACACGTACTGGGGCGCCCAGATCGTGGGCGGGCTCATCTTTGGCGTCGGCTTTGTGATGGGCGGCTGGTGCCCGGGCACCGCCTTTGTGGGGCTGGCCAGCGCCAAGTGGGATGCCTTGGTGTTCCTGGCTGGCGCCGTGGGCGGCTCCGTCCTGTTCAGCGAGGTGTATCCGGCGGTCGAGCGGCTGTACAACGGCCAGTGCGCCGGGCCGCTCTTCCTGGCCGACTCGCTTGGCGTCTCGACGCCGGCTGTCGTGTTGGGCATGTGCATCGCGGCCGTGCTGGCGTTTGCGGGCGCGACATGGCTGGAGAGCCGGTTCGGCGAGCGTCCCCGGCCCGAGGCGGGGGAGCGGCTGCGGAACCGGCTGGCTGCGCTGGCGCTGATGGCGCTGGCGGCCGGCACGTTCGCGCTTCCGGCGCCCAGAGCGGCCGGCGGGGGAGAGGCGACGGCTACCGCGGCGCCGGCCCGCGGGGCGGCAGATGCCGGCCTTCTGGCTGCGGTGGACCGGGGCGAGGATCACGTGGAGCCGCTGGATCTGGCCGCGCGCATGATGGCCGGGGAGCCCGGCCTGACCGTGGTGGACATCCGGTCGCCTGAAGCGTTCTCCTCGTTTCACCTGCGCGGGGCGGTGAGCATCCCTCTCGACCGGCTGATGGCCGAGGCGGCGGGGCGGGTGCCGAGGACGGGCACGGTCGTCCTCTACTCAAACGGCACGACGCACGCGGCGCAGGCCTGGATGGCCCTGCGCCAGGCGGGGTGGACGAACGTGCTCGTGCTGACCGACGGGATTCTCGCGTTCTGGCGCGAGTGCCTGACGCCGCCCTCGCTCGCCGACGTCACCGACGAGCGGTCGGCGCGCGCGCAGTCCGCGGCATTCGCTGCTCGACGGGCGTGGTTTCTCGCCCCTGCAGCGCCGGCCAAGCCGGCGCCCCAGCCGCCGCCTCCTCCCGCGCTGGCAGAGCCCGGCCTCGCAGCCCGCGTGGTGTCCACGGACTGGCTGGCCTCCGAGCTCGACGATCCGCGGATCCGCATCGTCGACGCGCGGGCCAAGAGCACGGCGTATACGACGGCGCACCTTCCCGGCGCCGTGTACCTGGGATACGACGGGGTGCGCGGGACCGTGGAAGGCAGCCCCACGATGGTGCTTCCGGCCGCCGAGCTGGCCGGAGTCTTCGGTCGGCTGGGGATCGCCACGGGCCACACCGTGATCGTGTACAGCGACACGATTCGCGACGCGACGCTGGTCGGCATGGCGCTCGCGCGGGTGGGGCATCGCTCGTTCGCGATTCTTCACGGCGGGTACGACAAGTGGGTGGCCGAGAAGCGGCCGGTGACGTCGGCCATCCCGGTGGTTGCGGCGGCGCGCTACGAGCCGACTCCGGGAGCGGATGCCTTCACGGCTTCGACGGAGGACGTCGCGGCCGCGATGCGGGACGGCCGAACGGCGATTCTCGATGTGCGTCCGGCGGAGTTCTTCACCGGGAAGAAGACCGACGAGGCGCGAGCGGGGCACATTCCCGGCGCCGTGAACCGCGAGTTCAAGATGGACCTGCTTCCGGAGAAGGAGCTGTGGCTGTCGGCGGATCTGATCCGCGCCGCCTACGAGAAGCTGGGCATCCGCGAGGATACGCCCGTGATCGTGCACTGCCGGACCGGGCACCAGGCGAGCCAGACGTATTTCACCCTGAAGCACCTGCTGGGACTGAAGGACGTCCGCTGGTACGACGGCTCCTGGGCCGTGTGGGCCGCGCGCCCCGACCTGCCGGTCGCGGGCCCCTGAGGGGGGAGATGGCATGCAGCCCGATGACGTTGCTGGACCGCCGCTCCCGGAGCGCCACCCCGCCGTGCGGGAGAAGGCGCGGATCGTGCGGGTCGAGGTGTCGCCCGCGACGCTGATCCAGATCATCCTCGTCGTGGCCGGCGTGTGGCTGCTGATCCGGCTTTGGCCGGTCTTCCTCGTTCTGGTCGTCGCGCTCCTCATCGTCGGAACGATGAGTCCGGCGGTCCGGTGGATGGAGGCGCGCCGCGTCAGCCGCGGCCTGGGGATAGCCGTCGTTTTCAGCATCCTCCTCCTCGTTGCGATTCTCGCCCTGACGCTGACGGTTCCCTCGCTGGTGGTGCAGGTCTCCGAGCTGGTCGAGAAGGAGCCCGCGTTCCGCGCGCACCTGGCGGACCATCTCGCGCGCTCCAACCTGACCGCGCCGCTGGCGGGCTGGCTGCAGACGGTCACGTACGACGATCCCCTGAGTGCCGTCAGCGCGTCGGCGTTCGCCTTCCTGCGTCGCATCTTCGAGATCGCCGCATACGGCGCGAGCGCGATCTTCCTCGCGCTGTACGTCATGATCGACCGCGACCGGCTTCGCGGCGGGCTGTTCGCGGCCGTTCCGCGGTCGCATCACATCCGCCTCGCGCGTGTCATGATGAACCTGGAGACGATCGTCGGCGCGTACATCCGGGGGCAGATGATGACCTGCCTGCTCATGTCGGTCTTCGCGTTCATCCTGCTGGTGGCCTGCGGCGTCCCGAACGCGCTGGCGCTGGCCGTTCTGGCGGGGCTTGTGGATGTCCTGCCGTACGTGGGCGCCCTCCTGGCGATGGGGCCGATGGTCCTTGCGGCGCTGGCGCGCGGCCCGGCCGTCGCGGCGATCGTCCTGCTGGTCATGTTCGCATACCAGGAGTTCGAGAGCCGCGTGCTGGTTCCCCGAATCTATGGGCGGACGATGAGGCTTCCGTCGTCGGTCGTGCTCTTCGCGCTTCTGACGGGCGGGATGATGATGGGGGTGCTCGGCGCGCTCCTGGCGCTCCCCGTGGCGGCGACCGTCATGATGCTCATCGAGGAGCTTCGCGTCGAGTTGCCGGGCCAGCAGGAGCAGGTTGCGGACGTGGAGCAGCGGGTCGGCGACGCGCGCGCGGAGGAAGAGTACGAGCGCCGGACAGAGGGCGTGCCGGCCGAGCAGGCCGCCGCCATTGCCGTCGAAATGTCAGACGACCGGCGCAAGGAGCATGAAGAGGACCCATGACCGGAAGGCCCGAATCCTGGCGGTTGCGATCCGCCCCGGTCTGCCCGTCATCCTCTGCTCGGGGTTCAGCGAGCGGACCCAGCACCTGTCGGCGCGCGACGGCGTGGCGCGGGTGCTGGACAAGCCCGTGAGCGCGAAGGAGCGGGCGCAGGCGCTCCGAGAGACGCTCGACGGTGCCGTCGCCGCCGCGAGCGCGTGACCCGCTACAGCTTCCCGAGCGCCCCGCCCTGTCCACCGCGCGGCCATCCGTGGGCGGGCTCCACATCGGCTGTCGCCGTCTTGGCGATGGAGAGACGGTTTGCGCTTCGTCCGCCGCGCCCAACAGCCGGTCTCAACCATCACGGCTCACGCGACGGTTGACTCAGCTTCCTGGCACGTCGTAGGCTCCCGGACAGCTGGCAGGATGCGTTGCATGCTGTGGAGTCTGACTCGTGCGCGAGAGAGCTTCCTTCACCGAAGCGCAATGGATGGACCATGACTGATACTCCGCTGATTTCAATCATCATTCCGGCGCGCAATGAGGAAGGCAGTATTCCGCGCTTGGCGGACGAGGTGCACGCGGCTTTGGATGGGTTGCCGTACCGCTTTGAGTTCATCGTGGTCGACAACCACAGCACCGACCGGACGGGCGCGCTGGTGAAGGACCTCTGCCGGCGCGATCCACGCTGGAAGTACCTGCGGTTCAGCCGCGACTTTACGGTTGAGATGTCCATCACGGCCGGCTACCGCTACGCCTCGGGTGACGCCATGGTTGTCCTGTACTCCGACCTTCAGGATCCTCCGGCCGCCATTCCCAGCCTGATTGCCAAGTGGCGCGAGGGCCATGACGTCGTGTACGGCGTGCGCACCCGGCGCCCGGGCGACCCCGCATGGCGCAATCTGGCGGTGAAGATCGCCTATCGGCTGATCACGTGGTTTTCGGACGTGAAGATCCCGACGGACGCCGGCGATTTCCGGCTCATCACGCGGCAGGTCCGCGACGCCCTCGAGCAGTGCGGCGAGAACAACCGGTACATGCGCGGCCTGATCGCCTGGCTGGGATTCCGTCAGGCGGGAGTTCCCTATGAACGCCGGCCCCGCCAGGAGGGCGTCAGCAAAGCGCCCTTCCGGGCCCTGCTGATGTTCGCGTTCAACGCCATCACCAGCTTCTCGTTGAAGCCGCTTCGGCTCTTCATGTTCATGGGTGTCATCCTGGTCGCGCTGTCGGCTGTGGCCGCCGTGGTCTACACCGTGCTCTTCTTCTTCGCTTCGCCCCCGCCCGGCATAACGACGCTGATCATTCTCACGTTTCTCGGCATTGGCCTCAACAGCCTGGGCATCGGCGTGCTGGGCGAGTACATCGGGCGGACCTACGCGGAGGTCAAGCGGCGTCCCCTCTACATTGTCGAAGAGGCTGTGAATCTGCCGACGCAAAGCGGGTACGACAGAACCGGGACTCGCGGGTGACGGCTCACACATTGACGCTCTTGCTGATCATGTTTCTGGTTGTGTACGCTGTGACCGTCTGCTCCCGCGCCAGATCCGCCGACTCGGCGCAAGCAGGATGCCTGCGCCGGAGCGCAAAGGTGCAGCCTTCAAGAGTGCGACCAAGGACTATCACGATGGCGACACGCTGGCTCGATGAGATGGCCGGGTTGCGCCTGAGCTCCAGGCTTTGGCGATAGCTTGAGCCTGATGGCGAGTGGTACGCTCCCCTTGCTGTTGGGGCGGACGTGATGGATTGCTTTGAGCTGAGGCATGAAGGCCGGTGGATCTGAGACACCAATCATGAAAATCGCACGCATCGCACCGTTGAGTTACACGCCGGGGAAACTGGGCTATTTCTCGTTCGTCCGGGGCGGGGTGGGGGCGGATTACCATCAGGGGCCGCAGTTTCACGTGCGGGCGAGTGGGGAGCTGCTGGTCTACTGGGGCGCCTATGACTTCGACGAGTGCTCCAATGATTCGGTCTCGCTCTACTCGGTCTCGCGCGATCGCGGTCTGACGTGGTCGGATCCGAACCTTTTCATGGCCGATTACCCGGGCGGGCCGCAGCGGGTGATGCTATTGCGGCTGCGCGATACGAGCCGGACGCTGATGGTCGTCACGCAGACCAAGATGGACGAGATCACGGTCGATCCGGCGCGTCGCGTCGCCACGGCCGGAAGCAACTATTTCCGGAGCCGCACCCGGTTCCATCTGCGCCGGTCGGCTGACGGCGGACGGGGGTTCGATCGCGGCGAGGAGCTGTCCCACCGGCTGATCATGGGGGGGCAGGAGCTGCCCGGCGTCGGCTGCTACGGGGCGGCCGAGGAGCTCGTGCAACTGCAGAGCGGACGCATCGTGGCGGCGTTCATGTACCTGGATCCGGATCGGTCGGACGCGCGGGCGCAGACCGTTGCGGCCCAGCATTACACGGTCGCATGCCTGCTGTCCGACGACGAGGGGCGCACCTGGAGGCGGGGCGGCGAGATCACCGTCGATACTCCGCGCGGAGTCATGGAGCCGCAAATCGTGGAGACGGCCCCGGACCGCCTGTTCTGCCTGTTTCGCACCAAGGGCGGCTATCTGTACCAGACGTCATCGGCCGATGGGGGGCAGACCTGGAGCGCCTCGACACCGTCGGCGCTGCCGGCGCCGGAGTCGATCGCGCGCATGATCCGGCTGCTGAGCGGCAACCTGCTGGTGGTGTGGAACAACGTCTCGTCGGTCACCCAGCACCCCCGCCATCCGCTGGTGGCGGCCGTTTCCTCCGACGGCGGCGCAACGTGGTCGGCTCCCAGGAGTCTGGCCGACGAGACCGGCGCCAACCAGCTGAGCAACCACGGCGTGGTGCAACTGGACGACGGCCGCATTCTGGTCGGGATCTCGCACTACCACGCGATCCGTCCGATGGCCAGCGATCTGGACATGGCGATCTTTGACGAGGAATGGCTGTTGCGCGGCTGAAGGCTTCGACGGCGTGGGTGTTTCGGTAGTGCCTCCCGGTGGGGCACAAGCATCCCGGCTGGCGTCCGTGAGAGGACACGAGCCTGGAGGCTCGTGCCACGGGAGGTGGCGCACGGTCCCGATGGGCAGCCCCGCGGAGGGGCGCCGGCCTCGTCGCCCGATCCGGTGAGAGCGCCCGGGCGGCGAAGGGGAATCCGGGTAGGCGCCGCCTGCCGGGCGGCGGCCCGGGCGCGCGATAGCGTGGTTGTGATGAGGCGCTGAGAAACAGAAGCCAGACTCAGGTGGAGTGAGTAATGAACGATTATCTGTTGTCCGTCCTGCTGGGGGTCGTTGAGGGCCTGACGGAGTTCCTGCCGGTCAGTTCCACCGCTCACCTGCGCATTACGCAAGCGCTCCTCGACGTTGATCTGAGCAGCGGCTACTGGAAGATGTATACCATCGTCATCCAGTTGGGCGCGGTCCTCTGTCTCCCCCTGTACTTCCGGAGCCGCATCGTGCAATGGATGAAGGCCTTCCCGCGCGGAACGCAGGGACGCCACGCCATCTGGAGCCACCCCTTCGCTCTGACGGCGTATGCCTTTGCATGCACGATGGTGCTCTCTCTGCTGTCCGTCAAACTCATCGGCAAGCACCTGGAGAGCATCGTCCTGATGGCTCAGTCCCTGATCGTGGGCGGCATCGTCATGGGAGTCGTGGACGCGATCTTCGGCCGGCCGCGGGCCGGGGCGCCGAAATCCGAGGGCGGTGCGAGCGCTGGATCGCGAACGCAGTCGGTCGATGAGATGACCGTTCCACAGGCGATCTGGATCGGCTGCTGCCAGGCGTTGTCGGCGGTCTTTCCCGGGACGTCGCGGTCCATGGCGACGATCGCGGCCGGACAGATTGCCGGCATGTCGCGGCCGGCCGCGCTGGAGTTTTCGTTCCTGCTGTCGATTCCGACCATGGTGGCGGCGACGGGCTACGACCTGATCGAGTCCATGCGCCACATGGACGGCGGCAGCACGATGGGCGTGGGGCCCAGCAACGTCCACGAGTGGATCGTTCTGGCGATCGGGTTCGTGACATCGTTTATCGTGGCGTACGCGGTGGTGGTCTGGTTCATGAACTGGGTGCGCCAGCGCGGATTCCTGCCGTTCGCCATCTACCGGGTTGTGATCGGCCTGTCCGTCTGGTGGTGGGCGGCTCATCGGTCGATCGGGTGAATGGGCCACGATGCCCCCGCTGTTTTCGCTCCCCGCATTGAACCTCCTGCGATCTCCGCGCGTTTGTACGGCTAGTCCACCCGGGCGGGTGGGCCCGTGGCGCGAACGCATTTCCGAGGAGCGGCTCATGAGATCAGCGGGACATGCAGGGCGGCGGATGGCGGCGGGTATCCTGGCGGGCGCGGCAGCGATCGGCGGGGCGCGGGACGGGCTGGGGGCCGGCGGTACGAACGCCCCGGCAGGTACCCATGCGGCGACACGCGCGACGGAGGCCGGGCATCTGGTGATCGTCACGGCCAGCCGCTTCGAGCGCCAGTGGCAGGAGCTGCCGGTCAGCGCGAACAGCATCCCCGGCGAGACCATCCGGATCGACCGGGCGGCGCGGACGGTGCCTGAGGCGCTGAAGGGAGTCCCCGGCGTCATGGTCCAGAAGACGGCCCAGGGCCAGGGCTCTCCCTACCTGCGCGGATTCACCGGCTTCCGCACCCTCTTCCTCATCGACGGCGTCCGGCTCAACAACTCGGTCTTCCGGGACGGCCCGAACCAGTACTGGAGCACGGTCGATCCGCTTAGCCTCAAGGGGATCGAACTCGTCAAGGGCCCGGCGTCGGTTCTCTACGGCAGTGACGCCATCGGCGGGGCCGCGAACGCGCTGACCGCCAGCCCGGAGTTCGGCGATGGATTCCTGTGCCGGCGCCGGCTTTACTATCGCGGGGCCACGGCCGATCGCTCGACGGTTGCGCGTGCGGAAGCCAGCGCGGCGTCCGGGCAGAAAGCGGGCGCGGTGGCCGGGATATCGTGGAAGGACTTTGGCAACGTTCGCGCGGGCGGAACGGTCGGCGAGCAGCCCAAGACCGGCTACAGCGAGCTGGATTGGGACGCGAAGGTCGCCTACCGCCCCGACCGGCGGTCGATGCTGACCGTGGCGCATCAGTCCGCCGATCAGGACGACGTCTGGCGCGCGCACTCGACGGCGTACGGGACCTGGTGGCGGGGCGCGAAGCCGGGCTCGGACCAGCAGCGCATCCTCGACCAGACGCGCCACCTGACGTATGCGCAGTATGACGTCGGCGACCTCGGCTCGTTTGCAGATCGCATGAAAGTGGGCGTCTCGCACCAGGTACAGGACGAGGACCAGTACCGGGTGCGAAAGGACGGGGCCGCCGACAGCCAGGCGTTCTCCGTGAACACCGTCGGCTCGTTCATTCAGTTCGAGAGCCCGAGCAGCCTCGGCAACTGGGTGTACGGCGCCGAGTACTACCACGACGGCGTCGACTCGGTTGGGCTCAAGTACGCGGCCGACGGGTCCGTGAAGAGCCGGGCCGTGCAGGGGCCCGTGGCGGACGACGCCACCTACGACACGCTCGGCGCCTTCGTGGAGGACACGGTGCCGCTGGGCGGCCGCGTCAGCTTCGTGCCCGGCCTCCGCTACACCTACGCAGCAGCCGACACCGAGCAGGCGGCGGATCCACTGACCGGGAAGGCCATGCCCGTGGACGGCGACTGGGACACCGTGGTCGGCAGCGCCCGCCTGCTCGTCGCGCTTGACGAGCAGCAGCTCTGGCACGCCTTCGCGGGGGCGTCCCAGGGCTACCGCGCGCCCAATCTCTCCGATCTGACGCGCTTTGACATCGCCCGCTCGGGCGAGCTCGAGACGCCGGCGCCCGACCTGGACCCGGAGCGGTATGTGACGTACGAGACGGGCCTCAAGGGACTGGCCGGCCGGTGGCAGGCGCAGGCGGCCTACTACTACACCGACATCCGGGACATGATCGTGCGGGTCCCGACCGGCCGCACGGTGGACGGCGCGACCGAGGTGACCAAGAAGAACTCCGGGAACGGCTATGTTCATGGAGTGGAAGCAGAGGGGCGGTACCGGATCGTCGAGGATTTGGCCGTGTTCGGCTCCGCCTCGTGGGCGCGGGGCGACGTGGACACCTACGCCACCTCCTCGCCGGACCTGTCCCGGGAGCCGATCGACCGCCTGATGCCCCCCGCGGGGACGCTGGGGCTGCGGTGGGATCTGGTTCGCGGCTTCTGGCTGCAGGGGGAGTGCACGGCGGCGGTCAAGCAGACCCGACTGTCGCCGGGCGACGTCGCCGACACGCAGCGCATCCCGTCCGGCGGCACGCCGGGCTACACGGTGTGCGAGGTGCGCGCCGGCTGGGACGTCTCCAAGGATCTCCGCCTGGCGGTCGCATGCGAGAACGTGGCGGACGTCGACTACCGGATCCACGGATCCGGCGTCAACGAGACCGGCCGCAACTTCGTCCTCAGCGCCGAATACGCGTTCTGATGCGGGCCCCGCGCGACGCGGCGGCCGCCCCGGGCCGGCGCGCACGGGATGGCCGCCATCCCTTGCCGCCGGGGCCCGCTTTCCCGGTTGCGTCCGGTAGTCGGCCGGACTAGCCTGCATCCAATCCGGGACCGGGTGCAGCCGCGCGGATCGGCCGAGCGCGTCTTTCGGGTCTCTGACCGGGGGCATCGGAAGGGCCTATGAAACCGACATCGGGCGGGGCGGATCACCGGCATGCGTCTCCCGAGCGGCGGCGCAGCATGCTCGGGCTGGTCGGCATGATCGTGCTCGTCGGCATGGGCGAGCACATGGCCGAGCGCTTCTTGCCGCTGTATCTGCAGCAGCTGGCGCAGGCATCGACCGCCGTTCTGGCGATCGGGCTCCTAGCGGGGATGGACGACCTGCTGTCCGCGCTCTACTCCTTCCCGGGCGGCTACTTGAGCGACCGGCTGGGCACGAAGCGCGCGCTCCTGTTCTTCAATGCCCTGTCGATGGCCGGCTACCTGTGCGTCATCCTGATCCGGTCCTGGTGGGCGGTCCTGATTGGCGCGGCCCTCTTCATCTCGTGGTCGGCCATCTCGCTTCCGGCCACGATGGACCTGCTCGCCCGGATCGTGCCGAAGAACCGGCGCACCATGGGCGTATCGATGCTGGCGCTGGTCCGGCGCGTGCCGAAGATGCTGGGGCCCGTCGTCGGCGGAGCGTGCATCGCGGCCTGGGGCGTCGAGCAGGGCGTGCGCGCGGCGTTCATCCTGGCGCTGGGCCTCGCACTGGCGGCTTCCGTGCTGCAGCAGGTGATGATCGCCGAGGATCCGAAGGGCGACCGGACGGCCGAGGCGAATCCGCTGCGGCTGTGGCGCGAGATGCCGGCCGGCCTGAGGAACCTGCTGTGGTCGGACATCCTGATCCGCTTCTGCGAGCGCATCCCGGATGCGTTCGTGGTCATCTGGGCTACGCGGTACATCGCGAGCCCCGTGTCGGAGCTGGCCTTCGGCTGGCTGTCCGCCCTCGAGAACGTCACGGCCGTCCTGGTGTATGTGCCCGTGGCGTACATGGCGGACCGCTTCGGAAAGAAGCCGTTCGTGCTGATCACCTTCGCGTTCTTCACCTGCTTCCCCCTGGCGCTGCTGCAGGCGCACTCGCTGGCCCCCCTGGCGGCGGCGTTCGTGCTGCGCGGGCTCAAGGAGTTCGGCGAGCCGACGCGCAAGGCGCTGATCATGGATCTGGCGCCGGAGGGGCGCAAGGCGGCGATGTTCGGTCTCTACTACCTCATCCGCGACGTGCTCGTCGCGTTCGCGGCCTTCGGCGGCGCCCTGCTGTGGCGCGTGTCGCCGGAGCTGAACCTGAAGGTCGCGTTCGGTTTCGGCGTGCTGGGCACGCTCTGGTTCGCGTGGCGCGGGCGCGACTGCACGGCCGGGCGGCCGGCGGCATGACGTCGGCGTCTTGTCCTTTGAGGAGTGGTGGGGATACGAGACAGCTCGACGGACAACGATCGGCGTCGTGCCAAAAGGATGTCGACGCCTCGGCGCACGGCTTGTAGAGTGACGGCAAATCGGCGCCGTGCCGGTGTTGGAGATCCACGATGAGCCATCAGTCCGAGACGAGAAACATGGCGGTGTTCTGCGACTTCGAGAATATCGCGCTGGGCGTGCGGGACGCCAACTACGCCAAGTTCGACATCGACAAGGTGCTCGAGCGCCTGCTCCTCAAGGGCAACATCGTGGTGAAGAAGGCCTACTGCGACTGGAGCCGCTACAAGGAGTTCCGGCCCTCGATGCACGAGGCGTCGTTCGAGCTCATCGAGATCCCGCACCTGCGGCAGTCGGGCAAGAACTCCGCGGACATCCGGATGGTCGTGGACGCGCTCGACCTGTGCTACACGAAGGGGCACGTGGACACCTTCGTGATCGTCAGCGGCGACTCGGACTTTTCGCCGCTGGTGAGCAAGCTGCGCGAGAACGACAAGACGGTGATCGGCGTGGGGGTGCGGAATTCGACGTCCGACCTGCTCATCGCGAACTGCGATGAGTTCATCCACTACGACGACCTGGTGCGCGCGCAGCCGGCCCGCGCGCCGGCCCCCCGGTCCGCCTCCGGGCGGAGCCGCTCCGCGGCGGCGGGCGAGGCCGAGAAGCCGGCCGCGCCATCGGCGGACTCGAAGGACGACGCGCTGAACCTGATCCTCGAAACCTACGACGCGCTGGTCGAGGAGCGCGGGGAGGGGGAGAAGATCTGGGGCTCGATGATCAAGCAGACCCTGAAGCGCCGCAGGCCGGGCTTCAGCGAGTCCGCGTATGGGTTCCGGACGTTCGGACTGCTCCTCGAGGAGGTTGAGGCGCGCGGGCTGGTGAAGCTCGAGCGCGACGAGAAGTCCGGCGGCTTCATCGTTCGACGCGTGCGGCCGTGACGGACAGCGGGAGTGGCGCCATGGACCTGACGCTCAATCCGGTTGAAGCCCGAGTGCTGGCGTGCCTGGTGGAGAAGTCGATCACGACGCCGGAGTACTACCCGCTCACGCTGGGCGCGCTGACCGCCGCCTGCAACCAGAAGTCGAACCGCGATCCCGTGATGCAGGTCGGGGAGTCGGATGTTGTCCGCGCGCTGGACGGGTTGCGCGACCGCAAGCTGGCCTGGTCGGTGGCGCTGGCCGGAAGCCGGGTCCCGAAGTACCGGCACAGCCTGACGGACGTGATCCTGCTGACGCCGCCGCAGGTGGCCGTCCTGTGCGAACTCATGTTGCGCGGCGCGCAGACGGCGGCCGAGCTGCGACTTCGCGCGGGTCGGATGGCGGCGTTCGCGGACGTGGCGGCCGCGCAGGCGACGCTGCAGGAGCTGGCGAGCCGCGAGGCGGGCGCGCTGGCGGCTCGGATGCCCCGCCAGCCGGGCCAGCGGGAGGAGCGTTACCTGCACCTCCTGTGTGGCGGCGTACCGGCGGAGTCCGCGGCCGGCGCGGCGCTGCCGGCGCCGGAGCCGGCGCGGGTGGCGGTCATGGCCGAGAACGAGCGCCTGGGCGCGTTGGAGAGCCGCGTGGCCGCGCTGCAGGACGAGCTGGAGCAGCTGAAGGCCCGGTTCGGCGATTTCATCAAGCAGTTCCAGTGAGCGATGCTTCCGCGCGAGGGGACACATGACCGCACCCGGACTTCGCGAGCTGGCGATCGGGCCCGAGGAATCTCCCTGGGCGCCGGCAGGACTGCAGCGCATCGACTACACGAGCGGGCTGGACGGCCGGAGGGACTGGGCCTTGGCCTGGCCGGGCCGGGATCCCGCGCGGTGGGTGGTTCACCTTCATGGGCACGGGTCGACGGGCGACCAGCTGCACACGCGCCCGGACATCAACCGCCTCTGGCTTCCGAAGTACCGCGCGGCCGGGCTCGGCGTGCTGTCGCCCAATCTGCGGGGGAATGCCTGGATGGCGCCAGCCGCGGCCCACGACCTGCACGCGCTACTGGAGGCCGTGCGCCGCGAGTTCGGGGCGCGACGGTTCCTGCTCTTCAGCGGGTCGATGGGCGGGACCGGAAACCTGGCCTACGCGGTGTTGCACCCCGATGACGCGCAGGCCGTGGGGGCGCTGTGCCCGGCCGTGGACGTTGCCTCTTACTACGCCTGGTGCCGCGAGCGGAACACGGGCGTGATCCGCGAGATCGCGGACGCCATCTGCGAGTCCTACGGCGGCGACCCAGTCGCGCGCCCGGACGTCTACGCGGCGCACTCGGCGCTGCGACGGTGCGACCGGCTGACCATGCCCGTGGTCGTGGTACACGGCTCAGCCGACGCCGTGATCCCGGTGGAGCCCGCGCGCGAGCTGGCCCGCCGGATGTCGGGCCGCGCGACGTTCCGGTACGAGGAGCAGCCGGGCGGCCACCACGACTCGCCCCTGGAAGCCGCCTGGGCGATCGACTGGGCCATCGCCCAGCTGTGAGCGGCCGGCGCGGGATTGGTCATCCGGATGACGTCTTCCGGCAGGAGGCGCCCGCCGGAGTTGGACGCCGTCACCCCTCGCGACGGCGCATCCCTGCTGCTTCCGTGGCGCAGGGCATCGCGTCCGGTCGAATCGGATTTCAAAAAGGCCGACTCTTCGGGTAAGCTTTTAGCTCACGTGGAGGGACTGATGCCGCCGTTGTCCGCCTACATCCGATGGCAGCCGCCGATGGTGCGGGTTCTGCAGGCGAGCATCCCGCTCGCGGCGGGGGCCGTGTACTTTTTCGGCTGGCGGGTTCTGATGCTGCTCGTCGTGGTGAACGCCGTCGCGTACGTGTCGGAGTACCTGTTCACACGCCAGTGGAAGGAGCCGGTCACCTCAGCCGTCTTCGTCACGGCCACGCTGTTCACGTTCTCGCTGCCGCCGACCATTCCGGTCTGGATGGCCGTTGTGGGGATCGTGTTTGCGGTGGTGTTCGGCAAGATGGTGTTCGGGGGATTCGGGCGGAACGTGTTCAACCCGGCGCTGACGGGGCGGGCGTTCCTGTACATCAGCTTCGGGCTGCAGATGACCGCGATGTGGTCCGAGCCCGTCGGCGGGACGATCGGCGGGTTCGGCGCGTGGGCGTCGGACGCGATCACAAGCGCCACGCCCGGCATGCGCCTCAAGCAGGGCGAGCTGTTCGACCTGTGGCCGCTCTTCGTCGGGACGGCCTCCGGCACGATCGGGGGGAGCAGCGCGCTGCTGGCGCTGCTGGGCGGGATCTACCTGCTGTGGACGAAGACGGCCAACTACCGGATCGTCGCGTCGTGCTTCGCGGGCTTCCTTCTGCCGCAGGCGGCGCTGTGGCTGGCGAAGGTTCCGGCCGCGGCCGATCCGCTGCATGCCGTGCTGGCCGGCAGCTTCGTCGTCGGCGCGTTCTTCTATGCCACCGACCCGGTGTCGGCCTCGCAGACCAAGCCGGGCCAGTGGATGTACGGGGCCTTCATCGGGCTGATGTCGTGCCTGATCACGATCTACTCGGTGTGGCCGGCAGGGACGATGTTCGCGGTCCTGCTCGCGAACATGTTCGCGCCGATCACGGACTACACGATCCGGCTGCGGCAGGCGAAGGCGAAGGCGGGGACCGCGGCCAAGCCGGCTTGAGCGGCGGCGGGCGGGGTGACATGGCGGATCGATCCATAGCGCGGGAGCGGGCCTACACCCTGGGGTTCATGACGCTGGTGACGCTGGTCATCACCGGCCTGATCGCCGGGCTGCAGCTGCTGACGGCCGAGCAGGTCGAGCGGAATGAGAAGCTGTTCCTGAAGCGGGCCGTGATGGCGGCGGCCGGGGTTCAGCCTCCCGCCGATGCGGCGGGGATCGAGCGGTGGTACGAGGCGCACGCGCGCCCGCTGGACGCGGCGAATCCCCGGGAGCCGGCGTTCGCGGTGGTGGACGAGGCGACGGGCGCGACGCAGGGGTATGTGTTCGTGCGCAGCGGCGCGGGGCTGTGGGGGACAATCCGGGCCGCGGCCGGCCTGGACGCCGCGCTCGAGCGGTTCACGGGCGTGACCTTCACCGAGCAGCAGGAGACGCCGGGGCTCGGGGCGCGCATCGACGAGGCGTGGTACAAGGAGCAGTTCCGGGGTCGGCAGGCTCCGCTCACGCTGCGGCCCGAGGGCACCCGCTCCCGGGCGGCGGGCGAGGTGGACGCGATTACGGGCGCGACGATCACGAGCCGGGCGGTACAGGGCATTCTGAATCGGACCCGGGCCGGGGCGGCGGCCGCGCTCGGCCGCTGAGGCCGGCGCGGGGAGGGCGACATGGCACAATCCAAGGTGCGGCGGGTATTCCTCGACAACATGGGGGCGAACAACCCGGTCTTTGTTCAGATCCTGGGGATCTGCTCGACGCTGGCCGTGACGAACGTGGTCCTGAACACGATCGTCATGTGCGTGGGGCTCATCTACACGACGGCGCTGTCGAATCTGACGGTGTCCGCGCTGCGGCGCTGGATCCCGTCGCGCATCCGCATGATGGTCGAGGTGCTGATCATCGCCGCGTACGTGATCGTCGTGGACCTCGTGCTTCGCGCCTTCTACCCGGACATCTCGCGCCAGCTCGGGCCGTACGTGGGGCTGATCATCACCAACTGCATCGTGATGGGGCGAACCGAGGCGTTTGCGCTGAGCAATCCGCCCTTCCTGTCCTTTGTGGACGGGCTGTCGGCGGGGCTTGGCTATTCGTACATCCTGCTGCTGATCTCGGTGCTGCGGGAGCTGCTGGGCTCCGGGACGATCCTGGGGTTCCGCGTGATGGCGGCGGGGTGGGTGAACTGGTCGATCATGGTCATGGCGCCGGGCGCGTTCTTTATGCTGGCAGTGCTGATCTGGATCATCCGCGTGTACTGGCTGAAACCGAAGGCGGCCGCCGGCGGGCAGCCGGCCGGCGCGTGAGAGGGCGGCGATGAGCGAGTTTGCAGGGTGTCTGACCATCTTTTTCGCGGCGATCTTCACGGGCAACATCCTGCTCACGAACTACCTGGGGATGTGCTCGTTCCTCGCTGTGTCGCGGGAGGTGAAGACCTCCGTGGGGCTGGGGGCCGCCGTGGTGCTGGTGATGACCGCGACGAACGTCCTGAACTGGCTCGTCTACACCTACGTGCTGGTCCCGCTGCATCTGGACTACCTGCGGTTCATCGTGTTCATCGTGGTGATCGCCGGGTTCGTGCAGGTGGTGGAGATGATCATCGAGCGCGTGTCGGACGCCTTGTACGCCGCGCTGGGGATCTTCCTGCCGCTCATCACGGTCAACTGCGCCGTGCTGGGCGCGGCGCTGTTCATGATCATCCGCGAGTACACGCTGGCCGAGTCGTTCGCCTACGGGCTGGGCGGCGGGATCGGGTGGGCGGTGGCGATCATCGCGATGGCGGGCATCCGGCAGAAGCTGGCCGCCGCCCGGATTCCGAAGGGCCTGGAGGGGGCGGGCATTGCCCTCATCATCGCGGGCATCATGTCGCTGGCCTTCGTCGGCTTCAACGGCATGCTGAGTGGGGGTGGCCAGTGAGCCGCGGGGGGGCGTGCGCATGCTGACGGCCCTGTTGATCGCGGTGGGCGCGATGTGCGCCATCACGGCGGGGCTGACCGTCGCGATCCTGATCGCCGAGGCGACCGTCGGCAACTACGGCGAGATCCGCCTGACGGTCAACGGCAAGCGGGACCTGACCGTGACGGGCGGCCGGCCCCTGCTCGGGGCGCTCCGGGATCACGGGATCTTCATCCCCTCGGCCTGCGGCGGGCGCGGCTCGTGCGGGCTGTGCAAGCTGAGCATCCCGGACGGAGGCGAGCCGGTCGCGACGGAGCTGCCGTGGCTGAGCAAGGACGAGGTGGCCCGGAAGGTCCGCCTATGCTGTCAGGTCAAGGTGAAGCGCCCGCTGCGCATTGAGATTCCCGAGGAGCTGCTCAGCGTCCGCCAGTACCGCACCGTCGTCACCGAGATCCGCGACCTCACGCACGACATCAAGGAAGTCCGGCTCCGCCTGGAGGACCCCCCGGAGATGGAGTTCGTCCCCGGCCAGTTCGTCCAGTTCGAGGTGCCGCCCTATGACCTGACTGACGAGCCGGTCTATCGCGCCTACTCCATCTCGTCGGACGCCCGGAACCGCGGCGAGATCGAGCTTCAGGTCCGGTATGTGCCGAACGGGATCTGCACGACCTACGTGCACCAGCACCTGAGGGTGGGCATGCCGGCGGTCATCAACGGCCCGTACGGCGACTTCCGCCTGCAGGACACGCAGCGCGAGATCGTCTTCGTGGCCGGCGGGTCGGGCATGGCGCCGATCCGGAGCATGCTGCTGCACATGGCGGCCACGCGCAACCCGCGGAAGGCCCGCTACTACTACGGGGTCCGCTCGCGCCGCGACCTGTATCTGGTGGACGAGATGCGGGAGCTGGAGCGGACGATCCCGGACTTCCGGTTCATCCCCACGCTGAGCCGCAGCCAGCCGGAGGACCAGTGGAACGGCGAGAAGGGGCGGGTCACGGTCATCGTGGATCGCGAGGTGCCCGCCGGCGCGGATGCGGAGGCCTACCTGTGCGGCAGCCCCCTGATGATCGATGCCTGCGTGGAGATCCTGAAGGCCAAGGGGCTGCCCGGAAGCCGGATCTTCTTCGACAAGTTCGCGTGATGGAAAGGGCGGAGGTGGACCCGTGAAGCAGAGCCCGGTCTATGATCGCATCGAGGCCGCCATGCGGCCTGGCGCCATCACGCGCGACGGTTTCCTGGGGGCTGACACCCGGCGGCTGTCCGAGATCCTGGATGCCGATGCGGGGGATGTGAAGCGCCTCGGGTTCTCGCACCAGGCGCTGGCCGCGCGGATGCGCGCTCTGCGCGACGCGGCCGCCGCCGGGCTGGGCGAGCCGATCGAGGTGGGCGAGCACCTCGAGGTGCGGGTCGATGCCGCCCGCGGGCGCCTCCCGTGTCCGTTCGGCGACTGCGGGCTCCACGAGAAGACCTTCGTCGTAGCGCGGAACCGGCGCACCGGACGCGAGCTCACGTATTCCGACTTGAACATCCACCTCATCGAGCGCCACGGGTTCTACGAGGGGCTGGGCGCGGCGTTCCGGGTGGCGCCGGCCGACATCGTGGCCGTGCTGGAGCCCGAGCCGGATCCGCGGGAGGGAGCATGAGCGCGCCGCGCGCATCGGCGGGCGGATCGCGGTTTGACCGGATGGCGGCCGAGTGGGATTCGAACCCGGGGCGCGTGCGCGTCGCGGGAGCGGTGGCGGACGCCATTCGCCGGCGGATTCCGCTCTCGGCCGGCATGCGCGTCCTCGACTACGGAAGCGGCACCGGCCTGCTGGCCTTGGCCCTGCTGCCGCAGGTCGGACCCGTGACCGCGGTGGATCGGTCCGAGGGCATGCTGAAGGTGCTGGCCGGTAAGGTTCGCCTGGGCGGGATCGGGAACGTGGACGTCTGCTTCGGGGATGCCGAGGCCGGGCCTCTGGCCGAGCGAGGGTTCGACGCGGTCGTGAGCTCCATGACGCTCCATCACGTGCGGGATGCGCGGCGGGTCCTGCGTCGGCTGGCGGCGGTACTCAAGCCCGGCGGGTGGCTCGCGGTGGCGGATCTGGACGCCGAGGACGGAACGTTTCACGACGATCCGGAGGGAATCCATCACTTCGGATTCGAGCGCCGGATCGTGCGGGAGTACCTGCGCGCCGCCGGCCTGGTACGCGTGACCGCCGTCACCGTGCACCGCATCGAGAAGCCCGGCTGCGACGGCCATCCCCGTGTCTACCCGGTGTTCCTCGCGGCCGGCCGCAAGCCGTCCCGGTTGTAGGAGCGACGTCCGGAGTCCGGATCGTCAGCCGAACGTTCCGCCGTTGTGTCCCCAGTTCGCGGCGGCGATTTCGATGAAGTTGATGTAGACGCGGTCGGGCGGGACGCCGAGCACTTCCTTGAGGGTTCGGCAGATCCGCTCGGCGAGCTTCTGGTTGGCGTCCGCAGTGAGACCGCCGATCGAGCGCACATCGACGAATGCCCCCGGTCCGGCCTTGCCGCCCAGCAGCACGCAGCCGGTCTCGACCGTCACCATGGTGTAGCGCTCAGGCTTGCCGGTGACCTCCGTGATGGCTCGATACACGTCGCCGCAGAGGGAGTCGCGGCGTTCGGGATCGACAGTGGCTGACGTCAGGATCTTTACGAGCGGCATGGCGGCACCTCCTGCAAGTCGGTCTTCAGCCCGCCGGACGGGGCGGCGCACGTCCCCCAGCGTCCGGCCGGCAAGTCCAGAGTATACCCGAATCGACACCCGCACCAAGTTTGCAATGCGCGCAAACGGGACGAGGCGGCGGCTCTCTCGGAGGGCACGCATGGCGCGCCGGCGAACGTGGCTCGTGCGCGGCCGCTGCAAGCCCCGCCCTCACGGTCCGGCGATGGGGTAGGGCGGGTGGACGCCGAAGGCCCGGGCCACCGCGTCCAGTTCGTCGCGGATGCGATCGTCGCGGGTCCGGATGTACTGGCCGTAGAGGTAGTAGACCTTCTGCCAGGCCCAGCGCTCGCGCAGGTCCTCGCCGGCCTCCGGCGCGGCGGCCAGATCCACGTCGAACAGCATGTCGCCGGCGCGGTCGCCCGCCCGGCCCGCGGCGTGGAACACGAGCCGCTTCTGTCCGCGCGGGATGCGTCCGTAGAGCACCAGCGGGCGGTCCAGGTAGAGGTTGGCGGGGAGCGCCGGGTAAACCTCGCAGGGCACCGAGCGGGGGAAGCCGAACCGGAGGTCCGTGAGCACCGGCCGGGCCACCTCTGCCGCCCGGCCGGCGATCGCCTCCGGAAGCTCCCATCGGCCGCGCGTGATGACCTCGGAGTCGCCGCGGTTGAGGCGGCTGAGCAGGTCCAGCAGGTATCCGTTGGCCGTGCGGGCCGTGCCCAGCGTGAAGATCGAGATGGCGCCGTCGCTCTCCCGGCTGAACTCGCCGATGATCCGCGGGCTGCTCGTCAGGCCCACGGTCGGGACGCCGTCGCTCACGACCACGGCGATCAGCGGGCGCCCCGGGGTACGAGGCATCCGCAGAAGCTCGCCGAGCGAGCGGTAGATGTCCGTGTTGCCGGAGGACTTCAGGCCGGAGATGAACTGCGCCGCGGCCGCGATGGCGCCGGCGCTGTTGGTGGCCCAGCCGGGGAAGCATGGCTCGACGGTCTCCCGGAAGCCGAGCACGTTGAACCGGTCGCCGGGCTGCACCGACGCGAGCGCGCGGGCCAGCCCGTCGCGGCAGAAGTGCAGGCGCTGCTCGGTCATGCTGGCCGAGCAGTCCTGCACGAAGACGATATCCTTTGGGATCGCGGGGATGCCGTCCGACTCCCGGGAGATTCCGATCTCGACGTACACGTGCGCGAGGTCGCGGATCGTGCTGTAGGTGCGCACGTCGACGCGCAGCAGGCGCTCGAGCGGCCGCGCGCCGGTGACCGACTCGGCGGTCTCGCGAAGCGCCTCGGGCGGCTGGCGCTCGATGTTGTCCGCGGGGCGCGGGGGGCGGCCCGGCCGGCCGACGCGCGGCCCGGGCGCGGACACGGCGTCGAGCGTGCCGGACGGGGAGCCCGGGCGGGCAAAGTCGTCGCGGGCACCCGGCGGCAGCGGGAGCGCCGACCCGCGGTCCGCGGGCGGCACGAAGTCGGCGGCCCGGGACGTGCGGGTAATGTCCGCGACGAAGGTCCGCGGGAGGGCCGAGGCGGCGTCGGGGATCGACGGGTGGCTCATCCTCAGGATGTCGAGGTGCGGGTCCATGTCGGCGCGGGGGCCGGGCTGAACCGGCGCCGCCTTCGCCGTGGTCTCGCCCGCCCGCGCTTCGGCCGGGAGGATGCGGGGCTCGAAGAGCGACTCGGCGGGCGCGGCCCGGGCGGCGCCCGCCTCGCCGGGCAGGCCGGGCTGGGTGTCGGGCGCCTCGGGTCGCAGCCGCTCGGGGCGGCTGAAGTCCAGGCTTTCAGCGCCTCGCTCGATCCGCTCGACACGGGTGGCCGGGGACTGGCGCTGCCGGATCGCCTGCGCCACGGTGCCGAACGAGAGACTGGGGAAGCGGTAAATGAGAAAGGCGTGGATGATCAGCGACCCGACGATCGCGATGGCGGCGTAAGAATCACGCCGCCGCCTCAGTCGCCGCTCGATCCAGGACAGCTCGGTGTTCACGGGTTCCACCGGCTTTCCGGGTAGCGGCGCTTGAGCTCCGCGAGCGCCTTGTCGTGATCGGCCGCCCGGCCCAGCCGGTCGAATGCGTCAGCCGCTGCCCGGAGGCATTCGGGCACGAGCTCCGGGTCGTCGAAGAGCAGCGCCACGGCCAGGAAATAGCGGGCCGCGGCTTCCGCGTCGCCTCGGGCCCGCGCGGAGCGGCCGAGCGCGGCATACGCCTGCACGCGGATGCCGAGGGTGCGATCGTCCGACGCGAGCTGGGCGGCCTGCTCGAGGTAGCGGACCGCGGCGGCGTGGTTGGTGCGCGCGATGGCGATTTCGCCGAGCCGGAGCGCGGCCTCGGCGCCATAGGGGGTGGTGGCCTTGGCGGAGAGGGCACGGGTGAACGCCTGCTCGGCGTCGGCCGGGCGGCCCTGGCCCAGGTAGGCGCGTCCGGCGAGCGACCAGCCGATCTGCTGCCAGGACGGGTTGTTGGTGGCGGCGGCGACGAGGCGGGCCGGAGCGACGGCCCGGTCGAACTCGCGGCGCTGGATCCGGTACTCGGCGAGCCACTCCATGAGCTCCGGCCTCAGCTCGGGCCGGGCTGGCGAGTCCACCAGCTCCTGGAGCAAGCCGGCGGCCTCGTCGGGCTGGCCCAGCTTCTGCAGGGCGCTGGCCAGCCGCAGGCGGATCTTCTGCGTGAGCTCGGGGGGCGGCTGGGCGGCGAGGGCGGCGCGGAGGGCCGGCTCGGCGTCCGCCGGGCGCCCGGTCTCGAGGAGCAGCGTGCCGATCCAATGGTTGGCATCGGCGGCGTGGCCGGTGGCCGGGTAGCGGGCCAGCAGGTCGCGCAGCGTGGCGATTGCGTCCGCATCGCGCCGCATGAAGGCCTCGGTCATCCCCTTCTGATAGAGGGATTCCTCGGTGTAGGGGCCCCGCGGGAAGCGCTGGGCCACGAGCCCCCAGTTGCGCACGGCCGACTCGTGGCGCTGCGCGCGCGCCAGGCAGGCGGCCGCGGCGAACAGCGCCTGCGCCGCGAGGTCGGTTGAGTTGGTCCCGGCCGCGGCCTCGTACAGCGCGGCGGCCTGGCCGGGGTCGCCGCGCTCCTGAAGCAGGCGGGCCAGGCGGAACCGGGCGTCGGGCGCGAGGGGGTCGGAGGGGAACTGATCCGCGAACAGCCGGTAGAACTGGGTCGCGTCGTCCGGCTGCTTGACGGCGGCGTACGACTCGGCCAGCAGCCAGTAGACATCGCGCTGGAGCACGCCGGGCCCGGAGACCAGCGGACGGGCGGAGCGGGCGGCGTCCGCGAAGCGTCCGAGCCGGAACAGCGCGGCCGCCTGCTCGTAGGCGGCGTAGGGGGCCAGCCGGTGCTGCGGGTACTCGTCGAGCAGCGCGGCATACGCGCGGACGGCGGCTTCGTCGTCCATGAGCTGGCGCCGGGCGTTCGCCTGCAGGTACAGCCAGTCGGGCCGGTCGGCGCCGGCGGAGGCGTTGGTTACGGCGGTCGAGCATCGGCGCAGGCAGTCCGCGTACAGCCCCGCGTAGAAGTCGGCCCATGCGGCCTGGAGTCGGGCCTCAGGCACGCGGCGGTCGCCCGGGTGGCGCGTGAAGAGCTGGCCGTACGCCTGAGCGCTGAGGGCGAACTCCTTGCGCCGGAAGCGGAGCTCTCCCAGCTGGAAGAGCGCCTCGGCCGCGACGCGGTTGGTGCCGGGCGCGGTGGCGGCGGCGGCGTAGAGCTCGGCCGCCCGCGCGCTGGCGGGATCGCTCTGCGCGAGTATCCCGGCCAGGGCCAGTTGGGCGGCCGGCTGGTATTCCGCCGCGGCGGGATCGCGGACGACGGCCTCGAACATCGCGGCGGCTTCGTCGCGGTCGCCCCGGCGCAGCGCGCCATCCCCGAGCGCGCAGCGCGCGGCCGCCGCGAGGTCGGGCGGCGGCCCGTCCTTGAGGAGCGCCCGGAGGGTGGCGACGGACTCGGCTGCGCGATCGCCGTCGCGCTGGAGCTCCGCCAGGCGGAAGGCCGCGCGGAAGCGGAACGGGCTCTTCGGATGCTCGCCGACCACGCGGGCGTAGGCCCGCTCGGCCGCGGTGGGGCTGCCGGTGAGCCGCTGGCTCTCGGCGATCCGGAAGAGCACCGAATCGGCCTTCGGGGTGTCGGGGAAGTCGCGCAGGAAGGCCTCGTACTCGCGGATCGCCATGTCGTACATCGCCCGGGAGTAGAGCGCGTCGGCGAACTGCAGCCGGTCGTCGGCCTGCAGCCCGGCCGCGGGCGGGGCGAGCGCCAGCGCGCAGAGGGCGATCGCGGCCAGGCGCCGGGCGGCGCTCGCGGAGAGCCGGATGTGGCGGGCGGTTGACACGGATGCCTCCCGGGCGCTCGGGCGGAGTCTGCTCATGGCGCCGTCGGCCGCTCCGCGGTCAGCGCGGCGAACGAGATGTTCCAGATATTCGCCTGGCGGCAGAGGTCGAGCACGTCGATCACGTGCTTGTAGGCCGTCTGCTGGTCGGCGCGGATCAGGACCGGCTGGCCGGGGAAGAGCTCGACCACGCGCTGGAGCAGGTCGGCCAGCGCCGTGCGGTCCATGCTCTTGCCGTAGACGACGACGTCGCCGTTCTGGAGGATGTTGAGGATGATCTCGCCCGGAAGGCGCTGCGAGATGTCCGCCGTGCGGGCGGTGGGGAGGGTGACATCGAGCTCGGCTTCCCACTGCGTGAAGACCTGGCTGGTGACGAAGAAGCAGAGCAGGAGGAAGACGATGTCGATCATCGGCGCGATCTGGAACCCGAGGGGCTCGGGCTTGTACTTGCCGCGGAAGTTCACTTCGCCCTCGCCTGCACCAGCGCGTTCATGATCTCGCTCGACGCGCTTTCCAGCTGCGAAACGAGCTGGGACGAGCGGCCGCGGAAGTAGGCGTAGAACATCATGGCCGGGATGCCGATGATGAGCCCGGCGGCGGTGGTGATGAGCGCCTCGGCGACGCCGCCCGCCAGCAGCTGGGGCTTGGCCTTGGCGAGGTCGAACGCGACGACGTTGAACGCGCGCATCATTCCGAACACGGTTCCGAGCAGCCCGAGCATCGGCGAGATGACGGCGACATCGACGATGTACTGGGTCTGGCCCTGGATGGACGCCGCCTGGCGCGAGCCCTCTCCTTCGATGATGTCCTTGAGGAGGCTGGCGTCGAGCCGGGGCGCGGAGGCGATGTGGTCGAGCGCCACGAGCGTGATTTCGCCGAGCGGCGAGGGCTTGTCCGAGCAGGCGGACCGGGCCTCGTCGAACTGTCCAGCCCGGATCCGCTGGAGGACCTCGCGGCGCAGCATGCCGGGCACGACCTGTTCCTCGCGGAGGGCGAACGCGTAGTAGATGATCAGCGCGAGGCCCAGGATGGACATGGCGGCGAGCGGGTACATGATGATCCCGCCCTTCTGGAACATGTCCGCGAAGCCGGAGCCGGTCGCCGCGGCGGCTGCGGGCACGGGGGGCTGCGGCGCGGCCGCCAGGCCGCTCGCGGCGAGCGCCAGCATGGCCATCCCAAACAGCACGAGCAGGATCCGATTTCTGTCCGTCATTCGTACGCTCCTTGGCCGGCTGGGCCTGTGGGGCGAAACGATCCGCCCGCCAAGTGAAACCATACATGCCGCAACGCGTTCGGGCAAGCGGTGATCGGCGCGGAGATTGGTGTGAGGTTGTCATGAGCGGGGCGAATGAGTACATAGCGGGAGTGGCTGAGGCCACGCGCTCACGCGCGCGGCTACACGGAGCGGAGAGCGGGGTGTAGCCGCGGCCGTGAGGCCGTGGCGGGGAGTGGCGGCCACGCGCTGCTGCGCGTGGGGACGGTGGTGTTGGGTATGACCGGGGGACAGTAGCCGCGGCCGTGAGGCCGTGGCCGCTGCAGGGGGGAGAAGGCATGGAGGAGACCAAGCACCGCCGGCACGGGCATCTGCCGCGGCTCGCGCCCGAAGCGTATCAGGGGCGGGCGTTCGTGCACTGGAGCATGACGATGAGAGGGTGCGCGGATGGCTGGCTCGACGCGCTCTTCCACGCGCGGTTTCGGGAGTTGCTGGTGCATGCCGTCAGCCGGCAGAGTCTGGCCTGTCCGGCCTATTGCCTGATGCCCGATCACCTGCACCTGTTGTGGGTGGGGCGAACGGAGGCGAGCGATCAGCGGAAGGCGATTTCGTTCCTGCGCGAGGAGGTCGATCGCGTGGTGGCGCCGCTGGAGCTGCAGAAGCAGCCGTACGATAATGTGCTGCGTGAGAAAGATCGGGAACGTGGTGCGTTTCAAGGCGTCGCGCATTATGTTCTGGAGAATCCGGTGCGAGGAGGGCTGGTCGAGCGTGCGGAGCAATGGCCCTTCTCAGGTGCGGTGGTGGTGGGGTATCCGCGACTGGACGTTCATGATGAGGGGTATTGGGAGTTGTTCTGGCGATTGGTTGGCTGAGGCCACACGCTTACGCGTGCGGCTACGAGGCGCGGAACGAGGCGCGGCGATCGGGTGTAGCCGCGGCCGTGAGGCCGTGGCATCAGGAGAGCGACCATGAGACTGACACGATTCGTTGACGAGCGGGGACAGGTGTGTGCCGGGGTGGAGCAGGGCGACGGGACGGCGACGCTGTGCGAAGGCGACTTCGCCTCGGGCTTCCGGGCCACGGCGCGCCCGGCGCGCGTGACGCGCCGGCTGGCACCGGTCGCGCCGCCGAACGTGTTCTGCATCGGCCTCAACTACCGCGAGCACGCGAAGGAGTCGGGCGCGCCCATCCCGAAGCATCCCGTGATCTTTATGAAGCCGACCACGGCGGTGGTCGGCCCGGAGGATGCCGTGCGCCTGCCGCGGGCGTGCGATCCCGCGGGCGAGGTGGACTACGAGTGCGAGCTGGTCGTCGTGATCGGCCGCGAGGGGCGCGATATCCCCGAGGCGCGTGCGCTCGAGCACGTGTTCGGATACACGTGCGGCAACGACATCTCCGCCCGCGCCTGGCAGCGCACGCTCTGCGGCGGGCAGTGGGTCCGGGGCAAGAGCTTCGACACGTTCTGCCCGCTCGGGCCCGTGCTGGTGACGGCGGACGAGATCCCGGACCCGCAGAAGCTGGCGATCCGCACCGTGCTCAACGGCACGGTCATGCAGAACCACACGACCGGCGACATGATCTTCAGCGTGGCTCAGCTCGTCAGCTTCATCAGCCGCGACACGACCCTGCTGCCGGGCACGGTGATCCTCACCGGCACGCCCCAGGGCGTCGGCTTCGTCCGCCAGCCCCCCGTGTGGCTGAAGCCGGGCGACGAGGTGACCGTTGAGATCGACCGGATCGGGAAGCTGACGAATCGCGTGGTGAGCGCGTAAGCGCGCGGGCGTCGGCGTTCCAGCACCACACGCTTACGCGTGCGGCTACA